>JAIMBI010000029.1 GCA_023565505.1 Actinomycetes bacterium | reverse complement strand
CGCTCGGTCATCGTCAACGCGCTGCGCAAGCTCGAGAGCGCCGGGGTGGTGGAGACGCGGTCGCTGGGGATGAAGGGAACCCGCATCCGCGTGCTCAACCCGCGGCTCAAGCCGATGCTGGCGACGATGCGCATCTGAGGGCATCCCTCGGGGCATGGCCGGCCGTCCCGGGCGGATCCGCGCACGACGCGGGTCGGGCGTCCGGGATCGGCAGGGAGCGAATCCGGATCCGCCGTGCGCGGCCCCCGCGGGGACGGTCCCGTCCCTTGCCGGTGTCCCTCGGGGCGGCGGAAGCGACGGGCCCGGTCTGCGAGGGCACGGCGACGACTGCATCCTGGCGGGGGACCGGAGGGCCCCTTGGTTCCGGCCGACGGAGGCCCGGGAAGGCACCTCCGGCGGGACGAGTCGCGGACGGCGGAGACACCTGTGATCGTGACGAGGGCGCGCCGCAGGCGCGCTTTTCGTTTTGCGCCGGGCGCGGGCGCGTTCCGTCGGGGTCGGCCGACGCCCGGCGAGCGGGGGCCTGCGAGGGCTGGCCCGAGAGCCGGGACCCGGTGGAGACGGCCGCCGAACGGGACCCATCGGGACCGGTGCGGGGCGAAGAGGTCCGGCCCCGACCACCATAACTGACACGTAGCGGAAAAAAGCTGACACACATAGCCTGGCGATCGGGCCGCGCGGCCGAGCCTGCAGAGGTTTCCGTGATGAGAAGCTTTCATACGAAGGGCGGATGTGGCCGCATGAGCACCCTTCGTCCTTTAGACGCTTGACGCACCCGTTTTGGCCATGTTAGAGTGGGCCAGCAGCAACGGTCAAACATGACACACACAAGCTACTAGCTAACATCTCTGTGCCGGATTCCCGGCGTCCTTCCTGTCCGCCGGACATCCCCGATTGCGGCCAAGCGAGATCGTCCGTCCGCACGGTCGTGGTATTGCGCTGAGAAGAAGGAGTGGCGTTGCGGATGAAGATGCAGGAACCGTCGCCGCGAACGCACCGGCGGCGTACGTTCAATGCCTGGGTCAACAACCCCGTCATCGAGGACTACGCGTTGCGGTACGCGCCCCGTTCGTTCCGCCGCTGGAGCGAGGTCGCGGTGGCCGGCGCGGCGCTGGGCGGCATCGCCTACCTCGCCGACTTCGCCATCGGCGGGTCCATCACCCTGGCGTTCGGCTTCAGCAATGCCGTCTGGGCCATCCTGGTCGCCATGGCCGTGATCTTCCTCACCGGCGTGCCCATCGCCTACTATTCGGCCCGGTACAACATCGACATGGACCTGCTCACCCGGGGCGCCGGGTTCGGCTACCTCGGCTCGACGCTCACGTCTCTGATCTACGCGTCGTTCACGTTCATTTACTTCTCTCTGGAAGGCTCCGTGATGGCGCAGGCGTTGAACCTGTACTTCGGCCTGCCGTTGTGGGCGGCGTACCTGGTGGCGGCCTTGGGGATCATTCCGCTGGTGGTGTACGGGATGACCTTCCTCACCAAGCTGCAGGCCTGGACGCAACCGGTCTGGCTGGCCATGATGGTGCTGCCGTTCGTCGCCGTCCTGGTCCGCGACCCGGGCGCCTTGTCCGCGTGGGCCCACTTCGGGGGGGCTTCGCCCAGCGGGCCCCACTTCTCCCCGCTGTTGTTCGGATCCGCCGCCGGCGTGGTGCTCTCCCTGATCGCCCAAATCGGCGAGCAGGCGGACTACCTGCGGTTCATGCCCAACCTGGGCCGGGAGAACCGGCGGCGCTGGTGGTGGGCGGTCCTGCTGGCCGGTCCCGGTTGGGTCATCCTGGGGACGATCAAGCAGCTGGGCGGGTCGTTCCTGGCGGCCTACATCACCCCGGCGGTGGGCCTGGCGCATGCCGGCGAACCGATCCGGATGGTGGACCTGGCCTACCGGAACCTGATCGCCAACCCCGCGCTCGCCTTGACGCTGGCCACGTTCTTCGTCGTCCTGTCGCAAGTGAAGATCAACGTGACCAACGCCTACTCCGGGTCGCTGTCGTGGTCCAACTTCTTCTCCCGCCTGTTCCACACGCACCCGGGCCGCGTCGTGTGGCTGTTCCTCAACGTCGGCATCGCCCTGGCGCTCATGGAGGCCGGCGTGTTCGGGTTCCTCAACACCGTCCTCGGATTCTACAGCAACGTCGCCGTGGCCTGGATCGGGGCGGTGGTCTCGGACCTGGTGGTCAACAAGGGTCTCCTCGGGATCAGCCCGTCCTACATCGAGTTCAAGCGGGCGCACCTGTACAACTTCAACCCCGTGGGCTTCGGCTCCATGATCATCGCGTCCGCCGTCTCCATCCTGGCGTTCTTCGGGGCCTTCGGGCCCTTGGCGCAGGCGTTCTCGCCGTTCATCTCCCTGATCCTCGCGTTCGTGCTGGCGCCGCTCATCGCCATCCTGACCCGGGGACGGTACTACATCGCGCGGGCCGACATGACGGCGGTGGAACCCGGCGGCAGCGAGACCCACGCCTGCGTGACGTGCGGTTTCGACTACGAGACGGCGGACATCAGCCACTGTCCCTTCCACGGCGGCAGCATCTGTTCGCTCTGCTGCAGCCTGGAGGCCGCCTGCCACGACGTGTGCAAGAAGGCGGGCGCCCAGCGGGAGCAGGTCCTGTCGGTCTGAACCCGGCGGGACCGCCCCGCCTCCCTGGGGGTTTCCGTTCGACATCAGCAAATCAGATTGGAAAGGGTGTGAAGGCGCATGCCGGTTGGAACCATTGCGTCGAGCCCGGATACCGTGGGCGTCGCCGTCGTGAACTACCCCGTGCCGGTGTTGGAAACCCGTGAGGACGTGTTGCGGAACGCGGAGCGGATCGCCGCCTACGTCGACGGGGTGAAGCACGGCTACCCCGGCTTGGACCTCATCATCTTCCCGGAGTACAGCCTGCAGGGATTCCATCCCCGCAAGTGGGCGGACCTGACGACCACGGTGCCCGGTCCCGAGACCGAGATCCTCGCCGCGGCCTGCCGGAAAAACGGCGTCTACGGGGTGTTCTCGATCACCGGGGAGCACAACCCGTCCGGGGGCAATCCCTACAACACGCTGATCCTCGTCGACGACCACGGGGACATCGTCCTGAAATACCACAAGATCAACCCGTGGGTGCCGATGGAGCCGTGGTATCCGGGCCGGGAGACCAAGGTGGCCACGGGGCCCAAGGGGATCAAGATCGGCGCCACGATCTGCTACGACGGGAACTATCCCGAGATCGTGCGGGACACGGTGATGAAGGGGGCGGAGCTGGTCGTCCGCATCCAGGGGTACATGCACCCGACGCGCGAGCAGCAGCGGATGATTGCCCAGGTGCGGGCCTGGGAGAACCTGTGCTACTTCGCCGTGGCCAACATGGCCGGCCGTGACCTGGTCTACTCGTACTTTGGGCACTCCTGCATCGTGAACTTCGACGGGACGCTGCTCGCCGAGTGCGGGGAGACCCCGGGCGAGGTCCAGTACGCGCTGTTGTCCCTGAGCGCGCTTCGCGACGCGCGCCGGCACTGGACGGCGGAGAACCACCTCTACAACCTCGCCCACCGGGGCTACACGGCCTTGGGGCCCGCCGGCGAGGCCTCCTGCCCGTACGAGTTCTACCGGCTTTGGGTCGAGGATCCGGAACGGGCGCGGGCGCTGACCGAGGCGCTGACGCATCCGGCGCCCGTCGGGACCGCGGCGGTCGTCGGCGGCTGACGCCCGGCCCGGCCGCACCGCGACGCGGCGCGCCCGTCGGGACGGTCCGGCGGGCGCCGCCGCGCGGGCGGGCCGGCACCCCGACCGCCTCGCCGCGGGGCGTCAGGGTTCGCGCGGCCCGATGCGGTTGGCCAGGACCCCGATGCCCGTCGCCTCCAGTTCGACCCGGTCGCCGGGCTGGATCCAGCGGTCCAGCTCCAGGCCGCAGCCGCGCCCCACGGTGCCGCTGCCCAGCACGTCGCCGGGAAAGATGTCCTCCTCGTCGGACAGGTACGCCACGATCGCCGGGAAGCCGAAGCGCATGGCGCCGACCGTGCCCCGCGACCACTCCTCGCCGTTGACCCGGGCCACCACCACCGCCTCGGACGGGTCGAACGCGTCGCGGGTGACCAGGCACGGCCCGATGGCGGTGGCGAAGTCCTTGCCCTTGAAGGGGCCGAGCCCCACCGACATCTCCCGCATCTGGATGTCGCGGGCCGAGAAGTCGTTGAAGATGGAGTAGCCGTAGATGTACGCCTCGGCCTCCGCCTCGCGGACGTCCCGGCCGGCCCGCCCGATCACCGCGCACAGCTCCAGCTCGTAGTCCAGCTTGGCCGTGTAGCGGGGCCAGCGGACGACGTCGTCCGGGCCGATGACGGCGTCCGGGTTCCCCTTGTAGCACACCGGCATATTGTACCACTCGGGCGGGACCTGTTTGAGGGCGTTCGACACGTGTTCCTCCACGACCATGAAGTCGTGGATCCGGCGCGGCCGGGGGATGGGCGCGCACAGGCGCACGGCGTCGCGGCGGTGCACCAGCACCTCGCCCCGCCGGCCGCGGCTCAGCCCCTCCCGGCGGAGGAACTCGAGCGCCGCCCGGACCGCGTCGAGGGCGCGGTCGCCCTGTTCGATGAACGGGATCATCGCGCTCGGCGCGAGGTGGTCGGCCTCCCGGTAGGGGTCCGCGGGAAACCCGCGCGCCAGGAGATGTTCGGCCACCGCCAGGTTGGCGTCGACGACGGTGTCGTCCTCCCATACGCCCACGCGCCGGATGGGACCGACGACCGTGGACACCTCGAACGTGACCAGCTTCACGCGCAGTCCTCCCTTACATGCCGGCGGGGCCGGTCCCCCGCCCGATCGGTCTGGCACCGGCTTAGGCTTCTTCGTCCTCCACCAGGGCGACGGCACGGCACCAGGCGCCGCTCGCGCCGACCACCTTGACCGGGAAGCAGGCCACCTTGAAGCCGACCGCCCGCCCGATCTGATCGAGGTTGGCCAGCTTCTCGATCTGGCAGTACTCCCGCGTGATCCCCGCGAAGTGGGCCTGCCACACGATGCGCCCGTCGCGGGTGCGGCGGAACGTCTCGCGCATGTCCTCGAAGGGGAGGTCGAAGCCGTAGGCGTCGATCCCGATGACCTTGATGCCCTGCTCCACCAGCCACAGGGTCGACTCCCGGCTCATCCCGGGCTGGCGGAAGTACGCCCGCCCCGACTCCCACCGGTCGCACCCGGTCTGGATCAGGACGATGTCGTAGGGCTTGAGGCGATACGGGATGCGCGCCAGCGCCGCCTCGAGGTCCTCCACGGTGATGAGCTCGCCCGGCTTCCGGTGCCGGACGTCGAGCACCACGCCGTCGCCGTAGAACCACTCCAGGGGGCACTGGTCGACCGTCCGGGCGGGCCGGCCCTCGGACAGCGGGCCGTAATGCCAGGGGGCATCGATGTGCGTCCCGGTGTGGGTGATGAGATGGACTTCCTCGAAGGCGGCGCCCTTGCCGTCGGACCAGACGAGGTCCGCCTCCTCCACGCCGAATTCGGCCTTCACCCACGCGAGGCCTTCCCCCTCGTGGGTGAGGTAGCGGATGGTCGGCTTCCAGGGTTCGAATTCCGCCTGATCCATGACGGGTACGCTCAGATCGACCAGTCGAGGCATGAGGTGCGCTCCTTTCCGCCCGGCGCGGCCGCGGCCGCGGCCGCGGGGCCGCCGCCGCGCGGGACGCTTCCCGGACCTTCCCGCGACGGATGACGGAGAATTCGCGCGGGTCGGGCGTCTTCCCTGCCGGGGACGGAAAAGAGCGGCCGCCGGGTCGGGCGGACGGCCGTCGCCCGCCGGCGGCGCTCAGCGGCGCCGCCGGCCGCCGGAGGAGCGGACGGTCGCCGACGGCGCGGGGGACCGGGCCTCGCCGGGGAAGCGGACGCGTTCCGCCCCCAGCACCCGCCGGATCCACTCCCCGTCGCTGCCGATCACCCGCGGGCCGTCCCGTCCCCATTGGACCGTCTCGTGGCCGCGGCCGGTCACCACCACCACGTCGCCCGGCCCGGCCGCCCACGCCGCGGCCAGGATGGCCGTGAACCGCTCGGGGACGTACCGCCCCGACAGCCCGGCGGCGTGGGTGCCGGCGAGAATGGCGTCGGCCAGCTCCGCGGGGTCTTCGTCGTAGGGGCTGTCGGCGGTGGCGACGAGGTCGTGGGCCCACCGGGCCGCCACGTGCCCCATGGCGGCGAGCTTGCCCCGGTCGCGCCGGCCGCGGCCGCCGAAGACCGCGGTGACCCGGGCCCCGGGCAGGGTGCGGCGGACGGCGCGGAGGACGTGCTCGAGCGCCTCGGGGTTGTGGGCGTAGTCCACGAGGAGGTAGGGCCCGCCGGGCAGGCGGTACCACTCCTGGCGGCCCGGCACGGGGGGCAGGGACGGCAGCGCGGCGAGCAGGGCGCGCTCGTCCGCCCCGAGCGCCCGGGCCAGCGCCAGGGCCGCCTCGAGACAGGGAACGAGGGTATCGTCCCCGAGCGGCAGGGGCATGGTGGCCCGGTGCGGACCGAGGGTGACCTGGGCGACCAGGCCGCGCCGGCGCGTCCCCCGCGCCCGCACGGCGGCGTACCCGTCGGGGCCGCCGTAGCGGAGCACGGGGACGGCCGCGTGCCGCGCGAACGTGTCCCACACGGCCCGGTCGGCCAGGCCCGCGTCGGGGGTCTCGGGGAGGTGCGGCGCCCCGGGGAGGAGCACGCCCGTCTCGGGGCGGACGAACCACGGGTCGCACGGCGTCTTGACCAGACGCCGCTTGGCGCTCCAGTAGGCCGCGAGCCCGCGGTGGTAGTCGAGGTGGTCCCGGCCCAGGGTGGTGACCAGCGCCCAGGCGATGCGGGTGCCGGCGAGGCGGTGCTGCGCGAGGGCGTGCGAGGAGGCCTCCACCAGCACCACGCGGGTCCCCGCGGCGGCCTGGTCGGCGAGCAGCGCGTGGAGGTCCTCGGCCGCGGGGGTCGTGAGCCCTCCGGTGCGGGCAGGATCCGTGAGCGTTCCCACCGTGGCCGCGGGGATGCCGGCGGCCCGGAGCAGGTGGGCGGCCCACTCCACCACGGTGGTCTTGCCGTTGGTGCCGGTCACCGCGGCGACGGTGAGGCGATCTTGGACCGCGGGGGCGACGGCCGCGGCGAGGTGTCCGTACAGCAGGCGGGGGTTGGAGGTCTCCACCCACCGGGGGATCGGGGCCCGGAAGCCGCGGGGACCGACGAGGCCGACCGCGCCCCGTGCCAGGGCCTCGGCCGCGTACCGCGTCCCGTCGGTGCGGTGGCCGGGGATGGCGACGAAGAGGCTCCCCGGGCGCACGCGGCCGGAGTGGGCGGTCACGTGGCGGACGTCGGGGGCGAGCACCAGCCGGGGACCCGGCGCGACCGTGAACAGGGGTGGCCCATGCTGAATGATCTCCACGTGCCTCGCCTCTTTCCCGGAACCTGAGCTCGAGCCTATGGCGGGTCCGTTAAAGGGCTGTCAAGATCACGTAAGAAACTTCTTAGGTCCGGCCGGACCTGTTCTTAAGGACGGGGCGCTACGGTGGGTCCGAAGACCTCGGGCGGGAGGCGGGGCGATGCGCGTGCTGCTCGTCGAGGACGACCCCCAGCTCGCGCGCGTGCTGGCGCTGGAGCTGGGCCACGCGGGCTTTGCCGTGCATACCGAGGCGACCGGGCGGGGCGGGGTGGCCGAGGCCCTCACGGGTCAGTACGACCTCGTCATCCTCGACCTCAACCTGCCCGACATGGACGGCGTCGACGTCTGTCGCGCCATCCGCGCCGTGACCGACGTGCGGGTGCTCATGCTCACCGCCCGGGACGCGGTCGAGGACCGGGTGCGGGGCCTCGACGCCGGGGCCGACGACTACGTGGTCAAGCCCTTCGCCGCCCAGGAGCTCCTGGCCCGGGTGCGGGCGCTGGCGCGACGGCCGGGGACGCTGGCCCACCCCGACCAGCCGCTGGTGCTGGGCTCCTGGCAGATCTTCCCCCTCCGGCGGGAGGTGGTGGCCCACGGGGAGGTGCGGTCGCTCACGCCCCGGGAGTTCGACCTCCTCCTGTACCTGGCCCAGAACCCGGGCATCACTCTGACCCGGGACATGATCCTGGACCGGGTGTGGGGCTGGTCGTACGGCGGGGGGTCGAACGTGGTGGACGTCTACATCGGGTACCTCCGGCAGAAGCTCCCCTCCGGGCCGGGCGACCCCCAGATCGTGACCGTGCGGGGCGTGGGCTTCGTGCTGAAGCTCCCCCCCGAGGCATCGGGTTGAGCCTCCGCCAGCGGCTCACGCGCCAGGCGGCCTGGGCGGTCGTGAGCCTGGTCCTCGGGTTCGGGTGCGTCACCTGGGTGGCGACCGCGCTCCACCTCTACGCCGTCACGCGGGCCCAGGCCGCGGCCGCGGCCCACGAGATCCTCGACCACGTCCGCGACCACGACGGGCACGTCGAGATCCCGCACTACCGCTACCCCGAGGACCCCGGAGTCTGGATCCGGGAGGGGGGCCGGCTGGTCCGCACGGCCAACGTCGCCGGCCGACCGGTGCCGGCGCCCGGCCTCCACGGGCTCGGCACGCCGGATCCCGCCGTGGTGGTCCGGGCCGCCGCGGGGGACACCGTCGTCACCGTGGCGGCCCCGCTCGCCGCCGACCTCGACGTACTCCGGGACCTGTTGGTGGTGCTGGGGCTGCTCGGCGTGCTCTCGGGCGCGGTGGGGTGGTGGCTCGCCCGCTGGGCCACGGGCCGGATGCTGGTCCCGGTGGACCGGATGACCCGGGCCGTGGGCCGGATGGTTCGCCACCGCACGGTGACCAAGCTGCCGGTGTGGTCCGACACCGACGACGAGTTCAACCGGCTGAGCCAGGTGTTCAACGCGCTGCTCGCCGAGCTGGAAGGCCAGGCGGAGCGGGAGCGGCAGATGCTCACCGAGGTGGCCCACGAGTTCCGCACGCCCCTGCAGGTGCTGCAGGGCAACCTGGACCTGCTCGCGGACTGGGGCGGGCAGGATCCTGCGGTCCGGGCGGAGAGCCTGGAGCAGAGCCGGCAGGTGCTGGCCCGGCTGGCGCGCCTGGTAGGCGACATCCTCACCCTGGAGCGGGCCCGGACGGGCCGTCCCGGCGCGGTGGAGGCCATCGACCTGGCGGCGGTGGTGGAGGGGATGGTGGACGATGTCCGGGCCCTGGCACCGGGGCGCACCGTCGCCGCCGAGGCGGCGCCGGCCACGGTGTGGGCCACGCGCTGGATGGTGGAACGCGCCCTCTGGGCGGTGGCGGACAACGCCATCAAGTACACGCCCGCGGGCGGGACGATCCGGCTCGGGGTCGTGACCCGCCCCGGCCGCGCGGGCATCGCGGTGGCCGACACAGGGCCGGGGATCCCGCCCGAGGAGCGGGCGCACGTCTTCGACCGGTTCTTCCGCGGGCGGACCGGCCGCGAGCGGGGCGGCAGCGGGCTCGGCCTGGCGCTGGCGCGGGCGCTGGTGGAGTATGACGGCGGCGCGGTGGAGCTGGAGTCGGAGGAGGGTTGCGGCACCACGGTCACGCTGTGGTGGCCGGTGACCGCGCCCGGCCCCGGGTGACCGACAACCGTATCGATATAGAAAAATTCTATGGAGCAGCATTACGCGGTTGAGGTTGGTCCGGATCCGTGAAGGAGGTAGGGTGGGAGCAGAAGACAGCGATTGACTTTTTCGATGGTCGTCCCGCCGCGGGGACGCAGGGCGGAGGGAGCCGGATGGAGGGGACGCGACCCGGCGCGGCGCCGGCGGTGCCGGCCGGCTACAAGTGGTGGGCGCTGGCCATCACCAGCGTCGGGATGATGGTGGCGGTCCTGAACGGCAACACGCTGCTCATCGCGCTGCCGACGCTCATCCGGGACCTCCATATGAGCGACCTGCTCGGCATCTGGGTCATGATGGGCTACCTGGTGGTCCAGACGGTGCTGGTGCTGACGGCCGGGCGCTTCTCCGACCTCTGGGGGCGGAAGGTCCTCTTCGTGGCGGGCTTCGCCGTCTTCACCCTAGCGGCGCTGGCGGCGGGCTTCGCCGGCGACGGGGTCACCCTCCTGGTGGTCCGCTCCGTGCAGGCGGTGGGCGGCGCGCTCATCATCGGGATCTCGAGCGCCATCGTGACCGACAGCTTCCCCCGGGAGCAGCTCGGCCTGGCCCTGGGGATCTCGAGCATCGTCATCGCGCTGGGCCAGGTGGCCGGTCCCATCGTGGGCGGCATGCTCGTGACCTGGTTCGCCTGGCCGTGGGTGTTCTGGTTCAACGTGCCCATCGGCGTGGCGGGCACCCTCTGGGCCCTGGTGCAGCTTCGGGACCTCACCCCGCCGGTGCGGGAGAGCCGGATCGACTACCTGGGCAACACGCTCTACTTCGTGGGCCTCACCGCGCTGCTGGTCGGCCTTACCTGGGGGAGCCTCGAGGGATGGGCCGGCCCGGTCGTGACCGGAGGCCTCCTCGTGGGGGCGGCGGGTTTCGCGCTCTTCCTGGCGGTGGAGCAGCGGGCGCCGTACCCGCTCCTCAACCTCCGGCTGTTCCGCATCCGGCCCTTCGCGATGGGGAACCTCGCCAACTTCTTCATCGCCGTGGGCCGGGGCGCCATCATCCTGCTCTTCGTGTTCTACTTCCAGGGCCTCCGCGGGTACGACGCCCTCCAGGCCGGGATCGCCGTCATTCCGCTCGCGGCGGCGATGGGCATCACCGCGCCGGTCTCGGGGTGGATCGGCGACCGCATCGGAGCCCGGATCCCGGCCACCGCCGGGGCGGCACTGGTCGGCGTGGGCCTCCTGGGCCAGATGGCGACGCTGTCGCTGCACGCCGGGTATCCCCTCATCGCCTTCTGGATGACGGTGACGGGCGTGGGCAACGGGCTGTTCAACTCGCCTAACACCAGCGCCATCATGTCGGTGGTCCGGAGCGAGCACCGGGGCATCGCCGCGGGGACGCGGACGATGCTCCTCAACACCGGCAACGTCCTCTCCATGGCCTTCGTGCTGGCGGTGGTGGCCTCGACGCTGCCGAGTTCCGTCATGATGGCCATCTTCGCGGGGGAGCCGGCCTCCGTGCCGCCGGTGGCGCTCCACGACTTCCTGGCCCGGCTGCACCTCGCCTTCGTGCTGATGGCGGCTCTGAGCTTCGTCGCCGCGCTGCTCTCGGCCCTGCGCGGGCGCGAGGAGACGGCGGCCCGGGGCGGGACGATGCCCGCCGCGGCCGGCGCCCGCACGCCCTGAGCTCGCGGGGGGCGGTCAGGTGAGGGCCTGCTCGGCGGCGCGGAGCGCCTCGAGCACGGCGTCGGCACCGTGGCGCTCGGAGAGGGTGAGCAGCCGGAAGTAGTCCTGGGCGCTCTGGCGGATGCCGCGGAGGTACGCGGCGTTGAGGCCGGCGTTGACGACGGCCCCCGCCACGGGCACCACCACCGCGAGCTCCTTGTCCGTGAGCACGAGCGTCATCCGCCGGACCCACGCGTCGGCGATCTGGGCCAGGAGGTGGCGCGTGCCCCAGGGATGGCCCAGGAGGGCCTTGAGCCCCAGGAACTCCACCGACTCCCAGTCCTGGCTCGGGATCATCCCCGCCAGCAGGTGGGGCAGCATGTCCTCGCGCGCCGGATTGAAGCCGTAGCAGGCGGCGACCAACGCCGTGTCCCGCGCGCCGAGCCAGAGGGTCGCGCTCACGTCGCCCGCGGCCAGCGCGAGCCACGACAGCACCTGCCACTCGGTGAGCCCCTGCACCAGCCCCACGACGCCCCCTTCGACGGCCCCGTAGACCCAGCTCGGGGGCAGCTGGGCCACCGCCCGGTCCTGCTCCTCGAGGGCCCGGGCGCGGATGTCCGCCCAGGTATGGACGGCGACGCCGGCGCGGGCGTAGGCGCCCTCGGCGGCCTCGAAGGCCCCGGGGCGCTGGGCGAGCTGGGTGATCCGCTCCGCCGCGGTCTCCACGGTCCGGGCGATGCGGTCCCGGGTCCGGGCCGAGCCGGGGATGCGGTGGAGCACCTGGTTGACCCAGGTGAGCGGCCGCGCCAGGTTGTCCAGCATCACCTGGAGCGAGGTGCGCGTGGTGCGGTGGCGGGCCACGGCCCGGAGCACCGCCTCCTCGTAGGGCGACCACGTCATGGGGAGCATGTCCGCCTCGCTTCCCGCCGGAAGGTCCGGCCTGTCACGCCCGGGCCTCGGACGCCTCGGCCTTCGGCCACGGTTCGGCGAGCCACGCCTCGTACAGCGCCGCCTGGTCGGCCGTCGGCGTGTCGACCCGCTTGATGCGGTACTGGTTGGGCGGGGCGGTGCCCAGGGTGACGTCCACGAGCTCCAGCCGGCCCCGCCGGAAGACGGCCACGGTGACCGTCCGGCCCGGCTCGTGGTCGATCCGGAGCCGTTCGCCGAGCGCCTTCGCGTCGGCGATGCGGTCGCCCGCCAGGGCCACGATCTCGTCCCCGGGGTATAGCAGGCCCGCGGCGGGACCGGGGTCGTAGGCGGTGGCCACCACCGGCCGGCCGTCCTCGCTGCGGGTCTCGATGCCGAGCCACGCGACCGGCGGGTCCGAGACCTCGTCCCGGTCGCCGTCGGCGTCGTCCTCCGCCTCGGGCCGGTCGTGGTCCGGGTTCTTGGTGAGCCGAAGGATCCTGAGCCCCGCCTCCGCGAGCGTCAGGTCGAGCGGCAGGTCGTCGACGCCGTGGATGTAGCGGGCGAAGAAGTCGGCCAGGGACCCGCCCGCCACCTCCTCCACCGCGTCCTGGTAGGCGTGCTCGGGGAAGCCGCGGCCGGCCCGGCCGTAGCGGTCGTAGAGCAGGCGCAGGACGTCGTCGAGGCTCTTGGCGAGCCTCGTCCGCCGCCGGATCTCGAAGTCCAGGAGGAGCGCCACCAGGCCGCCCTTCAGGTAGTACGAGATGGTCCGGTTGGGGCTGTCGGCGTCCGGCTTGTACAGCTTGATCCACGTGTCGAAGGACGACTCCGACAGGCTCTGGACCTTCCGCCCGGGCAGCCCCTCGTACCGCTTGATGTCCTCCGCGAGCACGTCGAGGTAGTCGCGCACCGACAGGAGGCCGCCCCGCCGGAGGAGCAGGTAGGCGTAGTAGTCGGTGAAGCCCTCCATGGCCCAGAGGAGGCGGGTGTAGACCTCCTGGTTGTAGTCGAACGGACCCAGCGCCTCGGGGTGGATGCGCTTGACGTTCCAGAGGTGGAAGAACTCGTGCGAGATGAGCCCCAGGACGTGGCGGTAGTGCTTGAACGGCTTGAAGCGGTGGCGGGGCATGGCGCAGGTGGTGGAGTTGAGGTGCTCGAGGCCGCCGCCCCGGTCGGCGATGTGGAAGATGAAGGTGTAGTGCCGGTAGGGCAGTCCGCCGAAGAAGGCGGCCTGGGTCTCCACGATGCGCCGGGTGTCGGCCACCAGCCGCTCGTCGTCCTGGTTCCCCGAGCCCCAGATGGCCACCGTGTGCGGCTTGCCGTCGACGTCGAAGGTGAACCGCCGGTGCGTGCCCACCTCCACCGGGCAGTCGATGAGCACGTCGTAGTCGGGCGCGCGGAACCGGAAGCCGTCGCCGTCCGGCGCCGGGTCGAGGCCGGTGGACACGTGCCACCCCGGCGGCGCCTCGATGGTCAGATCCGCCGGGAGATCCGTGCGGCCGTCGAGGAACAGGAACACGCCCGCCCCGTTCCAGTAGGCGTGGGTGCCGTCGACGTGCAGGCTCGAGACGCCCAGCTCGAAGGCGAAGACGCTGTACGTGACTGTGGCCGAGCCGCCCGGGTGGTCGAACCGCCAGACGTTCTTCCGCGTCTTTTCCAGGGCCAGCGGCCGGCCGTCGGGGCCGAAGGCCCGGACGTCGAACAGGTGGCGCGCGTAGTCCTTGACCTCGTACGACCCTGGCGTCCAGACGGGCAGGGTCAGCGTGTGCGGCCCGGGGTCCAGGTCCTCGAGCACGAGCCGCACCCGGAGCACGTGGGTCGCCGGCTGGCGGCAGTCGACGGTGTAGCGCAGCACGGTGGTGGGCAAGCTCGTCACCTCGCGGAAGTCGAGTGCGCCGGAACGTCTTTCGGCATCATAGCACGCGGGTCGCGGGCGACCAAATCGAGCCACTCGGGCAGGACCCGGGCGATCCGGCGGGCCGCCTCCGCGATCCGGTCGGTGGGCTGGGTGAGGGCCACCCGGATGAAGCGGCGGCCTTCCTCGCCGAAGCCGCGCCCCGGGGCGGTGACCACGTCGGCCCGCTCCAGGAGGAAGTTCGCGAAGGCCTCGCCGTCGCCGCCGCCGGGCACCGGGCACCACAGGAAGATGCCCCCCGCGGCGGGCGGGATGTGCCAGCCGACGGCGTCGAGCGCGCCGATGAACACGTCCCGGCGTTCCTGGTAGGTCCGGGCCACGCGCTCGGTGACCTCCGGGGGGCTGTCCAGGGCGGCGATGGAGGCGATCTGGATGGCGCCGAACTGGCTGCAGTGGAGGTGGTCCTGGAGCACCTCGAGGGCGTGGATGACCTCGCGGTTGCCGGCCGCCATGCCGATGCGCCACCCGGCCATGTTGTACGACTTGGAGAGGCTCACGAACTCCAGGCCCACGTCCTTGGCGCCGGGCGTGGCCAGGAACGACAGCGAGGGCCGGCCGTCGAACATGATGTCTCCGTAGGCGAGGTCGTGCACCAGCACCGCCCCGGTGCGCCGGGCGTAGGCCACGGCCTGCTCGAAGACGGCGGGCGTCGCCACCTGCCCGGTGGGGTTGTGGGGATAGTTGAGGAAGACGAGCTTGACGTCGCGCGGCAGAGCGTCCCAGTCCGGGTAGTAGTCGCGCTCGGGCCGGAGCGGGATGGGCACCAGCTCGGCGCCGGCGAGCGCGATGCCGGACCAGTAGTCGGGGTAGCCGGGGTCGGGCACGGCCACCTTGTCGCCCGGGTTGGCCACCAGGAGACTCATCTCCACCAGCCCCACCTTGACGCCGATCATCACCGCCACCTCCGTGGCGGGGTCCACGTCGACGCCGTAGCGCCGGCCCCACCACCGCGCCGCCGCCTCCTTGAAGGCCGGCAGCCCGTCGAAGGGGATGTAGCGCTGGTAGACCGGGTTGGCGACGGCCTCCTGCATCGCCCGCACGATGTGCTCCGGGGTGGGGTCGACGGGATTGCCCTGCCCCAGGTTGATGACGTCGTGCCCCGCGGCCCGCCGCGCCTCGGTGGCCGCGATGAGCGCGGCGAACAGCTGGCGGGGCAGCCGGCCGAACCGGCGGGACGGTTCAAAGTGCTCCACGTGGCAACGCTCCTTCGGACGGTCTCGAAGTGGGAGACGCCCCCGCGGGACGGGGAGGCGTCGGGCGGGTCGGACTTCCCCGCCGGCGGGCCGGTTTCCTGCCGATCCGGGCTGGACGCCGGCGGGCGCAAAAAACAAAAAACGCAACACCCGCCGGCGCCCGGCGCCGGGCGGGCCACCCCGTTCCGCCGCGGGACCGGGGGTTCGTCGGTTGCATGCTACCATCGGCGGCGCGGCGGGGTCAACGCCGGGGAGGCGGGTCGGGCGGTTCGGCCGGGGGACGCGGTGACACTCTGGGATCACGACGCGTTCTTGACAATGGCTTAACACCCGCGCGGTACCGTACTGCCGGGTGCCGGCGCGCGGGCCGGCGCGGGCGACGTTTCCGGGGGGGTCGGCATTGCGGAGGACGAAGCGGCGGGACGGGCGGCGGCCGGCGGGCGGGCGGGCCGGGGGGCTGGTGCGGCGGGGATGGGCGGCGGCGGCCCTCCTCGTGGCGGCGGGGATCCTGGCGGGGGGCCGGGCGGCGCCGCGCGTCGCCGGCACGCCGATCCGCTCGGCCTCGGCCACGACGAGTCCCCGGAGCGCGATGTCCCTCCACCGGGCCGCGCCGCCCCCGGTGGAGTGGGTCACGACGGTCTCCCGCCTCGCGGTGGACGGCGTCGTCTACCAGTACCGGGTCACGCGACCCGCGGCCCCGAGCCCGACACCGCTGCCGGTGCTGATGGTGCTGCACGGCCAGGGGGCGACCCCGGCCTTGGAGGAGGAGCGCACCGGCTTTCCCGCGGTCACCGGCCCGGCCATTCTGGTCTATCCCACGGGCTACGACGAGTCGTGGAACGCCGGGGCCTGCTGCGGCGCGGCCTGGGCCGCCCGGGTGAACGACGTGGCGGGGCTTAGGGCGGTGCTCCGGGCGGTCCTGACGGCCATGCCCGACGCCTCGCCCCGGCGGGTGTACCTGGCCGGCTACAGCAACGGCGGCAAGATGGCGCTCACCCTGGCGTGCGCCGAGCCGAAGCTGTTCCGCGGGGTCGCCGTGTACGGCGCCACGGCGGCGACCCGCTGCGACCCCCTGCCGCCCATGTCGGTGCTGGAGCTGGCGTCGACCGGGGACCCGGAGGTGACCGTCGGGCCGGCCGGCCCCGCCCGGGTGGAGAACGGCTTCACCGAGCCGACCGTGGTCGGGGAGACGGACGCCTACGTGGCGGCGGACCGGTGCGCGGCGCCGCCCGCCGGCACGACGGCGGGGACGCTCCGCCTCACGGTGTGGACCCGCTGCGCCGCCGGCCGCCGGGTGGCCCTGGGCGTGTACGCCGGGGGCAGCCACACCTGGCCTGCCGGCGGAGGCGGCACCCCCTCGGCCGCCGCGGTCATGTGGGCTTTCTTCCGCTCTCTCGGGGCGTGACGACGGCCCCAGGAGGGCCGTCCCGCGGCCGCGCGCCGCTCAGCGGTTCGGCGCCTCGTCGAGCCAGATCCCGAGGGCCTGGAGGGCCGCCCGGCCCCGGGCGACGGCCTCGGCGTCGCGGCCCCGGACGGTGTGCCAGTGGAGGCCCCCGGTCAGACGACTCAGGAGGCCGCGCCGGTCCTCGCCGATGCGCGCGAGGAACACGTCCACGTCGTGGCGCGACTGGAGGTCCAGGCCGCCCCGGAGCTCGCCGTAGATGGGGTGCTCGACCAGGACGTCGACCACGGTGAGGCCGGCGTCCACCAGGGCGTAAAGCTCGGCGGCGGTGGCCTCCGGGGGATGGCGGACCATGAACACGGCCGTCACGCCGGAGGGGCGGGGCAGGACGTAGCCGCGGGTCGTGGCCTCGATGGGCGCGCCCTGGGCGCGCAGGACGGCGACATCGTGCACGATGGCCTGACGGGACACGCCCAGCGCCTCCGCCAGGACGGCGCCCGGCACCGGCTCCTGGGCCGCTTGCAGCAGTTCGAGGATGCGTTGGCGGCGCATGGCGTGCGGCTCACCCCTCCCGAATTATACCGGGCGGGGTCACACCTTCCGGCCTAAACCCGTGCCCCCCACCCACGGGGCGTACTTGAACGGGACCCAGGTGGCCTCGAGGCTCTTCGGCACGTCCGGGTCGGTGAGCAGCCCGAAGCGGAACCCCCGGCGCCGGAAGTACTGGATGATGGCCGGGAGCGCCGCAACGGTGTTGGGATGGTCGTCGTGCATCAGCACGATGTAGGGGCCCGTGCCGCGCGTCTGGGCCTCGACGCGCGCGAGCTCCACCGCCGGCGGCACCGGCGCGAGGGACGAGTCGCCCACCGAGGCGTTCCAGTTGTACACGCGGTAGCCTGCGGCCGCGAGCAGGCGGAAGGTCTCGGGGGTGAAGTTGCCCCAGGTCCCGCCCGGGGCCCGGGCGATGTGCGGCCAGATGCCCAGGATGCGGTGGATGACCCGGGCGGCGTGGTCGAACTCGGCCAGTGCCGCCTCCGGCGACCGGTAGCAGAGGGCGTAGTCGTGGTCCCAGGTGTGGTCGCCGATGGCGTTGCCCTCCCGGTACATCGCCCGGAGCAGATCCGGGTAGGCAGCCGCGTGCATCCCGATGACGAAGAACGTCACCCGGACGTGGCACCGGCGCAGGATGTCGAGGACCTTCGGGGTGCCGACGGGATTCGGCCCGTCGTCGATGGTGAGGTACACCGTCGGGGGCATCGGCCCGGTCGCCCGCGCGGCCGTCGCCGGCCGCGGGCGGGCCGAGGGCGCCGGCGGCGGCGCATGGACGGCGCGGCCCAGGGGACGGCCCAGCGCCAGGCCGGCGAGCAGGGCGGCCCCCACGAGGACCCAGCGGTGTGCGCGCACACCATCACCGACCTTCGGGGCAGTGTCGGACGGGACGTCCCGACGGCGTTCGCCGGCCGTCGAGCGCGTCCGTATTCGCCGGACGGGCCTCCGGCTCCTGCAGCGCCGGCGGGGCCGGGGGCCGGGCCTGGCGGAATCCGGCAGATCCGGATCCCGGGAAAGCGCGCACGCACGCGGACCCGCAGGACATCGTCCGCCCGCGGACGGCTCTGAAAGGTTACATAATTAGGCTCCCGGCAGGAGGCAAGGCCGTCCGGGCCGCCAGGCCCGCCGTGGCCGCGCTTACCAGGCGGGGTCCCGCGTGCTACACCACAGGTGGAAGCGTCAAGGCGCTTCGAGAACGCGAAGGACGGAGGTGAACGACGATGACGATGTGGCGTCGCTGGGCGCTGGCCATCTTCGGGGCCTGGTTCGTGCTGTCGGCGTGGATCCTGAATCCCGTGGCGTCGAACGCGTACACGTGGACGGCTATCATTCTCGGTGGTTTGATCCTCATCGGCAGTGTGTGGGCGCTGGTGGACCGGCGTCGGCTGGCGTGGCGCGACTACCTGTTCGCGCTGTTCGGCCTCTACTTGGCGCTCACGCCGTGGTTCTACGGGTTTGTGAGCCAGGCCGGCATGCTGTGGACCACGCTGCTGGTCGGTGCGGCGACCTTGGCCGCCGGGCTGTGGGAGGCGCTCGACCGGTCCGAGCGCGAGGCCTCGCACGGCGGTGCGCCGCACGCGCGCGCGTCGTGACGTTCCGCTGCCTCTTGCGCGCGTGGCGCGGGGAGCGGCTTTTGCCGCTCCCCGGTTCTGTTTTGCGCCCGGGCGGGTCACGCTAGGCGGGGAGGGGTGGGCATGGACACGACCTTGACCCCGGATCGTTGCGGGTGCAAAACGTCCTGCACGTGCGGTTGCGGTTGCGACGGCCCGTGCACCTGCGGGTGTCTCTGCACCGAGGCGCTCTGCTGTGCGTGCGACGGTCCGTGCTGGTGCCACTGCGGCTGCGGGATCTGAGCGGCGGCGGGGGGCGGAAAGGCCGGCGGAAGAATCGGGGGGCGGGCCGCATAGACTGGGACAACCGACAGGGAGGTGGTTCTCGTGCCCATCGTGCTCGCGGAGGACGGCGTGCGCATCGCCTGCCGCGAGGCGGGGCCGCCCGGCGGCCCCGCCGTCCTCCTCATCCCCGACTGGCTGGCCTCGGCGCGCTTCTACGAGGAGTGTCTGCCGCGCCTGGCCGAGCGGGTGCCCGTGGTCGCCTACGACCCCCGGGGGACCGGGCGGTCCGACCGGCCCGAGACGGGTTACGGCCTCGCCCGGGAGGCGGCCGACGCCGCCGTGGTGGCCGAGGCGCTCCGGGCGCGGCCGGTGTGGGTGGTCGGCCACGGCTACGGGGCGCTGGTCGCGCTCCGTCTGGCCCAGGAGGCGCCGGACCTGGTGGCGGGCCTCTTCCTGGTGGCGCCGCCGCTCGGGGCTGCGGAGGGGGTGGACGCGTGGGCGGCCTCGCTGGAGGACCCGAGGCGGCTCTACGAGCAGCTCGCCGGGGCGCGGGCGCGACCGGTCGCCACCGCCCGGCTGATGGCGGCCGCCCAGGACATGGCCCACACCACCTGGGAGGCGGGCCGCTCGCAGCTCGAGCACGCGCGGAGTGCGGCGGCCACCTTCGACACGTGGCTGGCGCGGCTTGAGGCGCCGGACCTCCCCGTCGACGTGCTGGCGGGGGAGTACGACCCCCTGGCGTCGCCCGGAGCCGTCCGCCGGGCGGCGTGGGCGGCCTGGCCGCGGTTCCGCCTGACGGTCCTGCCGGAGACCGGCCACTACCCGGTGTGGGAAACGGCCGACGACTTCGTCGACCTCCTGCTCGAGGCCTACGCCAAGCCGCCGGAGGCCCGGCCGCCGGAGGAGCCGGAGACGGAGGGCGTGCCGGCGGCCGCGGAGGGGCCGGTCGAGCCGTCGGAGGCGGCCACGGATCCCGAGAGTCCGTGAAGGGTGGGACCGCCGCGCCGGCGCCGCCCACCGGGGCGCCGCGTGTCGGCGGGGGTCGAACGGCGCGGGTGGGGCCCGCGCCGGCGGCGCGGTTTCGGCGCCGGGCTGTCACACTTGGCATCGCTGGGAATATGTAGCAATTGGCCGGAGCGGGCGGTCGACGGAGGGGCAGGATGGCCGTCGCCCGCCCCCCGGCCGGTCCCGGCCCATCCGGCCGCGGACCCGGCTGACAACCGCTCTGCGTCGAAAGGAGTACCCAGCATGCCCGACCCAGTCACCCCGGGCCCTTGTCCGACGACGGGCTGTCCCCCGCCGACGGAGATCGACTGCATCGTGGTGGAAAAGGTCTACGCCTCGTGCGTGCAGACCATCACGGCGAGCGGCACGTTCACCGTCGTCGGCTGCACCTCGCCCGTGACCTGCGCCGTCAACCTCGCGGCATCGACCTGCACCGTCGGGGCGGTGACGCCCACCGGCACCGACTCCATCAACAACGTCACCTTCGTGGTGAGCGCCGTACTGGACCTCACCTGCGGGCTCGGCACCCCCACCGTGACCGAGACCATCGTGGCGACGCCGACCATCGCGCTGTACAACCCGACCGGGACGACGCCCTCGTGCGCCATCCTCTCGGCGTCCTGCACCTGCGTGGTCACGGGGCTCAGCACCGTGGCCTGCACGGTGACCCTGTGCCTCCTGGCCCAGACGACGGCCACGGTGCAGCTCCTGGTGCCGAGCTACGGCTTCTGCGAGCCGGCGCCGTGCCAGACGGGGCCCCTGCTCCCGTGTCCGCCGTCGCCGCTCTTCCCGCCGCAGCAGGCCTGAGGCGGGCTCGCGCCACGACGAGGCCCGGGGTTCGAACCCCGGGCCTCGTCGCGCGGGAAGGGCGGCGCGTGGGAGACGAGGGGGTCGCCCGGACCCCGGGGCTAGCGTCAGCCGCCCCGGCCCGGCGCCCGCGCCGCGGGGGGCGGCGGGGATGCGGGCCAGCCCGGGCGCGTGACCACGGTGTGGCTCACCAGGGCGGGCCCGGCGGGGCGCGGCGGCGGGGGCGGCGGCGCCGCCGGGGACGGGGCGGTCGGCGCGGGCGGCGGGGCGGCCAGCGCCCAGCGGGCGAAGTCGCCTGTGGCCCACAGGCTCCAGAGGGCCACCGCCTGGGCCAGCCGGTCAGCCAGCGCGTCGGCGAAGGTCGTGTCGGGCCAGCTCAAGGCCACGGTCGGGCCGGGGCCCAGGCCCAGAGTGGGCCAGCTCGGGGCGGAAAGCTTCAGCCCCCGCCCGATCCACCCCGCCAGCTCCCGCGCCGCGCGGAAGCCCTGGGGGCCGACGGCCAACGCGGGTCGGGGGCCGGCCCGGACGAGGAGCACGAGCGCCCCCTGGTCCTCGGCGACCAGGCCGAGGGGCCGAAGGCGCGTCCGGAGCGCCTCCACCGCTTCGCTGCGAAACCCGCCGTCCGCCAGGCGGATGCGGCCGCCACCGCTCATGGGAATCCCTCCCTCCTCCCAGCGTATGCCGGGCGGGACGAGAGAGCCCGGCTCAGAAGGCCGGCCCGAGGAACAACTGCGAGACGACCACGCCGCCGCTTGGCAGGGGGGCGACCCCGACGCCGATCTGCGTCTCGTAGGGGTTCAGGATGTTGGCCCGGTGCTCCGGGGAGGCCATGAGGAGGGCGAACGCCTGCGCGACGCTCCCCGCCTCGGCGAGGTTCTCGGCACCCATGCCCCAGGCGGACAAGCCGGCGGCCTGCTCCATGGCGAGCGGCAATCCGAGCCCCGGGATGTCGTGGGTGAACAGGCCGGTCCGGGCCAGCGCCCGGGCGCGCTCGGCGGCCAGCTGCATCAGCACGGGGTTGACGCGGTAGGGCGGGAGGCCCGCCGACGTCCGCGCCGCGTTGACCAGGGCGACGAGGGTCGCGGCGGGATCGCCGCTCGGGACGGCGGGGGCCGGCGGGCCCGACGGTGCCGGGGCGGGCGCGGCCGGGGCCGGCGGGGCGGGGGCGGGGGTTGCCGCGCCGGCCGCCGCGTCGAGCACCGCCCGCATGGTGGTGTAGGCCGCCGCGACGGTCGCGGTCGGCGGCGCGGGGGCGACGGCCGCCGGCGGGGGCGGGGCGGCCGGCGGCGGCGTGACGGGGGTCGGTCCGTAGGGGAGACCGGCGGTGGCCAGAAGCCAGGCGAAATAGGTCACGGGGGCATCCTCCTTCCGAGACCCGGCCGGGATCTGTCCGAGCGGCCGGGCGGTGGGTCCGGGCGAAGCCGGGCCGGCGGTCCCACGGCGCGGACCGGGCGGCGGGACCGGCTTGCTACCACCGTACGCGGGGGGCCGCTGCCCGGCGAGGACGGGCCGCGGCCGGCGGAGGCTGCGCCGCCGCGCGGCCTCCGGCGCACGGCGGATTCGGGGTCCGCTCCCGGTGATTGGGCGGGATGGTAGGGACTGGTAGGTCAGGGGAGGGTATGGCATGGTCGGGAACGGGGGGAATGGGAGAGGCGAGGCGGGCGCGAGGACGGCGCGGGACGGGGCGACCGGGATCCCCGGGCGGGCCGGATGCGGTACCATGGGGCGAGACAAGGGGCGGACGCCCGGGAGGGAGAGGCCATGGCGGACTGGGTGCTGGAGGAGACCGCCGTCGTCGACGTCCTCGAGGCGGACCGACCGCACCGGACGGGGGCGTACGTCATCCTCGACGACGGGGTCACGGTGGTGGACCCCGGCGCAGCCCGGGGCATCCCGCGGCTCGTGGAAGGGATTCGGGCGCTCGGCGCGGATCCCGGCGACATCCGGCGGGTGGTCGTGACGCACGTGCATCTCGACCACGCCGGCGGGGTGGGGACGCTGGTGCGGGATCTGCCCCGGGCCACGGTCTTCTGCCATCCCCGGGCGGCCGCGCACCTGGCGGATCCCGGGCGGCTCCTGGAGGGGGCCCGGGCCGTGTACGGGGAGCGGCTGGAGCGGCTCTTCGGGGCGGTGCTCCCGGTGCCCGCATGGCAGATCCGGGCGGTCGAGGACCTGGGGCGGGTGGCCGCGGGCCGGCACGCGCTCCGCCTCTTCGACAGCCCCGGCCACGCCCGGCACCACGCCACGGTGCTGGACGAGCGCACCGGCGGGCTTTTCACCGGGGACGCCGTGGGCATCCGCTACGACCCCGGGTTCACGGGCTGGCCCAAGGCGTACGGGCTTCCCACCACCAGCCCGTCGGCGTTCGACCCGCCGGCGATGCTGGCCACGCTCGACCGTCTCGAGCGCCTCGGCGCGGTGGCCGTGCTGCACACCCACTTCGGCGCCAGTCCCCCGGCGGAGGCGTTCGCCTTCACCCGGCGCGGGGTGGAGGCGATGCTCCGCCTCTTGGACCGGTTCGGCGACCGCGCGCTCACCGAGCGCGACGTCCGCCGCGCCTGGGAGGACTGGGTGCGGGAGGACCTCGAGGCCCAGGGACTCGGGGACGTGGACCTCGACCCCCTGGGCGAGGACCTCCGCCTGGACGCGCTCGGGCTGTACGGCTACTGGCGGCGGCGGCGCGAGGCGGCCGGGTCCCCGGCGGCGGGGCCGGGGTCCTAGGCCGGCCGGTGCGCCCGCACGGCCGCCACGGCCCGGGCCATCGGCTCCTGGATGAGCAGCACGTCGGTGGCGTAGCAGATGAACCGGTAGCCTTCGTCGAGGGCCCGCCGGGCGGCGTCCTCGGACATCACCATCCGGCCGACGGCCTTGCCGTGGCGCCGGCACGCCTCGATGACCCGGCGGCTCGCTTCCTGCACCCGCGGGTGATCCACCTGCCCGCCGACGCCCAGGGTGTTGGACAGGTCGAAGTGGCCGATGAACACCACGTCCACGCCGGGCGTGGCGGCGATGGCGTCGATCTCCGCCAGCGTGCGCTCGCTTTCCATCTGCACGATGACCAGGGTGTCGCGGTTGGCCTGGGCCATCTTGGCTGCGGGGTCCCCGCCGCCGTAGTCGTCGTGGGCGATGCCGAACCCGGCGCCGCGCCGCCCCTCGGGCGGGTACTTCACCGCCTCCACCACCGCCCGGGCCTGGGCGGCGGTCTCTACGAAGGGCACCATGACGCCCTTGGCGCCGGCGTCCACGGCGCGCGCGAGGTAGGTGTACTGGTTGGCGGGGACGCGCACCAGGGGCACGGGGGCCAGACCCCGGTTGTAGCTCACCACCTCGCGCAGCGCCTGGTAGCCGTAGCCGGTGTGCTCGAGGTCGTAGAGGATGTAGTCGACGCCCGTCTGGGCGAAGATGCTCGCGATGCCGGCGGTGAAGAACTCCATCACCATGGGGCCGACGACGACCCCGCCGGCCGCGAGCCGTTCCTTGACCGCGTTGCCTTGCATGGCACCATGCCCTCCCCCGGGCGCCCGGGGCGCCCGCATTCGGCGGCCGCTCGGAGGCCGCCGGGAAGGGCTTCGGTTTCGACCCGAGGTTTCCTGCCGGCCGGCGTCAGCCGTTGGACCGGCGGTGAGCGGGGCGGGAGGGCAGGGTGCGCACGGTCCGGGTCCCCGACGCGGGGCCGCCCTGGGGGCGGGTGATGTCCTGGAACAGGGCCCGACCGAGCTCCAGGGCCGGGGTGCGCTGGTAGCGGCGCGGGGCGAGCGCCGCGCCGGTGCGCTCGGCGAACCGGCGCAGGAGCTCCGCCAGCACCGGGGCCTCGAGCGGGCGGTGGGTCGGGGTGACGCCGAGGTCCGCCATCAAGCCGCGGACGGTCTGGACCACCCACCGGCGGCACTCGTTCTCCATGGTGTCGAGGGCCTGGCTCCAGTCCGCCGGCCCGTAGTGGCGCGCCTCCCGGGTGGCCCGGGCCAGGAGGAGCGGCAGCTCCGGGGCCACGGGATGGCGGCGGACGAACCCCCGCCACTCGTCGCGGTCGACGACCACCGTGTGGCCGCGCCGCTTGGCCACGTCGAGGTAGAGGTCGACGTACGCCACGCCGGCCTCGTGGAAGAGGGGCGGGGTGGCGATGTCGTAGTAGCGCCCGAGCGCGCGGTTGCGCACGAGCGTCTCGTTCCACCACCGGTTCTGCAGGAAGCGCTTGTACGATCCGCTCCGGGTGATCCACGAGCTCCAGCCCCGGGCGGTGCGATTCCAGACGACGCTGCCGGCCGGCACGAAGTACCGGCGCTCGTTGGCCTGCTCGTAGACCAGGATGCCGTGGAACAGCCGGTGGAACTGTCCCGTCGGCAGCCACGCGGCGATCTGCATCCCCGCCCCCGGCGCGGGGGGCGTCGGGGGCGCCTGGGTCGCGATCTGCCGGATGGTCGGCACCGTCAGCACCGTGTCGGGTCGGTCGGTGCGCCCGCGCACGTCGATCATGGTCTTTGGTCACCGCGGCCCGGCGGGCCGCCTCTCCGTCAAGCTTCCTCTTTTGCATCATTGTAGCCCAACCGCCTCCGGCTGAGTATGCGGCGATGTCCCCGCCGCCGGCGGGACACGCTGGGAGGGGGAGGCGGACGATGCGCGCGGCGTGGGAGCGGCTTTCCTTCTCGGCGGGAGTGCGGACGGCGCTGGCGGCGGGGCTGGCGTGGGAGATCGCGCGGCTGCTGCCGGGCGGCGGCTCCAAGCCGTACTTCGCCGCGCTCGGGGCCATCCTCACGGCGCAGGTGACGGTGGCGGGGTCGCTCGCCCGCGGCGGCCAGCGGGTGCTGGGCGTGGTGGCGGGCGTGGGACTGTCGCTCCTCGCCGCCCACGTGCTGGGCCTCTCGGCCCTGGCGGTGGCGCTCTTGGTGTGGCTCGCGATGGGATTCGGCACGCTGCTCCGGCTCGGACCCCAGGGGGTCTCGCAGGTGGCGGTGAGCGCGCTTTTGGTCCTGAGCCTCGGGGCGCGGCCGGGCTACGCGGCCGCCCGGCTGGTGGACACGGTCATCGGGGCGGCGGTGGCGGTCGCCCTGAACGCCCTCCTCTGGCCGCCGGATCCCCTGCGCGCGGCGGGGCGGGCCCTCGGGCGGCTGGCCGGCGCCCAGGCGGCCGTCCTCGACGCGCTGGCGGCGGGGCGGCTCGGTCGGGCCCGGGTGCGGACCGCGGGGCTCCGGGTGCGGCTGGCGGCGGCCGAGGAAGCCCTCGCGGCGGCCGCGGCGGAGGTGCGGGTCGGGTGGCCGGGCCGGGGCCGGCAGCGCCTCAGGCGGCTTCGGCGCGCGTTCGGGGCGCTCGAGCGGACGGCCGGCGCGGTGCGGGCGACGGAGACGGAGATCCGGCTCCTCCGGGTGCGCGGGGCGGGGGCGGCCGGCGTGCCGGCGGTGGCCGTGCTGGCCGCGCTCGCGGCGGCGCTCCGGGCGTTCGGGGTGGCTTTCGCGGAAGCGGGAGGCCCGGGGCGGGCGGTCCTGGCCCGGCGGCTCGGCCGGGCCGGGCGGGCCGTGGCGGCCGCGCGGCGCGCGCTCGCCCGCGCCGCCGAAGCGCCGGGCGCGTCCGAGGCGGTGCTGGTGCTGGACCACGCCCGGCGGGCGGTGGCCGTGCTGGCCGGGGCGGCGTGGCCGCGGGTGCGGCGCCGCCCCGGGCCGGCTCCTACCCGATGCCGAGGGACAGGAACTTCCAGTAGGTGTACTCGTCCAGACCCTGGTGGCCGCCCTCCCGGCCCACGCCCGACTCCTTGACGCCGCCGAAGGGCGCCTGGACGACGGTGGGCACGGGGTCGTTGGCCCCCACGATGCCGTACTCCAGCCCCTCGGCGATGCGGACGACCCGCCGGACGTCGGTGGCGTAGAAGTAGGCGGCGAGGCCGTAGGGCGTGTTGTTGGCCAGCGCCAGGGCCTCCTCCTCGGTGTCGAAGGTCCACATCGGGATGAGGGGGCCGAAGGTCTCCTCCTCGGCGACCAGCGCGGTCTTGGGAGGATCCAGCACCAGGGTGGGGGCGTAGAACTGCCGGGAGAGGCCGGGCATCTCGAGCCGGGTGCCGCCCACCACCAGCTTGCCGCCGTGGGCCACGGCGTCCTGGACGTGCCGGTCCACCTTCGCCACCGCCTGCTCGTCGATGAGGGGCCCGATCTCCACCCCCGGCTCGAGCCCGTCGCCCACGCGGAGCGCGGCGATCTTCTTGGCCAGGAGCTCCTCGACCGCGTCCGCCACGCCCCGCTGGACGTACAGCCGGTTGGCGCAGATGCAGGTCTGGCCGGCGTTGCGGAACTTCGAGGCGATGACGCCGGAGACGGCGGCCTCGAGGTCGGCGTCGTCGAAGATGAGGAACGGCGCGTGCCCGCCGAGTTCCAGGGAGACGCGCTTCATGGTGTCGGCGGCCTGGCGCATGAGCTCCTTGCCCACCTCGGTGGACCCGGTGAAGGAAATCTTGCGCACCCGCCGGTCGGCCAGAAGCCGCCCGGCGATCTCACGCGAGGGGCCGACAACCAGGTTGACCACGCCCGGCGGGAAGCCGACCTCGTCGAAGATCTTCATGAGCGCGATGGCCGAAAGCGGCGTCGCCGAGGCGGGCTTGACCACCACGGGGCAGCCGGCTGCGAGCGCCGGCCCGATCTTCCGGGTGATCATCGACGAGGGGAAGTTCCACGGGGTGATGGCCGCGGCCACGCCCACCGGCTGGCGCAGCGCGAAGAGGCGCTTTTGCGACGTCGAGGCGGGGATGGTCTCGCCGTAGAGGCGCTTGGCCTCCTCGGCGTTCCATTCGAGATACTCGGCCGAGATCTGGATCTCGCCCCGGGCCTCGGCCAGGGGCTTGCCCTGCTCGCGCGTGAGCAGGGTGGCGAGCTCGTCGAGCCGGTCGCGCATCAGGCGGGCGGCCCGGAGCAGCAGTTCGGCGCGCTCCCGGGCGGGCTTGGCCGCCCAGGGGGCGAAGGCGCGGTCGGCGGCGGCGACGGCGCGGTCGACGAGGTCGGGCGTCGCCGTGGGCACCTCGGCGATGACGTCGCCGCGGGCCGGGTTGACGACCTCGAGGGCCGGCCGGTCGGTCTCCCAGACGAAGGCGCCGTCGATGTACAGGGGCCAGCGTTCCACCGGAGATCCCTCCTGGTCCCGGGGGCGGGCGAGCCCGCCCCCGCGGGTCTTGCACTCATTCTAGTCGAGACCGCGGCGGGTCGGCGGGGAGGATTGGCCCCCGCCGGCGGGGAACGTCGGGGAAGGACCGGAGAAGGAGGGCGACGCGGTGGCGAAGGGCTTCGGCGTGGTGACGCGGTACCCGCGGCACGCGGAGGCGGTGCGGCCCGCGTTCTGGGAGGTCAAGGACGTGGGCGGGGCGCGCCGGGCGCCGCGGCCGGGCACGGTTCCGATGGTGAGCTGCTTCGGGGACAACCGGGTGGCCCGGGCCCATCCCGACTGGGTGCAGGTGGGACCCGGGGGGATGCGGGCCGACCGCACGGCGCCGTACTTCGACTGGGACGCGCTCTGCCCCACGCGGCCGGAGGTGCGGCGACTCGCCCTGGAGTGGGTGGCGGCGGCGGTGGCCGGCGGGACGCCCGGGACGGGTCTTCGGCTCGACGACGTCACCTACGCCCGCGAGGGGTTCTGCCAGTGTGCGGTCTGCCGGGCGGAGGCGGCGGCCGCGGGGGAGGACCTCGACCAACTCCACGCCCGCGTGATCCGGGACTTCGTGCGGGAGGTGCGCGCCCGTGTGGCCGGGCCGCTCTACTTCACACTCTTCCCGGATCCGTATCCGGGCCGGCTGGAGCGGCGGTTCGGGATCCGCCCGGCGGAGCTGGACCCCTACGTGGACGTGTACGTCGTCCCGCTCTACGACCTCGCCTACGCCACCACCTACTGGCTCGAGGTGCTGGCTGGCGCCTTCGCGGAACGCCTCGCCCGGCCGTTCTGGGTGGAGCTGTACGCCCTCGGGGTGCCTGAGGAGCGCCTGGTCAAGGCAGCGCTGGTCGCCGCCACCTACGCCGCGGGGGTGCTGCTGGCGTACGGCAACCGCCTGGAGACCATCCGGCGGGTGGAGGCGGCCCTGCGGGAGCGGTTCGGTTGACGGCGCATCGCCTTCAGACAAAAAACGACAGCAAAACCCCCGAAAAAATTTGGTCGGATGCAAGGATTCCGGTACCGTAGAGACGGCGGCGTTCCGTCGCGGAAGCGTCCGCCACCAACCGCATACGGCCGGCCGCGCCGTCGGGCCGGCCCAGGAGGCAGTCATGAAGCCGAGCCCTCTACCGCTCGCCAGCTTCGGCGCCGGGGTCCTGGCGCTGGTCGCCGCCGGACCCGTCACCGCCGCGGGGTCGCCGCCGGCCGTCACGGTCGAACCCGCGGCCGTCACCGAGGCTTACTTCTCCACGCTCACGCTGACGGTCACGGATCCCGCCACGGGGACGCCGGTCCCGGCCCTCGTGCGGCTCACCGACGTGCCTGCCGACGCCCAGGACACCGACTACTACGTCGACTACGGCGTCGGCCGGACCGCCGCCACCTACGGCGGCGCCGGCTGGGTCGACCTGGGGCCGGGCCAGACCGGGGCTCCCTTCGCCGTGGACGGACCGACGACGATCACCGTGCTGGCCTATGACAACGAGGCCGTGGGGGACGGGGACGGCAACGACGCCCACCAAGCCGTGGGGATCCAGGTGGCGGCCAATCCCCCGGGCGGGCCGGTCGGCCCGTGGACGGACGCCGCCTCCGTCCCCGTGGTGCCGGCCACGCTGACCCCAAACCCCGCCACGGTGGCGGTGGGCACGTCCACGGCCGTCACCTTCACCCTCACCAACGCCCAGGGGCTGCCGCTCGCGGGCTACGCGGTGGCGCCGGAAGTCGGGTCGACGCCCACCGGCACCACCGACGCCGCTGGCCGGGCGACGCTCACGCTCCAGCCGGCGACGACCGGCAGCGTGGCCTTCTGGGCTGAGGACGACGCCGACAATGGACACAACATGGCCGGCATTCTGTACGCGGGGGCGTACGCCACCACCAGCGTGACGGTGGCGGCCAGTCTCCCGCCTCCGACTCCGCCCGCACCTCAGCCGGCCCCGTCGCCCCCTGCGCCGGCGGCGCCGCCCCCGCCTCCGCCGCCGGCGTCTCCCCCGCCGGTGCCGGGGGCTCCGCCGGCCCCGCCGCCCGCACCGGCCCGGACGGGCGCGGCGGTCCTCGCCCGGGACGATCTTCCCTACGACGGGATGGTGGGCGAGGTGCTCGCCGTGCGGGTCCACGCGCCGCTTTGGCTCACGGCTACGGACCGGCTCGATCCCGGGGTGGCGGCGAAGCTCCGGGCCGACGGGATCGGCACGGTCTACGTGGTCGGGGGGCCGGGGGCGGTGCGTCCCGCCGTGACGGCCGCGATCCGGGCCATGGGGATCCGGGTCGTGCGCCTGTGGGGCTGGGACCGCTACGGGACCGCGGCGGCCGTGGCCCGGTACCTCGGCGACCCGAGCGGCACCGCGGTGGTGGCGACGGGCCTCCGCTACGCCGAGGGGATGACCGTCGCCCCGCTCGCCGCCAAGGCCGGCTGGCCGGTGCTCTGGGCCGACGCCGAGGGCCTGCCGGCGACCGAGCGCGCGGCGGTGCAGGTCGTGGGGGTGCGCCGGGTGTATGCCGTCGGATCCCCAGCGTCGGTCGGCGCGCCGGCGGTGGGCTGGCTCGAGCGGACGGGGATCGCCGTGGAGCGTGTGGGGGCGGCCGGGGGACCGGACCCGGCAGGAACGGAAGCGGCCGTCCTCGCCCGGTTCGCGGGGGCCATCGACCCGGCGCACCTGGCGTTCGCCCCGGCGGCGACGTTTGACGACGGGCTTAGGGCTGCGGTGGACGTCGCCGAGGGAGGCGGCACGGTGGTGCCGGTGCCGTCCGGGGGCGTGCCGCCGGGGCTGGCCACTGCGCTCGCCGCCTTCGCGGGGCAGGTGCCGGCGCTGGTCACCCTCGGGTCGCCGGGTGCCTGGGACCCGGCGACGACGGACGCCCTCCGCCGCGCCCTGGGCCTGGGGTCCTGAGGGGTTGCGACGACGGGACGGGAGCCGGGCCTCCGGCTCCCGTCCGGCGTTTCGGGGCTAAGCGGGCGGGGCCCGCCGCGCCGCGGCGCGGACGGACACGAGGAGGACGACCGCCGCGAGCCCGGCGACCGCCGTGGCATAGATGTAGGCGTCGACCGGGGTCAGGTGGTAGAGCAGGCCCATCACCACGTTGGCGAGGAAGAGACCGACGCTGCGCGCGCCGGTGAGCGCGCCGAGACCGCCGCCGGCCTGGACGGCCGGGACGAAGCGGGCGATGAGGACCGGCTCCAGGGTCTCGATGACGCCGAGGGCGAAGCCGAGGACGACGATGGGGATGTAGAAGCCCCAAAAGGGCCAGGAGAAGGCGTAGGCCGCGGCGAGGCCCAGGGATCCCACGCCGGCGCCGAGGTAGCCGAGGGTGGCGAGTTGGGGCACGGAGCCCTGGGACGCACGTCCGAAGACCAGCCCCGTGACGGCCGAGACCCCCAGGAAGAGGACGTAGGAGAGCACGCCCAGCGCCGGGCTGTGCACGCCCTGGGCCACCGTGAGGATGGGAAAGCCGAGGTTGTAGGAGCTGAATCCGTACAGGGCTGCGGCCACCAGGACGCCGCGGTAGAGGGGCCGGTGGTCGGGCCGGGGGGCCTCGGCGTCGGCGGGGGCGGCCGGGACCGCCGCCGGCTCGGGCCGGGGCGGCACGGCGACCAGAAGCAGCGTCGAGACGACCAGCGGCAGGATGGTGAGGCCGAACAGCCAGGGGTAGGGCCAGTGCCGGGCGACTCCCACCAGGACGTAGAAGCCCGCCAGCATGCCGCCGCCCACGTCGAGGAAGTGCAGGAAGCCAAAGGCGGGGTTCCGGTACCGGTCCGCGACCCGCTCGGTGAGCATGGCCCGCCGGGACGGTGTGCGGAAGTTGCGGGCCCACCAGCCGGCGGCGAACAGCCCGACGGCCGCGGCGGGGGCGGCGACAAGGCCGCTCAGGGACAGGAGCGGGATGAAGCTGTTGCCCCAGATGGCGATCTTCCGGTGGCCGTGCCGGTCCCCCACCCGGCCTCCCCACCAGGCGATGGCCGCGCCCGGCCCGTAGGCGAGGGCCATCGCGAGGCCGTAGACCCACACGGGGGCGTGGAGCGTCAGCACCAGGAGGAGCGGGAACGCCGTCAGCACCGCCTGGTAGCCGAGATCCGCGAAGAAAGCCGAGCCGGCGATCTTCCACACGTCGCGGGTGAGCCACGCGTTCGTTCCGTTGGTCAAAGAAGCGCCTCCCCCATCCCGGCGGCAGTGTCTTCAGAGCCGTGACGACGCCTTCATGCTAGCAGAGGGGCGAACCAACGGCGCCGGGGAATAGGAGGGGGCTTCGCGGGGGACCCGCTCGAGCCCGACGTGGGCTACGGAAGCTTGTCTGCCGGCCTTCCAACTTGTTACCAGCATGCCCGGGGATGCGTTGCATATCGTGGCGGCGGTGTATCCCGCAGGCTCAGCCAGCCGGATTTCCAGCTGACCGGGTTCGGTCTGTCGGTGTGCGTCGAAACCTGAAAGTACGTGAAGTCGAGAGATGAGGTGCGGTCAAAGGGGTTCAAAGGCCCGCAAAGGATTCTGGGGCAAGGGGTTGGGGTTGATTGGCAACGCGGCAACCAGTAAATGGTAGTTGACGGTCAAAACGGCCGTCCGAACCCCGAACGATCTGGCGGATCCCTAGTAATATCGCAAAAAATTTCATGCCCAAGCAGGATTCGCCAGCCACCCCGTAGTATGATGGGCCTTGGAAATGGCATCGGCAAACGTCTTGTGCACCGGTGTGGCGCCATTTGCCAATGTGGCGTGCCATGGAGGGAACCGTCCCCGAACGGTCCCGGCGTCGGAGCGGCGGCGGGGGCCGGCGGGAGGCGGCCGAATGGTCGGGCCCGACCGACGGATGGCGGTGAAGCCGACGCTACCTAAGGGAATATCTGGAGGGAATATGGTAAGATGACGGCGTAATTTCTTCATGGCGAGGAATCGGCCGGTTAATGAATGCCTAGGCATGAGGCCTGCCGCGATTCGAAGCTGTTGTTCCCCTTCCCTCCTTGCCTGATGTTGAAACCAAGAAGGGGGTATCCCTACATCGATGCAAAAGGCTAGCAAGTTGGTCGGTGGATTGACCCTGGCCTCGTCCATGCTCTGGATGTCGCTCTTGCCGACGGCTGCGGCTTACGCCTCCAGCGGGCCGTCGGTCCAGAGCGTCACGCTGTCCAGCAGCGCCAGCAACGGAAAGGCTAATCCGGGTGACACCGTGACCTTCACGGCCACCGCCGTGGACCCCAACGGGACGCCGGAGTACCAGTTCTGGTACGAGGACCCGAGCGGCGTGTGGCACGGACAGAACTGGTCGACGAACAACACGTTCCAGCTCAACAACGTCCAAGCGGGCAGCTACGAGGTCGTGGTGTACGCCATCGACCAGAGCCAGGCCCAGAAGGGCCAGTGGAGCGCCGAGGTCAACTCGGAGCAGACCAACTCCAACCAGTTCGTCAACGTGCAGAGCAGCGTGAGCCTGACGGCCAGCGCCACGAGCGTCGCGCCGCTGACGCAGGTCACGCTGAGGGCGTCGTATTCCAATCTCACAAACCCGGTCTTCCAGTTCTGGGTGTACAACCCGAACACGCAGACTTGGACCTCGAGCGGGCCGTACAGCACCACCAACACGTACTCCTTCACGCCGCCTAACGCCGGCACGTACCAGGTCGTGGTCTACGCCAAGGACCTCGACGCGCCGCAGAACGCCTCGTTCGCGGTGTGGGACAGCAAGAACATAGCGGTGTACGGCCAGGCCGCGGCCGTAAAGCTGTCGGCGGCGTCCTCGAGCCTCGTGGCCGACGGGACGGCGACGGACACGATCACGGCGACGGTTGTCGATGCGAGCGGGAACACCGTGGCGAACTACAACGGCACGGAGACTTTGGCTTTTACCACGTCGCCGCAGGTACTCACACCGGTGATCGCGGGTACGCCGACGGGCATTAAGATTACACCTGTGACATCCAGCTTTACCTCAAAGGCGCCCATCGCCAACGGGGCGGAGTTCACGATCCAGGAGGTTGACGCCAACGGCAATCCTGTTGCCCCCACCTCCGTTCTAGGAGGTCGCCAAAGGGCCCCGGTGGTTCGGCGTTTTGCATCATCCGGCATGGCGGGTTTCCACGACTCTTCGAGGAGGCACCTGGCTGGCCTTCGTCCTGTGAGCCTGTTGCCGACGCGCGCGGCGGCCTCAGAGGAATGTCGGCAGCTCGTCGAGGGCCATTCGGGCTTGGCGCAGGAGGGATCGGAGCGTGCCCGGCGCCAGCTCGCGATGGAGAGGCACGAACACCACGCGGCGGTCGGAATGACGCAACTTGACGGGGCGGCCGCGTTGGCCGGTCCCATCAAAACCCGCGCGCTCCAAGCCTTGCGTGACGGCGCGCCCGCTGAGCGTGGGTCGTCCTGGCATCAGGAGTGGGCGATGGCGACATCCATGGAGGCGATGATGGGCGGCGGCGGCAACTCGACCGGAGGGCTCTCCTCGAAGGAGAGTCCCGAGGCTTCCCGCACATTGGCCAACGCGGTCTCCAGGGTCTCGCCTTGGCTGGTGACATCGACTTCGAGGCAATGCGCGACATACCACGACCCCTGGCGCGTATTTGCCGCGTCGATTTCCCGGGATCCGGGGCGTGGAGACCGACCCGCGGCTGCAGCACCTCGTGCAGTCTGGAACAAGCTGCCCGAACCCGTGAGAGCGCAAATCGAACGCCTCATAGATGAGGCAAACACTGATTAGGCACCTCCGGCTGGAGCCAGGGTTAACCTTCGGGGCGACCGAGAAGCTTTACGCGAGAAGGGGCAGGAAGCTTGGTGCGGCTGGGAATTTCCCAGGTGACTCCGGGGTGGTGATGGGCGGCGGGACACGGGAGGGACACAGAGCCGGGTGCCCGTCGTAGGCCAGAGGTACAATGGGGCTAGGTGGCCGTCGGGGCCACGACGGGGCCAACGGCCTGAGGTCATCGGCCTGCTCCTGGAGGTGCACGACGGAACCACCACAGGAGACCGGTGTCACCCGGCAGGCAAGAGTGTGGTTGGCCGACGGATTCGGGGTTGGGCGAGGCCACGGGCAGGTCAGGGAGACGGTTGCTGAACAGGGTCGGGGCACCTAGGCGGAAGGACTGGGTGTGGGCCGGGTGAGGCAGAGGGAGGCACGAAGAGGCGCCGGACGTCGGAGGACACACGACGTCCTACATCCAGGGGAGAGGAGGAATCCAGGATGGCGCGGCCGGAACGTCAGCGCGTGCTCGAGATCCTGGAGAACTTGCCCGAGCCGCTGTGGGCGGAAGTCGTCGAGTTCGTGGAGTTTCTCCGCTGGCGACACGGGATACCCGAGACGGCTCAACTGAGCGAACCGGCCTTGGCCCGGGCGTGGTTGACCCCTGAGGAAGACGACGCGTGGCAAAGTTTGTAGTCGGCGACGTGGTGGTGGTGCCCTTTCCGTTCACCAACTTGGAGCGTGCCAAGCGGCGGCCCGCGCTGGTCTTGCCGGCGTTGCCCGATGGCGATTACATTTAGTGCCGGATCACCAGCCATCCCTGGCCCCAAGCGATTCCGCTCGACCTCCAAGATTTTACGTCCGGCTCTTTACCCCATGCCTCGTTCGTTCGCCCGGACAAGCTCTTCACGGGCAATGAAGCCCTCATCCTGGCACGGGTTGGGCATTTGGCCGCCCCTGTGCTGCGGTCGGTGTACCAGCGCCTGCTCGCAATCTTTTCGGTTGTGGTGAGTCCTCCGGCTGGATAACCGCGGGGGTTGCCGCCCTGTGACAGACGTGTACGGAAGGGCAGGGTGGCCGCGCGAACCTGTGACAGAGCCACACAGGCGCGGAAATTCCGTGCACAATAACGGTTGTAGACCAATACGGGAACCCGGCCACCAACAAGAACGAGACGGCGACCCTAGTGTTTACCACGTCGCCGCGGGGCAAGAACGGAGAGGTGGCGCTCTACTATGGTACTACCGGCCAATATGGTTCGACGTTGACCAGTGTGCAGGCGCCTATCGTCAACGGCGTAGCCACCTGCAAGGCGCAGGCCCTGACGACGCCCGGTGTGACTGACAGCCTGTATATCTCCGAAGTTCAGAACACTCCCCGCTGACCCAGGCCAATGGGAGCAACGTCCAGTCGGCTGCGATTAGCATCAACCCGGTGGCGAAGGTGGCGACATCACTGGCCTTCAAGCCGTCGTCGCCCACCAGCGAGGCAAATGACACGTTGGGGACCGACACGGTCTATGTTGAGGTGAATGACCAGGCCGGGAACCCCAATGCTGTCCGGACAGTGGGCAATCAATGTGTTCGTCAGCGGGGTGGGCCGGATCGCGGGTAGCGCAAACAACCAGACCACGATGGTTTAATCCACTGGCGCTGTCGCTAAAGCCGGGACCAATAATGAGTCGGCGGCATTCACGGTCGACTCCATCTGGACCGGACTGCAATCCGCCACTTCCACGACCTAAGCCAGGGCGGGCGGGCGCAGCATCTGCAGACGGTCGCCTACGCGCTCATCGCCGACGCCACGAGACGCGGCCGGTCCGCCCAGGGCTTCGGCGAGCGCCGCCACCTCCTCCGGCCGCGTCGTGAGGTACGGGTAGAGCGCCGTCGGTCGCCAGGATCTCGACCGGCACCCGGCGCGTCCCGCGCGCCTGCCCCACAATCAGGAAGCCCTGGCCCTCCGGGGCGTCCTGGACGAATTGGCGTTCCGCCGGGGTGAGCTGGAAGGTCTGCGCGAGCAGGTCCAGCTCGACCCCGATGGCCGTGCGCATCAGGAGCGCCACCCCGGCGTTGGCCAGCACGGCGCTCGCGGCCTCCGCCCCCGCCACGGTCCACCCCGTGGTCGGGTCGCCCAAGAGGTTCGTGATCTTGTGGGTGACCGGACAGAGCCGCCCGCCGAGCTAGCGCACCATGCGCGCGACCCTGTCCAGGAGCGCCGCCGTGTCCGGCTGCTTGAAGAACACGTGGGTCTCGTCGACCACGATGAGCGGGCGGCGCCCGCGCTGGGCGAGCCGCGACCGGATGTGCGATGACCGGGGAGGTCATTGAGCTGACCAGTCGACTCGCGCCCGTGGCGCGCCGCGCGGTTGTGGCGGCGCCGCCCTGAGCGTTGCCGGCGTTGGTCGCGGCCCCGCCGGACCGCGTCACGGTGGTGGCGGCGGTGGATGTGCGCGACCGGCTGTCGGACGCGGTGGTGCGGCATAAACCGGACGTGGTGGTCGTGGCGGCCATCTGTCCGGTAGCTGCGCCGCCCCTATCTCGCCTCGCTCACAGAGCGCGGGCTCAAGCCCAAGACAGTCAAGCCCACGCTGGCCGCGATCCGGGGCCGAGTCCACTACTTGGCGGACGAGAGCGTGCTCCGGGACGACTGGTCGCGGAAGCTCGTGACGCCGCGGGTGGTCGAGCGGCGGGCCGACCCCTTGACGCAGGAGGACCTCCGCCGTCTCCTGGCGGCCATTCCCGCGTACAGGGTGGCCGGCCGGCCGGCGGGCCCCCGCGCTGTGTCAGCGCCAGTTTTAAAATGACCCAGGATCACCAGAAAAAAAGTGACCCACCCCCTGCGAATTCCTCCTGCGAGATGTTGCGCAGCATCGCAGGAGGTCGAATTCATGCTGAGAGGTGGGACTATGAAAACGCTCTATGAGCTACACGGGGCAGGCCACTCGATTCGGGCCATTGCCCGCGAACTCGGGATCGCCCGGAATACCGTCCGGAAGTATCTCCGGGCGCCGGGGGTGCCACAGCCGGCGCCCCGGCCGCGGCGGCCCTCGAAGCTCGATCCCTATAAAGAGTAGATCTTGCAGCGGTTAGAAGAAGGCGTGGATAATTGTATGGTGCTGGTGCGCGAGCTGCGGGCTCGCGGCTATACCGGTAGCGTCTCCCTGGTGCGAGCCTTTGTACACCCCCATCGTCGGCGGCGCCTCCCGGCGGCTACGCGCCGCTTTGAGACCGCGCCCGGAGAGCAAGCTCAAGTCGATTGGGGCGAAGTCATCTACACGACCCCGACCGGCCGCACCGTTCGGTTATGGGCCTTCGTGATGGTGTTGAGCTGGTCCCGGGCCCTGTAT
>JAIMBI010000006.1 GCA_023565505.1 Actinomycetes bacterium | reverse complement strand
CACACAGAGGCGATCACGCCGACAGAGATCCTAAGAAAACCTCTCCAAGTCTCCGCCAAATAAAGTGGGAGCTAACACTCCTGCGACAAGTCGATCATCACGTTCTTGACCACCAAGTATTCGGCCAGGGCGTGCCATCCGCGCTCGCGCCCGTAGCCGCTCCGCTTCACGCCCCCGAAAGGCGCCTGCGCGGCACTGGTCCGGTACGTGTTGACCCAGACCGTCCCGGCCTTGAGGGCCCGAGCCACCCGGTGGGCGCGGCTGAGGTTCTCCGTCCAGACCCCGGCGGCCAGCCCGTAGTTGGTGGCATTGGCGATGGACACCGCCTGGTCCTCGTTGTCGAAGGGGATCACGCTCAGGACCGGTCCGAAGATCTCCTCCTGCGCGATCGTCATCTCCGGCGCCACGTCCCCGAACACCGTCGGTGCGATGAAGTACCCCCGTTCCAGCCCGGGGTCCTTCACCGTCCCGCCGGTCACCAGCCGCGCGCCCTCGGTGATCCCCTTCTCGATCCGGTCGAGGATGCGCTCGTACTGCGGCTGGTTGGCCACCGGCCCCATCTCCGTCGCCGGCTCCAGCGGGTTGCCGAGACGGATCCGCCGGGCGCGCCGCACCAGTTCGTCCATCACCTGGTCGTAGACGGCCCGCTCGACCAGCAGGCGGGACCCGGCGATGCAGGACTGGCCCGACGCGGCGAAGATGCCCGCCACGGCGCCGGTGATGGCCCGCGGCAGGTTGGCGTCCGCGAAGATGATGTTCGGCGACTTGCCGCCCAGCTCGAGCGTGACGGGCACGAGGTTCTCGCTGGCGTTCCGGGCAATGACCCGACCCGTTCCGGGCCCCCCCGTGAAGCTGATCTTGTCCACCCCGGGATGACGGGTCAGGTAGTCGCCCACGGCCGGGCCGCCCGTCACCACGTTGAACACCCCCGCGGGGAACCCCGCCTCCTCCACCAGCTTCGCGAACTCGAGCGTGGTCACGGAGGCGTGTTCGGACGGCTTGACCACGACCGTGTTGCCCGCCGCCAGGGCCGGGGCCAGTTTATTGGCCAGAAGCTGCATCGGCGAGTTCCACGCGATGATGAGGGCACAGACGCCGACCGGTTCCCGCAGGGTGTAGTCGAGCAGCGCGGGATTGTCCAGCGGGATGACTTCGCCGTAGAGCTTGTCCGCGTAGCCGGCGAAGAAGCGGTAGTTGCGCGCGGCGAAGTGCATCTGGTTCTCGGTTTCCCGGATGACTTTGCCGTTGTCCGTGCTCTCGAGCACCGCCATGCGGTGGGCGTGCTGGTCCAACAGGTCGGCCAGACGGTTCATCATCTGCGCCCGGGCCAGTCCGCTCGTCTTGCTCCACGTCTGGTCGAACGTCCGCCGAGCCGCCGCGACGGCGCGGTCGACGTCGGCCGGATCGGCTTCGGGGACCGTGGCCCAGACTTCCTGGTTGAACGGATTGACGGCGTCCAGGCGCCGCCCGCTTCGGCTCTCGATCCACTCGCCGCCGATGAACAGGCGGTAGTCGGTCATGCCCGTCCCTCCCTCGCGCGCGCCTTCAGTTCGGCCAGGATCGGCAACAGATACTCCCGGAACCGCTCCGGGTTCTCGGTCATGGGAAAGTGCCCCAGCCCCTTCATCTCCTGGAACTGGGCGCCGGGGATGCGTTCCGCGGTCCGCCGCGACATCTCCGGCGTGCACGAGTAGTCGTATTCCCCGGTCAGCATGTACACCGGGCACCGGGCGGTGTCGATCCGGGACACCCGGTCCCGCGCGTCCCAATCCCCGCTGTAGAAGGCGATGTCGCCGTGGAACAACCCGTGACCGCCCTGGGAGTACTCCCACCAGACCTCGTCCTTGCGCGGGCTGTGCGGCGCCATCAATCCGTACACCCACTCCGGGACGAACGCGGCCGCGTTGACCTCGGGATGCTTGGACCACGCCACCTGCCGGCCCGGGACGCGGTCCGCGGCCTCGCAGGCGATCACCCCGCCCAACCGCTCGGGCCACCGGTAGGCCAGCTCGAGGCAGATCTCCCCCGCCATCGAGGAGCCGAGGACCACCGGCCGGACCAGCCCCACCGCGTTCATGAACGCGTCGATGACCCCCGCGTAGGTGTCCGTGTCCAGACGGTAAGCCCCCGGGTACCACGGCTCGGGCGGAAGGCTCTTGCCGTGCCAGGGCAGGTCGAACGCCACCACGTGCCATTCGCGGGTGACGTCGGGGTCGTTGAGGAGCGCCCGGAACTGCCGTCCGTCCGAGCCGGCCGTGTGCAGGCACAACAGGTCCTGTCCCGTGCCCGCTTCCTCGTAGTAGATGCGGAGGTCTTGGCCGCGGAACGGCACATGGACGTAGCGTCCGGTGATCGGCTCGATCCAGGGTGCCGCCGCGGCTTCGGCCGCTCCGGGCGCCGGGGCCGGGGGCGCGCCGTTCATCACCGCACGGCCGGTCTCGAGGATGCGGCGGACCAGGTAGGCGTGCTGGAAGAAGACGCGCCGGTCCCCGTCCACGCGGAAGTCGGGCACCCGCGCCATCATGGCCAGGAGGTTGTGATACGGCGGCCGCGGCACCGGCCGCCAGAACTCCGTCCACACCGCGACCGGCGCGGACAGGGAGAACTGCCACGCATCATCCGCCGACGGCGCGGTCGACCAGGACCACGGCTCCCGACGGGAGACGCGGATCAACACCTCGTCGCCGCCCGACCGGACCAGAAAGGCGAACTCGGCATCCGTGTAGAACGCGTCCCACTCCGTGTTTCGGCGGCAGGCTTCGGCCCAGCTCGCCACAAACTCCGTCCAGCCCATCATGCCCTCCTCGTCATGTTCCCAGACCTCACGACCCCCGGCGGGACTCCACGGGGAACCGGTCCCCATCGAAGGCGGCGGGGTCGTGGCCCGGCAGCACCCACCGCGCCAGACGTTCCATCTTGGCGAAAGTCTCCTCGTACGCCGAAAGGTCGACGTGGATCCCGTTGGGGATGTGAGCGAGTCCCGCATCCCCCAGCCAGTTGTCCACCAGCGGCACGGCGTCGCTGGCAATCAACGCCGGACCGGCTTCCGTGTCCACCAGGAGCCCCTGCAGCCCGGGCGTGTGACCCGGGAGCCGGACCACCCGGAGTCCCGGTGCCAGCTCGAAATCGCCCCGACACACCTGGATCCGGTCGAACACGCTGGTCCACACCGGCGGAAGCCCCCGGATGCCGGTCTCGTACGTCACGCGCTGGGTCGCGATCGGGTCGCAGGCGGCGAACAGTTCGTCGCGCTGCACCAGGAACGTCGCCCGCGGGAAGACCGGCATGCCCCCCACGTGGTCCCAGTGCAGATGACTGACGACCACCGTGTCCACCTGTTCCGGGTCGATGCCGTGCGCGGCCAGGGCACGCCCCAGCTCCTCCTCCGGCGGGCAGGTGTAGGCCGGATGATAAGCGCGGGCCCGCTCCGGGGCCGACGGCCCGGCGTCGACCACGACCGTCCGCCGGCCGTTGGTCACCACCCAGACGATGCACGGAGCCTCGATCTTCTCCCCGGCGTTCCGCCCGTAGGTGAAGGTCGACTTCTCGAAGTGCGCGAGGTAGCCCACGCGCACGGGAAGGATGCGGTACGTCTCCACGGGCGGTTCACCCCTCCGACGTGCCCGGTTGGCTGAAGTCGCATCCGAGCCACCGCTCCCACAGCGTCGCGATGGCCGCGTAGTCCAGATCGCCCAGTCCTTGCCGTACGGCGATCTCATAGACGGAGTGCGCCGCCTGGACGGCGAAGAGCGGGATGCCGTGCCGCGCGGCGGTCTCGAGCGCCAACAGGCTGTCTTTGCGCGCGTTCTGCGTCGACATGCCCCCCTCGTACCGCCGCCGGCGGACGAGCTCCTGGAGGCGATAGGTCAACGGCCGCATCAGCCCGGTGGGCCGGCTCAACAGGTCGTACAGCGCGTCCAGCGAGACGTTCGTGGCCACCGCCATCGCGGCGGCCTCCACCAACACGACCATCACGGCATGGGCCACCGCGTTGACGATGACCTTGGCCGCCATCCCCGAGCCGATCGGCCCCTGGACCAGGACGGCGTCCGCCAGCACGTCCAAGGCCGGGCGCGCCCGTTCGACGGCCTCGGGTTCGCCCCCCACCAGGAACGTCGTGCGGCCGTCGGCGACATTCGCGACGCCCCCCAGGATGGCCGCGTCCACGAGGCCCACCGGATAGCCCTGCGTCGTCGCCCAGAGCCGCCGCATGTCCTCCGGCGTCACCGTGCTGGTCTCCACGATGACCGACCCCGCCGGCAGGGCCGGCAGGACCTCCGCGACCACCGCGGCCGAGGCGGCCGGGTCCGGCAGGGAGAGGAACAGCAGCTCGGCGTCCTCCGCCGCCTCCTCCAGCCGCGCGACGACCCGGACAGGCCCGCCGGCCAGGCGCTCGCGCCGTTCGGCGCGGATGTCGTAGCCCACCACCTGGTACGCCGTGGCCAGGCGCGTCGCGATGACCGCGCCCATGTTGCCGAGGCCGACGACGCCGACACGACCCGGCATCACCGACCCCCCTCGGCTTCCGCAACGCGGAACGGCCTGCCGGTGATGGTTTCGGCCAGCTTGAAGATCACTGGATAATACCAGTCCGACCAGCCGCGCCCCATCGCCTCCTGCAGTTTGGCCTTGGTCAGCATCGCCAACGGCATGGGCAACCCGACCGCGTCGCCCAGCTCCAGGGCGTAACCGGTGTCCTTGAGGGCATAGGCTACCGAGAACCGGCCCGGTCCCAGGTCCCCGTGCAGGACCGACTGGCCCACGTGGTGGCGCATCGCGAAACTGTCGGCGGATCCGCTTTGCAGGATGCGCACCAGGCGCCCGGGATCCACGCCCCACGCCTGCGCCAGAGGGAGGCACTCGGCCAGCACCGCGACGGTGCTGAAGAGGATCATGTTGTTGACCAGCTTGACGACCTCACCCGCGCCGAGCTCGCCGCAGTACCACACGTCGGTGCCCATGGTCCGCAGTAGGTCGCGGCACGCCTCGAAGAGCTCCGGCGGTCCCCCGACCATGATGCTGAGCGTGCCGTCGATCGCCGCCTGCTTGGTGCGCGCCACCGGCGCGTCGAGCAGGTGGGCCCCCCGTTCGGCCAGCGCGGCCCCGACTTTCCGGGTGGTGCCCGGGTGGCAGGTGCTCATGTCGATGAAGATCTGGTCCGGCCGCGCCGCCTCGGCCAGCCCGCCCGCGTCCAGGTACACCTGTTCCACCTGGGTGCCGCCCGGCAGCATGGTGATCACCGTATCGGCCTCGGCCGCGACGTAGGCCAGGGACGATGCCGCCTCGGCCCCCTGCGCCGCCAGGGCCCGGACCGGCTCCGGGTTGATGTCGTAGGCGATCACCGGATAGCGCTTGAGCACGTTGGCCGCCATCCCGAACCCCATGTTGCCCAACCCGATGAACCCGACTTTGCCCGCCATGGGATCCTCCTATCGCTGATGGAACCTCCCACATCCGAACGATGCAGCCGGCTGCCCCGACCGACCCCGCGCCGGCGGGGGGATCCGCCCTCGGCCGCGGTCCGTCAGACCCGCTCGGTGTACTGACGCGGATTCGCGAACAATCCGTAGGGCCGCACGAGCAGCACGGCCAACACGAACAGGAAGATGACGATCTGTTCCAAGCCCGAGGAGACATATCCTGCGACGAGGTTCTGGATGACCCCCAGGACGATGCCCCCGAGGACCGCTCCCCACACGTTGGTCAAGCCGCCGACGATGATCGCGACGAAGCCGATGAACGAGAAGGAGACGAGGCTCGTGGAACTGAGATACGTGACCGGGGTGGCGAAGATGGCCGCCACGGCCGCCGCCACCAGGCTTATGATCCAGACCGCCGTATACACGCGCCGGACGTCCACGCCGACCAGGGTGGCCCCGAAGGGATTCTCGTAGGTCGCCTGGATCTGCCGCCCGATCCGCGTCCGCTCCAGCAGCAGGGCCAGTCCGCCGGTGACCGCGGCCCCGGCCAGGATCGTGACGACCGCGTTGACGGCCACGTGGAACGTTCCGACGGTCCACGTGAGATTCCCGGCCACCGACGGCAGGCTCGTCACCGACGTTCCCCAGACGGCAGCCTCGGCGCCCTCCAGGACGAGGGACAACCCCATGGTCCCGATGACCAGGTTCAGCAACGTGGACTCGTCGTACAGCCCGTAAAGCCGCCACGTCGCGTCGGCCTGCCGCCCCAGGGGGTCCACGAGGCCCGCCTTCACCACGATGCCCAGAAGCGCCCCCAGGCACACGGTGCATCCCAGCAGGACCGGCCACGGGAGGTGGAACACGCCGGCCAGGGTATACGCCAGGTAGGCCAGGACGGTCACCATGTCCCCGTAGGCGAAGTTCAGCACCTTGGAGGCCCGGTAGACGAGCACCAGGCCGAGACCGATGAGCCCGTACAGCATCCCGGTGCTCAGGCCGGACACGACCACGGTAAGGAAGTTGCCCATGGCCCCCCCTTTCGCGGGCAGCCGCCAGCGGCTGCCCGCACCGATCGCGTCGCCGCCTTACTGGCCCGACCCCGATCCGACCGCCTGCACCGCGGCCGGCGGGAACGGCAGCAGGCCCGTGATGGCGACGAACTGTCCGTTCTGCGCCTGCACGATGCGTTCGCTGTGGATGCCGCTCGTGTGGTCGGCGGCCGAGAAGCTCACGCCTTGGGCGGTCCCGATGTCGGCGTTGTGCAGGGAGTCCAGCACCTGGATGAGGTTGGCCTGGGTGATGGCCTTGTGCTGGTCCAACAGCTCCTTGAGCGCATAGCCGAACAGACTGGCCTCGGTGTAGCCGTTCTCGGCGAGGGAGCCGATCGGGGTGGACGGCTCGTAGGTGCGCATGGCCGCCTTGTAGGCCTCCATGGCCGGCGACCGGCTGCCGAGCGGCTGGAACCACATCGGGAAGTACACCCCGTCAAGCAGCGAGCCGGCCAGCTTGTACGTGGACGGGTCGGCGATCCAGAACGCCATCAGCCACTTTGGGTGGAACCCGATCTGGTTCGCCGCCCGGAGCGCCGCCGCCGCGTTGGGGTTGGCCCCCCACAGCAGGACCGCCTGGGCGCCTTTGCTGGCCAGCTCGCCCACGTACGGCGAGAAGTCGGTGGTCGTCACCTCGAACGGAATCGCCGCGACGGGGCTGAGCCCCAGCGCCTTGAGTTCGGCCTCCGCCCCGGTCTTCGCCGGGATCCCCAGGTCGTCGTTCTCGTACAGGATGCCGACCTTGGTGGCGCCCAGCTTCTGGACCGCGTATTGGGCCGCCAGGCCGGCCTCCCAGGCGTAGTTCGGCATCAGCACGAAGTAGTTGGGGTAGTGCGACAACGCCGGGGCGCCTTCCGCGGGTCCCACGACGGGGACGTTGGTGTTGGCCAGGAAGTGCGCCGCGGCCACGTTGGTGGGCGTCCCCTGGTTGACCACGATCGCGAAGACGTGGTCCTGCTTGACCAGCGTCTGGACGTTGGCCAGATTCTTGGCCGGATTGTACCCGTCGTCCAGCAGGGTATAGTTGATCTTCCAGCCGTCGATGCCGCCCTTCGCGTCGACAGCCTTGAAATAGGCCGCGGCCCCCATGTTGATCTCCGAATAAACCGTCGCCGGCCCGGTAAACGGCGTGGACGCGCCGACCGTGATGGTCTTGGTCTTCGCGTCGACTCCCGGAGCCGCCGCGGGGGTGGCCGTCGAGCCGGTGCTGACCGCCGAGGAACACCCCGCCAGAGCGCCTGCGAGGAGCATCGTCGTGGCCCCCAACCAGAAAGGCCGAACCGATTTCCGCAACATGTCTCCCTCCTGCACGACCTTGTCAGATCCTTGGGAAAACGGAACTTCCCGGCTCCCTCAGCCGGAAGCTCCAAGGTAATAGCTCGAAAGGTCACGGCTTTGCAGCGCGGCGACCGGTCCCGCCAGCGCCGTCCGTCCGGTGCGCAGGAACAGCGCCTCGTCCGCGATCTTCATGGCCATGCGCGCGTTCTGCTCGGCCAGAAGGATCGTCAGGCCGGCCTTGCGGGCGATGTCGCGCAGCACGCCGAACAGGCGGCTCACCAACTGCGGCGAGAGCCCCAGGGACGGCTCGTCAATCGCCAGCAACTTGGGTTCGGCGGCCATCGAACGCGCCAACGCGACCATCTGTTGCTCGCCGCCGCTCATGGTGTTGGGCCGGCGTTCCAGCTTGCCCTCCAACCCCGGGAAGTAGCTCAGGATCTCCTTCAACCGCGCCGGATCCAAGGACCGTCCCTGCCCCTCCGCCCCCAACGCGATGTTCCTCGCCACGGTCAGGCCCCCGAACAACTCCCGGGTCTCCGGCTGGTACACGAGGCCCATGCGCGCGCGCAGGTGCGGCGCCACCGGCGTGACGAGCGTGCCCTCGAACCAGATGTCGCCCCCCGCCGGCCGGACGACCCCGGCGATGGCCCTGAGCAGGGAGGTCTTCCCCGCGCCGTTGGGACCGAGCACCGCGAAGATGCTCCCGCGCTCCACGGCGAGCGACACGTCGTCCAAGGCCAGCACGGGACCGTAGCGGACGGAAAGATGCTCCACCTTCAGCAGCACCGCCATCAGGCTCCCCCCCTCGCCACCCGGGAGCGCGCGGGCGCGAGGCGCCGACGCGCGAGCGTTCCGGCCGCCCCGGCCCTCGCCCGAAGCCGCCTCACCGGTCGTCTTCCTGCCCCAGGTACGCCTCTTGAACCGCCGCGTTGCCGCGGATTGCGTCGGGCGTGCCGGACGCGAGCAACGTCCCGAAGTTCATGGCATAGATGCGATCCGACAATCCGAAGATGAATTCCATGTCGTGGTCCACCACAATCATCGACAGGCCGTAGGCTTGGCGCACCTCGAGCAACAGCCGCTGCATGACGGCCTTCTCCGCGCTGTTCAGACCCGCGGCCGGCTCGTCGAGGAGCAGAAGGACCGGATGGGCCAGGATGGCCCGACCCAACTCGACCAACTTCTGAATCCCGTACGGCAACGAGCCGGGCAGTTGGTCCAGCCACTGCGCGACGCCCAAGAACTCGGCCGTCCGCACCACGTCTTCCTGGACCCGGCGTTCCTCCGCGCGGACGCTCGGCAGCCTGAGCCCGGCGGCCAGCCAGCTCGTCCGGCTCCGGGCGAACAGACCCAGGCCCATGTTGGCCGCGACGGTCAGGTCCGGCGCCAGCTGCGGATGCTGGAAGGTCCGGGCGACACCGTGGCGCACGACCGTCCAGGGCGGAACCGTCAGCAGGTCCACGGGGTCCCGGTCCCGGCGATGCAGGGTGACGTGGCCCTCGGCCGGCACGAGCCGGCTCACGGCGTTGAGCAACGTCGACTTGCCCGCCCCGTTGGGGCCGATCAAGCCGATGATCTCGCCCTCCTGCACCGCCAGCGCCATGTGGTCGACGGCGGTCAGTCCGCCGAAGCGGACCACGAGGTCCTCAACCCTGAGTAGCACGCGAGACCTCACCCCGCTCGGCCGGGGCCACCCCGGCGGCGGCCGCCGGCGGACCGGCCCGGCGGGCCCGGCTCGGCCACAGCCCGCCGGGCCGCCAGAGCAGGACGGCGATCAGGATGGCTCCCAGAATGATGTTGGCGTACCATTCCAAGTTGGACAGGGCCTGCGGGATCAAGACGATCACCGCGCTGCCGAGGATTGCGCCGAACACCGATCCGACGCCGCCGACCACGCTGGCGACCAGGAAGTACGCCGACTGGGACAGGCTGAAGGCGCTGGGCGTGATGTCGCTGACCGTGTAGAGGTACAGCACGCCGCTGAGTCCCGCCAGCATGTTGCCGATGCTGATGGCCAGCACCATGAACCACCTGATGTTCACCCCTAACGTGGTGGCCGCCGCCCGGCTCCGCTTCATGACCAGGAGGACCTGCCCGAACTTGGAGCGGTGCACGTTGTGGACCAGCGCCATCGCCGCCACCAGCGCCGCCAGCGACAGGTAGTACATGGTCACCGTGGAGGAGGCGAAGAGGCTGAACGGCTGCACGAACAAGCCGGTGTAGCCCCCCGTGACCTGGGGGTACAGGAGGATCGCCTCGTTGACCGCCCAGCCGAGCACGAGCGTCAGCACCGCGAAGTACGGACCGGTGACCCGCACGGACGGCACGGCCAGGATGAGCCCCAGGATCGCCGCCCCCAACGTGCCGGCGACGAGCGCCACCACGAAGTCGGCATGCAGGGCCGAGGCCACGATCCCGGCGCAGTAGCTCCCGAAGGCCTGCACGGCGGCATGCCCGATGGAGACCTGCCCGGTGTTGCGGATGATGTAGTTCAACCCCAGCACCGCGATGGCCGTGATCACGACCAGCGAAGCCACGTAGGTCGTCGTCTGGGTCGTCACGAACGGCACGATCACGCCGATGGCCACAAGCCCGATCCACACCCATCGTGACTCCCTCATACCGCCCTCCGTCCTCGCACGTGTGCCCGGACACAGCAAAAAGCACAGCACACTTCTCGTCGGACCCGAAGCGTGCTGTGCTACCAGCTAGCCGGTCACGGGGCTGGGCCATTGGTTGGCAACCAAGCAAGCTCAGCCGTGTTCCGCGATTCTTTTCGGCTTGCCCTGTCTGATTTCCTGCCCGCCGCCGCAAATTTTCCGGGTTCGTGTCGAACCGCGACGAGGGCGTCGGGGCGGACGTCCCGACCACCCGCCCGGGATCCCCCGGCTCCCGTCGTCGCCCCGGACGCCCCCGCGGCGCGCCACTCCGCCCCTCGGACCGGCGGCCCGCTCACATGGTGAGCCAGCCGCCGTCCACGTACAGGGTGATGCCGGTCACGTAACTCGCCTCGTCGGAAGCGAGGAAGATCGCCGCCCCGGCCAGATCCGCGGGTTGGCCCACCCGGCCCATGGGGATATGGGCCAGTGTGGCCGCCAACGACGCGGGATCGTCGAGCCGGTCCCGGCTCAAGTCCGTGTAGATAGGCCCCGGCCCGATGGCGTTGACCCGGATGCCGTACGGCGCCAGCGCCAGGGCCATCCCCTTGGTGAGGGTCCTTACCGCTCCCTTGGAGGCGCAGTAGTGCACCGTCGTCGGGTTGACGCTTTCGGCGTTGACGGACGCGATGTTCAGGATGACCCCCCGGCCCTGACCCACCATGCGTCGCGCGGCCGCCTGCCCGCAGAGGAACGTCCCCTTGAGGTTGATGTCGAGCACGCGGTCCCACTCGGCCTCCGTGATCTCCAGGAACGGGAAGCGCCCAATGACGCCCGCGTTGTTGACCAGGATGTCCAGCCGCCCGTGGCGCCCGGTCACCGCGTCCAGAACCGCCTCGATCTCGGCGGCCTGCGTGACGTCGAGCGTGGCCGCCTCCGCCCGCCCGCCCGCGGCGACGATGGCCTCCGCCGCGTCGCGGGCCCCCGGTCCGTCCCGATCCGCCACCACCACGACCGCGCCTTCCCGCGCGTATGCCTCCGCGATAGCCCGGCCGTTGCCCCGGGCCGCCCCCGTCACGACCGCCACCCGGTCCTGAAGCCGTCCGGCCATCCCCGACCGCCTCCCCTCAGGCGCCGTCACCGCGGGACCCGGTCTCCGGCGGCGACGTCACGACGATGAACACCAAGTCCTCGAACCCCGAGTTGCTGATTCCGTGGTCCACCCCGGGCGGGATGAACACCAAATCGTGGGGATGGAGCACGTGCGGTTCCCCGTCGAGGGTCACGAGGGCGGTCCCGCGCAGGATGTAGTAGATCTGTTCGGCCGCCTCGTGGCGGTGGACCGCCGCGTACCCGCGCGGTTGATAGATGGAGACCCGGAAGTCGAAGTGCCGGCTGTCGGTCCGGTCCGGATCCACGAGATACTTGGAATACGCTTCGAAATGCCCCGGAGGCTGCGACCAGGGCACCCGTTCGGCCGAGATCACCGCGGCCCGCGCCATTCGTCGTCCCTCCCTTCGCGTCGCCGTCCGTCAGGCTACACGTCGTCCTCGCCCCAGCCGAAGTTGGGCGGCGGCGCCGGCAGCGGGGGCAGGTCCCAACTCCCGGAGGCCGGCGGGCGGGCCTCCCGGTCGACCCGGACGTCGATGACCGTGGGCCGGCCGGACTCCACCGCCGCCCGCAGGGCGGCGTACAGCCCGTCGGGCCGTTCCACGGTGACGCCGTCGGCCCCCATCGCCCGCGCCAGATCCGCAAACCGGGGACTGTAGAGCGTCCCGTCGGCCTGCCGGGTGAAGCTGGTCGCCAACTCTCGACCGCTCCCGAAGTAGCCCAGCTGCTGGTCCCGGATGGAGCAGAACCCCTGGTTGTTCCACACCACCCACGTGACGGGGATGTCGTACTCCACGGCGGTCGCCACGACCCCGGGGAACATGAGCATCCCGCCGTCGCCGACCACGGCCACCACGGGCCGGTCCGGCGCCGCCAGCTTCGCCCCGAGCGCCCCGGCCAGGCCGAAGCCCATCGACGCGAAGCCCCACGTCTGCAACAGACCGCCCGGCCGGGTGTTGCGCCAGTCGGTCACGATCCAGTTGTGGTGGACGCCCACGTCGGACAGCAGGATGCCGTCCTCCGGCAACGCCGCCCGGAGTTCCTTGAGGAGCCGCGCGGGATGGATGGGCACCGCCTCCGAGTCCCGGGCCTCCGCCAGGGCCTCTTCCCAGCGCGCCCGCCACGTCTGGACCTTCTCCCGCCAGGCGGCCGTCCGCGTCGGGGTCGCCCCGGGGTCGTCGGCGAACCGGTCCAACAGTTGGCGCAGGAAGGTCCGCACGTCGGCCACCACGCCCACGGTCGCGGGATAGTTCCGGCCGATCTCCGCCGGGTCGATGTCGACGTGGATGAGCCGGGTCGGCGGGATGCTGTAGGTATACCCGGGGAGCCACGCGCTGGTGGAGCGGTCGTCGAAACGGGTGCCGAGCGCCAGCACCACGTCCGCGTTCCGGGTCGCCGCGTTGGCCGGGTAGGGACCGTTGCGCCCCGTCGCCCCCAGCACCAACGGGTGCCCGAGGTCCAGCGCCCCCTTGCCGAGCGGCGACGTGACCACGGGGATGCCCAGGCGCTCCGCCAGGGCCATCACCTCGGCCGATGCCCCGGCCAGTTCCACGCCGTGCCCGACCACGATGACCGGGCGTTCGGCGGCGGCCAGCAGGGCGGCGGCCCGGGCCAAGGTCTCGGGGTCGGCACCGGCCCGTGAGCTGATGCCGTGCCGCCATGCCGCCGGGTCGGGCACCTCGACGTCGTCGGTTTCCACGAACACGTTCAGTGGCACGTCAAGGTGGACCGGGCCCGGGCGGCCGGTGAGCATGACCGCGAATGCTTGCCGGAGCGCGAGGGGCAGCATGTCCACCCGCGTCGGCTGCCAGCTGCGCTTGACGTATGGCCGCACGACGTTGACGAAGTCCCCCTGGAAGTATCGCCCCGTCTCCTGGAACGGCCCCCGGTTCCACTGGGACGTGGGCACGTTGCCCGTGATGGCCAGGAAGGCCGACGAGTCCATGAAGGCCGAGGCCAGGCCGACCGGCAGGTTGAGGGATCCCGGCCCGCAAGAGGTGTACGTCGCCACCGGCCGGCCGGTGACCCGGAAATACGCGTCGGCCATGAAGGCCGCCGTCGACTCGTGGTGGACGGAGACCGTACGGATGCGATCCCGTGCGTCGTACAGCGCGTCCAACAGCCCCAGGATCCCGTGGCCGCACAGCCCGAATACATACGGGACGCCTTCCCGGGCCAAGTACTCGACGATGACCTCGGCCCCTTTCAGGCGCGCCACGCCCATTCCCCCTTCGCCCGACGCCGTCCCCGCCAAGCGGCATCCCCGGCGCCTCGTTCTTCCACCAATAAAGAACAGCCGGCGTCGTCGCACAACCCTCGGTGCGCCGAGCCGGCGGTCGGGGTGACGGCGGATCCCCGGGGCGTCGGCGCGCCGGGACGGTCCACCGCCCCGGATCGCCGTCTCCGGCGGGCCGGGCCGGACCCGTTCCCCCCCGGCGCCGTGCCGTCGCGGGCCCTCTCACCGCCGCCGCGGCTCGTAGGTGATCCGCGGGGCCGGCCCGTCGGTCGCCTCCAGGAACCGTTCCAGCCGCGCCTGGGGAAACGTCCGCCGGCCGTCGACCAACCGGTCGGCCCAGCCCAACCCCACCAGATACTCCAGGTGCGCCAGCGTCTCCCCCAGCGCCAGCCGCCAGTCCGCCTTGGACAGATGCCGATACGCGAACAGGTCCAGGCACACCTCGAACACCGACCGGTCCCCGGCCGTCAGCCGCCACGCCTGTTCCGCCCGCTCGACGTGGTGGTCGTAGATCTCCACGATGCGGCGGATTCCGTCGTCCAGCGGGACCCCGTGCGCCGGCCAGATCCGGGCGATCGGCAGCTGCATCAGCGTCTCGAGGTGCCGCATGTACGCGCCCAAGGGATCCAGGAGCCCGTACGGCATCCGGCTGGTGTTCGGCGTGATCTTGGGCAGGATGTGGTCTCCCGCCAACAGCTCCCGCCGCCGGGGCAGGTACAGGACCAGCTGCCCGTTGGTGTGCCCCGGCGCCCACAGCACCTCGGCCTCCTCGTCCCCGAAGGGCACGCGGCTTTGGGGCGCCAGCGGCGTGAGCGTCACCGGAGCGTAGCGCAGGTAGGACCGGAAGGACAGGACCTCCCGCTCCGCCTCGCGGTTGTCGAGCGGCACGCCCAGGGCCTCGAACCACCGCCGGCGGAGGCCGTCGCCGCGGCCGCCGAAGACCTGGCCGGCCACCGACGCCTCCGCGAAGGCGACCTCGTGGTCCAGGATGTACACCGGCGCGCCGGTCTCCTGTTGCAGCCAACCGGCCGCCGCGAGGTGGTCGGTGTGGAAATGCGTGACGTAGATGGCCTCCACCTGGCCCCGCCCGATCCCCAACTCGTCCAGGGCGGCCCGCCACGTCGCCTCGGTCTGGTCGTCATAGAAACCCGGGTCGAGAATCTGCCACCGCACCGCCCCGTCGGCCCAGCGCCGACTCACGTAGGCGTTCGTGAACCGCTCGGGGAACGGCATCGCGACCTGGACCTGGAACAGCTCCTCCCTGAGCTCGATGGCCGTTGTCTCCACGGATGACCTCCTGTACGGCGCCCCGGAACCCCCACCGGTCAACGCGGCAATCCCAGGATACGCTCGGCGATGATGTTGCGTTGAATCTGCGAGGTGCCGGCATAGATGGTCTCAGCCCGGGTCTGAAGGAACAACAGCGTCCAGTAGTCCTGGTCCGCCCGGTCACCCACCACGCTGGCCACCCGGTACCCCAGCTCCGCCAGCCGCTGATGCGTCTCACTCCACCACAGTTTGGTGACCGAGGGCAAAAAGCCGACGTCCTCCCCGGCCTGGGCGATGGACACGACCTTGTAGCCGAGATCGCCGATGCCCTCCACGTCTGCGTACAACTGGCCCAGCTCCGCCGTCCACGCGGCCTTGAGGCCCGGATCCGGCGTCCGCGCCACCAGGGCCGCGAGCCGCCGAAGCTGCTCCTGGTAGACCCGGTAGCGGCTGGTCTGGCCGTAGGATCGCTCCGAGGCCAACGTCGTCATGGCCACGGCCCAGCCGTTGCCCAGGCCCCCCAGCACGTTCTCCTTGGGCACCCGCACGTCGCGGAAGAAGACCTGGTTGAATTCGCTCTCGCGCGTGAGCTGCACCAGCGGCCGCACCTCGATCCCCTCCTGGCGCATCGGCACGAGCAGGTAGGAGAGGTTCTTGTGCCGCGGCGCCGTCGGATCCGTGCGCGCCAGCACGAAGATCCAGTCCGCGTACTGGGCCTGGGTGGTCCAGATCTTGCCCCCGTTCAGGACCAAGTGGTCCCCCCGGTCTTCCGCCGTGGTCTGGACGTTGGCCAGGTCCGACCCCGCGTTGGGCTCCGAGAACCCCTGGCACCAGATGTCTTCGACCGCCAGAATCCGCGGCAGAAAGCGCGCCTTCTGCTCCGGCGTCCCGTGCCGGATGAGCGCCGGCCCCACCAGCGACACCCCGAAGCGCGAGGGCGAGCGCGACTGGGGGACGTTCAGCCGCCCCAGCTCCTCGTCCAGGATCATCGCGTGGACGGGGTCGGCTCCCCGTCCGCCGTACTCCGTGGGCCAGGTGTAGCCGATGTACCCTTCGCGGGCGAGGATCCGGTCCACCTCGCGGCGGTCCTCGAACGCCTCGCTCCCCCGGAGCCGCTCCGGGATATTCGCCTCCAGCCACGTCCGGAGTTCCCGCCGGAAGGTACGCTCTTCCGCGGTTTCGGTCAGCGTCATGCCCGTCGCCTCCCTACGGAGCCACGGCCCGCACCAGAGCCTCGCCGAGACGCTGGACCTGCCGGTCTACGCCCCCGAAGCGCATGGCGCCGTACATGGCCGTCTTGAGGTAGTAGTGGGCGGGGTGGTCCCACGTGTAGCCGATCCCCCCATGCAGCTGGATCATGAGCTTGGTGGCGGAGAACGCCGCCTGCCCTGCCTGGGCCCGCGCCACGGCCAGGCGCAGCGGCTCGGTCTCGAGGGCCGCGTGCAGAACCGCGTGGAAGGCCACCTCCAGCCGGGCGTGGGCATCCGCCAACAGATGCTTCAGGGCCTGGAACTGGCCCACGGGACGACCGAACTGCTGACGGATGCCGAGGTAGGCTACGGTCTCGCGCACGGCCGCCTCGCCGACGCCCACCAGGGCTGCTGCCTGGACCACCGCCGCCTCCGCGGCGATCCGTTCCACGTCGTGGGCCGAGGCCTCCAGACGCACCGTCGCCACGGGCTCGCCGACGATCTCCACGTCCGCCACGTCCAGGGCCAAGTCGCCCACCGGGCGCGACCGCACAGCCCCCTCGCCCCAACGCGTCAGCCGGAACTCCGAGCCCATCCGCTCGAGCCGCCACGGGTCCATACCGCCCTCGACCCCGAAGACCCACGGCACGACGGGAGCCGGATCCTCGAACAGGCGCTCGCCTCGCCCGTCCACCAGGAGAAAGCCGGGGCGCTCCGTCTGGCGCGCCAACGCCGCCCCGCCGTCCGTCGCGAACCTCAGCAGGCGCGGCAGCACCACGGCGTTGTTCACGAATCCCTCCACCGCCAGCTGCCGGCCGGCTTCCCGGGCCAACCCGGCCACCATGTACAGGGGCAGGCCGGACCCGCCGTGGGCCTCGTCCAATCCCGCGTGCAACCACCCGGCCCGCCCCGCTTCCGCCCACCCGGCCGTCGAAGGTTCGCCGCGTCCCAGACGCTCCACCGGAAACGCCTTCCGGAACGTGCGGGCCGCCTCCTCCAGGATGGCGACTTCGTCCGCCGTGTACCGAAACTGCATGGGCGATCCCCCTCTCCGGCGGCTCCCGCACGGGGCCGCACCGAGATGCCTGACCGTTCGACTTTCGGTCCCGCGGGAAGGATTCCCTTCGCCGCCGCGCCCGGTCCGGGCGTTTTTCTCGTAGCACGGAACCCGGGACGCGGCCGGCGGACCCAGGCCGCGCAGGATTCGGGCCCAGTCCCGGTCGAATCCGAACCGCGAACGGTTCACACTTTTCGGGAGGTGGGGCCATGAGTTCCGTGCTCCTCGACGTCGACGGCCACGTCGCCACCATCACCTTGAACCGACCGGAGCAGTTGAACGCGTTGGATGCCGGTCTCAGGGAGGCGTTACAGGAGGCCATCCGGACGGTGGACGAGACGGACGCCGTCCGCGTGGCGATCCTCACCGGAGCGGGCCGGGCCTTCTGCGCCGGCGGGGACATCGCCGACATGCGGCGGCGCCTCGACGAAGGCTGGGGCCTGGGCCGGCGGCGGGACCACTATCTCCACGGCTCCGCGCGTCTGGTGGAGAACCTCGCGGCCTTGAGGAAGCCGCTCATCGCCGCGGTCAACGGAGCGGCCGTCGGGGCGGGCTGCAACCTGGTGCTGCTCGCCGACATCCGCATCGCCGCCCGCTCGGCCACGTTCGGCCAGGTCTTCGTGCGGCGCGGACTCATGCCCGACTTCGGCGGCACCTATCTCCTGCCGGAGACGGTCGGTCACGCCGCGGCCATGGAGCTGGCCTTGACCGGGCGGATCATCGACAGCGAGGAGGCCCGGGCCCTCGGCCTCGTCAACCGCGTGGTGGACGACGCCGACCTCCTCGGGCAGGCCCGTGCCGTCGCCGACGCCATCGCCGCCAACGCGCCGCTGGCCGTCCAGGCCACCAAGGCCGCGCTGACCTGGACCCGGCGCCACGCCCTGGCCGCGGCCCTCGATCTGGAGGCCGAAGGCCAGGCGCGCCTACAGGGGACGGAGGACTACCGGGAAGCCGTGTACGCGTTCCTCGAGAAGCGACCCGCGCGGTTCTCCGGCCGCTGAGCCGGGCGGGGCGGGAGCAAGCTCCCGCCCCGCCCGGCCTCACCGCGCGATCTGCTCCAGGATGGCCCGTCGCTGGTTGATGCCGAAGAGCCCGATGAGCAGGGCGGGGATGATAGCCCCGGGGATCGTGATGTACGCGAACCAGCCCACGTGGCCGGCGGCGGCCGTCGCCGCATAGAGACTGCCGGCCACGATGGGGCCGTAGACGGAGCCGAGGTGCCCCACCCCGTCGGTGAGCCCGGTCCCGGTCGCCCTGAGCCGCGTGGGGTAGCTGGCCAGCGTGTAGTTGTACATGTTGAACAGCCACACGGTCTCGGCGCCCCATGCGATCGAGACCAGGATGAAGGCCGCGACCACGGTGTGGACGGCGTAGAGAATCCAGAGCGCGACGACGTTGATGACGCCGGCGGCGAGGATGGTCTTCCGGCGTTCCACCGACTCGCCCAACAGGGAGCAGATCGCCAGTCCGAGCCCGCCTCCCACCACCGAGGACAGCAGCAACACGGCGAAGGTCTCGCCCGACGTGAGGCCGTAGGCGCTCAGGATGCTCGGCTCGTATCCTGCGAACCCGTAGACGATCCCGCCGTAGCCGAGGATCCAGCTGACGAGGAGCAGGATGGTCCGTCGGCCGTACTCGCCGCGCAAAAGTTCCCCGACGGGCACGTGCCGGGTCTCCGTGATCTCGTAGGCGGCGTAGTCCGGTTCCGGCAGCCGGTCGAGTCCGCTGCGCCGCAGGCATTCGGCTTCCAGCCGGGCGATCACCGCCTCGGCCTCGTCGTGCCGACCGTGGGCCTCGAGCCAACGGGGAGACTCGGGCATGGCCCACAGCGCCAGAGGGACGAGGACGACGACGCAGGCGATGGAAAACGTGTAGATGAACCAGTCGTAGTGGGCCGGAACCCAGAGCAGGCCGGGAACGTTGCCCAGGAGGCCGAAGATGACCACGGCCAGCACCTGGGCGGCCAGCATGACCCGCCCGCGCTGGGCCGGCGGGACGATCTCCCCCATGTAGACGGCGTTGGTGGACAGCACCCCGCCCATGCCGACGGACGACAACCCGAAGAACAGGAGCAGCAGGGCGAAGTTGTTCGTCAGAGCCGTCGGCCAGAGGAGGAGCGCCGTGGCGAGCGACGAGAGCAGCAACGCGAACCGGCGTCCATACCGGTCGGAGATGAACCCGATGACGTACTCCCCGACCAGGATGCCCACCCCGAACTGCACGGCCAGGAGCAGCGAGAACGCCCCCACCCCGAACGCGTGCTCCGGCCCCCAGACGTAGGGATAAAGCTTCGCGGGGATGCCGTCGGCCGCGATGATGACGCCCCAGAAGACCTGACTGATGAGCGCGAGCCGCCACTGCGCCCAGGTGAGCGGCAGGCGGTCGATGCGGGCCGCGACCCGCCCCGTGGTGCGGACGGCATAGGACGTACTCACGGTCTCACTCCCCTCTGTCGGAACCTACAACGTCCCTTCGGGACAGCCTCGGCGCCGGTCAACCCCGGCTCGGTCCCCAAGCCGATCACGCGGGGTTTGCCAATTGTCAGGCGAGGCTGCCATTTCACGGGTCGCGGGACATTTCCTTCTCGCCGTCGTCTCGCGAGGAGAGACAATCGCGCGACGACAGCCGGTGCGGCCTTGTGGTCCCATCCCCGGCGTACGACAATATCGACCAGCCGAGGAACGGGGATCCTGAGGGGAGGGAGTCAGCATGGCCTACGACTACCGTCCGGAAGGCCGCCTGAAGGACAAGGTGGCCATCGTGACGGGGGCGAGCCGCGGCATCGGCCAGGCCATCGCCTCGGTGTTCGCCGCCGAGGGCGCCCGCGTCGTCTGCGCGGCCCGCACGCTGCGGGAGGGCGACCATCCGTTGGCCGGATCGCTGGAAGGAACGGTGGCCCAAATTCGCGAGCACGGCGGCGAAGCGACGGCCGTGCCCTGCAACATCGCCGAGGAGGCCGAATGCGAGCGCCTCGTGGCGGAGACCCGGCGCATCTACGGACCGTGCGACATCCTGGTCAACAACGCCGCTCTCACGTACTTCCTGCCGATCGCCGAGTTCCCCACCAACAAGTGGAAGCGGTCCTTCGACGTCAACGTGCACGCCCCGTTCATTTTGAGCAAGTTGGTGCTGCAGGACATGCTGCCGCGCGGGTCGGGCCGGATCGTCAACATCTCCTCCGGGGCGGCCGTCGGCCCCGGCCGCGGGCCCTACACCGGGCCGTCACGACGCTGGGGGGCCACCATGTACGGCGCGGAGAAGGCGGCGATCGAGCGGTTCACCCAGGGCCTGGCGGAGGAGGTGTGGCCGCAGGGGATCGTGGTGGCCGCGGTGTCGCCCTCCAAGGTCGTGGCGACGGCGGGTACCGTCTACCATCACCTCGTCCAGAGCTTCGACGATCCCAACGCGGAGCCGGTGGACTACATGGCCCGCGCGGTCCTGCTGCTGGCCTCGGCGCCGGCGGAGCGCGTCGTCGGCCGGGTGACGTACAGCCAACTCCTGCTTCAGGAGTTCGGCTGGCTCGACCAAGCCCAGGGACTGGGCGTCGACCGCCCCGGCAGCGGGTACAGCCAGATGTGACGGGCGGTGTGTCCGCCCACCGGCCCGGCGCGAAAGCCGGGCCGGTGTTTCCCCCGGTCCCGGGCCCGCCCCGACGCCGCGCGGTACTCCCGCTCCGTCCGTCCCCTCAAGCTGGCCGCGGCGATCCCGAACACCTTCCCCGTGGCGGCGGGGCGTCACCGTTCCCCTGAAGCCGCACCACGGCGTCGGCGGCCAGGGCTCCCTCCGGCCCGACGAACACGGGGTTCAGCTCCAGCTCGGCGATGTCCGGATGCTCGAACGGCAAGCGGCTGGCCCGCGCCACCAGCCGGGCGAAGGCATCGACGTCGGCCGCCGGCCCGCCTCGGACGGGACCGAGGGCCGCCGCCCCCCGAAGGTCGGTCACCATGGCGCGCGCCTCCGCCTCCGTCACCGGCGCGAGCCGGACGGCCACGTCGGCCCACACCTCCACCAGGATGCCGCCGAATCCAACGGCCACCGTGGGACCGAACACCGGGTCGCGCCGGATCCCGACGAACAGCTCGCGTCCGCCCGCGGTCTCCTCCACCAGCGCCCCGCGCCACTCGAGACCGGCTTCCCGGGCGGCGGCCTCCAGTTCCCGGTACACCCGTCCCGCCTCCGCCGGCGGGACGCCCGTACGCACCAGCCGGGCCTCCGTCTTGTGCAGCAGGCCCGGGACGATCCCCTTCAACACCACCGGCCCCGGAAAGCCCGCGGCCGCCGCCCGGGCCGCTTCCGGGTCCAACACGCGGCGCCTGCGGACCCAGGGAATGCCCGCCGCTTCCAGCTGGTCGGCCGCCTCGGCCTCCCCCAAGACGGCACCCGGCCACGCTTCGCCGAACAGGGGTCCCCGGGCGGACGGGACCGGACCGGGCGGCTTCCGGCGCCGCATCGCCCCGAGACCGGCCAAGGCCCGGGCGACGGCCACCGCTTGGCTCGGCTCCTCGAACACCGGAAGGCTCCGGGCATGGAACAACCGTCGGGTCGCGTCGGTCACGAGCGTTGAGACCAGCACGGCCGCCTCGGGATGGCTTTCCCGGAACCGGGCGAGCGTGTCGACCGCGTCGGCCACGGTTTCCCGTAGACCCCGGGATCCCAGGAACACCAGGAACTGCTCGTACTCCTCGTTCCCCGCCAACGCGAGGAACTCCCCCAGGAGTTCCGGACGGTTTGAAACCTGCGCGGTGACGTCAAGCGGATTGCCCGTGGCCGCGAAGGGCAGGAGCCGACGCATGGCCTCCTGGGCCGGCTCCGACGGCGGCGCCAGGTCGAGCCCCGCCTCCCGGCACTGGTCGGCCATCAAGATCCCCACGCCCCCGGACACGGTCACCACGGCGGTGCGGGGTCCGGCAGGGAGGGGCACGTCGCGGGCCAGCGCGTCCAGCACGTCCACGAACTCCCGTACCGTCCGCGCGCGAAAGGCGCCCGCCTCCCGGAACACGGCCTCGTACACGGCGTCGTCGCCCACCAGCGCCGCGGTGTGCGTCCCGACCGCCCGGCGGCCCACGTCCGAGCGCCCCGCCTTGACGACCACCACCGACCGGCCCCTGGCCCGGGCCTCCCCCAGGGCGGAGCGCAGCCGGTCACCGCGCGCCGTCCCTTCCAGGTAGACGCCGATGACCCGCACGTCAGGTCGGTCGGCGAAATACCGGATTGCCTCGGCCACGTCGACGTCCGCCTCGTTGCCCGTGGCGATCCAGTAACCGACGGGGATGTCCGTCTGTCGCGCCACGGACAACACGTAGGAGCCGAAGGCCCCGCTCTGGGTCACCAGGGCCACCGGGCCGTCGGGCGGGAAGCCGCTTTCGAACCCCGCGGCAAACGTGGCCATCAGCCTGTTCTTGGCGTTGAGCAGGCCGAGGCAGTTGGGGCCGAGCAGCCTGAGCCCCCCCGCCCGGGCCTCCGCCGCCATGGTCTCCTGCACGGCTCGACCAGCGGCGTCCACCTCGGCGTAGCCGGCGCTCAGCACCACGGCAGCCCGCACCCCCCGGCGGACGCATTGCCGGATCGCTTCGCGCGCCGGCTCCGGCGGCACCGCGACGAGAGCCAAGTCCACCGGTTCCGGCAAGGCTTCCACCGAGGGATAGGCGGTCAGCCCCTGCACCCGTTCGTGCCGGGGATTGACCGGATACAGGCGACCGGCATAGCCGAGCTCGCGCAGGTACCACAGCGGGCGGCCCCCGATGCGCGCCGGCTCCGCCGTGGCGCCCACGACCGCAACGCTCCGGGGCCAGAAGAAGGCCTCCAGGTTCCCGAATCCCGTGTCCTCCATGGTCGGACCCTTACTCCGCCGGGACGAACTCGGGATAGGTCCAGTCGTCCACCGTCGTGAACACGACGCGCACCTTCTGGCCGACGTGGACGGCCTCGGGCGGCGCAAGCACGTTGGACAGCATCCGGGGCCCTTCCTCCAGGTCGATGAGGGCCACCACGTAGGGCGTCTTCCCCTCCCAGTACGGGGCCACCGCCCGGTGGCTCACGGTATACGTGTAGATGGTCCCCCGTCCCGACGCCTCCCGCCAGGTGAGGCGATCCGAGAAGCAGTGCGGGCAGACCGCCCGCGGGTAGAAGATGTACCGTCCACAATCCTCGCAGTGGCGCAACAGCAGGCGGTGCTGCGCCACGGCGTCCCAGAACGGCTTGGTGTCGTGATCGACCACCGGCTTGGGCCGGACGCTCACGTCAATCCCTCCCCAGGATGACCGTCGCGGCGGAGGACAGAGTCCCGCCCGTCCCGTTGACCACGCAGAGGCGGTTCTTCGGCACCTGCCGCTCGCCGCACACGCCCCACAGCTGGCGGGCCGCCTCGATCAACAGGAAGATGCCGTACATCCCCGGATGCGCGTACGACAGGCCGCCGCCGTTGGTGTTGACCGGAAACGCCCCGCCGGGTGCCGTGCGGCCGTTGGCGAAGAAGGCGGCACCCTCCCCCGGCGGTGCGAGCCCGAGCGCTTCCACGGTCAACAGGACGGTGATGGTGAACGAGTCGTAGATCTCGGCGAAGTCCATTTCCTGGGGCGTCAGCCCCGCCATCGCGAACGCCCGGCGCCCCGACTCGTAAGAGGGCGGCCGCGTCACGTCCGGCATCCCGAGGATGTTGGCGTGGTCGTGGGCCTCGCCGTAGCCCAGGATCCAGGCGGGCGGATGGCGGAGGCCCCGCGCCCGATGCGCCGCGGCCACGACCACGGCGCCGCCGCCGTCCGTCACCAGGCAACAGTCGAGCAGATGGAGCGGGTAGGCGATCATCGGCGACGCGAGCACGTCGTCCACCGTCAGCGGCCCCCGCATGGTGGCCGCCGGGTTCAGCTGGGCCCAGCGCCGCGTGTTCACGGCAATCTGCGCCAAATCCTCCGGCCGGGTGCCGTACTGGTGCATGTGGCGCGTGGCCGCCATCGCATACGCGCCCACCGGCGTGGGCAACCCGAACGGCGTCTCGAACTGCTGCTGGAACACGGGCGGACGGCCGCCCAGGCTCCGCGACCGGTCCGTCTTCTGGGTGCTGCCGTAGGTGATCAGGGCGACTTCGCACAAGCCCGCCCGGATGGCGGCCAGGGCGTGGCCCACGTGGGCCTCGAACGAGGACCCTCCGATGTTGGTCCCGTCGGCGTAGCGCGGATGGATGCCCAGATACTCCCCCAGGGCCAGGGTGGGCATGATGCCCGGTCCCGGCACCCCCCACATGCCGGCCACGAACAGCCCGTCGACGTCGTCCTTGGTGAGGCCGGCGTCCTCGAGGGCCCGCTTGGCGGCGATCGCCTGGATCTCCAAGGCCGTACGCCCTTCCCGGACGAACCCCGACTCCAACTCCACGTCTCCCACACCGACGATGGCAGCGTCCGGCATAGGTCTCCCCCTTCCGGTCCCGACCTCGCCCAGGTCGGGCGTGCTGTCCAAGGCTTATCGTCGGGCCCGGGGGATTCCTGCCCCTGCCGTTTCGATGGCCGAGAATCTTCCGAACACCTGCCGCCACCCCACCGCCCGGGATTGTGATCCGCCGCACAGCCCCCCGGCCCGGGGGCACGCACGTTGAGGGCAGACAAACGTCCCCTCCGGGGGCGCGGAGGTGTTCGCCCGATGGTCACGTTGGTCTCGCTCCGCTGGAACGGGCGGGTCTGGGAGGCGCTGGTGGACATCCGGCACGGGGTCGTGCGGCGCCCACGCTACCCTGTCACGCTGACCTACCTGGGCCCGCTCTCCGATGCCGAACGGCGCGCCGACTTGGCCGAGGTGGTCGTCGCCCTGGTCCGGCGCCACCTCCACAAGGGATCGCTGCCGCCGGGCGGGCTGTTGGTCAACCTGCGGCAGGTCTACGCCTACGTCGTCCACCACAGACACACCGCCGGGTGGTCGCCGGCGGACATCGCCCGGCTGCGCCGGTTGCTGGAACAGACCCTGCCCGTCGCCCGCGGCGACGGCCACGGCTACTACCACCCGCTCCAGCCGGTGGCCGCCCCGCAGGCCGAGGCGCGGGCGGCCGAAGCCCGCGGGGGGGGTGGCATGATGGGCGCCGCGCCGGGACGCACGCTGACCGGTGTCCGGGTGCTGTTCGGCGTCATCTGGGGCGTCGACGCTTACCTGAAGTGGCAGCCGGCCTTCCTCGACCACCTGGAGCGGTACTTCTCCGCCGCGGCGGTCGGGCAACCGGGCTGGCTCGCCCCCTGGTTCGCCTTCTGGGTGCGGCTGGTGTCGGTTGCCCCGCACTTTTGGGCCGTCCTCACCGCGGTGACCGAGACCGGGCTCGCGGTCCTGTTCATCCTCGGCCTGGCGCGCAAGGTCGCCGACCTCCTGTCCGCCGGGCTCCGCGTGGGCACCTGCATCACCGCCGAAGGATTCGGCGGCCCGTACGGACCCGGGTCGACGGACATCGGTTCCAGCCTGCTCTACGCCGTCGTGGCCGCCGCCCTCGGGTCTCCGCCGCGGCCACGGGGGACGCGGAAGGGGCCCTCGACCACGCCGTCCTGCGACGCTGGCCGGGGTGGGCCGTGCTGGGTCGCGTGGGAAGGGACGCCGGTGCAGGTCGCCCCCGCACCCCCGGGATCCGCAATGGCCCGCCCGGTACTGGGTTAAACTGGGGATAGCCCGTAGGGGTGCGGCGCGCGGCGCGCCGGGCTCGTCCGGCGGGGCACGCCCGTACGGGGCCCGGGCCTGACCGCCAAGCCCCGGAGAAGAGGAGGGACGGCCGACATGTCCACCGAGGCCCAAACAGATCCGTCGGCGGCCTTCGGAACGTGGAACCTGGGCTGGTTGGCCGATCAGCTCGAGCGCTACCGGGAGCATCCGGAGACCCTGGATCCGCGGACCCGGAGCGTGCTCGCCGCCCTGGGTCCGGAGCTCCGCGCCTGGCTCGACGGCGGGCCACAGGCGCCGGCGCCGTCCGCGGCGGCCGACCTCCCGAAGCTTTACCGCGCGCGCGACCTGGCCCGTCGGCTCCGGTCCGAAGGCCATCGCTGGGCGCGCTTCAATCCCCTCGCCCCCTCGCCGCCCGAAGATCCCCTGGCCGACCTGGATCCCGCCGTCGCGGCGCTGTCCGCGCGGGTGGTCTGGCCAGACGAGGACACCGGCGACGAGACGGTCCGGGGTCGCCTCGAACGGCTCTGCGCCGCCTGGGCCGACCAGATCGGCTACGAGATCGACGCCGTCCTCTCGGAGGCCGAGCGCGCCTGGTGGATCGAACAGGTCGAGACCGCAGGCGACCCCGTGGCGGCCCTCGAAGCCGACATCCGCCGGAGGACCCTCCGCCGCCTCATCGAGGTGGGCACTTTCGAACGTTTCCTGCACCGGACCTTCCCGGGGCAGAAACGCTTCTCGGTGGAAGGCACCGACGTGCTCGTGCCCATGCTCGACGACCTCATCCACCAGGCCGCCCGCGCCGGCTTCGGCACCGTGGCGCTGGGCATGGCCCACCGGGGCCGGTTGGCGGTCCTGGCCCATGTCCTGGGCAAACCGTTGGCCGACATCCTGGCCGAGTTCCACACCGCACACGACCCGGGGCTGGCGCCGTCCGAGGGTTCGCCGGGCATCAGTTTCGGGTGGACGGGCGACGTCAAGTACCATCTCGGCGCCAGCGCCCTGGTGGAGGAGCCGGAGGCCACCATCCGCGTCGTGCTGGCCAACAACCCCAGCCACCTCGAGTTCGTGGACCCCGTGGTGGAGGGCATCGCCCGGGCCGCCCAGGACGACCGCCGGCGCCCCGGCCGGCCGGAGCACCGGCCCGACCGGGCCCTGCCGGTCCTGGTACACGGCGACGCCGCCTTCGCGGGCGAGGGCATCGCCGCCGAAACCCTGAACCTCGCCCGCCTGCCCGGTTACGATACCGGGGGCACCGTGCACGTCATACTGAACAACCAGATCGGGTTCACGACGCCGCCCGAGGAAGGGCGCTCCACCCGCTACGCCAGCGATCTCGCGCTCGGCTTCCACGTGCCGGTCATCCACGTGTCGGCGGATGATCCCGACCGTTGTCTGTGGGCGATCCGGCTCGCCTTCCGCTACCGCCAGCGATTCCACCGCGACGTGGTCGTCGACCTGGTGGGTTATCGGCGCTGGGGTCACAACGAGGGCGACGATCCGGCCCCCACGCAGCCGACGCTGTACGAGCGGATTCGGACCCACCCGCCGGTGGAGGACCTGTACCGGGACCGTCTCCTGGCGGCGGGCCTGGTGTCCCCGGCGGAGGTGGAGAACTGGCGCACGGCCGCGGAAGATCGGCTCAAGGCCGCGTACGAAGCCGCCCGGAGCCGGTCGGGGCTGCCGGCGCCGCGACCGCGACCCGGACCCCGGCCGCCGGAGCCCCCGCCCCCGGTCGACGAGCTGGTCCGGGCCCTGTTGGCGCCGCCCTCGGACGTCACGCCCCATGCCCGCGTCGTCCGCCTGTGGGAACGGCGCCGCGAGCTGTGGGAGCAGGCGCGGCGGGTGGACTGGGGCACGGCGGAGGCGCTCGCCTTCGCGACCCTGCTGCGGGCCGGCGTCGCCGTCCGCCTCACCGGGCAGGACACCGAGCGGGGAACCTTCGGGCAGCGGCATCTCGTCTGGCACGACGTGCGGACCGAGGCGACCGCCCGCCCGCTCGACCGGATCCCCGGCCGTGCCGCATCGTTTGTCGTCCAAAACAGCCCCCTGTCGGAGGCCGCCTGCATCGGCTTCGAGTACGGCTACGCCGTCGAGGCCGCCGACGCCCTCGTGCTCTGGGAGGCCCAGTACGGCGACTTCGCCAACGCCGGGCAGGTGCTCCTCGACCAGTTCGTCGCCGCCGGCGGCGCCAAGTGGCAGCAGGACGCCGCCCTGGTGCTCCTGCTGCCGCACGGCTACGAAGGGCAGGGGCCGGAACATTCGAGCGCCCGACTCGAGCGCTTCCTGCAGCTGGCCGCGGCGGAGAACTGGACCGTGGCCCAGCCGACCACGGCGGCGCAGTACTACCACCTGCTCCGGGAGCAGGGCCTGGGGCGGTTCGGACGCCGGCCGTTGGTGGTCCTGACTCCCAAGAGCCTTCTCCGGCACCCCTTGGCCGAGTCCGGCGGGGCCGACCTCGAGACCGGCGGCTTCCGCCCGCTCCTGGGAGATCCGCCGGAAGCGCTCGCCGACAAGGCGCGAATCGTGCTGACCAGCGGCAAGCTCGGCGTCGAGCTGGCCGAAGCCCGGGAACGAGACGCCGAAGCCGCCCGGCGGGTCGGACTCGTCCGCCTGGAGCAGCTCTATCCTTTCCCCGCGGACGAGGTCGCGGCCCTGTTGGCCGCGGCCAAAGCGGCGCAAGAACTCGTCTGGGCCCAGGAAGAGCCGGAGAACATGGGCGCCTGGACCTGGATCCGCGCCCACCTCGAACAGGCCGCCGGCGGACGCCTGACGCTGGCCCACGTGGCCCGGCCCCCGTCACCCGCCCCGGCGGAAGGATTCTCGGAGTTGTTCGTGCCCGCACAGCAGCGGATCGTCCATCTGGCGCTGGGTCTCGGCCATGCCGGGGCGGCCGGGCCGGCGGCACCGACGCAGGAAGGAGTGGACGGAGCGCATGAGGGAAATCCGGGTGCCGGAACTGGGCGAGTCAATCGTCGAGGCCGTCGTCGGCCGGTGGCTCAAGCAGCCGGGCGAGCCGGTCCGGGCGGGCGAGGCGGTCGTCGAGCTGGAGACCGATAAAGTCAGCCTCGAGGTCACGGCGGAGGCGGACGGGGTCCTCCAAGAGGTGCGGCATCAGGCGGGCGAGACGGTGCACGTCGGGGACGTCCTGGCGGTCGTCGGCGCGGCCGCCGAGGCCCCGGCCCCGGCCGGGGGGGCCCCCGCGCCGGCGCCGGCCGCCGCACCGCCCTCTCCCGAACCTGCCGCAGCCCCGCGGGCCACGCCGGCCGTCCGGCGACTCGCCGAGTCCATGGGCGTCGACCTGACGCAGGTCGAGGGGACCGGTCCCCACGGCCGCGTCCGCCGCCAGGACGTGGTGGGCCAGGCCGCCCCTCGGCCGACGATCCCGGCGGTCCCCGCCACGGAGACCGCCCCGGCCGGCCCCGCCGGCGAGCCCACCGAGGCCCGGCGGGAGGAGACCGTTCCTCTGAGCATGCGGCGGCGGACCATCGCCCGGCGGCTGGTGGAGGCGCAACACACGGCCGCCATGCTCACCACCTTCAACGAGATAGACATGAGCGCCGTGCTCGCCGTGCGCGCCCGCCACCGGGAGGGGTTCGAAAAGCGCTACGGGGTCCGGCTGGGCTTCATGTCCTTCTTCGTGCGGGCGACCGTGGGCGCGCTGAAGCAGTTTCCCCGGCTCAACGCCGAGATCCGGGGCGACACCATGGTGCTCAAGCACTACTACGACATCGGCATCGCCGTGGCGACGGACGCCGGGCTCGTGGTGCCGGTCATCCGCGACGCCGACCGGCTCTCGCTGGCGGCCATCGAGCGGGCGGTGGCCGACTTGGCCCGCCGCGCCCGGGAGGGCACGTTGACCGTGGACGACCTGCGGGGCGGCACGTTCACCATCACCAACGGAGGCGTGTTCGGGTCGCTGTTCTCCACGCCCATCCTGAACTACCCCCAGGTCGGCATCCTCGGCATGCACAAGGTCCAGGACCGGCCCGTGGCGGTCGACGGGCAGGTGGTGGTGCGCCCGATGATGTACGTCGCCCTGTCCTACGATCACCGCATCGTCGACGGGGCCGAGGCGGTGCAGTTCCTGGCCACCGTCAAGCGCATGCTGGAGGACCCGGAGGCGCTCCTGCTCGAGGCCTGACCCCGGGCAGCGGCGCAAAAACCACGCGGGCGAGAAGCCATCCTTCTCGCCCGGTGTCCTCGGTGGCTGGCCTGGCTGTCAGGCGGACTTCTTGGCCGACGTCGAATGCGAAGTCCGCGTGTCCTGCGATCCCACGTAGACGCCCAGCGCGAACACCGCCACGGCGCCGAGCATGACCAGGGCCGTGATCAGGTCCGCGTGGACGGCTGCGGGGGCCAGGAGAGCCTGACTCACCGCCGGCGAGTAACCGAACATCATGACTCCCTCGCTTTCCTGGTTCGGATCCCATCCGGTCTCCTGAACGGCCTGGTGGGTTCCCTCTTCCATTTCCAGGATAAGCGGGGCGGCCGCAAAGGAAAAATATATATTTCCGATGCAAGGCATCGTCAGAATCTATTTCTCTGCCCCGCGTCTCGTGACGTCGCCCGCTGGCCCGCCTTTCGGGTTGCGGATCCGCCGCGACGCCTACGTCAAGCTGTAGACACGGGCCGACAGGAACAGGCGCGGATCGCGGAAGTAGGCGAACGGGATGGCGCAGTCCCCACCCTTCCCCCACTGCGGCCCCCACGAGTTGCGCGCCCAGACGACGGCGGCCGGGCGGTCGTAGCCGTAGGCCGCCATCGCGTGCCCGCCCAGGATCGGATCACCCGGCGGCGGCAGCGGCACCTGCCCTGTGCGCGCCACGGCCTCCGACTCGAAGGTCCGGGTGACGATGAGGCCGATCTGCACCGGAAAGCCCGCCGCCAAGGCCGCGCAGATTTCCTCCAGCGTGGGCGCCCACCACCCTCGCGCGATGCGGTAGGGGCGCGCATCGGCGATCAGGCGTGCGGTGAGGGGCACGATGAAGTCGGCGGGCGTGTACGGGTCGTCGGCTTCGGGGCACACCCCGTAAGCCATCAAGGCGGCCTGCGTGATCCGGAGTCGGGCGCCGGTGTCGTCCTGCACGTCGCCCTGCAGCATTCGCTCGATCTGGTACAGGAAAGCCGGCGATAGCACCACCCGCTCCCCGTGGGCCTGGTGCCAAAGCGCTTCCACCACGGCGACGCCGGACTGGGCAGAACACGATCCCTCCGCGCCCTGGTCCCGGACCGGTCCGAAGTGATCCCGGAGCGAGACGGTCGGGGGGATCCGGTTGAGCGGCGGCACCGGGTGGCCGTCGCGCCAGCGCAAATCGAAGACGGCCGGACGGTCCGCCCGGAGCGGATAGGCACGCTGCACGGTGAACTCCTCCTCCACGGCCGAGGTCGGGACGTCGGCGGCCGGCACACCGGCGGCGCCCCGCCCCCGCGGGAACGGGCCGCTTGCCCGGCTGTCCCGCGGTTACTCCGGTGTATGCGCGGGCATACGTCCGGGCCCCGGCCCGCCGGGGCGGCGGGGATGTGCCGAGCCAGAGCCGGGGAAGACCTCCAGCGTGGGGCCCAGGGAGTGGGGGAGCGGGGGTGGCCGGGAAGGCTTGGCGCCTCTGCGATGCGAAAACCTGTCTCTGGAGGGGTGCCGATCGCGTCAGCTGTCGTCGCCACCGTCCGTGACGATGCGGCCCTGACCGCGCCGCTTGGCCTCGCACAGCCGGCGGTCCGCGACCCGGTACAGGTCCTGGTACGACGCGCTGTCAGCCGGGTAGAAGCTGACGCCCGCACCAACCTCCAACCGGTAATCCTGGAGCGGTAACCGGTGCCCAAGGTCCTGCAGGTGAAAACGGAGCTTCATTCTTCGCTTGACAATTCCTGACATCCCCAATGGAAATGTGAACCAGGAACAAATCTTCTCCACAGGCCAAGCAGCTCGTCGTTTGGGCGTGAACGTCCGCACCATCTACCGTTGGGAAAAAGCCAGCCTTTTGCATCCCATCCGGCTTCCGAATGGCCAGCGCCGGTTCTTCCAACGGGAAATCGACGCGCTGCTCCGCAAGCGGCGGAAAGACACGCCGCGCTGCATCCTTTATGCCCGCGTGTCCTCTGCAAAGCAAGCTGAAACCGGCAATCTGAATCGGCAGAAGGAGCGGCTACTGGAAGCGGCACAGATGCGCGGATATGAAGTCGTAACCGCCATCCCGAACAAGCCTCTGGCCTCAATGAAAAACGCCGGGGCCTCCGGCGGCTCTTCCGTCTGGCGCAGGAGAGCCAGGCGGATGTGGTGCTGGTCGAATACAAGGACCGGCTGGCCCGATTTGGCTTTGCCTACATCGAAGAAGCCCTGGCCGCTTATGGTGTCCGGGTGGAAGTGCTGGACGGCCCGGTGGCCATGGACGCCGCGCAGGAACTGGTCCAAGACATGCTGGCGATTGTCGCGGTGTTCGCCGCACGGCTGTATGGGGCACGATCCCAGAGATTCCGCCGAAAAGTGAAAGCGGCGATGAAGGAGGTGGAAACGCTTGAAACCGGTGAGGGTCTCCCGCACCGTTCGTCTGAAGGTTCGTCCTGAGGCCAACCCAGGAAAACAAGCCGCCCTGGAGGCCACGTGGACGTTGTGGGATCGTGCGGTCGCCTTTTACCTCGGATTTTTCCTGGCGCACCTGGGCATCTTGGCGGAAATCCCGAAAAGCCTGGAGCTGCTGACCTGGGCGGAAACCCATACTGTTTCCACCCCGGACCATCCCACGCCCCTGCCCGGATGGGATATCGAGCAATCTGTCCCGGGGGTGCCGGTGGTGTTCCGCCGGGCGGCCATTAACTCCACCATCGGGGCCGTGCGTTCTTACGCGTCCAACCTGAAGCGGTGGGAAGCGGCGGACCCCAAACGGGGGCAGGCGCCGAAACCGCCGCGTCAGAAGCCCCACCCCACGTTCTACACCGGTTTGTACCGGGTGGACATGGCGGATTTTCAGCAGGGATTCCTGCGGCTCAAACTCTTTGACGGCCGCCGGTGGCAGTGGTTCAATCTTCCGGTTTCCGCGCCGCCTTATGCGGCGGACCTTTTTGCCGCCTCTGCGGCAGAAAAGGAACGAATCCGCCAAATCCGCCAGGAACAGAACGAACGAATGCGGGCGGAGGGCCGCAAGAAACGAACGAAGGAAGAAAAAGAAGCCCTGCGACCGCGTGGTTGGGTCGCGCAGTCACCTGTCCTTGTTCATAAGCCGGATGGCTTCTGGCTGCACGTGCCGTTTGAGAAATGGGTCTTTGTGGCCGGGAAAGCCGACGAGCAACGCACCCAAAATCCCTCCCTGCGCGTGGGCACCATCGATTTGAATGCAGATTCCGCGGTGGCCGCGGCATGGGAAGGTAAACAGTGCATGGGCGTGAAAACGGTTTGGCATACGCGGGAAAACGCCAAGCGGGAGAAAGCTTTGCAGAAGGTGACCCGCAAACAATGGCGTTCCGGCAAACCGGTCAAGGGCGAGCACAGCAACCGGCTGTTATGGAGCTACATCCGCAACCTGGACGGCACGGTGGCCTGGCAGGTGGCGGCGACCATTGTGGCCTGGGCGATGGCGGCCGGGCTTTCGGTGCTGGTGTTTGAGTATTTGCGCCCCTACCGGCCGGGCCGGGGACTTTCCTGGAGCCGCCAGACCAACCGAAAACGGGCCTACTGGTTGCGAGGACAGGTCCTGCGACATGTGCGCGATCTGGCCTTGCGGGAAGGCATTCTCGTCGTGGAGCGAAACCCCGCCTGGACCAGTCAAGTCTGTCCACGGTGCAGCCGTTTGGGGGAGAGGTTCTCGCCCAATGGGCGCGGCTATCCCAGCCGTTTCCGCTGTGGGCCTTGTGGCTGGACGGGCGATGCGAATGTCGTGGCGGCTTTCAATCTCAAAAAGAAGTGGGACCGGTCGTTCCGATACCCTACGCAAGAAGAACGGAAGGCCGCCGAACTCCGACGCGCCCGAAAGGGTGGCGCAGCCGCGCAGCCGAAAGGGCTGCCGAGGACCGGATAAGGCCACTTCGCGGGGCTAACCGGAAAGCGGGACGCCCCGGCGGCCCAAGGCGCTTGGGGCCGGCGCAAGCGGCCGGTCCCGGTGGTGGCGCTGGTGCTGGTCTTGCGGGAGTGGCGCAGGCCCCATGGGCCGAGAGCCGCAAGACGGTTCCCTGCGGGTGACCCGCCTCCCTCACGCGCCGGAAAGCGGGTCAACCCCCTCGTAGGGGCGGCACGAACAACGGGTGTCCGGATTTGTCAAGCCAATCGGGCCACTGTTGACACCACCTTGTCGACGCACGGTGCCCAGGTGAGCCAGAGCACGAATTTGTCGCCGTCCACGATGTCCAAGCCCCCCGTCTACTGGATGAGGACGCAGGCGACGGCTTCGAACGCTGCCTCCCCGGTTTGGGTCCGCACATGTCGCCGAATCCCGCGATGAAGGCGTAGCTCCCGGCCATGAACGCAAAGCGGGTGGCCTAAAGGCGGCGCCTACCCCATTCGTCCGTCAGCCACGCCGCCACGAGGCAGCCCTAAAGGGCCGCTCTCACGAAGATGGCGAGAGGGGATCGGCCAACGTGGTGCGGAGCCCTTCCCTCGGCGGCTGGAGCAGCTGAGCCACCCGAACGGGCCGGCCCGTCACCACCCGGCCGATCGTGGCCGCGCGCCGCGCTGGACAGGGAGGGTAAAGCGCAGGGTTTCGGCCATCTGCCGCCGGAGATGAAAAGCTAGAGCCGCCGGAATCGTCCCCCAGGACAACAGCAAGCGCCAAGCCCAGGCCGGCGGCACGCCCGCCCAAAGGGTCCCTAGGGCGGCCAGCGGCCCCATGACCAGACCCAGCACCTGCATCGCGACCACCGTGGTCACGAGCCGGCCCCGAGGGAGCGATGGGAAAATTTGCTGACGATGACCGCACTCGACGGGGTAGCCGCCGACGCCGAGGCGCACAAGCAGCCGCCGGCGAAAAGCGCCGCATAGCCGGGCGCCCTCGCCGGCACCAAGGCCTCGACCACGACTAGCGCGGCCTCGACGCCGTACATGACCCGGCGCCCGAAGTGAGCCCTGAACTCCCCGAATACGACCGCGCCCACGGCGGTGGTCACCAAAGAGACACTTGTTCAGGAGACGCTGCTCAGCGCCGCCAACTGCCAATCGGACAGATGCCACAGGCTGGACCAACACGGTAACGATCCCGATGACCAAGAGCGTCGGCATCCGTGAAGAACCCGGTCCCCGTCGTCAGGATGATCGCCAGGGGGTACCGCGTGACCGGCGCTCGTCGAGCGGGCGAAGCACCGAGGCGTCGTCCTACGCATCGAACCGTCCTCGCCCATCGCCCTAGGAAGCGACGAGGGCCGGCGGCCCCAACCAGAAATCCTGCCCGAGGCGGACACCCAGCCCGATCCAGCGGACACGGCTTCCGGGGTCTCAATCACTTCCGCGATGCACGTGACGAAGCGCCTGCTGAGGGCGTCCACGTGGCACCGCCATCCCTCGGCGCTCCGCGTAACCGGATCTGCTACGTCGGGGCGATGACGAGCCTCGCCCGCCGCCGGACCCGAAGGCGGTGCCGGCTGAGCGCTTAGGCTTCGAGTGACAGCCTGGTCAATTTTCACCTAGTCGGGCCGCAACGCGTCGACCCATTCCCAACCGACGGGGGAACCGTCCCAGTCGGCCAGCGCCAACCGGCATCCCCGCCGGCGCAAGACGGCGCCGGCACAGGCTCGACATTGACGAACAGCCGGAAGGGCCCCGATGCACGGAGATGCGAGGCGTTCCGAACGTGCAGAAGTGTCTGCCGTCGGTCCAGGCGCATAAACCGTCCGGAGTCGCCGGTGAGACGGGCCACCAGGGCCGCCGGCGAACCCCACCTTAACCTCGTCTCGCCCGCCGCAAACATACCTTGGCATCGCCAATCAGATGGCCTAGGTTTTGCAGCATGTGGGCACGTAGCGGGTATAATGAGTCTACAACGAGGAGGTGCGCCATGACCACCGTGGGTATCCGCCTGCTGAAGAGCCGGCTCAGTGAGTACGTCAACCGCACCAGACGGGGCGAAGTGGTCGTGGTGACCGACCGCGGGAAGCCTGTCGCTCGGCTCGAGCCGCTGGATCCCGCTGACACGGCCGCCTGGCGGGAGCGGGCCGCACAGTGGGGGGTGGCGTGGCAGGGCGGGAAGCCCCGCGGGATCCCGCTGGACGCCGCGCCGGTCCTCCGCCCGGACCAGACCTTGGCGCGCGCCGTCGAGGAAGACCGGTAGGGATGCTACTGTACCTGGACAGCAGCGCGTTAGTCAAGCTCTACGTCAACGAACCCGGGTCTGACCAGGTCCACACGCTGGTGCAGCAGGCGTCGGTGGTGGCAACGAGTCTTATCGCGTATCCAGAAGCGCGTGCGGCCGTGGCGCGCCGCCTGCGGGAGGGCGCGTTGACCGCCGACCACGCGCTCCGCATCAAGGCGGGGTTGGCAGCAGACTGGGGGGCCTTTTGGGTCATCCCGGTCCGGGACGACATCGCTCGAACTGCCGGCGATCTGAGCGAGCTGTACGGGCTGCGCGGCATGGAGGCCCTCCACTTGGCGTCGGCCCTGTGGCTCGACCGGCAACACGAGGACCGGGTCAGGTTCGCCGTGTGGGATCGGCGGTTGGCCACCGGCGCGCAGGCTGCCGGCCTGCTGGTGGTCGGCGCAGATCCTTAACGGCTGGCGAGGAGCCGCTTCCCCGCTGGCTGGATCTAGGGGGACGCTCTCGGTCATTGCCGAAGTAGTGCGTGCGCTCGCGTCGTGAAGGGTGTCCGGGATCCGGCTGGCCAACTGGGCCAGCACGTGCTGGACGCTTTGTCTCGCAGGGCGCAGAGTACGGTCGGCATCCTGGTCCGGCTCCGCGCGCTCGCAGGAATCCCACCCGGGATAAACGACGCGCGGCGGCAACGAGAAGACCGTGGGCCACAGACCGTAGGCCTCTACAACTTTGTACAGATGGCGGGAAGGGGGTCGCCATCAGCACTGATAAAGTGCGCAAGGCGCATGACGTCCGTCAGCACGGGCGTGCCGTCGTCAACGAGGTCTCCCGCGAGCACATCCGCGTGATGGTGGAAAAGTAGCGTGCCCGTTGTCGCGGTGGTCAGCGCCCAAGACCTCGCGTGGTGGCAGGAGCGGGATCGGCGGCTCGCCGAACTCGGCGCGTTATGGATAACCTCTGCGCGCAGTCTACCGGGCTCGAGTTTGTAGGTATGGTTGTTGCAGCCGGGGCGGTCGCCCGGGGCTCTGGTCGTCCACCCGGATCGCGCCGGTCGTGAACCCCACCGACTCCCGGCCCCGCCCCTTCTTCCGGAAGCGGGGGAAGCCCATCCGACGGCCCCGGCGCCTGCCCCGCTTGCTGTCGGACCAGTTCCGGAGGGCGTCGGCCAGGCCCGCCAGCCCGGACGCGTACGCCTCCTTGGAGTTCTCCCGCCACCAGGGGGCCACGACTTCCTTGGCCCTGTTCCATTCCCGACGCAGAGCGGGGAGCGTCCACGGCACCTCGACGTCTTCGCCCCGCGCCCGCGCGTCGAGGCGCGCCTTCACCAGGGCCAACCCCCAGTTGAAAGCGAAGCGGCGGGCCCCGACGTGGGAGGCCAGCGCCCGCGCGGCACAGGGGGACGGGTCGAGGGGCTTCCGGGGACGCGAGGCCACAAAACGGTATGTCCCTCTAGAAAACTCGCAGCAGTTGGGAACCCTAACTCGTCCCCGTTAGGGAGCGAGGAAGCTCCCATGAAGCGCGTGTTAAGTTCTGACGACGAGCTGGCCGTCCGGTCCGCAGGAGCCCGGGGCCGCGTCCCGTCGGCGGCCTCAGGCCCGTCGAGTCCGGGTCCGGACAGTCCGGACAGGGCACCAGCGAGTGCCGACGCCAAAGCCCGCCGGCGCGGTTCGCCGCGTCGGCGGGCCGGTGAACGGGCAGGGCGCCGAGGACGGCCGCTTCTCAGTCGTCCGGCGGGATGGCCCCCTGCTCCCGAAGCCGCCGGATCTCCTCCTCGCCGAAGCCCGCTAACTCCCGCAGGACCGCCTCCGTGTGCTCCCCGAAGAAGGGCGCCCGTTCCGCGGGCGGCCGGATCCCCGTCCCCTTGATCGGGGTGGTCAAGGTGCGGACCAGGCCCAGCACGGGATGCGAGTATTCCGCCAGAAGCCCCCGCTCGCGGGGGACCGCGCCGTCCGCGAGCGCTTCGGCCACGGTGTTCACCGGTTCGCAGGGCACGCGGCCCCGGAGGCGCTCCACCCAATGGGCCGTGGGCGCCGTCCGGAAGCGGGCCTCGAGGACCTCGAGCACGGCCTCGCGGTGCTCCGAGCGGGACCGGGCCGTCGGGAAGCGCTCGGCCAGGTCGGGCACGCCCAGCACGTCGCACAGGGCCACGAAGAACTTGTCCTTGACGCAAGCGACGACGATGTGCCCGTCGGCCGTGGGGAACTCCTGGAACGGGACGACGTCCGGATGGGCCGAATGGGGCAGCCGCTTGGGCTGCCAGCCCCGGCTCATGTTCCAGGTGCCCACGTAGCCCAGCAGCGACAGCGCCGTGTCGTACAGGGACACGTCGACGTCGCCGCCTTCGCCCGTGGCCCGGGCGCGCACCACGCCGGCCACCGTCCCGAGCGCCGCCATCATCGCGGCCGAGAAGTCCACCAGAGACAGCCCCGATTTCACCGGGTAGCTGTCGGGGGTCCCCGTGAGGCTCATCCAGCCGGCCTTGCCCTGGAACAGATAGTCGAAACCGGGCAGCTCGCTGTCGGGTCCTTCGAGGCCGTACCCGGTCAACGCCGTGCACACGAGCCGCGGGTTGACGTCGCGGAGGTCGGCGTAGGTCAACCCGAGCCGCCGGGCCACGTCCCCGCGGAGGTTGTGGAACACCACGTCGACCTGCGCGGCCAGACGGCGGAAGGCCTCCCGCCCCTCGGGACGGGCCAGGTCCAGCGCCACCGAGCGCTTGCCCCGGTTGTGGGCCTCGAAGAACAGGCTCGAGTTGTTCTCGGCAAACAGCGCCGGCACCCGGCGCCCGATATCGCCCCGATCGCGCGGGCTTTCCACTTTGATGATCTCCGCCCCGAGGTCCCTCAGGATCTGGGTGGCGTAAGGCCCGGCTCCGTACTGGGACACGGCCAGGACCCGAACGCCGGCCAACGGCTCGTGCACGGCTCTCATCCCCCCGTCTTGCCTAGCCCCCGCCTCTCAGCCGACCGAAACCGGGGACCGCTCCCAGCGGGGATACGGTCCGAGGTAGCCCAGCTTGCGGGACAACTCCCCGCCGGCGTCGAGCAACACCTTCACCCAGGCCGCGGACGCCTCCTCCTGGTAGCACGTCAGCGGCCCGGTCAGCATCAGGGCGGCGACCACGCCGTGGACACCGTCCATCACCGGCACGCTCAGCGAGAAGGCCAGGGGCTCCCGCTCCCCCAGGCTCAACGCCCAGCCCTGCTGCCGCACGCGCTGGCACTCCTGTTCGAACGCCAACCGGTTGGGCGGGGTCTTGTCGGTGAGCCGGACCCACTCGATGTCGGCCAGGATCGCGTCGCGTTCCTGCTGCGGCAGCCAGGCCATCAGCACCTTGCTGGCGGACCCCGCGTAGATGACGGCCACCTGGCCGATGTCGATGTACCGCTCCGACCCCTGGTCGGCCTCTTCGAACGCGATGACCACCCGGAACGGACCTTGGCGGATGCACAGGCCGGACGTGAGGTTGGTAGCGTCGCGCAGGCGCACCAGCGTGGGGCGCGCAATCTGGCTGGTGGACTGCGACATCACGTGCGCGTACACGTAGCGGAAGACGCGGCTCCCGATGCCGTAGCGGTTGCCTTCGCGGCGCACCAGGCGGTGGCGCTGCATGGCCTGCAGCATGCGGTGGCACGTCGGTTTGGGAATGCCGGTGCGCTCGCTCAACTCCGTCAGGGTGAGGAGTTTGTCCCCCTCCAGGCAGTCCATGATCTCCAGCACGCGGGCCAAGAGTTGCGCGTCCTGGGCGATGACCCGCGACGATCCCTTCACCAGGCGCTCTTCCGCCGTCAGCGGCATGGCCACTCCCTTCTTTCGCTCGTGCCCCCGGAAACCCCCCGGGGCCCGGGGCTCAGTAGGCCGCCTCCAACACGCTCAAGACGTCGTCCATCCGCTCGACGGGGCGGACGTTGGACCGCACGAACCAGTCCCCCAGCGCCGCCTCGGCCACGGCCGGCAGCAGGTCCCGCGGCACGCCCAGATCGGCCAGGCGCCGGGCATACCCTGCCTCCCGCAGCGCGGCGGCCACCAAGGGCGCCGGGTCCTCCCCGGGGCGCCCGCCGAACAATTCGGCGATGAAGCCCTGCTGGACCTCTGTGACGGGACGGTTGTAGGCCAGACTCGCCGGAAGGAGGCTGGTCACGGCCGCCGTGTGCTCGACCCCCCACCGGTTGTGCAGCTGGTGCGCGATGCCCATCGCCAGCCCCCCGCCGGTGCCGATCTGCGCGTCCCGCGCCCGACTCACCAGGAGCGCCGCCTCGGCGAGGGCCACGCGATCCGCCGCGTCCAGTCCCGGCCGCCCCACCCCGGCCCGCAGGAGGCGCACCGCCTCGGCGAGGTCCGCGCGGGCCGGTGCGTTGACCCGGATCGCCGGCGCCTCGAGCAGACCCACGGCCATGGCCAGCGTGGCCACGGCCGTGGCGCGGTAGCGGGCTTCCGGCGCCGTCAGGAGGACCCGCGGATCCACCAGGACGGCCGTCGGCCGGCACTCCGGGTCGAACAGCTCGTAGCGGCGTCCCGTCGCATCGTCCCGGACGGCCGCTCCGGGAGCCGTGGCCGCCACGGAGGGGGTGCTCATGACGGCGACGAAGGGGATCTTCGGCGCCAAGAGCCGCGGACTCTCCGGCGGCCGTCCGGGGGGATAGCGCGTCGCCAAATCTTCCACCGGCCGCCCCTCGCCGGCCAGAATGACGGCCGCCCGGGCTGTGACCATGGCGCTTCCGCCGCCAAGCGCCAGCACCGCGTCGGGCCGGAAGTCCATCACGAGGTCCCGCGCCCGTTCCACCACGGAACGGGGGGAATCCGGCACCACCCCGTCGAACCAGGCGACCGTCCGGCCGGCCCATGCCGGTTCGAGGAGCGCCCGCACGACCTCCGCCCGGGCCGCCGACGGGCTGGCCACCACCAGGACCCGGCCCGCCCCGAGCCGCCGGAACTCCCGATCCAGTTGCGCGAGGGCGTCGGGGCCGACGATCCAGCGGCTGCGCGTCCGGAACACGTACCGTGCGGTCATGGCGACCTCCTCCCCGCGGCTCAGCGGCTCGTCGGCAGGTCGAGGGACGCGGTCCCCCGCGTCAGGAACCGCGAGATCTGCCAGCGGTGGATCTCGCTCGGCCCCTCGATGATCCGGAATCCCCGGATCTTCCGGTACATCCACTCCCAGGGCCAGTCCTTGGTCAGCCCCATGCCGCCGAAGATCTGGATGCACCGGTCCGCGACCCGCTGGGCCATCTCGGTGGCCGCCACCTTCACCATGGAGGTCTCGAGGCGCGGATTGCCGAGGCCTTGGTCCGCCTTCCACGCCGTGTAGTAGACCAAGAGGCGCGCCTGCTGCAGTTCCATGGCGCTGTCGGCGATCATCGCCTGGACCATCTGCCGCTCGGCCAGGGGCTGGCCGAAGGTCACACGCGTGTTGGCCTGCTGGATCATGGCGTCCAGCATCCGCTGCGCCATCCCGACGCAGCGGGCCCCGAACTCGAGCCGGCGCACCCCGAAGCGGTTGGACATCGGGACGAACCCCCCGCCCACCTCGCCCAGCACCTGGCTGTCGGGTACCCGTACGTTGTTGAGGTACACCTCGTAGGGACGCATGTCCGCCGTCATGGTGGGAATGGGCCGGCCGACCACCAGGCCCGGCGTGCCCTGGTCGACCAGAAACGCCGTGATGCCCCCTCGGTTCCGCTTGACCGGGTCGGTCACGGCCATGACGATGAAGAAGTCGGCGCGCTTGGCCCGGCTGATGAAGATCTTGGTGCCGTTGATGACCCACTCGTTGCCGTCGCGCACGGCCGTGGTCTGCATCGCCGCCACGTCCGACCCGGCGCCCGGCTCCGTCGCCGCGATCGCCGAGATCTTCTCCCCCCGCGCGTAGGGGAGCAGGTAGCGTTCCTTCTGGTCCTCGTTGGCGCAGGCCAGCAGGAAGTCCAGGTTGGGCGCGTCGGGCGGGAACAGGTAGGGCGTGATGGTCTTGGCCAGCTCCTCCTCGGCGAGGCACAGCGCCAGCATGCCCAGCCCCTGGCCGCCGTACTCGGTGGGCAGGTTGAGCCCCCACAGCCCGAGTTCCCGGGCCCGGTTGTTGAGTCGCGCGATCTCCTCCGGCGTCAGCAGATCCGCGTCGCCGAGGCCGAGTTGAGCCTCCCGGGCGATGACCGTCCGCTCGAGCGGCATCAGTTCCGACTCGACGAAATCCCGCACCAACTCCTTTAAGGCCTGCTGCTCCCAGGTCAGGGCAAATTCCATGTCCGTCCCGCCCTCTCGTCGTCAGGCCGTCACCGGCCTACAAAATGCGGCTTGCGTTTGGCGAGGAACGCGGCGACGCCCTCGCGGTGGTCCTCCGAGCTGGCCACCACCGCCAGGTGGCTCGAGATGAGGTCCAGGGCCGTGCGCAGGTCCGTGCGCACGCTCTGGTACACCGCGCGCTTGGTGTACCGGATGGCCAGCTGGGGTCCCTCGGCGATCCGCCGGGCGAACGCCAACGTTTCTTCCATCAGCCGGTCCCGCGGCACCACGTGGTCGACCATGCCCAGTGCCAGTGCCCGCTGGGCGTCGATGAAGTCCCCCGTCCAGAAGAGCTCCAGCGCCTTGGAGATCCCCACCAGCCGCGGCAGGAAGTAGGCGCCGCCGTCGCCCGGCACCAACCCCACCTTGACGTAGCCCTCGGAGACCCGCGCCGTGTCCGCCATGAAGCGGATGTCGGCCATCAGGGCCAGGTCCAGGCCCGCTCCCACCGCCGGCCCGTTGATGGCCGCGATCACCGGCTTGTCGAGATCCTCCAAGGCGAGCGCGATGCGATGGATGTGGCCGAAGAGGTAATCCTTCCGCTCCACCGGCCCTTCCTTGGCCTCCTGCCGGGCCCCCATGCGACCGACGTCCCCGCCGGAGCAGAACGCGTCCCCGGCGCCGGTCTCCACGATGACGTGGACCTCGGGGTCTGTCCGGGCGGCAACCAGTGTCTCCGCCCACTTGTCGATCATCGCCGGGGTGAAGGCGTTCTTCTTCTCCGGGCGGTTCAGCGTGATGATCAGCACGTGCCCGTCCCGCTCCACCAAGAGCTCGTCCCTGTCGCTCATCGGCTCACGCTCCCTTCTCCGTCGGCACCGCCCACGCGTCCACCACCACGGCACCCTGCCCCCGCGGGTGCACCATCACGGGATTCAGGTCGAGCTGGGCCACGGTGTCGGACCAAGCCGCCGCGACCGCCGAGATCCGGGCCACCACCGCCGCCAGCGCCTCGACGTCCGCCGCCGGCCGTCCCCGGGCCCCTTCCAACAGGGCCCGGCCGCGCAGACCACCCAACATCTCCCGCGCCGTCGCGGCATCCACCGGGGCGACGCGCACCGCCACGTCCGCCAGCGCCTCGGCGAAGACGCCGCCCAGACCCACCATGACGACCGGCCCGAAGTCGGGGTCCACAGTGGTGCCTACGATGACCTCTACGCCGTCCGGCACCATCTCCTGGACCAACACGCCGTCGAGGGGGACGTCCGGACGCGCCTTGGCCGCCGCCTCCATCACCGCCGTCCAGGCCCGCCGCACGGCCTCGGCGTCCTGCAGCCTCAGCCGGACACCGCCGATGTCGCTCTTGTGCGCGAGCGCGGAGGACTGGACCTTCACCGCCACGGGATACCCCAGCGCCTCGGCGGCGGCGACCGCCTCGTCCGCCGACCGGGCGAGGATCTCCCGCGTCACCGGGATGCCCGCGCGGCCCAGAGCCGCTTTGACGACCGCCTCGGTCCACGGCCCCGGCGGCAGGGTCGGCGCGTCCGCGGCCGGCGACACCCCGGCGGCCGGGCGCCACGTGTGCCACCGGGCCGCCGCGGCCAGCGCGCGGGCCGTCCGCGCCGGGCTCGGGAACGACGGGATGCCGAGTTCCTCCATCACCGCGGCCGCCCGCGGGGTCGGCAGACGGTAGGAGAAGTTCACCACCGGCTTGTGGTGCGCCCCGAGCGCGGCCTTCAGGCCCGGTCCGCGGGCGACCGTCCGCTCTTCGGGCGCAAGCGGCATGATCATCGCCACCGCGTCGACCCGTTCCGACTGCCCCAGCACCTCGAGGGCCCGTTCCAGGCCGCCTCCGGACGCCGCCTGGGCGGTGAGGTCGACGGGGTTGACGGTGGACCCGTAGGGCGGTACGAACGTCCCCAGACGCTCCCGGACGGCGGGCTCCAACTCCGGCACCTCGAGCCCCGACGCCACGAGCCAATCCGACAACCAGACGCCGCCCCCGCCCGACGCTGTCAGCACCGCCACCCGGCGCCCGTGCACCGGCCGCCGATTGATGCTGAAGAACATCGCCCAGTCGAGCAGGTCGTCCAGGTCGTCCGCCCGCAGCACCCCCCATTGGCGGAAGGCCGCCTCGTACACGACGTCCCGCCCCACCAGGGATCCCGTGTGCGAGCGGGCCGCCCGCCGACCGGCCTCCGTGCGCCCCACTTTGGCGACGATGAGCGGCTTTTCGGCGGCGTGCGCCGCCTCGGCGACCGCCTTCAGGCGCGGTGCCTGGCGCAGGCCCTCGACGAACGCCAGGATGATCCGGGTGTCGGGGTCCGCCACGAGGTGCTCGAGGTAGTCGACCAACGTCAGGTCGACCTCGTTGCCGGTGCTGATGACCTGACTGAAGCCAAGGCCCAGGTCCAGGCCCCGGTTGAAGACCGCAAAGCCCATGCCGCCGCTCTGGGCGACCACGCCCACCGGACCGCGCCGTGCCACGGTCAGACCCCGTTCATAGTCCATCGCCGGGCTGAAGCCCGCGGGGATGCCGGCCGTGACGTTGAAGAACCCTTCGCTGTTGGGTCCGAGGATCCGCATGGCACTGGTGCGCCGGATACCGCGCAGCTCCTCCTCCAGCACCCGCCCGTCCTCGCCCGCCTCGCCGAATCCCGAGCTCAGCACCAGCGCCGCTCGTACGCCGGCCTCGGCGCACTGCCGCACCACGTCGACCACCGCCCGAGCGGGCGTCACCACGATGGCGAGGTCCACCGGCTCCGGGACGTCGGCGATCCGGGGATACGCCCGAAGCCCTTCGATCTCGTCGTACTTGGGGTTCACGGGGTAGATCCGCCCGCCGAACCCGTGCTGCCGCAGGAGATGCACCGGCCGCCCGCTGATGCGGTCGACGTCCCGGGACGCCCCGATGACCGCGACGCTCTCCGGCCGCAGGATGCGTGCCAAGCTGTCCATGCCGTCCCCGCTTCCGTCTGGTTTCGGCCTCGCGACCGCCCGTTAAGTTCGGGTCGCCGCGGGGTGTTTTCCTGCCGATTCACCCGCTTTTCCGTCCAGCGAAAACGCGCCGCGGACACCCGTCCCGGCCGACCCGCGAGACCTTGACGGACAAGGCTTGGCCGATCACGACAGGTCGGCCGGACCCCCTGACGGGATATCCGACCGACCTGTGCCGCACCTCGGGATTCCGTCCGGTGGAACCGAACCGATCGACGGTCAGCCCGCGGTCGTGACCTCCGTCGCCCCGATCTCCTCGAGCGAGCGCTTGGCCGTCTGCTCACCCCAGACGAGAACCAGCAGGCCCTCGATGACGAACATGAGCGCGACGAAGATGAACACGGCCATGTACCCGAGGCTTCCGTAGATGGCCGCCACCAGGACGCCGCCGGCCACGTTGGCGAGGCGGCCCATGCCGTTGGCGAAGCCCCACCCGGTGGACCGGACGTACGTCGGGAACACCTCGGACGCGTAGGCGTAGAACAGCGTGGTCTGGGTCTGCAGGAAGAGCGCCACCAGGAACCCGAACACCAACACCGCCGCCACGCTGAACTTCATGCCGTACAGGAGCACGCACAGCGCGATGGCGAACGCCACCACGCCCACCATCACCCGCCGCCCGACGCGGTCGGTCACCGGCCACGCCAGGATGGCGCCGACGGGGGCGCCGAGGCTGATGATGGACGTGTACGTGAGACTCTGCAGCTCCGTGTAGCCCGACTTCACCAAGAGGGTGGGGACCCAGGCGGAGAAGCCGTAGAAGCCGAGGATGCTCGCCATCATGCCGAGCGTGACCACGACGGTGCGCCGGATCAGGCGGCGCTGGAAGAGCTCCGCCACGGGCACCGACGGCACAATCTCCCCCACGGCCTCGGGGACGGGTTCCGGCAAGCGCCGCCCCGTGACTGCCTCGACGCGCGCCTCGATGGCCCGGAGCACCCGGTCCGCCTCGTCATGGCGGCCCTTCGTGTCGAGCCAGCGGGGCGACTCCGGGATGTTGGCCCCGATGAAGGGCAGCGTGAGGATCCCGACGGCGCCGGCCACGAACACGAACCGCCAGCCGTCGGGGCCCGTCGGCACCACGGTGCGGGCCCACCAGGCCATCAGCGGAATCCCGATCAGGCCCAGCGCGAACACGAGCGACTGGTAGCGGCCGCGGTGCGTCTTGGGGAACATCTCCCCCATGTACGTCCACGTGTTGATGATCTCCGAGCCCAGGCCCATGCCGGTGAGGAACCGGGTCAGCTCCAACTGGCCGGGTGTCTGGACGACGGCGTTGAGGAGGGAGAACACCGAGAACCACGTGATAGTGAGGATGAGCAGCCGGCGGCGCCCGAAGACGTCGGAGAGGTATCCGCCGAGCCAAGCCCCCAGGAACAGGCCGAGGAAGGTCAGCGAGGTGATCTGCCCGATCACGGGCACGGTGAGGCCCCACGTCTTGATGAGTCCCGGCGTGGCGTACGCGAAGGTGTTGAGGTCCCCCAGCTCAAAGACGGAGAAGATGGCGAGAAGGACGAACATGCCCAGTTGCGCGCGCGTCATCGGCAGCCGATCCATTCGGGCACCGATCATCGCGGCGGCACGGGTGCTCTCGGTCATGCGGTTTCCACCCCTTCCGGGTTGACATCCGGCGCTGCACCCTACGCCGAGGGGCCGCGGCGTATGCAGCCGGCGGTGGACGGCGGTTCGCGACCGAAGCGTCCGAATCCTACGCCTCGTCGTATATGGTATTAACTTTTCGATAGGAGAAATCGGCGGTCGGGCAGCCCCGCCGAGGCCGCCCGGCACCCCGAGCCGGCGAGGCGGCCGCGCGGACGCCGCCCGCCGGATCCGGGATTCAGCGGTTCTGCCAGCGCGGCGGCCGCTTCTCGTTGAACGCCCGGACGCCCTCCCGGCGATCCTCCGTGCCGATCAGCGCGTAGTGCGACGCGATGTCCAGCGCGTAGCCGGTGCGGAAGTCGGCGTCGGGGCCAAGCGTCAGCGCGACCTTGGCCATCCGCACCGCGAGCGGCGCGCTGGCGGCGATCTCCTCCGCGATGGCCAGGGCCGTGGCCAGCGCCTCGCCGTCGGGCACGACGCGGTTGACGAGACCCCAGGCGTAGGCGGTCGCGGCGTCCAGGGGCCGGCCGGTGTAGACCAACTCCTTGGCCCGGCGCACCCCGATGGCCCGCGGCAGGTTCTGCAATCCGCCGCCCCCCGGCACGATGCCGCGCCGGACCTCGGTCAGCGCGAACCGGGCGGAGGTGCCCGCCACGATGAAGTCGCACATGAGCGCCAGCTCGCATCCTCCGGCGTAGGCGTAGCCTTCCACCGCGGCGATGACCGGCACCGGGAAGTCCCGGACCGCGAGCATCTTCTCCTCGGCCAGCCGGTGCTGTCGGCGCCAGTCGGCCTCGGTGAACGTGTCCCGCTCTTTGAGGTCGGCACCGGTGGAGAACGCCCGCCCGCCGGCTCCCGTGATGACCGCCGCGCGCAGGGCGTCGTTGGACGCCTGTTCGCGGAAGAGCGCGAGCATCTCCTCCATCATGCGGGTGTTCATCGCGTTGAGGACCTCGGGACGGTTCAGCCGGACCACCATGATGGTGCCCTCGTCGCCCGCAAACGCCACGTCGAGCGTGGTCATCGGTCTCATCCCCCTTCCTGCCGCCGGCCGCCCTCAGGACCGGAAGAGGGCGACCACGGCGCTCATCCCATCCTCGGCGTCGAGCGTCTCAAGCGCGCGCCAGAGGGCGGGCGCGGCCCCGGCCCGGCCGGCATAGGCCAGATTGTCCTGGAACTTCGCCGCCACCTCGGCGCGCGTCAGCGGGCGTTCCGGCAGCCCGCGCACCTGGTGCACGCGACGCTCGAGCCGCCGGCCGTCCGTCGTCTCCACCTCGACCCAGCCCGCAAAGGTGCGGGGATAGTCCGCCTCCGGATCGAACGCGTACCGGCACCGTGCCGCCAGCGCCAGCACGTCGGGCCGGCGGATGGCCGCGGGGTCGAACTGGCCGAGACCGAGGTGCCCGTCCCGGAACGCCGCGGCGACGCAATAGGGGAGGCTGAACTTGGCCGCGTAGGGGGTGTCGGGCCGAAGCTTCCCCTCCCACGGTTCGAGCACGACCGGTACGATGCCCGCGGCCGCCCTGAGCGTGATGGCGACGATCGCGGCGGGGTCGACCTCCTCGCGCAGTTGGAGCGCGGCGTCCACGAAGGCGTGCGTGAAGTGGCAGGACGGGTACGCCTTGCACGCAATCCGCTCGGTCTCCCACACGGTGCCGAGATCCGCGAAGACGTCGGCCGGCGGTGCCCACCCGTCCCCCAGGTGGGTGGGGAAGAGTCCGTATCGTCCCTCCAACACCGTGGCCGGCCCCGTGAAACCCTCCGCCGCCAACAGCGCCGCCAGGATTCCCCCGTGGGCCGCCCACCCCGGATGCAGACGCTTGGTCCCCGAACCGTTGGCCAGGAACTCCAGGAGGCCCGCTCCCTGGCTGCCCGCCACCCCCAACGCCGCCACCGCCTGCTCGGCCGTCAACCCGAACAGCCGGGCCGCGGCCAACGTGGCCCCGAACACGCCCAGGACCCCGGTGGGATGGAATCCCCGGGCATGAAAGGCCCCGGCCGCGGCCATGCCGAGCCGCGCCACGGTCTCGTAGGCCGCCACCACCGCCGCGAGCACGTCGCGCCCCGCCGATCCCGCAGCCTCCGCGGCCGCCACCGCCGCGGGGACCACGGCCGCGCTGGGATGGACGACGGCGGCCACGTGGGTGTCGTCGTAGTCGAGTCCGTGCGCCAGGGTGCCGTTGACCAGGGCCGCGGTCTCGGGTGCCGCCCGACTGCCGGTGACCCACACCGTCGCTCCGGCGGCGGTCTCACGGCTTCGGGCCAGGGCGAGGACGGCGGCGGCCCACGGTTCGCGGGACGCGGCCATCGCGACGCCCACGGTGTCCGCGACGTGCAGCCGGGCGGCGGCCCGCACGGACTCGGGGATGTCCTCCGGACGGAGCCTCCAGGCGAAGTCCACCATCTGTTCGGCCAACGTCACGGGCCCCACCCCCCCGGATCCTCGCCCGCCCGGAGGCGCCGCAGGAGCTGACGGGCGATGACCGTCTCCTGGATCTCGTTCGTCCCCTCGCCGATGACCAGCAGCGGCGCGTCGCGGTAATAGCGTTCGACGGGGAAGTCCTCTGTGTACCCGTAGCCTCCGTGGATCCGCATCGCTTCCAGGGCCGCCTCCTGGGCCGTCTCGGTGGCGAAGAGTTTCGCCATCCCGGCCTCGAGGTCGGCCCGTTCGCCCCGTGCCTTCCGCTCCGCCGCGCGCAGCGTGAGCAGCCGGGCCGCCTCGATCTTGGTCGCCATCCACGCCAGCTTCTTCTGGATGAGCTCGAACTCGGCGATCGGCTGGCCGAACGCCCGCCGCTGGTCGGCATAGCGAATCGCCGCCTCGAAAGCCGCCCGGGCCAGCCCCACGCCGCGGGCGGCGACGTTGATGCGCCCCACCTCCAGCGCGCCGAGCACCTGGCGGAAGCCCTGCCCTTCCTCGCCGCCCACCAGGTTGTCGGCCGGGACGTACATGTCCTCGAAGCGGATCTCGCAGGTCTCCACGCCCCGGTAGCCGAGCTTGGGGATGTCCCGCAGCACGACGAAACCCGGCCCCTTCTCGACCACGAACAGGCTCATGCCGCGCCGCGGGGGCGTCGCCGCGGGGTCCGTGCGCGCGAGCACCAGGTAGGTGTCCCCGTATCGTCCGTTGGTGATGAACATCTTGGCGCCGTTCAGGCGATACCCGTCGCCGTCGCGCCGGGCCGTCGTGCGGATGCCCTGCACGTCCGAACCCGCGTCCGGCTCGGTCAGGCACAGCCCACCCCGGCGTTCACCGGTGGCGAACCGCGGCAGGTAGTGGCGCCGCTGCGCCTCGGTCCCGTAGGTCAGCACCGCCCAGGCCATGATGAGGTGGCTGTTCAGAATCCCGGCGACGCTCATCCACACCCGCGCGATCTCCTCGATGATCCGCGCGTAGGTCACGTAGTCCAGCCCGAGTCCGCCGTACTCCTGCGGGATGATGGCGCCGAACAGCCCCATCTCCTTCATCTTCTCGACCAGCTCGAAGGGGTAGCGGTCTTCACGCTCATACGCCGCCGCGAGCGGCCGGATCTCCCGCTCGGCGAACACCCGGACGGCCTCCACCACCTCGCGCTGTGCTGCGGTCTCCTCGAACGTGGCGGTCCCTCCTTCCTCGCAACCGCCCGACCGCGTCAGCGCCGGTACAGCACCGCGTCCAGGATGCGGATGCCGTCGACGCTGACGCGTACCGGGTTGAGCTCCAACTCCATAGCGTCGGGATCGCGGGACAGGAGCCCGGCCCCCACGCGTCCCACGCGCCCAAGGAACCGGGCCAGCGCGTCGAGGTCGTAGGACGGTCCGCCCCGCGCCCCGAGCAGGACTCCGGCCCCCCGGAGCGCCCGGAGCCCCTCCGCCAGCCGCTTTTCCGATGCCGACGCCAGTTCCGTCCGCACGTCGCGCAGGACCTCGGTCCAGATGCCGCCCAGTCCGAAGATAAGCAGCGGGCCGAACACCGGGTCGCGTCGGACACTCACGAGGAGCTCCTCGCCCGGCGGCGCCATCGCTTCGATCAACAGCGACGGGCCCTCCAGCCCCAGCCGCTCCCCCAGGGCCCACAGCGCCTCTGCCGCCGCGGCCACCGCCTCGGGACCGGTCAGGCCGAGACGGACGGCGCCGTGCTCGGTCTTGTGCAGCAGGCCCTCCCCCTGGAGCTTGACCGCCACGGGGAACCCGACGGCCGCCGCCGCCTCCGCCGCGTCCTCGGGCCGGCCGACACGCCGCCCCTCCGGCACGGGGAGGCCCAGGTCCCGGAGCCACGCCTTGACGGCCCATTCCTCCCCCGTCGCCGGGGCTCCCGGATCCTCGCCGCCGGTGGTCGCGGCGGAGGGACCCGTCGCGTCGGCCACGGCCGCGAGCTTGGCCACCAGCGCCACGGCGGCGGCGGGGTCCTCGACGAGGAGGACGTTGAGTTCCCGGTATCGGCGCCGCACGGCTTCGGGGGCGAACCCCACCAAGTGCAGGGGCAGGTCCGATCGCTCCCGCACGGCGCGGAACGCGTCGACCAGCGTGTCCGCCAGCGACGGCGCGGCGATCACGTGGCTCAGGAACACGGCCAGGGCGTCCAGGTCGACGTGTTCGACCATGGCGCGGAGCGTCGACGCGAGCAGGTCCGGTTCGTTGATCGTCTGGGCGGTGATGTCCACGGGGTTGTAGGGGGCGGCGAAGGGAACCCGCGCCAGGACCGGCTCGGTGACCGCCGGCGGCATCTCGGGGAGCTCCAGGCCGGCGGCCAGGGCCGCATCGGCCATCAGGATGCCGGCGCCACCGGACACCGTGACGATCCCGTAGCGTCGCCCCCGCGGCACGCCGCCGATCGCGGCCGCCTCCGCGAGTTCCAACATCTCCCGCACCGACTCGGCCCGGACCGCCCGGTGCCCGCGGAGTGCCGCGTCGAACGCCGCGTCCGACCCGACCAGCGATCCGGTGTGGGACCGGGCGGCCTGCGCCCCCCGCTCGGTGCGCCCCACCTTGACCACGATGAGCAGTTTGCCGGCCCGGTCGACCCGCTCGAGCGCCTCCAAAAAACGCGGTCCGTCGCGGACACCCTCCAGGTAGGCGCAGATGATGCGCGTCCCCGGGTCCTCGGCGTAATAGGCGATGAGGTCGGCGACCGTCAACCCCGCCTCGTTGCCCGTCGACACCCAGTTGCTCGCCCCGATCCCCCGCTCCGTGGCCAGCCGCAGCAGATACGCGCCGAAGGCGCCGCTCTGGGTCACGATGGCCACGCCCCCGCCGCGGACGGGCTCGACGTCCTCGAAGCCCGAGGTGAAGGTCGGATAGGCGCCGGCGTCGGCGGCGATGAAGCCGAGACAGTTGGGGCCGAGCAACACCGCGCCCTGGTCGGCCACCAGGCGGGCGAGGCGTTCCTCGGCGAGCCGCCCCGCCTCCCCGGTCTCCTTGTAACCGGCGGAGAACACCACGTAGCCCCCGACCTTGCCGGCCCCCTCGCGGATCACCTGCTCCACTTGGCTTTGACCCACGGCCACGACCACCACGTCGACCGGCTCCGGCACCGCGGCCAGACTCGGCCACGCCTTGAGCCCCTGTATCCGGTCGTACTTGGGGTTGATTGGGTAGATGCGGCCGGCGAACCCGGCCTTCAACGAGTACGCGATGGGCCGCCCGCCGATCCGGCTCGGATCCTGGCTGGCGCCCACCACGGCAAGGCTGCGGGGGGCGAAGAACCGCTCCCAGCGCGCCCGCATGGTGTCCATGTCCCTCACGCCCATCCTCCCCGCCGCCGGAACGCGCTCCGGCGGTCCGCTTGCTGGACGGCCGCCCGGTCAGTCCTCGAACCGGGCCGGCCGTTTCTCGAAAAATGCCTGCTGGGCCTCGCGCGAGTGGGGATGCCCGGCCAGCTGCTCCGTCAGGGTCTGCTCGTAGGCGTACCCTTCGAAGAGGGAGAGATCCGCCAGCTCGAGGTGGTTCAGTCCGCGCTTAGCCAGCCGGATGGCCACGGGACTCTTGGCCGCGATGGTTCGCGCCAAGTCGCGCGCCGTCTCGAGCACCGCGTCGCGCGGCACCACCGCCTCCACCGTCCCCCATTCGTACAGGCGCCGCGCGGGGACGCGCTCGCCGGTGTACATCATCTTCCGCACCTTCTGGGGCGGCACCAGCCGGGCCAGGTGCCGGGCTCCCCCCAGTACCCCCACGTCGATCTCCGGCAGGCCGAAGACGGCTTCCTCGGCGGCCACGATGAGGTCGCAGGAAGCGACCACGCCGATGCCCGCCCCCAACGCCGGAGCGGCGACCGCCGCAATGACCGGCACGGGGCAGGTGTAAATGGCCTCGAACGCCGTCCGGACCAACCGGGCGTGCCGGACCGCCCAGGCGGGGTCGTCCGGATGCTGGCTGGCGAAGTCGTGGACGTCGGTACCGGCCACGAACGCGCGGGTCCCCCGCGCCGTCAACACCACCGCCCGAACCCCGGGCAAGGTTTCGAGCAGCCGGAAGGCGTCGATGAACCCCTGGTAGGCCGCCTCGTTCAACGCGTTGACGGGCGGGTTGTCCAGCACCACCTCGGCCACGTGATCCGCGACGGAGACCCCAAGCGGCCCGAATTGCCACGTCATGCGCATTGCCTCCCTCCGCCGCCGTCCCGCGGCTAGGCGGGCCGGCGTCCGGGCAAGTCCACCTCGGCGGTGCCGAGCGTGGTCCGGCGGCCGTCCGCGCTCTCCCCCCACAGCTCCAGCGTTACCCGGCCTCCGTCCGCGGTCGGCTCCACCGCCGTCACGGTGCCCGACACCGTGTAGGGCTGGCCCGGCTCGTCGATGCCCCGATAGGAGACGGACAGGCGGCGAATCCAGGCATCCGCGCCCGCCCAGGCCCGGACCAGCTCCCCGAGCCAGCCGGCCTTGAGCAGCCCGTGGATGATGACCCCCGGCAGGCCCGCGCGCTCGGCGTAGGGCCGGTCGTAGTGGATCTCGTAGAAGTCCCCCGACGCGCCCGCATACTGGACCAACTGGCGCGTCGTCGGGTGCTTGACCAACCGAGGCAGGTTGTCCCCGGGTCGAACGTCCTCCGCGTAGCGCACCGCCGCTCCTCCCCCTATCGTCGGATGCTCGTCGCCCGCCCGACAGCGACCAGACGGTTGTACTGGTTGATATAGCGGGTCTCGCGCTCGATGATGAGCATCGCGCCGGACCGGCCCACCACTCCGCGGACGTCGGCCACCCGCGTCTGGGCGCAGATGACGTCCCCGGGCCGGACCGGCTCGTAGGCCTCGTAGGTGTTGCCCCCGTTGAGGTTGACTGTGCCGAACGTCACCCCGACGTCCTTAAGCTGCGGGGATTCGGTCCGAATGGTGCAGAGGAACGTCGGCGGCGCGATGATGCCGCCCCACCGCGTCCGCCGGGCGTACTCGGGGTCGCGATAGAGGGGATGGTCGTCCCCCACGGCCTCCACGAACCGCAGGATAGCTCCGTACTCGATCACCTGGGTCACGGGCGGACCCGTCATGCCGACGAGGCGGCGCGCCGCGGCGAGGATCTCGGGGTCGAAGGTCTCCATGCTCGCCCCTCCTTCTGCGCGGGATGCGGTCGCAGGCCGACCGGAAGAAGGGCGGGCGGCGGCCCGGGATGCGCCCCGGGGCGGCGCGACCTGCTCCGGTCGGTCACCCTCCAATTCCATGGCGAGTCAGAAAGGTACGACGCCCTCATCGTAGCACCCGCCCCGTCCGCCCAGGGCCCCGTTGTCCCGTGCCGGCCGACCCCGCCTCGATCTTTTCGCCGAGCGAACCCGACGGCGCCGCCGGCAGGAACCGACGCGCGGCCCGGGAAATGCTGCGTCGACCCTCGTTGCCGCGCCGATCGCGCGCGGGCGGGGACACGGGCCACCGGGAGGGGCGGGCATGCGGGGATGCGCCACACGGTTGGCCGCGCTGGTGCGCGGCGAGTGGATCGGCCTGTCCACCGGGCTCGTCGGCGGGGCCACGGCCGCCCTCTACATCGCCAAGACCGCCTTGGCGGCGGGCCTTGCCTGGCAGCTGGCGGTGTGGGCGGTCGGCCACCCCCGGCCGTACTTCGCTCCCCTGGCCGTGGTCCTGGTGATGCAGGTCACCGTCCGCGAATCGTACCTCCGGGCGGTCCAACGGGTCCTGGGGGTCGTGGCCGGCGTGCTCGTGGCCTACTTCCTGGGTCGGTGGCTGGGCGTGGGCGCCGGCAGCATCGCCCTCGTCGTCCTGGCGGGGCTGACGCTGGGACGCCTGTTGTCGCTCAGCCCCGCCGGCGCCGTCCAGGTGCCGGTGAGCGCCCTCCTGGTGATGGTCGTCGGCGCGTCAAGCCCGGGTTACGCGCTGGACCGGGTGGTCGACACGGCCATCGGCGCGGCCGTGGCCGTCGGCGTCAACCTGTTGCTCCTCCCGCCGACGTACCTGGACCAGGTCCACACCGCGCTCGGACGGCTGGCCGACCGTCTGGGTCGCCTGCTGGAGGAGATGGGGTCCGAGCTCCCCCGCCTGGACTCGGCCTGGCTGGAACGGGCCCGCGCGCTGGAGGCGGACGTGGCCGCGGCGCGCCAGGCCATCGCACTCTGCCGCGAGGCCGCGTGGTGGAATCCGGCGGCCCGTCCCCAGGCGGCCCGGCTGCCCCGCTGGGAGCGGCTCCTCACCGCGCTGGAGCACCTCGCCATCCAGCTCCGCGGGCTCAACCGTAGCCTCGCCGACGCCGTCCGCGACGATCCCGGCGCCCTCGACCGCCTCGCCCCGGAGGCGGCCCTCTGGACGGTCGTCGGAGGGGTGCTGCAGGAACTCGCCCGCCGCGCAAGCGCCGGGGGCACCGTCTGGGCCGACCTCGGGGCGCGTCTGGCCGACGCCGACGCCGCCTACCGCACCCGTCTGCACCATCCCCCGGAGGCCCAGGCGCTCTCGCCGGCCGCGGCCGTTGCGGTCGGGGGCGTGATGGCGGTCAGCCGCCGGATTGTCGAGGAACTGGCGCAGGTCCTCGCCGCCCCCGCCCCGCGCGCGACGGAACCCAGACGTCCGTGAATCCCGTCTCGGCCAACGAGATTTACCGCTCCCGGCCACCGGAACGACAGGGGTCGCCTGCCCGGGTTCGAATCCTGATCCATCCCGCGCGCCCCGGCATCGTCGGGCGGCGCTCGGCGGGTCCACCCTAACAAAGAAAAGGGGAGAGGAGAGCCATGGCGGCCAGTCTCATCGAATCCGCCCTGTTCGCCGGGACCTACGCGGATCCCGAGATGCGTCGCATCTTCGACGACGAGAACCTCGTCCGGTGTCTGCTCGCGGTCGAGGCCGCCCTGGCCGAGGCCGAAGGCGAGCTCGGCCTCATCCCTGCGGAGGCCGCGGCGGAGATCGCGCGGCGGGCCCGGGAGGAGACCTTCTCCTTGGAGGAACTGGGGGCGGAGATCGGGCGGACGGCCCATCTCCTCGTGCCGCTGGTACGGGCCCTGGCCCGGCGGCTGGGCCCGGCCGGACACTACGTGCATTGGGGCGCCACCACCCAGGACATCATGGACACCGCCAACATGCTCCGTTTCCGGGAGGCCGTCCGCCGCGTCACGGACCTCCTGCAAGCCCTCCGGGAGGCCGCGGCGGACCTGGCCGGTCGCGAGGCCGACACCGTGATGGCGGGACGCACCCACGGCCAGCACGCCTTGCCCATCACCTTCGGCTTCAAGGCCGCGGGGTGGGCGTGGGAGTTCGAGCGCCAGCGCGTTCGGTGGCAGGAGGCCGCACCCCGGGTGCTGGTGGGCAACCTCACCGGTGCGGTGGGCACCTTCGCCGGCTTCGGGCCCCAGGGGGAGGACGTGCAGGCGCGGGCGTTGACCAAGTTGGGCCTCGGGATCCCCGAGATGTGCTGGCACGCGGCGCGGGACCGGATCGGGGAGCTGGCCGCCCTGGTCGTGCTGACCGCCGGCACCGCGGAGCGGGTGGCGCAGGAAGTCTTCCGGCTGGCCAGCACGGACTACGGCGAGGTCGAGGAGCCGTTCCACCACGGCAAGGTCGGTTCGTCGACGATGCCGCACAAGCGCAACCCGGCCCTGGCCGAGGCCGTCCTAACGAGTGTCCGCGCGGCCCGCGCGGAGGCGTCGATGGTGTTCGGGGCCATGGCGCAGGAGCACGAGCGGCATTCCGGGCTGTGGAAGGTCGAATGGGTCGGGCTCCCGCACGCTTTCATCCTGCTGGGCAACGCGTTGGCCAAACTCGGCGACGTGCTGCGGGGGCTGCGCGTGGACCGGGCGGCCATGGCCCGAAATCTCCGGCGCACCGGCGGCCTCATCCTGTCGGAAGCGGTGATGCTGGCTCTCGGGCGCCGCATCGGGCGCGACGCCGCCCACGACCGCGTCTACGAGGCCAGCATGACGGCCGTCGAAAGCGGCCGTCCGTTCCGCGACGTCCTCCGCGAGGACCCGCTGTTCGCCGATTGGAGCGAGGCGGACTGGGAGCGGGTGTTCGACGCGCGCCGCTACCTCGGACTCGCGCCGGAGATCGCCCGCCGCACCGCCCGGCTCCTGGGTACCCGCGACACGGCCGGCCCCTGAACGGGCCGGACCGTCCCCGTCCGGGCGGGGATCGGACCGCGCCGGCGGATCAGGCGGCCGTTTGGGCCAACAACCGGGTAATCTCCCGGTTGAGGATGCGCACGTAGGTCCCCTTCGACCCCATCGAGCGGGTCTTGACCACGCCCGCGCTGGCGAGCTTGCGCAAACCGTTGGGAATGACCGAGGGCGTCATCCCGAGTTGCTCGGCCAGCTCCGAGGTCACGACGACCGCCTCCGGCCCGTTCATGCTCAGCAGGAGCTCGCGCACCCCTCTCAGTTCGGACAGGGACAAGGCGCGGAGCGCCATCTCGGCCTGCCGGTAGGCGTCGTCGTCGGACGCCCGGCGCGGCGTGGCCGCCAGCAGCGCCGTCTCGACCATCTCCTGCAGGATCTCCGCCTCGGCGTCCAGCGCCAGGGCCGCCTCCCGGTCCTCGGCGCCGACGGCCACGGGCACCCGCCCGGCCAGGCTCACCGCCAAGCGGCGCAGCTCTTCGGCCCGCTCCGCGGGGTTGGGCACGCTGGTCAACGTCTGGGCGATGATGCGCCACTTCTCTCGCAAAGTCACGATGTCCTCGTCCTCCTTGCTGCGACCCCGACGAAATCGACGGGCCGGGCCGCGACCCGATCGCGCCGTCCGGCGGACGGCCATCCCGCCGGAGGGCGGGCGGTTTCGGGTGTGGCGCGACTTCACCTCCGATGCTAGCGGGGCGGGCGGACGGACACACGGATCCGATGGACCGTCCCGATACGGACCATTGACCCAAGTTTTCACGATAATGTGGGTTTTCGCCGGCTCCCTCCGGCCGCGAGGAGCCACCGGCAGGCGGTCGAACGGAAGGCCCGGGTTGGGCCGATGGACCGTTTGGCCGCGCCGGCCCGGCTCCTATCATGGAGACCAGCAGAGGTGGCCGGCGAGGGAACGGCGCCCGGCGGGCACACGCCCGTCCGGCAGGAGGAGGGCGAAGATCATGGCCTGGGAACTGGCGCTGGCGTCGGACGGCAGTCCGTGCGCGCTGCACGCGGCCGACTGGGTGCGCCGTCACTTCGACCGCCAGAACACGGTCATCAAGGTGATCACGGTCGAGGACATGATGTATCGGAGCGCCTACGCGGGCTACGTGACGGGCTACGACGCCACCGCGCCGCTGGCGCACGAACTGCCCTGGTCGGAAGCCGCTGTGGAACAGACCAAGAAGCACCTGCAGGGGTTCCTGGTCCAGTCCGCCGTCCGGCAGGGAGACCCGGTCCGCGAAATCCTGGCCGTGGTGCGCCAGGACGCGCCGGACCTGCTGGTCGTCGGCCACCGCGGCCTGCACGGTCTGACTGGCATGCTCATGGGCAGCGTGGCGAAGGCGCTGGTCCACTACTCGCCCGTGCCGGTCCTGGTCATCCCCCAGGACGCCCGCGACTGACGCCCTGCGCCGGCCGCGCGGTGGCGCATACTGTCGCTGTCGAATCCCCGGCCGTCCGCTACGACAGCGCGACGGCGGAAGGAAGGTGGCGGCGGTGGTTAAGCTGGTCCTCACCATGGTGTCGGGCGGGTTGGTCGGTCTCACTCTCGGTCTGTTGGGCGGGGGCGGCTCCATCCTGGCCGTCCCCCTTCTGCTTTACGTCGTGGGGCTGGACCAGCCGCATCGGGTCATCGGCACCACCGCGCTCGCCGTGGCCCTCAACGCATTCGCCAACCTCGTCCCCCACTGGCGTGCGGGCCATGTCTGCTGGCGGGAGGCCGCAGCCTTCACCGCGCCCGGTCTGGCGGGAGCCTTCGCCGGCTCGTCCCTGGGCAAGGCGGTGCGCGGTCCGGCGCTGCTCGCCCTCTTCGCCGTGCTCATGCTGGTCGTGGCTGTCGTGATGTGGCGCCGCGCCCCCGCCGCCGCACCCCGGTCGGCCCCGGCGGGCGCCGGCGAGGTAGGCCGGCCTTGCCGCTTGCCGGCGGCCGCCCCTCGGGCGCTCGTCCGGACCGGAGCCACCGGCCTCCTGGTCGGCGCGCTCTCCGGGTTCTTCGGCATCGGCGGCGGCTTCCTGGTCGTCCCCGGCCTCGTCCTGGCCACCGGGATGCCCATGATCCTGGCGGTCGGCACCTCGCTCTTCGCCGTGGGCACCTTCGGTCTCACCACGGCCGTGAACTACGCTCTGTCCGGCCTCGTGAGCCTGCCCATCATGGCCGAGTACCTGGCCGGCGGCCTGGCCGGCGGCTGGCTCGGCGTGCGTTGGGCCACCCGCCTGGCGGCCGCCCGCGGCGTGCTGAACCGTCTCTTCGCGGCGTTCGTCGCGGTGGTGGCGGCGTACATGCTCGCCATGAACGTCCCCGTTCTGTGGCGCTGAGCGGGCGCATGCCGCCGCCGGTCCCCGCGCACCCTGTTGCCGGTGGAGGGACGAGACATGGGTCGCGGGGAGCGCTTCCGCGTGGTGGTCCTGGGGGCGCGGTTCGGGGGACTGGCGGTGGTGCACCGGCTGCGCCGCCTGATGGGCGACCGGGTGACCCTGACCGTCGTCGACCAGCGCGCCACGGCCGTGTTCCGCCCCGCGTTGGTCGAGGCCATGGCCCGGCCGCCCGTGTTTGTCCGCTCCCTGCGCATCCCCCTCGACCGGGCGGTGGGGCGAGCCGGCACGTTCCTCAACGACCGGGCGGTGGCTATCGATGCCCACCGCCGCCTGGTCCACTTGGCCTCCCGCCGCCCGCTCCCCTACGACGTGCTGTTCTGGGCCACCGGCGCGGATGCCGCCTGGTCCGTCGTCGAAGGGCTGTCGCCGGCCACGGGCGGGCTGTGCGAGGACTTCCTGGCCCGCCACGCGGCCGCCGCCAACGCGACGTGGACCGGTGGCCGCATCCTCTTCGTGGCGGGCCCCTACCGGGCGGATCCCCGGGCCACGCCACAGCCGGCGAGTGCCTGCGAGTGCCCCTTGTACGAGGCGGCCTTCCTCTTCGACCAGGCGCTGCGCCGGCACGGGCGCCGCGACCACACCGAGGTCGTCGTGGTCAGCCCCGCCGGGGTGGTGGGCGAGGCCCTGGGTCCCCGGGGGCGCGCCCGGCTCCAGGACCTGCTCGACACCCGCCGGATCCGCGTGGTGACCGGTGCCCGCTACGTCCGGGTGGAACCCGGCCGCCTGGTGCTGGCGGACGGCGCGCTGAAGGCCGAGCGCATGATCTGGATCCCGCCTTACGCCGGATCCGACCTGGCCCGCCGGAGCGGCCTCGACGACGGCTACGGCTGGGTTCCGACCACCGGCCACGGCCGCCATCGCGACTGGCCGGACATCTACGCCGTGGGCGACCTGGCCGCCCGCCTGCCCAAGACGGCGCATGCCGCCGTGACCCAGGCCCGCGCGGCGGTCGACCACTGGGTGCGCACGGTTCGGGGCCAAAGCCCGCCGGCCCCGTGGCATCCCGCCTCCGTCACCCTGCTGGACACCGGCGACGGGCGGGCGCTCCTCGCCTACGGCCCCGGCCCCGTCGGCGACGCCCGGGAGCATGTCGTGCACGCCCGCTGGGCCGCCTGGGTCAAGGACCTGCTCGCCTGGCTCTACGTCCGGAGCGACGGCCGGCTCCCGTTCACGCCTTGACTGCCGTCAGCAGCATCACCACGTCGTCGGGCCGACGGTGCTCGGCGACGCGCTCGAACCCGGCCCGCTCCAGCCACGCCGGCACGTCCGCCCCGTGCCGCCAGCGCCGTTGGCTCGCGGAGAGCCACGCGTAGGGGTTGGGTCCCCAGCCCTCCGGCCAGTCCCGCGCCAGGCGCATGCGACCCCACCAGGGCAGCCAGTGATGGAAGTAGAGGTCGAACCCGATGCCCCCCGGCCCCACCGGCCGGTGGGTCTCCAGGATCACCAGGCGGCCGCCGCGCCGGAGCAGGCGGGCGGCGTCGCGCAGGAATCCGACCGGATCCTCGACGTCCCGCAGCACGAACGTCGCCGTGGCGGCGTCGAACCGTTCCGGATAGTCGGCGGCGAACTCGGCCACGCTGGCGCAGTGCCGCTCCACCGCCGCGTCGGACAGCGCGTCGAGCACCGCCCCCGACAGGTCGACGGCGACCAGCCGAACCGCCCCGAGCCGTTCCCGGAGCTTCGCGAGCAGAAGCCCCGGCCCGGATCCCAGGTCCACCAGCGCCTCCGGCCGGTCCTGGGCCGCCAGGTCCGCGGCGTGGTCCAGCCAGCGGTCGTAACCGCCCCACGAGACGGCCCGGGTCTGCTCCACGTAACGGTCCGCCATCCAGTCGAAGGTCCGCGCGAAGTACGCGTCCCCGGCATCCTGGGTCCGTGCCACATGTGACGCGATGGCTCATCCCTCCCGATCCGCCTTCACCGGGCCGGCGACCGCCCGTCCCAGGCGAGCCAGCACCCGGTTCAGCCGGCGATAGCCTCTCACCAGGGCCGCGACGCTATCCGGGACGCTGGGCGCCGGGTCCCCGGCGAAAGGCAAGCCGAAGAGCTGCGCCGCCTCCCGCGTGTAGGCCACCAGGTGCCGGCGCCCGACGGCGCGAAGGTCGCGCACCCCCAGGGCCTGACACAGCAGGGCGAGTTCCTGGGCGGTGGCGGCGAACCAGTTGGCCACGCGTTCCGCCGCTTCGTCGGCGTCCAGCGGCTCCGCGTGGGGGCCCGCCAGCACCAGGGCCGCCGGTCCCCGGGACCAGCCCCGTCGGGTGACTTGGCCGTGCGCCGCGGCGAACAGCATGACCGTACCCACGGCGACAGCGTCCGCCCCGAGCGCCATGAGCTTGGCGATGTCGGCCGCCCCTCGGACGCCGCCGGACACCACCAGGCTCACCCGGTCGCCGAGGCCGTGCGCGTCCAGCCAGCGCCGGGCGCGGACCGTCGCCAGCGCCGCCGGCAGCCCGAAGTGGTCGCTGATCACCGCCGGGCTCGAGGCACTGCCCCCTTCCGAGCCGTCGAGGGTGATCACGTCCACGCCCAGCGCGACCAGTCGCGCCAAGTCCGCCTCGAGGTGCTGGCTCGCGGGAATCTTCACGCCCAGCGGGACCGCGGGATTGGCCCGCCGCACCCGCCGGACCCACCGGGGCAGGGGCAGCGGCAGTCCTCCCCGGATGCGCAGCGGGCCCGGCCGGTCGTCGAGAGCCCGGCGAACCCGGCGCGGCAGCGTGGACCGCCGCTTCTCCACCCCGGTGCCGGCTTCGGATCCCTGACCCACCTGGATCTCCACCATGTCGGCGAGCCGGATCGTCTCCGGCTGGTGATTGAACGGGCCGCGGCTCAGCTGGAGGATCCAGCGGTGCGCCACGGCGCGCTCTTCACTGAAAAACGGGCCTTCCCCGCTCGAGACGGCCGTCCCGGCCAGCGCCGCCCCTTCGGCCAGCGCCCGTTTGGTGGCCGCGTTGAGACCGACGCCGTAGCCCATCGGGGCCACGAAGACCGGCAGGTCCAAGCGGAGCGGGCGCTCCGCCGCCGGGCCGAGGATGGTGGCGAGGCGCGGCCGGACCGCCCGGGGCAGGGACGGTGGGGCCAGCGTGGCCGGATCGAACCCGATCTGGTCCAGATAGGGCGCCACGAAGTGCGGTGATCCCATCGGGTGGCGGGCCGGCTCGCCGGTCGCCGCGCGTTGCGCCGTGAGCGCGAGTTCCCGCACCGAGGTCGACTGGAGGCTGAACAACAACTCGGCCCAGCTCCGCGACGGGTCCTGGCCCAGCGCCGTCTCCAGCCGGCGCAGGCCCGCGCGCCCGAGCAGGATCCCCAACGCGACCGCGAGCAGCCAGCCGGCGAGGACCCCCCCGAGCGCCGGAAGAAAGCCGCCTCCGTCGCTCATGCCGCCGGACGGACGCGGCGCCGCCACCACATCACGGCGAGCGACGCCGGCAGAATCAGAAGGCACCAGCCGAGGGCCCAGGGGTCGACGACCTTGAGCACCCAGTCGGTGGTTTCGCTCGGTGAAGTGTACACCGAGGAGGCCACTGCCAGGACCAGGGCGAACGCGGCCACCAGGAGGCGGCGCCGGCCCTCCTGGTCGCCGTGGCCGCCGAACGCCGCCGCCAGGTTGGTTGCGCCGCAGTAGAGATGGACGCTCACGTGGAGGATGAGGGCGGCCACCCATCCCAGCAGGATGAAGACCCCGGGGCGGCTGATGAACGCCGACGAGAAGTTGAGGTTCGACACCACGAAGATGAGCGGCCACTCGAGATGCTGGGCGGCTTCCGGCCCGAGCGTCGCCGTGACCAGCACGTAGATCATGAGGAGGATGACCCCCTGGGCCAGGATGGCGGCCACGGCGATGCGCCGGACCCGCCGCGCCGGGGTGTCGCTGACGTGGGGTGCCAGGGTGACCAGCACGGCGCCCTGGATCCAGAGGTACCAGGTCATCAGGATCCCCCGGGCGATGTCGACCAGCGAGACGACGTTGGAGGGCAGCGCGGCGGGCCAGTCCCGGGCCTGGAACATGCCGGCCACCCACAGGAACAGGAAGGAGAAGATGACCAGGGGAAACCAGAACTGGACGTTCCGCGCCAGGCCGTTGAGCGGCTTGGAGGCGAACCAGCCGGCCAGCAGGATGATGAGGAGGCGCAGGACCACGAGGGGGGTCGCCACGTAGAAGAGCACGTGCAGCATCTGGGCGAAGAGGGCCACGAACGCGCTCTCGACCGCCAGGCACAGGGCCACGGTGACCGCGAAGGGACCCCAGCGGGCCCAGCCCCAGGTGCGCTCGGCGGCGGCCAGGTAGTGGGGACCGCCGGCCCACTCCCCCCAGAGGCCGTGGGCCCAGGTGGTGGCACCGGCCAGCGCGACGGACCCGACGAGGGACCACACGGCGTTCTGGCCCGCCGCGGCCAGCACCGCCTGGGGCCAGATGTACACCCCCCCGGCCACCACCGAGATGGCCACGAGCAGGAAGAACTGTCCGCGACCGATGGGTTCGACCGGTCCGGTCACCGGAACTCCCCCGCCCCCCGCACGGTGACGTGGACCGTAAGGTCGGCCCGGATGGGCAGGCGGTCCAGCGTCGTCGGGGTCATGCCCGCCGCGGCCCGGTTGTCGGTCCAGGCGGCCAGGCGCGCGTAGCCGAACGGATCCGTGTGCGTCCGGTTGGCAAAGCGCACGGCCGCTCGGCAGCGGTCCAGGATGGCCGCGGCCGCAAGCCGCGCCGCCGCCCGCTCCGCCGCCTCCATGGGCTGCCGCTGGGAGACGGCTGCCAGGATGCCCGTCGCGTTGACGGTCTCCTGGACCACGACGGCGCCGCGCTCCAGATGCACCCGGATGCGGGGCGTGTCGCGGATGTCCGCCAGGGTGAGCCACTGGCCGCGCCAGCGCCAACTGAGGGTGGCTTTGTTGACCCGGCCGCTCAGGTAACCGTACCCCTCGGTCGCCAAGGGCGGCATGACCGCCGGCGGCCCGTCCGGGGGGTAGACGGCCAGCCGGTTGATGGTGACCGTCTGGCCGGCCGCCTGGGCCACGGGCGCGATGGGAGCGATGCCGGGCGTCAGGTGCCGGTCCCACCAGTCCCACGACTCCTCGCCGAGGTCGAACGGCTGGCAGGAACGGCAGCCGAAGAACTTGGCCAGGTAGTACGACGGGACGACGGATTGGGGACTCGGCTCCGTGAGGATCCGGGAGGCCTGGCCGACGGTCGCGAGCACCCAGGCCGCCGACGGCATGATGCCGTTCTGGGCCACGGCGGCCACCACGCTGGCGACCGCCCGGGTGGGGAGCCGGTCCGACCAGAGCACGACCTGGAGCTGACCCGGATAGACGTCCCGCGCCAGCCGTTGTTGGACGGCGGTGAAGGCCGCCGCCAGGGACGGCGCGTCCACGGCGACGGCGTAGAAGTTCTCCGACGGCGAGGTCGAGCTCAGGCTGCTGGCGGTCGCCGACACGTTCGGGAACAGAAAGGTCCAGCGCTCGTTGCCGCGACGGCCGGGGTCCACCGCGATGGCCACCACCACCGCGCGGTTCTCGATGGGAGCCTGGTCCCAGCAGCCGGTCAGGCTCAGTCCCAGAAGCCCGGCGAGTACGATCCGGGCGAGACGTCCCGCTCGCCGCACGGCTAGCGCCCCGGCTTGTGGCGCTTGAGATGGGGCGGCGGGAAGCCCTCGGCCGGTTCCCGGGCCGGCCCGTGGCCCGGCCGGCCTGCCGTAGCCCGGATGGTGTAGGACGAATACGGCAGTCGCCACACCATGTCCTGGAAATCCTTCCGGCGGAACGGGGCGAACGGTTCGAAATACGGCGCGCCGAACGAACTCATCGCCGTCAGCTCCCCCACCAAGAGCATCGAGACCAGCACGATGCCGAGCACGCCGAAGACGGCCGCCGCCAGGAGCATGACGAAGTTGACCAGACGCCAGGTCCCGGTCAGCTCGTAGACCGGCACGCTGTAGAAGCTCAGCGCCGTGAGCGTGATGAGCACGATGACCTGGGGGCTCACCAGCCCCGCCTTCACCACGGCCGTGCCCACCACGATGGCGCCCACCGTGCCGATGGTCGTGCTCAGCACCTTGGGCAGGCGGAGCGCCGCCTCCCGCAGCACCTCGATGACGAAGATCATGAGCATCGCCTCCCCGATGGGCGGGAAGGGCAGGCCGGCGTGCGCCCCGGCCACCAGAGTCAGGAGCGCGGCAGGCACGAGGTTGACGTTGACCTCGGTCAGGGCGATGTAGACCGCCGGCAGGTAAACCCCGAGCGCCCAGCCGCCCCAGCGGATGAAGCGCACGAACGTGGCATCGTACCACGGACTCGTGTAGTCCATGGCCGTGCGGTAGAAGTCGGCCAGCGGAGCCGGCGCGATGAGCACGGAGGGGTCGCCGTCGACGAGGATCACCACCTTGCCTTCCAGGAGCCGCCAGCAGGCCACGTCCACCCGCTCGGTGGCGCGGATGGTGGGAAAGATGGAACGGGGGTGGTCGCGGATGAGCCCGCCGATCATCGACGCGTCCGGGATGCCGTCGACCCGGATTCGCTCGACCCGTTCCACCACGGTCTCGACCAGGGCCGGGTTGGTCAGGCCCTCCAGGTACACGACGACCACCGCGACCTGCTGCACCTGGCCCACTTTGAGTTGCTTGAAGCGCAGGGCAGGCGTCTGAATCCGCCGCCGGATCTGGTTCATCTGGGTCAAGATGACCTCGTTGAACGCCTCCGCCGGCCCCCGGACGCTCATCTCCGTCTCGGGCCGCTCGATGCTCCGCTGCTTGAACTTGGTCGTGTCGGCGACCAGGACCTCCCCAAGCCCGTCGGCGAACACGAGCGTGTTCCCCGCCACCAGCGCCGCCTCGATGGCCTCCCAACGCTTGGCGGTCTTGACGTGGCCCGGACTGATGACGCCGTCGGCCCACCGCTCCGGGGGCTCGCGGGTTGCCAGGAGCGGCGCGATGATATCCTGGTCCACCATCTGCGGGTCGGCCATCCCGTCGACGTAGGCCACGAGCGCCTGGCGGCCCACGGCCGGGATCCGCAGCCGGCGCAGGACGACGTCCGGACTCTGCCCGAGACCGCTTTTGAGCCGTGCATAGGCGGCCTCGACGTCGGGGACGTACTCCTCCAGCGAAGCGCCCGGCGCTTCGCGGAGCGAACGGACCAGCCCGTCGAGGCGCTGGACCAGGTTCTGGCTCGCCTGCAGGATCTCCTGGATGGACTGTCTCTCCATGCGCTCTCCTCGCGCCGACGCCGTCCGTTAACATCTCCCCCGGCCTCCGTGCCTATTCCGGGGCGGGCCGACCGGGACGGCGCCCAAACAGCGGGCGGGCGACTCCGGGGACGGTTCACGACGCTGAAACAGAGCGCCCTTCCACCGGACGGGACCATCCTGTCCCGCGCGGAAGGGCGCAGAGCGCCCGCGGTCAAGCAAGAAGAGGCGACGCGAGGCCGCGGGCGAACGGCGGGAATGTGGCGCCGGGCCGGGCCGCCGGCGGCGCCGGCCGCGGCTCGGCGGGGTCAGGCGCTTCGGGCGCGACCCGGCCGGATCTCGGGGATGACCAGCACCGGGCAGTCGCTCGCGTCCACCACCCCTTTGGCGACGCTCCCCATCATCCACCGCTCGATCCCCTTCAGGCCGCGATGTCCCATGACGATGAGGTCCGGTCTCACGCTCTCCGCCGCCGCCCGGATTTCGCGGACCGGGTCTCCGCGCCGGACAATCACGTCCGGCGTGAAGGCCGCGAGCCGCGCCTTGGTCTCCGGCACGAGGTCCGTCTCGGCGACGTCGGCCCAGAGGGGGGCGCCGGCGACCGCTTCCCACTGGGCCGGCGGCGGCACCAGCACGGTGACCACGGTGACCCGCGTCCGGGCCGGCTCGAAGTGCCGACGCACCCAGTCGACCGCCACGAGCGCCCCGGGCGTGTCGTCGGAGGCCAGCAGGATCCTGAAGTCAGCCAGCCGCATCACGCGTACCTCCCCTCTATCTTGTGCCCGCCGGGGCCGACAGGTTCCCTGAGCTCATTGCGGCAATTGTCGCGCGTGTCGGGAAGGGTCTTCAGTCGGGACGACCGGAGGCCGGACGGCCCGCCCTCGGGCCCGGCGGCCGTACACGGCGGGGACGGGAAGATGCGTCGTTCGACCCTCTCAATCAGGGCCATTGGATCCTCACCAAACCCGGTCGACGGATCCAGTGTGAAGAAGACGACGAGCGTCCGCACGGCGCCCGTCAAGCCGACCGGACGGGGGAGGAGCGCCGACATTGGCCTACGTCGTAACCTCGGCCTGCATCAACGAGATGACGTTCACGCCGGAATGCGAGCGGGTCTGCCCTGCGAACGCCATCCGGCGCGGCCGGTTCACCCGCCTCATCGACCCGCTGGCGTGCACCGACTGCGGGCAGTGCGAACCCGTTTGCCCCGTGGGCGCCATCTATCCCGAGGCGCAGGTCCCGGCGTTCGACCGGGACTGGATCGCCAAGAACCGCGCATGGCGGACGGAGGTCCGCGAATCCTCGTGACAGGGCGCCGGCTCGGGACGGTTTCAACGCACGGAGGTGCGCATCATGGCGGAAGCAGGATCGGTGGTCCGGGTCGCCGTGGTCGACGACCACGAGGTGGTCCGCGTGGGGCTGGCCGGTCTTCTGGCGGCGCAGCCGGACTTCCGACTGGTGGGCGAGGCCGGCAGCGTGCAGGAGGCCCTCGAACTGCTCCGGTCGACTGAGGTCGACGTGCTGCTGCTCGACATCCGCCTTCCGGACGGGTCGGGCATCGACGTCTGCCGGCAGTGGGCCCAGACCCAACCCTCGACGCACATCATCATCCTGACCTCGTTCGGAGACGACGATCTCCTCTTCGCCGCCCTCGAAGCCGGGGCGGCGGGCTATCTCCTCAAGAACGCCCGGGGCCGCACCGTCCTGGAAGCCATCCGCACGGTGGCCGACGGGGGGTCCATCCTCGACCCGGCGGTGGCCTCCAAGGTGCTCCGCAGCGCCGGCGCGCCGCGCCCGCACCGTGATCCGCTGGACGAGCTGACGCCTCAGGAGCGGCGCATCCTGACGCTCATCGCCCAGGGCCTCACCAACCGGGAGATCGGGGCGCGGATCTTCCTGAGCGAGAAGACCGTCAAGCACTACGTCAGCAACATCCTCGACAAGCTGGGACTCACCCGGCGGGCGGAGGCCGCCGCCTACCTGGCGCGCCGCGAACCGACGTACCCCGGATCCGAAGCGGGGCCATGACGAACCCGTGGATCGCCCGCCTCCAGGAGCTCAATCCCTTCTCCGGACCCGGCCAGTGGCTGGCCTACGGCGGCCCGGCGGCCGGCCTGACGCTGCTCGCCGTCCTCAACCGCCTGGTCCTGGTCCGCCTCATGCCGGTCGCCGACGCCGACACCGCCACCGTGGTGCTCGCGCTGCTCTTCACGCTGGTCTACTCGCACGCCTTCCTGAGCCGGATCAAGCGCCAGTACGCCGAGCAGGCCCGACTGCTCGCCATCACGCGCGCCCAGCGCGACCGGCTGCGCCTGCTGCACGAGGCCATGACCGGTATCGCCACGGAGCGGGACGTCGACTTCATCCTGCGCCGGGTCGTCGAGCTGAGCCGGGCGCTCACGGGCGCGCGCTACGGGGTCCTCGCGATCTTCTCGCCCGAAGGCACCATGACCCGTTTCATCCCGTCCGGCCTCTCCCCGGAGGAGATCCGGGCCATCGGGTCCCTGCCGCGCAGCCATGGGCTGCTGGGCGAGGTGCTCCGCACCCGGCGGCCCATCCGGTTGGACGACATCCGGCAGCACCCGCGGTCCGCCGGCTGGCCGCCGAACCACCCGGACATCACCAACTTCCTCGGAATGCCCGTCCTCTTCCGGAACCAGGTGGTGGGCCACCTCTACCTGACCAACAAGCAGGACGGTCCCTTCACCCAGGCCGACGAGGATCTCGTCGGCCTGATGGCGTCCCACGCCGCCGTCCTCATCTCCAACGCGCGCCTCAACCGCGAGCTGGAGCGACTGGCGGTGGTGGAGGAGCGCCAGCGGATCAGCATGGAGCTGCACGACGGGACGATCCAATCCCTCTACGGCGTCATGCTCCGGATCGACGCCCTCCTGACCCGCTTTGCGGACGCGCCCCCGGCCGTCCGCGCCGTCCTCGACGACCTGGGAGACCGCCTGACCCGGATCACGGGCGACATCCGCCACTACGTCTTCGACCTCAAGTCCGCCTCGGACGACTGGTCCGAGGCCGTGCTGAGCATCGCGCGGAGCCTCGGGCTGGCGGATCGGACCTACATCCACGCCGCGGACCGCCGCTTCGGCGATCTGTCCCCGCGCCAGTGCGAGACCGTCCTGGGGTGGTTGCGCGAAGCGCTCGCCAACGTCGCCCGTCATGCCCACGCCGACCGGGTGGACGTCACCTGGCGGGCGGAAGGCGAGCAGTTCCGCGTGATCGTCGAGGACGACGGCGTGGGGTTCGTCCCGGAGGAGCCGCCTCCCCCCGGGCACTTCGGCCTGCAGCACCTCGCCCGGCGGGCCCGGGACCTGGGGGGCACGTTCGCGCTCGCGAGCCGGCCCGGTCAGGGCACGCGCGTCGAACTCACAGCGCCCTTCGCGCTCTTGCTCTCCTGATCCTCCCCGTCCCGCCAGGCCGCGGGCGTCGCCCCCGCGTCCGTCAAACCCAGGCGTCCCGCCCACCGCTCCGTGTCGTCCCACAGCTCGGCGAGGAAGGCCGTGCCGGACCAGCCCAGATCCCCCAGCGGACCGGCCAACCGGTGCGTCAAGGCATCCATGGTCCGGAACAGGTCGTCGCGGAGCCCTAAGAGCTCACGGCGCCGCTCCGCGTCCACCCCAACCAGCCGCGGCGTGAGGTAACGGTCGGCGAACGCCTGGTGGCGCGCCTCGTCGACCAGGGTCCGGCGAGCCAATCGGCCAATCAAGAGGTCGGGATACTGTTCCCGCAGCCGGCCGTAGAACAGCCGCGCGAACAGATCGCTGATGAGGATGCCCCATAGCCAGTCGATCGGATCCCCGCTCTGCAAGAGTCGCGCGTGGTAGCGCCACATCTCGGGCAGCCGCCGGGTGGGCCAGGGGGTAACCTGGTGGCGGTCGAAGAACCGCGAGAGGTTGCGGAAGTGCCGGGCTTCGTCCAGGCCCATGCTCGCCAGGTACAGTGCGGCTTCCGTCTCGCCTGCGGTCAACAGCCGCGGCAGGATGGCGCTCACCCCCAGCATGGCCGTCTGTTCCCCCAGGTACACGGGCGTGATGATGGCCGCCAGGGCTTCCAAGTCCCGCCGATCCCACCGTTCCTCCTGGCTCCAGTCCAGCAGGGCGCTCGGCCACTGCCGCTCCACGCCCCGTTCGAACAGGGCCAGAAGACGCTCGTCCTTGAGCTGCGGGTGTACGCGTAACACGTGATCCTCCTGCTTCTTCGTGTGGATGTGGGGCCGGGCCGCCGGGTCAGTCGGTGCGGACCGCCGTCCCGGCCTCCTCTTCGGCTATGGGGACATACACGCCGGGGTCGGGCGTGAACATGGACCGGTGGAGCGCCGCCGCCAGGAGTCCGAACCCGACCAGGTCAAGCCACAGCCAGTGGAAGATGAGGCCGTAACCGGCCATGAGCACCGCCAGCGCCAGGACCGCCGGCACCAGCGTCGGGCTCGGCATGTGGACCGTGCCCGGCGGCGCATGCGCCGCGGCCGGCTCGGGCGCGGGCAGCAGCCGGCCGTCGCCGTGGATCTTCTCCGTCCAGTAGGCGTCGTAACCCCGCACCAGCGGCAGGCGGGCAAAGTTGTACGGCGGCGGCGGGGAGCTGACGGCCCACTCGAGCGTCCGTCCGTCCCACGGATCCGCCCCGGCGAGGGCCCCCCGACGGTACGACACGGCGAGGTTGACGAGGAGCAGGACGACACCCGCCGCCATCACGAAGACCCCCGCCGTCGCCACCTGGTTCCACAGCGTGAACCCGAGGCCGGCCCCGTAGGTGAAGATGCGGCGGGGCATGCCGAGCATGCCCAGGAAGTGCATGGGGAAGAACGTCGTGTTGAACCCCAGGAACACCAGCCAAAAACTCCACTTGCCGAGCCGCTCGTCGAGCAGCCGCCCCGTGATCTTCGGGTACCAGTAGTACAGTCCGGCGAAGATCCCGAAGACGACGCCGCCGATGAGGGTGTAGTGGAAGTGCGCCACCACGAAATAGCTGTTGTTGAACTGCAGGTCCGCCGGCGCCATGGCCAGCATGACGCCGCTCATGCCCCCGATGACGAAGCAGACGAGGAACGCGACCACCCAGTGCATGGCCACGGTGAACCGGATCCGCCCGCCCCACATCGTGGCGAGCCAGTTGAAGACCTTCACCCCCGTGGGCACGGCGATGAGCATGGAGGACAGCGCGAACGTGGCGTTGATCCACGGCCCGTAACCCAGGGTGAACATGTGGTGCACCCACACCATGAACGAGAGGAACCCGATGGCCAACGTCGCCAGGACCATGCTGGCGTAGCCGAACAGGGGCTTGCGGGAGAACACCGGCACGACCTCCGAGATCATCCCGAAGGCCGGCAGCACCACGATGTAGACCTCGGGGTGGCCGAAGATCCAGAACAGGTTGGCCCACAGGAGCGGGCTGCCCCCCGTGGCGGCGTTGAAGAACTGCGCGCCGAAGAGCCGGTCGAACGTCTGCAGGAACAGGTTGACCGTGAGCGGCGGAAACGCGAAGAGAATCAGGATCATGGTGACGATGGTGGTCCAGACGAACATCGGCAGCCGCATGAAGGTCATGCCGGGCGCCCGGAGGTTGATGATCGTCACCAGGAAGTTGATGGCCGTGAGCATCGAGCTGATGCCCGTGATCTGCAGGCCGATGTCGTAGAAGTCGATGGCGTGGCCCGGGTTGTAGGCGACGTTGCTGATCGGTGCGTAGTTGAACCATCCGGCGTTGGGCGCGCCGCCGAGGAACCAGCTGGAATTGAGCAGCAGGGCGCCCGCGACGAACAGCCAGAGGCTCAAGGCATTAAGCCGCGGGAACGCCACGTCGCGCGCCCCGATCTGCAGCGGCACCACGACGTTGATGAATCCCGTCAGGAGCGGCATCGCAGCCAGGAAGATCATCGTGGTCCCGTGCATGGTGAACAGCTCGTTGAAGGCCTCCGCGCCGACGAGGTGGTTGTCGGGGCGGAACAGCTGCAGCCGCATCAGGAAGGCCTCGACGCCCCCCACGGCCAAGAAGAAGAGGCCCGCCAGGATGTAGACCTGGCCGATCCGTTTGTGATCGACGACGGACAGCCAATCCCAGAGCCATGCGCGACGGTCGGAGCGTACCGGCTCCACCGACCCGTGGCCCGCTTGTTCCAGCGTCGCCATCCGGCCGTTCCCTCCCGAGCGACCCTCGCAGGCCCGCATCGAACCCCTCGGAGACACGTCGGGCCCCGGTCGCTTGGCCCTAGCGTAGGGGCGGAGGGCGGCAGTCCATAGGGCCGTTTGTCGTGGGCCCAACCCGGGCGGATGGCCCATCCGGGGATGGGCCGTTCGGTCCTTGCGCCGGTGCCCGAGAGATCACCGGCCGGACTCGGCGGGCGGTTTCTGCGCCCACAAGGTCACGAGCGCCGTCTTGGCGGATTCGTGCAGGTGGAGGATGCGCCAGTGGGCGAACCGTTCCCCGAGCTCTCCCGGCCGCCACGCGTGGCCGGGATTGTGGGCCAGCAGGGGGGAATGCTCCAGGAACGACCGGCAGAACAGGAAACCGCCGGGCTTCAGGGCGAGATCGAGACGGTCCAGCAGCGGCCGGTCCACGAAGAACGCCATGACGACGAGGCGGTACCGCCCCGGCGGCGGGGACCAGTCGTCGAGGTCGGCCCAAATGATGTGGATGCGATCCGGGACGCCCCGCGCCTCGGCTTCACGGCCCAGCTCGGACAACGCCACCTCGGAGACGTCGACGGCGTCGACGATCCAGCCGCGCTCCGCGAGCCAGAGCGCATGCCGGCCCGTGCCGGCGGCCACGTCCAAGGCGCGCCCGCCGGGCGGCACCGTTCCTACCCACCGGACCACCTCGGGGTCGGGAAGACCCCGGGGTCCGTGGCCGGCCCGATATCGGGCATTCCAACGTTCCCGGTCCTCTTCGGACATGCGTGTGTGCGGCCTCCGCGCGTCCCCGGCTGCCGGCGCTCCCGGGCCGGTGTCGTAAGGGTTCGGCTCGGCGGACGAAGTTCCTGCCGGACGGCCGGCCCTGACGGGCCCGGCGCCACAGGGTGGACCGTCCGCCCGGAGCCGTCGTCCCCGGCCGCCACGCTGTCCCCGTCAAGCGCCGGTCACGGGAAGCCCCCCGAGCAGACGGCCCACCAGCATGCCGCACCCGGCCGCGAACGCGGCCGCCCCGACGAAGACGATCCCGGCCCGCCACGGTGCCGTGCGCGTCAGTCGGCCTTTGGCCACCCCCAACCCGAAGGCGGCGACCGCGGCCAGGATCACGGCGGCCCCCAAGGCCTCGCCCGGCGCCAACGGCAGCAGAAACGGCAGCAAAGGCGGAAGGGACCCCAAGACGACGGCCAGGCCCATCACGGCCGCCCGGACCGCCGGGCCGGGCCCGGCTCCCCCGCCCGGCGACGCCGCCGCCCGTTCCCCGCGCGCCCTCCGATACTCATACTCGGCGGCGGCCGCCAGGTAGGTCCCGACCGCCATCGACACCGTGGCCGCGGCCGTGGCCGCCAGTCCCGCCAGCAACACCAACCGGGCGGCCATCCCCGACGCCCCCACGCCGACCACCAGGCCCGTGATGGACACCAGACCGTCGTTGACGCCGAGCACCACCTCGCGCACCGAGGCCGCCATCGCCTCGAGCCATCGGGACGACACCGTCGCCGCGTCCTGTGATGACATTCTCCGACCCTCCCGACGCCCGTGGCCGGGCGCTCCGGATATCCCCGCCCGCTGCATCGTACGGACCGGCAGGCGCCCTGCGCCGAGCCGAACGACCACCATCGGGGTTTCCGGACGACCCCCCGGAGGAAGCTCCGGCGGGCGCCGCCGCTTTCCTTCACGCGCGGGAATTTGCCATGGTATGCTGAAGATCGAGACGTCCGGCGTAAGTGCGAGCGGAACCTACCGGAGGGGAACAAGCATGGCCAGCATGCCCGAGGGTGAGCCGATCCGCGTGGCCGTGGTGGACGACCACGAAGTGGTCCGCGTGGGCTTGGCGGAACTCCTGAACCAGGAGCCGGACTGCCGCATGGTGGGGGAAGCGGGTACGGTGGAGGAGGCCCTGCGCCTGATGCGGTCGACCCCCGTCGACGTGTTGCTCCTGGACATCCGTCTGCCCGACGGGTCCGGTGTCGACGTGTGTCGGCAGTGGAAGGCGGCGCAGCCCGACACGCACGTCATCATGCTGACGTCCTTCGGGGACGACGATCTGCTGTTCAGCTCCCTCGAAGCCGGTGCCGCCGGCTATCTCCTCAAGAATGCGCGGGGACGGACGGTGTTGGACGCCGTGCGCACGGTCGCGCAGGGCGGCTCCATCCTGGATCCGGCGGTTGCCGACAAGGTGCTCCGGCGGGCGACCACGCGGAACGTCCCCCACGACCCGTTGGACGACCTCACGGAGCAGGAGCGCCGCATCCTGGAGCTCATCGCCGCGGGGCTCACCAACCGGGAGATCGGCGAGCAGGTCTACCTGAGCGAGAAGACCGTCAAGCACTACGTCAGCAACATCCTGTCCAAGCTGGGTCTCAACCGCCGCGCCGAGGCGGCGGCCTACCTCGCCCGGCGCGAGGCCCAGGAGAGGAAGCCGGCCGGCTCGCCATGAGCACGCGCGCCACGACCCCGCTGCTCACGCCGCTGACCCGGGCGGGTTACTGGGTGGCCTACCTGAGTCCGATCTGCGGCCTCATCGGCCTGGCGCTGGTGGATCGCCTCCTGCTGGTCCGGTTTTGGCCCACGCCGCGGGCGGACGCCGTCATCTTCGGGCTGACCATCGTGCTCACCCTGCTCTACTCCCACGGCTTCCTCACCCGCATCAAGGCCCAGTACGCGGAACTCGCGCGCCTTCTGGCGACCACCGAGCAACAGCGCGACCGCCTGCGCCTCCTGCAGGAGGCCATGACCACCATCGCGGAGGACCGCGACTGGGAAGGCATCCTGCAGCGTGTCGTGCAGCTGAGCCGCGAGCTCACCGGGGCCCGCTACGGCGCGCTGGCGGTCCTCAATCCCGACGAGACCATCGCCCGGTTCATCACGTCCGGGCTCTCCACGGAGCAGGTCCGGGCCATCGGCTCGCTGCCCCGGGGCCGCGGTCTCCTGGGCGAAGTCATCCGCACCCGCCGACCGCTCCGGGTGGCCAACATCCGCGAGCACCCCGCCTCCGTGGGCTGGCCGCCGAACCACCCCGAGATGACCAGCTTCCTCGGCATGCCGGTGCTCTTCCGCGAACAGGTGGTCGGGCACCTCTATCTCACCGACAAGGCCCAGGGACCGTTCACGGAGGACGACGAGGAGCTCGTCGCGCTGTTGGCCGGGCAGGCGGCGGTCCTCATCTCGAATGCGCGGCTCAACAACGAACTCGAACGCCTCGCGGTCATCGAGGAACGCCAGCGCATCGGCATGGACCTGCACGACGGCACGATCCAGTCGCTGTACGGCGTCATGCTGACCATCGACACGCTCCTGCCGAAGATCCCGCCCGAGCAGCGTGAGCTGCGGGACATCCTGGACGACCTGGGCGATCGCCTGAGCCGGATCACCAGCGACATTCGCCACTACATCTTCGACCTCAAGCAGGAGCAGCAGGACTGGCTCCAGTCGGTGAACGCCATCGTGGCGGAGCTGGGCCTCAAAGGCATGACCCGGATTCACACCAGCGACCGCCAGTACGACCAGTTGAGTCCGCGGCAACGCGACAACGTCCTCGCGTGGATCCGGGAGGCGCTCACCAACGTCGCGCGCCACGCCCACGCCGAGCGCATCGAGATCACGTGGCGGGGGGAGGACGAGCGGTTCCGCATCACGGTGGAGGACGACGGCGTCGGATTCTCGCCGGAGGCACCGGCCGCCCCGGGTCACTTCGGATTGAAGCACCTCGCCCAGAGGGCGGAGGAGCTCGGGGGGCAGTTCGTCGTCCGAAGCCGTCCGGGGTCCGGGACCGTGGTCGAACTCGTCGCCCCCTTCGTGCCGTCCGGCCACGCTCCGGCCGGGGGCGTCCGCCTGGCCGGGTCATGAGCGACCGGGTCGATGTCGCCCTGCGGCGTCCCGCGGTTTCGGTGCTGCTCGCGGCGTACCGGGCCGGCGCCACCATCGGCCGGGCCGTCCGGAGCGTCTTAGCCCAGTCGCGATCCGACTGGGAGCTTTTGGTCGTGTCCGACGACGGCACCGACTATCGCCCGTCGCTCCCCCCCGATCCCCGGATCCGCTTCCTGGACTCGGGCGGGGTGGCCCGCGGTCCGTCGGTCGCCCGCAACGCGGCGCTCCGCGTCGCCCGCGGCGAATGGATTACGGTGCTTGACGCCGACGACTGGTGGCACGCGGCCAAGCTCGAGCGCCTCCTGGAGCTGGCCCGCCACGACGGCATCGCCTTCGACAACATCCTCCGCTGGGACGACGCCCACGACGCGCCCCGCGGCCCGCTGCTCCCGGACTCGCCGCCGGATCCCCGCCGGGTGGACTTCTGGGACATCGCCGCGGTGAACCATCCTCTTTTCCCGCTCATCCACCGGGACTGGGTACGGCCCTTCGATCCGGCCGTCGACTTCGCCGAGGACGTCCTGTTCAACCTGGGGGCCCTGGCCCGCGCGGGCGGCGCCGCCTGGTTGTGTCCCGAACCGTTGCACGTCTACCGCGTGCGGGCCGACTCCCTCTCCCACAGGCCGGACGCGGGCCGGCGGGCCGAGGCGGCCTATCGCCGCATCCTGACCCGCTTGGCCGAGGGGGAAAGCCTGGGCTTCCCGCCCGCTTTCCGCGACGCCGCCCACACGGTGTTCGAGGCCAAGCGGGCCGCCAACCGATCCTTCCTGGCCAGCGGTGCCGCGGAGTTCACGGCCTTTTCCCTCCCCCTCGCCCGTCCGACCGGCGCGCCGCCTCGTCGCGGGGCGTGAGGACCGGGACGGCGGTCACCGCTCGCGGCGCGCCCAGGCCGCCTCCACCTGCCGGGCTGCCTCCACGACGGCATCGGCGAACCGGGCCCCGGGCGACGGCCCGAGCCGGCTCAGCGGACCGCTCACGCAGATGGCCGCGACCACAACCCCCAACGGATCGCGGATGGGGGCGCTCACGCTCGCCACCCCCGGTTCCCGTTCGGCCACGCTCTCGGCGTATCCCTGCCGGCGGATCGCCGCCAGCTCCGGGTCGTCCTCCGAGGCGACCCGGACCGCCCCGAAGGCCCGGAGCACCTTGCCGGCCGATCCCCGGTCCAGCGGCAGACGGGCCCCTACCGGCACCGTGTCCCGAAGTCCCGCACCCCGGTCGACCGCCATCACGCAGACGCGCGCATCCCCGTCGGGCACATACAGTTGGACACTCTCCCCCGTCTGCTGGTGCAGCGCGGTCATGACGGGACGGCTCACCTGGACGACGTCGAGGTCCAGCGCCGCCTGTCCCCACCGGATGAGCCGGAGGCCCAGGCGGACCGCCCCCGTGCCATCCCGCCGCACCAGCCCCAGGTTTTCGAGATTGGCCAGCAACCGATAGACCGTCGGACGGGCCAAGCCGGTCCGCGTCACCAGCTCCGCGGGCGTCGCCGGCCCGCCGGCCGCCAGGAGGTCGAGCAACCCAACGTACTTGGCCAGCGGGGCACTGCCGCGTCCCTCGGCGACTCTGTCTCTCATGTCGGGCCCCCTTTTGCTATACTGCTGGTGTACCGTTTTCCAATAAGGCGTTCTTATTTTACAAGACGGTCGAGCAAGAGTGGGGTGTAGGTGTCAAGCCCTCATTTCGACCGGGATGTGAGGCACACGAAAACCCCGGTAGGCCCCCGGACATGGTGACTGGCAGGATCTGGTGCTCTGGCCCCTGCCGGTCGTCAAGGAGGCGGTTAACCGTGACGACGCCGCCGCACAGAGCGGTACGTCGGGTCGTACGCCCGGTCATCGCGCAGCAGAGCGGTCACCAAGCGTGTCAGTTTGCGTGCGGTGAGCACCAACGCCCGATGGTGTGCGGGCGGCGTACTCTCGGCCAGCTTGCGTTCATAGTACGCTGCGTATGTGGCGTCGTGCCGTCGGACGCTGTTCGCAGCTTCGACCAGGTAGTGGCGGAGATAGGCGTTGCCGGTCCGGGCCAATGGCGGATGTTCGGGCGTGTACTGCCCCGACGCGGCGGGCGGCCACGTCAAGCCCGCGAACTGGGCCACTTGGTCATCATCGGGGAAGAAGGTAATGTCCCCGATTTCGGCCAAGATGCCGGCCGCAAACACCGGCCCGATCCCCGGGACGGTCAGCAGCCGGTTCGTGCGGGCCGCCGGTTCGCGCGCAATCCGTCGATCGACGGCTTTGATCTGGGCCTCGAGATACCGGATGTCCTGCAAGGTCCAACTCAGGATCTGATGCACCGGCTCCTTGAGGACCTCCGGCAACCGGAACGAAGCCCGGGCCGCTTGGCGGACCGCCTGGGCCACCCGGTCCGGGTCGGCCAGATGGCCGCGGGCCCCGCGTTGCAGGCAGGCGACCAGCTCCGCCAAGGGGGCGGCGGCGATATCCTCCACCGTCTGGTACTGGAGGAGGACAGCGGCAGCCGCCGCGCCCCACGGGTCGGACCACGGCGGATGGCAGACCAAGCCGTTGGCCTTCAAGAACAGGTAGCTCGCGGCGTAGTTCTTGAGGCGCGTGAGCTGGCGCACCAGGTGGTGCCGATGCCGGGTCAGGCGCTGCAGAGCGATGGTGCGCTCGGCCAACTGGAAGGGCCGGGGCAACCACGCCGGATGGCTCAGCACCTCGGCGATGCGCCAGGGGTCCTGGCGGTCCGTCTTGGCCCGTTTACTCGCGAACGTGGCTGCGTACCGGTGCACCGTGCGCGGCTGGAGCAGGTAGACCGCCCAGGGCCGGGGCGGGTCCGTGGGCTGGCTCAGCCAGAGCGCCAGATGCCAGGCGTAGACGCCCGTGGCCTCGCAGCCGATGCGGACGGTGTCGCACCCATGGGCGGCGGCCTGGTCGTGAATCGCCTGGGCCAGCTGGAGGGCGCCTCCGGCGTCGTTGGGCACGGTCAGGCGGCCCCAGCGATGGGTGGCGGTGGCATCCGTGAAGGCCACGTGATGGGTGTCCCGGCTGACGTCAATCCCCACCAGCAATTCGGACATGACTCTCACCTCCCTTCCCCAGGGGTTGTGCCCCGGCAAGGGGGTCCCGTCGGCCGGCGGGGCCGCCGCAGCCTTGCGCACGGATCGGCGCTTCGGTCCCGGGGAGACGGCACGCACGGAGCTGCTGCTCTCCGTGACTCCGCCGGGGGCGCACCGTGGGTGTCGGCGATCAACCCCGCCGGCTCGGGGCGGCAATCTTTCGCAGCGCTCGGGCGCAAGGAGGAAAGGCCTGACCCCGCACCGGGCTACCAGCCCGATTCGACGGGAAACGACGTCGGTCCTGGCGAGCGGAGGGGAATGGGGTTATCCAGGTTATCCCCACAATCCACAAGGGGTTTCCCTTCCCCCGGACCCCCATCCTTTCCCCAAGGACGACGGCTAATAGTGTCAATCTCTAGTACCTAGATACAAGGAGGAACCGCCGTGTCCGCCGGTCGCGTGCTTGCCGAACTCGGGTTCGCCGGCCAGACGCTCCTGCTGGTGGCGGCGTTCGTGGTGGCCGGGGTCCTGTTGCGGCGGCGGCTCCGCATCGACTCGACCGCCATGTCGCGGACGGCGCTGTACGTCTTCACGCCCGGGCTCGTCTTCCACGCTTTGACCCAACGGGGACTGTCGCTGCACGACCTCACCGCCGTCGTGGTCTTCGCCGCCGGTGTGGTGCTGGCGGCGGTGCTCCTGAGCCGCGGCGTCGGCCGGGCGCTGCACGCGGACCAGGGCGCGCAGGCGGCCCTGGACCTCACGACGGCCTTCTCCAACTCCTCAAACCTGGGCCTACCCCTGGTCGCGTTCACCTTGGGGCCCCGAAGTCTCCAGGCTGCCGTCATCTACGTCCTGACCCAGATCGTCGCCGTCAACACCGTCGGGGCCTATCTGGCCAGCCGGGGCAGCATGGATCCCCGCGCCGCGTGGCGGCGGGTCGTCCGTCTGCCTGCCATGTGGGCCATGGTGGCCGCGGCGCTGGTCGACCTGCTGCATTGGCCGGTCCCCCAAGGCCTGGCCACGGCGACCACCATCGCGGGCAACGCCTATTCGCCCACCGTCCTGGTGGTGCTCGGCGCCACCATCGCAGACTGGCGGCTCCGGGACATTCGCAGCGCCGTGGCGTGGTGGAGCACCGGGCTCAGGCTCGTGGTCATGCCCGCCGTCGCCGCGGGGCTGGCGGCCGTGCTCCCCCTTCCGCCGGCCGCCGCCCGGGCCTTGGTCCTTCAGATTGCGACGCCCGTGGCAATCAACGCCATCATCCTGTCGCGCGAGTTCGAGGCGGCCCCGGAACAGGTGGCCCAGACCATCACGCTGTCCACCGTCGCCAGCGCGCTGACGGTCCCCGCCTGCCTCACGGTCCTGGGGCTGGTCCGGTGACGCGGCCGGTTCGGCCCGCCCCCGGGCTCGACCTCCTCCCCGCGCGGGGGACATCCTCGCGGTCCCGGCCGTCGTCGTCGCCCCCTGACTCCGGGCCAGCGTTCCCCCGGTCCCAAGGTCCGGACCGTCGCCCCGCCCGATTGACGCACGGCCCGGTCTGTCTGCTATATTAGGCTCCAGAGTGCTTGGCGCCGTCGGAGGCGCCCTCGCAGGCGATGGATTCCGCCGCGGACCTCGGGTCCGAAACCACCGCGTCACGCGGTTAATGACTCCTGACGCCGAGAGGCGGTCGGGAGTTTTTTTGTTCGCGCGTATCCCAGATTAACCGGCCGAGGAGGTATCGGCGTGAGCCCGTACGCGGCGCAGGCGCTTCAGGTCTTGTTCGTGCTCGCCTTCTCCCCCCTCTACCGCGGCGTCATGGAACGCTGGCGGGCACGGCTGGCGGGGCGCCACGGGCCGCCCGTATGGCAGCCCTACCGAGATCTCCGGAAATGGTGGCACAAGGAGACCGTGCGCACCACCGAGACCACGTTCGTCTCGGCGTGGGCGCCGGTGGCGTACTTCGTGGCCCCGGTCCTCGTCACCCTGCTCATCCCGGTGCTGACGGCCTTTCCCCTTCCGTTCGCGTGGATGGGGGACATGCTGGGCGGGGGGATGATCCTCTCCGCCGGTGGCTTGGCGCTCCTCTTCGCCGCCCTGGACAGCGGCAGCGTGTACCCTGCCCTCGGCGTGAGCCGGATCCGGCTCATCGGGACGTTCACCGAACCGCTCGCCCTGGCGCTGGTGTTCACGGCAGCCACCGTGGCGGGTGCGACCATCCCGTTCGTCGTCAACGCCACGCTCGCCGGCCCGCGTTGGCTCGTCACGCCGGCCCACGTCCTGCTGGCCGCAGGCTGGTTCCTGCTCCTCATCGCCGAGACAGGGCGCATCCCCGTCGACAATCCCTCCTCGACTCAGGAATTGTCGCTGATCGACCCGGCCCGGACGTTCGAGGCCAGCGGGCCGGATCTCGCCCTCTACGAGTGGGGCGGGTGGATGAAGTTCACCGTGCTTGCGACCGTCCTCGTCAACGTGCTGCTGACTCCCTGGGGGCTAGCGTCCTCCCTGGAGGCCGTCGCCGTTGCACGCGCCATCCTGCTGGTGGCCGCCAAACTCCTCGCCCTCGGCCTGTTCCTGGTGACCCTGGAGGCCGGGTTCGCCAAGCTGCGGTTGATTCGGAACGTGGACTTCCTCGCTGCGGCGATCGCGCTGGCGTCGCTCGGCGCGCTGGCGGCCGGCCTGGGGGTCTGACGCGGCGCGCCGTGAAGGGTGGACAAGCTGTCGCCGAAGGAGGTGCCATTCCATGGAGATGCTCGAGCGATTCCTGGCGACCACCATCTGGCTCGGGGCGGGCCTGGTGGTCATGATTCGGACGTTTCCCGGCGCCCGGGCCGCCTATCGCCTCCAGGCCCTGGGGGAAGCGGGGCTGGCTTTTGCCGCCGGCTGGGCGGGGGGGCACCCGGAACTTGACGCCCTGGGCGTCGCGGTCCTCGTCGTGAAGGGCCTCGTGGTGCCCTGGTGGACCAGCGCCGTACCCGACCGGGTCCGCCGCGACTACGGCGCCCGCGGGCCGTTCGGTATGGCCACCGCGCTTGCGTTCGGTGTCGCCCTCACCGTTGCCGCCGTCCTGCTCGTGCCCCGCCTGGGTCCGCCGCACCCCGTAGTCGCCGGCGTGGTGCTCGCCGCCTTCCTCCTGGGACTCCTGAGCCTGGTGGTCCGCCATGAGACGTGGATCATGGCATGGGCTCTCCTGGGCCTCGACACCCAAGCGGCCTCCTTCGCGCTGGTCGTCGGCGGCCGCCAGGGCCCGGTGCTGGACGGCTTGGCCCTGGCGGTGACGCTCGGCTTGGCCTGGGTGCTTCGGGAGGCCCTCCGCCGGGTGGCTGACCTCGGTCATACCACCGATGCGCGGTCCCTGAAGGAGTTGGTCGGATGACGACGGCCGTCTTGCTTCCCGGCGCCCTGGTGGCGGCCGCCGTGCTGGCGCGGCTGGTGCCCGAACGCCTGGTCGGCGCCGTCGTAGGGCTGGCCGCAGCTGGTCTGGCCGTCTCGCTGGCCCTTCTGGTGGCCGGATGGTGGTCCGCACCGGATCCCCTGGCAGCGTGGTTCTACGGGATCTCGGCGCTCCTGGCGGCCTTGAGCCTTTGGTATGCCGTCCCGTACCTGCGCCGCGAAGCCGCGGCCCATCACTGGCAGCCCTCGCGCGTACGCGCCTTCGCCGCCGGACTGCTCTTGTTCGTCGCCTCCCTGCTGGCGCTGGCGCTTTTGACCAACTTCCTCGGCCTCTGGGTCGCGGTGGAGGTCGCCACCCTGTCCTCCGTCTTCCTGACCGGCGTGTCCGAGGACCGCCGTGCGACCGAGGCGGCATGGAAGTACCTGGTGGTCACCGAGACCGGCGGATTCGCCGCCCTGGTGGGGACGGTCCTCGTGTTGAGCGGACTGGGCATCCCGCTCGACCGTTGGTCGTCCACGTTCCCGCCCCCCCTGCCGGCGGGCACCGCGGTGGGGACGTCGGTCTTCGTCGGAGGGCTTTTGGCGCTGGTCGGCTACGCCACCAAGGCCGGGCTCGCTCCGTTTCACACCTGGCTCCCGGACGCGCACGGCGAAGCGCCGGCGCCCGTCTCGGCCCTCCTTTCCGGTCTCAAACTGGCGGGCGCGGCGCTGATCATGTGGCGGCTGTTCCACCTCGTCGCGCCCACGGCCGCGGGGTCGGCCATCCGGGAGGGCTTCATCCTCCTGGGTCTCGCCTCGCTGGTGGTGGCCGCCGCCTTCGCCGTCACCCAGACCGACCTCAAGCGCCTATGGGCCTACTCGAGCATCGAGCATCTGGGTCTGGTCAGCCTGGGCATGGGGTTCGGCGGGATCGCGCTGGTCGGGGCCATGTTCCACATCTGGACCCACGGCGTGAACAAGGCCCTGTTGTTCCACAACGCCGGAACCGTCCGGCTGCTCTACGGGACGTCGGACAGTCGCACAGGCGCCCGGGGGCTTCTCCTCCGCACCCCCTGGACCGGCGGACTCTTGGCCCTGGGCGCCGCCTCCATCGTCGGCCTGCCCCCCTTCGCGCCGTTTTGGAGCGAATGGCTCATCCTCGTCGGCGGGTTCCAGCATCCGGCGTACCGCCTGGCCGACGTGGTCGCCCTGGGCCTGCTGGTCGTCGTCTTCGCCGGTGTCGCCTGGCGGATACCCGCTTGGCTGTGGACTCCCGGGCCCGTCGAGGCGCGGACGACCGCCCGGCCCGCCCGCCTGAGCGAGCCGTTCGCCCTCCTGCTCCCCGGCTTCGTGCTCGCCGCGTTCGTCCTCGGCGGCATCGGGGTTCCTGTCGTGGCAGCCGGACTCTGGCAGCATCTGGTGCAGGAACTCCTGGGAAGCGCTTAGACCGGCCGCCCGGACCGCGTCCGCGGCAAGCGAGCGGCCGATGTCGCGTAAGAGGGGGATTCGCATGTCCACCACCACACGGGCAAAGCCCGCCGCCACCCTTCACGTCGCGCCGGAACGGTGGATCCCGGCTCTGGAAGCGCGGCGGGCGTCGTCGGAGCTTGTGCTCCTGGACGCGGACGACCGCGCGGTGGTCGCCGTGTTCCTGGAGCCGGACGGAGGTCTGACCCGGCTCGCAGTCCCGCGTGCGGAGGGGGCGGCGACCGTACTGGCGTCGCCGTCCGCGCACGGTATCCGCGAGGTGGAAACCGCCGAGCGCCGGCTCGGCCGTTCGGGCCAGGTCCGCTGGGATCCGCCTGCACCCGCCGCACCGTCTGTCCGCGGCAAGGGGGTCTTCACGTTCCCGCTCGGCCCCGTCCGGGCGGACGTCGCCGAGTCGCTCGGCTACAACCTGGCCGTGATGGGCGACGAGATTCTCCGCCTGGACCTGCGACCCGGCTTCAAATTCCGCGGGGTGGCCGACTGGTCCCGTGGCCGCCGACTCGAGGAGGCCGCGGACGTCCTCGAACGCTGGACGGGCACCTCGACCGTGGCCCACGCCCTGGCGTTCGCGCTGGCCGTCGAGGACGCCCTCGGTCTCGCCGACGAAGATCCGGTGGGCCGAAGCGTCGTCGCCGAGCTGGAGCGGGTCCACAGCCATCTCGGGGACCTCGCCGCCCTGGCGGTGTCGACGGGGCTTCCGGTGCCGCAGATGGAGTACCTGCACCTTCGGGAGGGGATCCTCCGCCTCAACCACGATCTGGTCGGTCATCGCTACCTCCGCGGGGTGGTGCGGCCGAGGGGGCTCAAGCTGGCCGACCCTCCCGACCGGAGCCGACTCCGGGCCGCCTCGGCGACCGTCCGGCGCGTGCGGGAAGAGGCGTCGCGCATCGCCCGCGACCTGTCGCTCACGTCGTCCTTCCTCGACCGTCTGGTCGGCGCCGGACGGATTCCCGCCCCCGACCTGGAGGCGGTGCGCCCCGTGGGTCCGGTGGGACGCGCCTCGGGCCGCGCGCTCGACGTCCGGACCCAAAGACCCTACGCGGCTTATGCCCGATGGACCGTAGAGCCGGCACGGGCCGCGACGGGCGACGCCGAGGCGCGGTTCCGCGTCAAGGTGGCCGAGTTGGAGCGCTCGCTGGCCCTACTGGACGCGTTGCTGGCCGTCTGGGAGCCCCGGGGAGCACCGTCCCCCGTCGCCGTGGACGCCGCCGACGGAGCGGAAGGCATCGGAGTGGTGGAGGCCCCCCGGGGCCTCCTGGCCACGCGGGTCGTCCTGGCCGGTTCTCCGCCCGTGGTGCGCCATGTCGGCGTCGCCACCCCCTCGGCCCGGAACTGGCCCGCGGTGCCGCCTGCCATGGCCAACCACAACATCCTTCAGGACTTCCCCATCATCGACGCCAGCTTCGCCTTGTCGGCCGCCGGCTGGGACGGATGACGACCCGTCCGGGCCGGACGTCCGACGACGGGAGGAGGCATGCCGCGTGTATTACTGGCATTGGGTGCGCCACTTGCTGCACCGACCCGCGACCACGGGGTTCCCCACCGAGCCGGACCCTTCCGTGGGCGCGATGACCCACGCCGAAGCCGTCATTGCCGTCGGGCCGCCGCCGTCTCCCGCCCTGCGCCGTTCGCTGGCCCTCCGTCACGTCGACGGCGGATCCTGCAACGGCTGCGAATCGGAGTTGGCGCTGCTCGCCGGCCCCGATTACGACTTCAGCCGCTACGGCTTCTCCTACACACCCTCGCCGCGACACGCGGATGTCCTGGTCGTGACCGGCGTCGTCACCGCGGCCATGGCGCCGGTCATCCGCGCGGTCTACGAGGCCCTGCCCCATCCCAAGGCGGTCGTGGCGGTGGGCGCCTGTGCCGCCGGCGGCGGGGTCTTCGCGGGCGCACCGGGGGTCCTCGGGAGTCTGGACCCGATCCTTCCGGTCACCGTGAGGATCGCCGGGTGCCCGCCGACGCCCGCCGACATCCTGCGCGGGCTTCTCCAGGCCGTAGACGGCTGGGATCCCCTGGCGGTGGAGGTGCCGAAGCAATGAGCCCGTGGGGCTGGGTGATTTTCTGGATCGCTCTGGGTGCGGGAGGACTGTCGGCGGCCGGGCTGGCTGAACGGCGAGGCCGCGCGACCGGCTGGCTTGTCGCCGCCCTCCTGGTGGGTGCCGGCGGTTTTTTCCTCATGACTCCGGCTCTCGGCACCCCGGGGACAGACGCCACGCTGGCCCTGCCGGCCCCATGGCCGACGCTGGCCCTGCGCCCGTTGCCCCTGGCGCCGCTGTGGTCCACGGCCGCGGGACTGTTGTTCGCCGCCGCCGCCTTGGGCACCGCCGGTCAGCGTCGGCGGCGCCAGATCCTCTATGCGCTGCTCCCGCTGGAAGCCGGCGTCGGGATCTACCTGTGGAGCGGAGACGGTTTCTTGCTGGTCATGGCCTGGGAGTTCGTCTCCGCCGTCACCTACCTCGGGCTGGTCACCAGCCGTCGCGGCCGGTCGGTCTGGCAGACCGGCTGGGTGCTGCTGGCGCTGTCCGAGGCCGGCGGGATGATGCTGCTCCTGGCCGTGGCGTGGCTGTCCGCGCTGACCGCCCCCACCGGCCTTCGCCTCCACGATGCCTTCGTCACAGCGCACCTCCCGCACCGGCTCGCCGACGGGACGGTCATCATGGTGCTGGGCCTGGTGGCGTTCGGCGTCAAGGCCGGCCTGTTCCCGGTCATGATCTGGATGCCGCTGGCCGAACCCGAGGCGCCAGGCGTCGTCGCCGGCATGTTTTCCGGGTTGCTGCCCCCACTCGCGGTGAGCGGGATCCTCGCGCTGGATCGGCTGACCCATCCCGGTATGGGGTGGGGGATCACGTTGGTGGTGCTGGGCGTGCTGGGCGCGCTGACCGGCGCGCTGTACAGCGTCATGGCCCGCCGGGCCAAAGCGGTCCTAGCCTACTCCACGCTTGAAGTGTTGGGTCTGGTCTTTGCTGCTCTCGGCATCTGGCAGATCGCGTCCCGGGTCAGTCCGGGCAGCATCGCCGGAACCTTGGCGCTGGACGGAGCCGTGGTGCTCCTGGCTATGCACGCCGGCGCCAAGTTCCTGGCCTTTGCCGCCACGGACGGGCTGGGGCGCTACGGCCAGACGCTGGATCGGCTGGGCGGCCTGCTCCGCCGGACCCCACGGGCCGGTCGCTGGGCCCTGGTCGCGGTGCTCGCGCTCGCGGGCTTTCCGCCGCTCGGCGGCTACGTCGGCGAGTGGCTCCTCCTCGAGTCCCTCCTCAAGCCGCTGGGGCCGACGGCCGGCCAGGAGGCCGCCCACCTCGCCCTCCTGGCAGCCGGGGGCGGCCTTGCCCTGGCCGTGGGCCTGGGCGTCGCCAGCTATCTGCGTTGGTACGGGTTCATCTACCTGGGCCCCGAGCACGTCCCGCCGGACGACGCGGTGCATGATTTGCCCCCCGCATGGGCCTGGGCCATGGGGCTCGCGGCGATCCTGCCCGTGCTGACCGGCCCGGCCGTGCCGTGGTTCCTGCCGTGGCTCAACCGAACCCTCCGGCCGTTCCTGACCACCCCCGCCACCGTGTTCGCCCCGACGTTCACCCATCCCCAGGCGGTCCAGCCGCTGGTGGACATCGGTGCCAATCTGGTTCCAGCCCCTGGAACGGTCGGCACGATCTTGTTCCCCCAGGGATTCTCCGTCGGCGATCCCTACGTCCTGACGGTCGTGGCGGGCATCCTCGTCCTCCTCGTCGGCGGGGTGCGGGCCCGAAACCGGAGGCATCCCGTCCGTTTCGTGGCCCCCTGGACCGGCGGAGCGGAATCGTACCGGCCCCGCACCAGCTTCTCGGCCGAAGGATTCGTCCATCCGATCCGCCTTGCCTTCGCCGCCTTCTACGGGCTCGAGCGCGAGCGGGTGGAGCGGGCCGACACTCACTTCTACCGCCATACCATCGTCTGGCGCGTCGAAGAGCATATCTATCTTCCGCTCCTGGCGGCGGCCCGCTGGATCGGGGCGCACGTCCGCCGGGTGCAGTCCGGACAGGTGGGCACCTACCTGCTTCTCGTCGTCGGCGGCATCCTGGCCGCGCTGGCCGTCGCCTTCCTCCGCTGACCGGCCCTCGCGCGATCCGGTCGGGCCGGCCCGCGTTCCGGCCTAGCCCAAGGCCTGGCCGAATCGGACGCCGGCCTTCGCCGCCTTCCCTTTGGCTGTCGGGCAGCCCCGGCCAGGTCCCTCCCGGCCGGTTGCCCCGCCGCCCCACGTGCCCGACAATGGGGAAGGACGTCTAAGCGTGTCAAGCGGGGCCGTTGCTCGCCGTCAGGCCCGCACCGGGCGCACCGGCGGGCCACAACCGACCGTAAGGGGGATGAGCGGTGCGGTGGCATCACCTCTGGGAACCGGTCTACATGGGCCGCCACCTCGTCTCCTGGATGCTGCTCGGAGCGCTCACCGGGGCATTGGTCGGCGTCGTCGTCACGGCCTTCCTGGACCTGCTGTTCGGGGCCGTCCGGTTGACGGCCGGATGGCCGCTCTGGGCGCTGGCCGCCGCCTTGCCGGGCGGGGGACTCCTGACCGGGCTCCTGATTCACTACGGGGCGCCCGATGCCGCCGGGCACGGCACCGAGGCCGTGATCCGGGCCGTCCACCGCCGGGCGGGGCAAATCAACTGGAGGGTGGCGCCGGTCAAAGCCGTGGCGACGATCACGACGATCGCCGCCGGCGGATCAGCGGGCAAGGAGGGCCCGTCGGCCCAAATCGGGGCGGCGGTCGCCTCGGCGGTGGCCGACATCCTCCGCCTCCACCCCGAGCAGCGGCGCCGCATTGTCATCTGCGGCATTGGAGCCGGGTTCGCCGCCGTGTTCGGCACACCGGTGGCCGGGGCCATCCTCGGCATTGAGGTCCTCGCCATCGGGGACCTGTGGTACGAGATGCTGCTCCCGTCCTTGGCCGCGTCGTTCACGGCCTATGAAAGCGCCCAGGCCCTGGGGATGACCTGGTCTTACCCCCGTGAGCTCGTCCCCCTGTCCTTCCACCCCTTCCCCACCGGCATGGCCCTGGCCGGACGCCTGGTCGCCCTCGGCACCGCGGCCGGCCTGGCGGCGTATATCCTGGTGCTGCTCCTCGAAAACGTCCACCGCGTCGCGGAGCGCCTTCTGCGGCGGCGGGGATGGTGGCCGCCGCTGCTGCCGGCCCTCGCCGGCCTCATCCTGTTCGGGCTGTTCGTCCTGGTCGGACGCGCGCCGGGGGGGCTGTCGCTGGGGCTCCTGAACCGGGCCCTGGCCGGTCTGTCCGTCAACCCGTGGATGTGGTGGTGGAAGATCGTCTGTGTCGCGGTCACTCTGGGATTCGGCATGAGCGGCGGGATCATCACCCCGCTGTTCGTCATCGGAGCCACCCTCGGCGCCACCCTCGCCCGTCCGCTGGGGCTGCCGGCCGGCGACGCCGCGGCGGTCGCCATGATGGCCGTCACCGCGGCCGGCGCCAACGCACCCATCGCGGCGATCCTCATGGGCATGGAGATCTTCGGGGCCCGCCTGGGCCTTCCGGTTCTGCTCGCCGTCGTGCCGGCCTTCATCATGATCGGTCATCACAGTGTCTATCCGAGCCAACGGGTCCGCGTGCAGAAATCCCCCTGGGTACCCGTCACCCCGGGCGCCGCCCTGGAGGACAGTCCGCCGCCCCCTCTGGCCCCGCCGTGGCGGCGCCCGGGACGTCAAGTCCGAGGCGGACCGGCTCGGGAGGCCCGAGCCCCGCAGCGCAACCCGGCCGACTGATCGCCTTGCCGGCACCGGCTCCGGTGTTGACGCGCGCGGGCGGTGGGATTACGTTGTTGTCGTGGTCCACCCCGGGGGGAGGGGATTTTGATGCTCCTGCCGCAGTACAAGACCGACGCGGCCCACCGGCTCCGCGTCGCCGTCGGCCATCTCAAGGCGGTGGAGCGCATGGTGGCCGAGGAACAGTACTGCATCGACATCATGAAACAATTGGCGGCGGTGCAGGCTAACCTTGAGTCGGTCCAACAGGTCCTGCTGAAGAACCACCTGTCGACCTGCGTGACCGAGGCCATCCTCCGCGGCTCCGGCGAGTCGCTCATCGAGGAGTTGGTCACCGCCCTCCGTTACACCAAGGGCCTCGCCGCCGACGGCGACGGCGGCGGCACCGAACACGGTCTGTGCAGCCACCACGGGCTGCCGGCCGACCGGGGCGGACCGGACCACCCCGCGTCCTGATGCAGCCGGCCTCGGGCCGGATTCACGAGGACGACTCACGGTGGCTGGCAACAGCAACGCGGTGGAACGGACCACCGACGGCTTGGTCGAGCTTCAGGTCGGGATCACCGGGATGACCTGCGCGACGTGCGCGCTGCGGATCGAAAAGGGCGTGGCGGACTTGGCGGGGGTTCGCGAAGCCCGGGTCAACTTCGGCACGGAAAAGGCCCGCCTCACCGTCGATCCGCATGAGGTGCGGCTGGACGACCTCCTGGAGACCATCGCGGACATCGGTTGCCGGGTCGTCACGGACACCATCGCGCTCCGGCTGGCATCGATCCCCGACGCCGCCGCGGCACCGGCGATCGCCGAGCGCATCCGGGGCATCCCGGGCGTGGTCAAAGCCCGTTGGGAACCGGTCGCCGGCACCTTCCTGGAGAGCATCCCATCGGCCGGGCCATCGTCGCCCATGCCCGGATGCACGGACTGGCCCCGCCCTCGGTGGAGACGTTCGAAGCGGATCCGGGCCGCGGCGTGCGCGCCCGGGTGGAGGGACACATCGTCCAGATCGTGAGCGCCCGAGCCCTGGCCGAGGCCGCTCTCTCGGTCCCCAGGTCGGAGCCGACCGGCGGATCCCAGGCAGAGACGTCCGTCGGCGTCGCCGCCGACGGCACTCTGGTTGGTGTTGTGGTCCTGACCGATCCGGTCAAGGACACCGCGCCCGAGGCCGTCGCGGCACTCTGCCGGGACGGGATCACCGTCTATCTCCTCACAGGTGACGCCCGGCCCGTGGCCGAAGCCGTCGCGCGCACCGTCGGCATCGGCCCCGCCAATGTCATCGCGGACGTGCTCCCGGGCGACCAGGCCGGCGTCATCCGGTCCCTGCAGGCCGCGGGGCACCGCGTGGCCATGGTCGGCCACGGGATCAACGACGCCCCGGCGCTTGCCACCGCGGGCGTGGGCATCGCCCTGGGCACCGGCACGGATGGCGCCGTGGCCACGGCCGGGATCACGCTCATGAACGGCGACCCGCGCGGCGTTGCGGCGGTCCCCTCCGCCTGAACCGGCGCACGCTCGGAAAGATCCGGCAGAACCTCGCCTGGGCGTTTCTCTACCACGTCGTGTTGGTCCCCTTCGCCGCCGTGGGCCTCCTCGCCCCGGTGCTGTCGGGAGCCGCGATGGCGCTGTCCTCGGTCCTCGTGACGGGCAACTCGCCCCTGCTCCGGCGCGTGGATCCCTACGCCGGCCTGACGCGGACCGAGGAGGGGGGACACTCCAGGCCGCCGACGCCGACATGGCGGCAGCCGGTGAGACGGGCGACCACACCGCCGAGGCCGTCGATCCCGTGTGCGGGATGACGGTGCCGGTCGCGGGGGCGGTCGGCTCCTGGACGCACGCCGGCGTGACCTACCACTTCTGCGCGCCAGCCTGTCTGGCGGCCTTCCGGGCCGACCCGGACCGCTACGCGGCCGTCGTCGACCACAGGGCGACCGACGGCGGGGCGAAAGAAGCGGTCGACCCGGTCTGCGGCATGACGATTCCTGTCGCCGAGGCCGCCGGCACATCCCTACGACGGAACCTCTACGACTTCTGTCACCCGGCGTGCCGGGAAGAAGTCAAGCACAATCCCGAGCGGTTCCTGCCCGACGCCGTCTGACAGCGGTCGAGCGCCGGGCGGTCCTTAGGGACAAGGGAGGGTCTTCAATGGCCGAATCGATCGGAAGCCGCGTCGAGGATCCGGTCTGCCACATGACCGTGGTGGTCGAAGCGACCACCCCGCGGAGCGAACACCGCGGGGCCACGTATTATTTCTGTTGCGAGGCGTGCAAACGCCGCTTCGACCAGGATCCGGACAGGTACGTCAACTAGCCGCCCGTTTCTCGCCGCCGTCCGACATCCGGTCGGGCGGCGGTTCTTGCTGCACCGGGTTGGGATCTTCCAGAAGGAGGAATCCACGCACACGGCGCGAATCGCTGCCGGGAGACAATCTTCGACAGTTCCCGCGGGGGACGCCCTGGGGAGGACCGGGGGGAGATGGTCCGAGCGTCGCCGCACGCGTTCACCTGCCTGTTTCAACCCGTGGCCGACATCTTCACCGGCGAGGTGCTCGGTTATGAGGCGCTCGGACGTCTTGCCGGGCATGAGGACGACGGCTTCGCCCCGGTTCTGGAGTGGGCCCGCCAACACCGCCGCCAGGACCAGGTGTTCCGCCTGCTGTTCGAACGAGCGCTGGAGCTGGGGCGGACGCGCCCGGCCGGCACCCTCCTGTTCGTCAACGTCACGCCGGAGCTGACGGAGTGGCTCGGGGACCGTCTCAGGGTGAATCCCACGAGTCTTCAGGGCGTCGTGTTGGAGCTGGCCGAAGTCCACTTCACCGAGGCGTGGACGGGGCAGCTGGCGCCGCTCCGGCGGGCCGGCGCCAAGCTCGCGCTGGACGACTACGGGACGGGAGTGCAGGATCTCTCCCGACTGGTCAGCCTCAAACCGGACTGGATCAAGGTCAGCGGCGAGGTCGTGCGGCGGTTGGCCCGGGACGCCTACGCCCGGCGCGTGCTCGAGGGCCTGGTCTACGCCGCTTCCCGGTCGGGCTTCGGGATCATCGTCGAAGAGGTCGAGACCGCCGAGACCCTGACCGAGTTGCGCCACCTCGGCATCCGCTATGCGCAGGGCTTCCTCTTGGCACGTCCCGGTCACGCGTGGGTGAGCACCGTGCCGGTACCGGATCCGCCGGCGATCGTGGCCGTGGCCGATCCCGTGGTCCAATCCGCCGCACGGGTGCTCCGTCTGAGCGAACGCGACCTCCACCGCGTCGCGGACCACCAGGACGTGATCTTGGTGGCGCTGGACCGTGTTTGGCAGCAGGTGCCGGACTGGATGGTGCAGCTGGGCCGCGGGGACGACCATGGCATCCGCGCGTCACTCCCGTTTCTCCACGAAATCCGCCAGCATCTGGCGCGCTTATGCGGCGGAACCTTGTCCAACGACGTGCTGGAACAGGCGGGAGAACTGGCCGATCTGAACACCCGGTACGATGTGCCGCTGAGCGCCTACGTACTGCTCGCCCAGCAGTTCCTGCACCTGCTGGACGAAGCCGTGCGCGAGCGCGGCGACCCCGAGCTGGCCCGTTCCGTGTTCCGCCTCCTGGCCCTGGACCTCGCCGTCTCCCTCAGGCCCTACGACCGCCGGCTGGAGGAAGACCCCCTCACCGGGCTGCTCAACCGGTTCACCCTCTGGGTCCGGGGCGAGAAGCGTATCGGCCGGGCGCTGGCCGCCGCAGAACCGCTGGGGTTCGTGCTCGTCCACGTGGCCGACGGCCGTCGGGCCAAGGAGGCTCTTGGACGCTGGCCGTCGGACGACGCCCTGGTCGCCGTGTCCGGGGTCATGGTGCGGGAAGCGCCGCCGACGACGCTCCTCGGCCGCGTCGGCGTCCTGGATCTGGCCGCACTGGTGCCCGACGCCGACCGGCCGCGGATCGAGCAGTGGATCAGGACGGTCCGCCGACACCTGGCCGACGTCCCCTCGCGCCCGGCCCTGCGCTGGGGATCCGCCGTGCTGGGACACGACGGCACCACCATGGACGCCCTGTTCCTGCGCGCCGAGGCCGACCTCTACCGGCCAAGCCGCCGTGCGGCGCCCACCTCGTCGCGGGTCTTGCGATAGGGCACAACCACCTCGGCTGGCGCTAATCCCAGGAGGAGGAGGCAAGCCATAACGTCGCAGTCGGAACCAGAGCGGGTCCTGACCCCGCTGACGGACGACGATGTCGCGCACATCGTGTATCGCGCCCTGCCTTGGCCGATTATTATCGCGACCACCGACGGACGGATCGCCGCCCTCAACGACCGGGCCCTGACCCGGTGGAACCTGTCACCGGAGCAGGTCCTCGGGTTGCCGGTGGTCGACGTCTTCGGGTTGGCCCCGCTTCGCCGCCATGACGGGCCCGTGTGGGACCTGCTCAGCGACGCGTTCCATCGGGGCGAGGCCGTCGCCTGCCGTGTGCGCGGGCGGGGCGGCGAAGGCGAAGTGGCACGCGTCCGGGGGTGGATGGTGCCCTTCCGCCGCGACTGGTACTGGGTCATGGCCCCGGCCGTCGACCGGTCCCCCGGCGGCGCCGCGGACTGGCCCTCGTGGGCACTCGAGGACAGTCTCACCGGCCTGGCGAACCGCCGTTCCTGGGAGATCCGGTACGCCGCGCTCGACCGGGGCGCCGGATCGGTCGTGCTGTTCGACCTCGATGCCCTGAAGCGGCTGAACCACGTGTATGGTCACATGCGCGGCGACCGAGCGCTCGCCTTGGTGGGCGAGGTCCTCCGCGAAGCGCTTCCTGAATCCGCCTTCGCCGTCCGATGGGGGGCGACGAGTTCCTGGTCGTGCTCCCGGGCCTGGCCGGTGCCGACGCGCAGGCCTGGGCCGAGCAGGTCCAGGCCCTCTTGCGCGACCGAAGTGCCGATTGGCCGAGTCCGCTGACGCTCTGTTTCGGCGTGGCCGCCTACACGCCCGGCACGCTGGGCCAGGCCGTGAGGGAAGCCGACGAACGGCTCTACGAGCAGAAGGGCGTCGTGTTGCGCAGCCGTCGCGGCGGGCGCCTGGTCATCACGGCGAGCAGCGGCCCGAACCTGCTGCGCCACGCGGAGACGACCCTTGCTCCGGTCAGCGAGCAGTTCGGCGGAAGCTTCGGCGCCCTGTTCCAAAAACAGTACATTCAGAGCGTCGAGGAGGCCCGACAGTTCGTCGACTTCATGGACCCCGAACCGGGCGTCGCCGCCGTCGAGCTGGGAGCCGGAGCCGGCCGGATCGCCTTTGACGGCGGCCTGGCCCGGCGCATCGGCCCCGAGGGGGTGCTGCTGCTCACCGACCCCTCACCCGCCCTGCTCCGCCAAGCCTTGCGGCGGGCTGCCCAGGAGAACGCGCACTGGGTCAGCGGGATCGAGGCGTTCGCCGAGCGGCTCCCGATCCTGGCCGAAAGCGCGGACCTCGTGGTCGGTGCCCTCTTCTGGCACCTGTGCGATCCGCAGACCACGGTCAAGGAGATCTACCGGGTGTTGCTTCCGGGGGGCCGAGTCGTGCTCAGCACCGCCCTCGCCTTCACCTGGCCGCCGGCGTGGCAGGAGGCGTTGGAACCGATCCGGGAGGCCCTCGCCCGCCACCGTCTGCCGTTCCGCCACTTCGCGCCGGAGCCCGGAGAGCTGGCCGCCTACCTGGAATGGGGCGGTCTTGTGGTGGAGCGACGGGCAGAGGCCCTTATGACCATGGCGTTCACGGACCTCTGGTCCTTGCGTGCCCTCCTGAGTCAGGGCGGTTACCTCGAGATCATGGTGCGGGGCCTGCCCGAAGCCGAACGGAATCCGACCATCGAGCAGGTGCTGCGCCGGGTGGACGAACTGTGGCCGAAGACAAAGCCCGCCGACTGGAGCGGGGACGATCCGTTGGAGTACGTGGCGGCACGCCGTCCGTCGGCGTGACGGGGCGGCCTGCGCCCGGACGCGGCCCCGGCTTGTGTTATGCTGAGGCCGACACCATGGCAGGAGGAATTCGCACCGTGGCGGCCAATCCGTTGGTCGGCGTGATCATGGGCAGTCGTTCCGACTGGGACGTGATGCGCCATGCGGCCGAGACGCTCCACCGGCTGGACATTCCCCATGAAGTGCGGGTGGTGTCCGCCCATCGGACGCCGGACCGCATGTTCGCCTACGCGGCGGAGGCGGAACGGCGAGGGCTGCGGGTCATCATCGCGGGTGCCGGCGGGGCCGCCCACCTGCCTGGGATGACGGCCACCAAGACGCTCCTTCCGGTCATCGGCGTCCCCGTGCCGGGCGGCACGCTCGGCGGACTGGACGCCCTGCTCTCCATCAGCCAGATGCCGGGCGGCATCCCGGTGGCCACGATGGCCGTCGGGCGGGCCGGCGCCGTCAACGCCGCGCTGCTTGCCGCCGCCATCCTGGCTCTCGGGGATCCGGCGCTGCGGGCACGTCTGGACCGCTACCGCCGGGAGCTCGCGGAACAGGTCGAAGCGAGTCAGGCCGAACTCGACCGCGCGTGGCCTCCTCGGGAGGAGCCGTCCGTAACATGACGGAGGACTGGATTCGCCCGGGGGAATGGATCGGCATCCTGGGCGGCGGGCAATTGGGCCGCATGACGGCCCAGGCCGCCCACCGGCTTGGTTACCGGGTCCGCGTGCTTGACCCCGATCCCCGAAGTCCGGCGGGCCAGGTTGCCGACGAGCATGTGCAGGCGGCGTACGACGCCGCCGCGGCGGCCGACTTGGCGCGCCGCTGTGCGGTGGTCACCTACGAATTCGAGAACATCCCGCTTCAGGCGGCCGAAGCGGCGGAGCGGGCGGGCCGCCTGTATCCCGCCGCCCGCGTGCTCGGGCGGAGCCGCAACCGGATCCGGGAGAAGGACGCCGTGACCGCCGTCGGGCTGGAAACCGCCCCGTACCGCCCGGTCCGGTCCGCCGCCGAGGCCGAGCGGGCCCTCAGCGAGTTGGGTGCCCCCGTCCTCCTCAAGACAGCCGAAGGCGGCTACGACGGCAAGGGCCAGATCCAGGTCGGGAACGCCGCCGAGGCCGTCGACGCCTTCCGGCAACTCTGTCCGGGACCCGACGACCACGCCGTGGCCGAGCGCGTCGTCCCCATCCTCAAGGAGTTGTCCGTCGTCGGGGCGCGGGGTCGCGACGGCTCGGTGCGGTGCTTCCCGCCCGCGGAGAATCACCACGCGAACGGCATCCTGGATTGGAGCCGCGTGCCGGCCGACGTGCCCGCAGACGTTCGGCAGCGCGCCGAGGAAGCCGCGCAACGCCTGCTCGAAGCGTGGGACGTCGTCGGTCTCATGGCCGTCGAGTTCTTCTGGACAGCGGACGGCCGCCTCTTGGTCAACGAGACGGCGCCCCGGCCGCACAACAGCGGCCACTACACCCTCGAGGCCTGTCGGACCTCGCAGTTCGAGCAGCTCGTGCGGGCGGTCACCGGCCTGCCGCTCGGTGATCCGGCTCTGCGTGAGCCGGCCGCGATGGTCAACCTCCTGGGCGACCTGTGGCAGGATGCCGGCGGCGATCCCGACGTGCGCAGTGCCCTGACCCTCGATGTCTCGCTGCATCTGTACGGCAAGGCCGAGGCTCGGGCCGGACGCAAGATGGGCCACATCACGGCGACCGCCCCGACCGCCGACGCGGCGCTCCAGCGGGCTTTGGAGGCGCGGCGGCGGTTTGCGCGGGCGGCGCCGTCGGCCACGCCGTAACGGAACAGGGCCCACGGCTTCCCTCGTCCAGGGAAGCGGAAACGCAGCTCGTTCATAAAAAAACCCCGCTCACCGTGCGGGGCGCGGAAACTTGAGCTGGAGCTGGCGGGGAGATTCGAACTCCCGACCGGTCGATTACGAATCGACTGCTCTACCGACTGAGCTACGCCAGCGCACGGTTCATTATAGCAGTTGGCCGAAGGACCGCTCAAGACGGTTTTTGCTGCGGGATCATGAGCCCGCCTGGGTCTGGCCGGCGCCGGCGGCGGGGACCAGATAACGCGCGGGTTGACCCGCCTGACCGGTTGCAGCGGCCAGCGCCTCGACGGTCTGGAGATCGGCCTCTCCCGTCGCCGGCCGGCCGAGTTTCTCCTGGAATCGTCGGACCGCCTCCGCCACGGCAGGGGTGTAGACGCCGTCGAGCCTTCCGCCGTAAGTCCCCGCCAACCGGAGCTGACGCTGCAGCTCGATGACGTCCTGCCCGATGGCCCCAGGCCGGAGGACCCTGCGGATCCGGGCGTACGGGGTCGGGCCGACGATGTCCACCGGGGTGCCGACCGAGACCAGGGCGTAGAGTTGCTCGACGTCACGGTTGTACATCCGGACGCAGCCGTGGGACGCCACCGTGCCCACCGACCACGGCTTGTTGGTGCCGTGAATGCCGTAGATGCCCCACGGCGCCGAGAAGCGCATCCACCGGGTCCCGAAGCCGTCGCCCCACACCGCTTTCTGGGTGATGACGAACTCGCCCCGGGGCGTCGGGGTGGCCGGGCGGCCGACGGCCACCGGATACGTGTGCACCAAGGTGTTCCCGTGGTACAGATAAAGGCGCCGCTCGACCACGTTGATCACGATGCGATAGGGACCCTGGGCCCCGACCGGCGGGGCGAACGCCACCATCCAGTAGGCCACGATGGCCAGGCAGGCGATCCCGATGACCAGGGAGAGCATCCGCAGCGGCGGGCGGACCAGAAACCCCCCGTGACCCGGCATGCTCACACCGCCTCCCAGGCGGCGGTAACCGTCGCGGCGAACCAGAAGGCGGCCATGACTTTGGCGGTGGGAAAATCCAGCAGGGACAGCGCTACCTGCGGCCCGAAAAGATTCGTGAAGGCCCCGGCCGGGAGAAGCGTGATGAGCGCGCTGGGGAAGCCGTGGATCACCAGCCGGGTCCAGTCGGGACGGACGACCAGTCCCGCCCGCCTAGCCCGCCACCATCTGGCCGAATCGGTGATGCCGAGGACCAGCAGGGGCCACAGCAATGTCTGCCAGTTCATCCACTCGGGCCGGTCGGTGAGCTCCAGGTTGTGGAAGGACCACGTCAGAACCACCAGGCCGGTCACCATGAGCAGGGCCGTCAGGAGGAACAACAGCTGGCGCGCCACGGACTCGCCTCCGGCTCAACCGTATGCGCCCGGTTCCTTCCCCCAGAACAACCCTGCACGAAAGAGGCGCCGGTCGATCCGGCGCCCTGAAAACTGGAGCGGAAGACGGGACTCGAACCCGCGACTTTCGGCTTGGGAAGCCGACGTTCTACCAACTGAACTACTTCCGCGACGCCCCCATTCTAGTCCCCCCGACCGGTGCTGTCAATGTGGTCAGAATAGCGGTCGGGTGGTGATGGTGCGCGTCCGCTCCGCGCCCACGGATACCATGACCACCGGAACACCGGTCACCTCCGCGATCCGGTCGAGGTAGTCACGGGCCTCGGGCGGCAGATCCTCCAGGCGGCGAGCATCCGTCGTCGGCGTACGCCATCCCGGCAGGGTCTCGTAGACGGGTCGGACCTGTGCCAGCGCTTCGGCGCCGTCCGGGAAGTCCGTGGTGACGGTGCCGTCGGGCAACTGGTAGCCGACGGCGATCTTGAGCTCCGGCAAAGCATCCAGTACGTCCAGACGGGTGACGACCACGCCGGTCATCCCGTTGACCCGCGCGGCCTGCCGCAGCGCGGCGCCGTCAAGCCATCCGACGCGCCGCGGTCTTCCGGTGGTCGTCCCGTACTCATGGCCCCGTTCCCGAATGTCGTCCCCGATGGCGTCGGTGAGCTCCGTGGGGAACGGCCCGTCGCCCACGCGCGACGTGTAGGCTTTGAGGACGCCGTAGACCTGGTCGATGCGCGTGGGGCCCACTCCCGCCCCGATGCAGGCCCCCCCGGCCACCGGATGGGAGGAGGTCACGTAGGGGTAGGTACCGTGGTCGATGTCCAGCAACGTTCCCTGCGCTCCCTCGAAGAGGACGTTCTGGTCGTGGTCCAAGGCGTCGTTGATGAGGCGTGCCGTGTTGGCCAGGAACGGGCGCAGCCGTTCCCCGTAGGCGGCATATTCGTCCGTGATGCGGTCCGCATCGAGAGGCTCGCCGCCGTACATAGCCAGTAGACGGTTTTTCTCGGCGACCTGCTCGCGCACCCGCTGGCGCAGACGGTCGGCGTCGAGCAGTTCGGCCATGCGTATGCCCGTCCGGGCCGCCTTGTCCATGTACGCGGGACCGATCCCGCGGAGCGTGGTACCGATCTTGCGGTCGCCGAGCCGCCCTTCCTGCAAGGCGTCCATCAGCTTGTGGTACGGCATCACGACGTGCGCCTGCGTGGACACGCGCAGGCCCCCCACGTCGATCCCTTCGCGGGTGAGGTAGTCGAGCTCCTCCGAGAGAATCGCCGGGTCGACGACGACCCCGTTGGCGATCACGCTGAGTTTGTCTGGATAGAGGATCCCCGAAGGGATGAGATGCAGTTTGAAGGTTCGATCCCCCACTACGACCGTGTGGCCGGCATTGGCACCGCCCTGGTGGCGAACGACGACATCAGCCTTCTGGGCGAGGAAGTCGGTGACTTTCCCCTTGCCTTCGTCACCCCATTGCGCCCCTACCACGACCACGGCAGACATGGCTTTCGCTCCTCGACGGGCAACCGGCTACTCCGGCGCCACGCTTAAGAATTTCCCGGTGTCCTTGCGGAACAGGAGATGCACCAAACCGGTCGGTCCGTTCCGCTGCTTGGCGATGATGAGTTCCGCCGGACTCTGGGTCTCCGTTTCCTTCGAGTAGTAGTCGTCCCGATAGATAAACGCCACCAGGTCCGCATCCTGCTCGATGGCCCCGGACTCGCGGAGGTCGGAGAGCATCGGACGCTTGTCCGTACGGGATTCCACCGCCCGCGAGAGCTGGGACAGCGTCAGAACCGGCACGGCCAGTTCCCGGGCCAGGGCCTTCAGGCTCCGCGAGATCTCGGAGATTTCCTGCTGGCGGTTCTCGGCCCGTCCTCGCGCGGTCATGAGCTGGAGGTAGTCCACGATGATGAGGCCCAGGCGGGTCTTACGGTTCAGGGCGCGGGCCTTGGCCGCCAACTCAAGCGGAGAGAGCGCCGGCGTATCGTCGATGTAGATCGGGGCATCGCCCAGCCGACCCAACGACTGGGTCAGGCGGGCCCACATTTCCTCCGTGAGGTTGCCCGTCCTGAGCCGCTGTCCGTCGATGTCGGCCTCGGCGGCGATGAGCCGGAGAGCCAGCTGCTCCTGCGACATCTCCAGGCTGAAGATGACCACCGGGACACGCTCCCGGACCGCCACGTGCCGCGCGATGTTCAGGCAGAAGTTGGTCTTCCCCATGGAGGGTCGGGCGGCCACCACCAAGAAGTCCGACGGTTGCAGACCGGACGTCAGCCGGTCGAAGTCGGGAAACCCGGTGGACAGACCGGCCAGTCCCTTCTGGGACGCCATCTTCTCGACCCGGTCCAGCGTCGTCACGAGGATTTGCTGCAGGCGCTGCGGTTCCCGGCGTCCCTTGTGGGCCAGCTCGCTGAGCGCCTGCTGCGCTTGTTCGAGAATCTCTTCGGACGAGCGCTCGCCCGCAAAGGCCATGCCCACCATCTTCGTCCCCGTCTCGATGACGCGGCGGAGAATGGCCTTCTCACGGACGATCTGGGCGTAGTGCACGGCATGCGCGGCCGTGGGGACCACCTTCGCCAACTCCATGAGGAACGGGAGGCCCCCCACGTTGTCGAGCGTGCCCCGGCGCCTGAGCGCCTCGGATACCGTGATCACGTCGATTTGGTGTCCGGTCGACCCGCCGAGGAGGTCCAGGATCGCTTCGTAGACCTCGCGGTGGGCATCGCGGTAGAAGTCTTCCGGCTTCAGCAGCTGGGCGACGTCATCCGCGACGCCCGGGTCGATGAGCAAGGCGCCCAGGACCGCCAATTCGGCTTCGAGGTGCTGCGGCGGCAGGCGGTCCAGTTCGACGCTCACCGCGTGGCCGCCTCCACCAGTTCCGCCGCCGTGTCCACCGTGACCACCTCCACCCCGGGTTCGCGCGGCACGTCGTGGGCGTTCGCGGTGGGCAGGATGACGCGCTTCATGTTGGCCTGGCGGGCCCCGAACACTTTCTCCGCGATCCCTCCGACAGGCTTGAGGCGGCCCGACAGGGACAGCTCCCCCGTCACCGCCACGTCCTGGCGGACGGGTGTCTTGGTCAGGGCACTGTAGAGCGCCAGGAATATGGCCGAGCCGGCCGAGGGGCCGTCCACCTGCGCCCCGCCCACCACGTTGACGTGGAAGTCGTAGTCCGCCGGGTCCTGCCCGGTGAGCTGCCGCAGCACGGTGCTCGCGTTGAAAACCGAGTCCTTGGTCATCGAGCCGGCGGTCTCGTTGAAGCGGATCTGTCCCCGACCGGGGGTCCTGGCCGGGAAGCAAGCCGCCTCCACCTCGAGCACGGTCCCCTGGAACCCGGCGACGGCCAGACCGAACACGTGGCCCACCTCTCGGCCTTCGTGGCCCCGCACGATGGTCACCCGCGCCAGCCGGCCCTTGGCGATCGCGTCTTCGACCGCCTGGACCCGGATGACGGTCGGCGCGGGCTCGTCGAGCAACGTCAGGCTGAGGGCGTCGGCCAGCAAGGTCACCGCCCGGCGCCCCTCGAGCGTGTAGTGGCTGATGAGCTTCGCCGCCTCGTCCTCGAGGTCCATGCCGAGCCGCTTGGCCGCAGCGTGGCAGATGGTCTCGATCTCCTCAGGGGTGAGGGGATCGAAGAAGATCTCGGCGCAACGGGACCGCAGGGCCGGCGAAATTTCCTCCGGGCTGCGGGTGGTGGCGCCGATGAGCACGAAATCCGCCGGGGCACCCTCCTCGAAAAGCTTCTTCACGTACTTGGGCACCTGGGGATCGTCGGGGTCGTAGTACGCCGAGTCGAACCGGACGCGCTTGTCCTCAAGGACCTTGAGCAACTTGTTCTGGAGGAGCGGATCCATCTCCCCGATTTCGTCGATGAACAAAACTCCTCCGTGAGCGTCCGTCACCAAGCCGGGTTTGGGCTCGGGAATCCCGCCTTCGGCCAGGTCGCGCCGGGCACCCTGGTAGATGGGGTCGTGTACCGAACCCAGCAGGGGATTCGTCACCTCCCGGGGGTCCCAACGCAGCGTGGCGCCGTCGACCTCGACGAACGGCGCATCCTGCGCGAAGGGGCTGGATGGCCGCTTCTTGGCCTCCTCCAGCGCCAGACGGGCCACGGTGGTCTTCCCGACGCCCGGCGGTCCGTAAAGCAGGACGTGCTGCGGGTACGGCGAGGCAAGCTTCGCCAGCAGCGCACGAATGGCTTGCCTCTGGCCCACGACCTCGTCCAGGGACGTCGGGCGCATGATGTCGAGGGCGGAACGGGCCAGTTTCCGTTCGTCCAGTTTGACCAACCGGGCGAGCTTGCGCAGCGTCTCGGGGTTCTCCGGGCCCGCGTCTTCCTTCAGGATTTGGAGCCGGATGTCCCGGACGTACTCCTCGTGCCGCTCCTGCATGCGTTCCGCGATGCGCTTTTCGAGGTCCTCCTCGACGGTGCGGCGGGCCAGGAGTTCCGCCAGCTCCTCCTCGAGGCGTGACAGCTCCGCGGGGATTTCGTCGCGCGAAGCCAACTCCGTGAGCGACGGATCCTCCAGCACGATCTTCTTCAGGCCCAGCAGCTGTCGAGCGGGGTCCGGGTCGCGCAGGTCTTTGAGCGCCTGCAGTTTGCCCGCCTTGAGCACGAGCCGTTCGGGCCCGTAGACCTGCACCAAAAGCTCGTAGAACGCGCGGATGCGGCGCTCCAGAGCCGTACGGCTCCGCGAGGAACGTTGCCGTGCGGGACCCTTGCCGGCGCTCATTGCGGGATCACCCGCACCGTTATGGTCGCGTTCACCCCTTCGTAGAGGTGGGCCTCGACGGTGTGGTCGCCCAAGGTTTTCAGAGGTTCCATGCGGAGCTGTTTCCGGTCGACCGCAAAGCCCATCCGGCCGAGGGCCTCCGCGACATCCGCGCTGGTCACGGAACCGAACAGGCGCCCCGATTCGCCGACACGCACGGGGATGGGCAGGACCATGCCCTTCATGCGGGCCGCCAGGGCTTCCGCTTCCGCTTTGCGCCGGCGCGCTCGGGCTTCCTGGGCCTGTTCGCGCTGGCGGAGCTCCTGGATACGTCCGGGAGTCGCTTCTTCCGCCAGCTTACGGGGTAAGAGATAATTGCGCGCGTACCCGTCCTTGACCACTTTGATCTCGCCGCGCCGACCGACTCCGGCAACGTCCTGGAGCAGAATCACTTCCATGGTCGGAACCTCCACCCTTAGCCAAACGCGCGCACGATCTCGGCCCGGAGAGCAAACGGGGGAGCGTCGGACGCTCCCCCGCTCTCACTCCACCGTGAAGGGCAGGAGCGCCATGATCCGGGCCTGCTTGATGGCAACCGTGAGTTGGCGCTGATGCTTGGCACAGTTGCCCGACACGCGGCGCGGAAGCATTTTCCCGCGCTCACTGATGAATCGCCTGAGGCGGGGAACCTCCTTGAAGTCTACGCGCTCGATCTTGTCCACGCAAAACGAACAGACTTTCTTTTTGGGTCGGCGACCGCGTTCCTTGCGCATACCTTCCCTCCCTAGCAAGCGTAGGAGCCTGTGCTGATCCTGTCCCCCGGGCTTCCGAACAGCCCGGTTTCAGAAGGGCAGGTCGTCCGGCAGGGGCACATCGTCGTCGGCGGCGGCAGGCGGTGCCCCTTCGCGCGGGCGGTCCAGAAACCGCACGTCGTCCGCGACCACCTCGGCCACACGACGGCGCTGGCCGTCCTGGGTTTCGTACGTGCGGATCTGCAGACGTCCTTCCACGGCCACTAAACGGCCCTTGCGCATGTGCTCGGCGACGGTCTCGGCCAAGCGACGCCACGCCACACAGTCGATGAAATCGGTCTCCCTTTGACCCTGGGACTGGTATGGGCGGTCCACCGCCACGGTGAACGTCGCCACGGATACTCCGGACTGGCTGGTCACCCGGAGTTCAGGGTCGCGTGTGAGCCGCCCGATGAGAATCACGCGATTGAGCATTTCCGCCTCCGCGTTCCCGCCTAGTCGCGATCGTCTAGGCGCACGACGATGGAGCGCATCACGTCCTCGGCAATGTTGAGCAAATGGGTTATGTCGTTGGCGATGGTACCGGTGCCCTGAAACGTCGTGACGACGTAGTAGCCCTCGTCGCGCTTGGCGATGGGGTACGCCAGCCGGCGCCGGCCCCACCTGTCCGTCTTCTCGACGGTTCCCCCGGCCGCGACGATCTGCTGGTTGATCCGGTCGATGGCCCCCTGAAGGTGTTCTTCGTCAAGGTCGGGCCGAAGGATATACATCAGCTCGTATTGAGCCAAACCATTCACCTCCTCCCATGGGCGCCCCCGGTGCTCCGAGGGTGGCCCCACCCGCAGGTGGGGCGGGAAAGATGCCGACCTGGTGGCCGAACAGGACGATTATAGACGAGGCAAGGGACTCGTTCAACCGCCGGGGGCGGCAGAGCTGTCGGCACCACCCTCTGTGAGGACGGCTTTGACAGCGCGCTCAAACTTGGCACGCGGAATCATGATCCGGTGACCGCACCCGAGGCACTTCAGACCGAAGTCGATCCCCGTTCGGGTGATCTCCCAGCGGTCGGTCCCGCAGGGATGGGGCTTCCTCAACTGGACGATCATGCCCAAAGCATAACGTCTACGGTCCATCGCCGCTTCTCCCCCTCGATTCAGGAAGCTCTTCGGGTCGATCGCCTCACAATCCGGCACTGAGGTTGAGCCAGTGCTGGGCGGGCCAGTTCGCCAACCGGCCCATCCATTGGGCGAGGTCGTACGCCAAGGGGGTATGGCGGATGGCAGGGGCGATAGGAGTATGCGCCACCGGCGGCAAGGACAGGACCAATCCCAGGATCAGCCCCGCCACCGCAGCGTTCTCAATAAGTCCTCCGGCCAGGCCGGCGAGGCGGTTCGCACCGCCGACGAGGGGAAGGTAGTGGATGGCCCGGGTCACTCCTTCTCCGATCATTCGGGCAATCAGCTCCACCGCACCCACCATCAGCAGGAACACCAAGACGGCGATGAGGAGGTGAGCCAGGTTTTCGGCGGCCGGAAGCGCTCCCGGCGATTGTAGGGCTGGGCTGGCGAAGGCGGTCGCCAGCCAGCGGTCCACCGGCAACGTGCGCATCAAGGCGGCCGTGAGGGTCGACTGGTATCGCGCCGCCAGCGCCAAGCCCGCAAGGTAGCCGGCGAGGCTGAACGCGACGAGGACGACGCCGCGCCGCCATCCCGACAAAGCCCCGAGGGCGAGGTAGACCAACACGGCGATGGTCAACCAGTTCAGCGTCACGTCCGCATCACCGGCCAGAAGACCAGGAGGTACGCGCTCAGGGCTGCCAGGAGGGCCGGATCAACCGCGCCGCCCCCTTCGCGGAGGAGGAACGCTTGGAAAGCCCAGGCGGCGAGCGCCATCACGGTAGCCAGCAGCAGGTCCCGGGCCCACCACCCTACGGCCAGCACGGGTTCGCGCAGGAGGACGCCGAGATAGCCGGCGGTGAGAGGGACGAGGAAGAGCGCCACGAAGCGCGCGGCGAGCGGCAGGGCGGGCAGCCGAGCCGAAGCCCACCAGGCCGCAGCTGCAGGCAGGACCAGGGAGACCGTCCAGCCCAATGCTCTCGGCAGCAATCCAGCGTCCCTCCTTCGACGGATTCGCCGTCCGGGCGGAGGCGCCTCTACCGTCCTAGGCCCAGCATAGCCGGTCTATGGGTCCAGGTCCACGGGATTCGGACGGCAAGATCCGACGGCAGGACGCCGGGCACGGCCCGGCCTGCCGAGGTTGCGGGCGGTCAGCGCCCTCGGGCGGAGAGGAGCGGCAGCCAAAAGGGCACCGCCAGTATGCCGAACAGGGGATAGCCGTGGCGCACCAGGGCCGGCAGGCCGAGCGGTGCGGTCAAGACGAGAAGGAGTGTTGCGAGACCCGCCCACGGGCCGTGGCGCGACACGATGAGGTAGGCCTGAGCAGTGGCGCTGCCGAACAAGGCGGCGAAGAGAGCGCCGGCGTAGAGGTGCGGCCAGGGGTCACCCAGGGCCGTCGCGGCAGGCCAAAGGGGGATGGCGGTTTCGGAGGTGCCGAGAAGAGCACGGTACAGGACGGCGGCGGTAGCGAACGTCACCAACATGGAGAGGCCAGCTGCCTTCCAGGAGTCTCCCGGGTTGACCAAGGAACGTCCTGCGCCCAATGTCACGCCGAGGCTGAGAAAAAGATTGTAGGAGGCGTATACGACGGCCGAGCCGATCCATTCCGGGGTTCCGGCCGCGGTCGGCGTCCCGGTGCCTCCTTGCAGGGCAATCAGCACCGTCACGGCGAGGAGGAAAGGGAGGATGATGGCGTTCGTCGCCGTCACCACCCCGATCCCCATGGCGGCCAGCAGCACAGCCGGCCCGAGAGTCAGGAGTCCGCCCAGCCACCACGGGACGCCAAACCACAACCGGAGGATTTCGCTGCCCACAGTGGCGGCCAGGGCCAAACTCAGCGCCGGGAGGAGGGCGAGGACAGCTTCCAGGGCTGCCCGCCACGGGGGAGGATAGTGGAGCGTCAAAAGGCTCGCCACCGTGTCCTGTCCCCGTCTACCGGCCTCGAACGCGCGCTGGCCGATCACCAGGAAAAGGGCGGCAGCCAGGCCGAGGCCCCATGCGCCGCCTGCTCCGTGCCGGGCGAAGAACTGATAGATTTCCTGGCCGCTGGCGAAGCCTGCGCCGATGACCGCTCCCGCGAAGGCCAGCCCCGCTTGAATCCAACCCGCCCGCCGCGTCGGTGTTTCCCTCCCAAGCGATGTATAGTGCCCCGGGCGGGCGGGGAGACGGTCAGTGTCGCCGTTGGCGCCGGGCCAGTTCCAGCGCCTGGCGTTCTTCCGGGCTCAGGGGGTGGGTGCTATCGCCGTTGGCGACGGGCTTTGCATATACGCGGACTTCGTCGCGACCCCACAGGCTGGTCAGGATGACGCCGTTGCTCCGGTCGTTGAGGAGAGCGACCGCAAAGGACAGGTCAGCCCCGGTGTCGTCGAAGGGATTGAAGCGCACCAGCCCCACTCGGCTGAGGGCGTGGGGCGTCAGGGCCTCGAGCTCGCTGACCCGGCGCTCGAGCTGACTCACGCGCTCAGTGGCGGCGGCCAGGGCGGCGTGGGCCTGGGCGAGCCGTTCTTCGAGGGACTCGTCAGCTCCGGCGGCGCCAAGTGCGCGGTCGAGCCGCCGCGTCACCCGGGACATGGAGGCGGCAGCCAGGATGGCCAGGACGAGCGCGACGGAGGCGGCGGCCGCGGCGGCGACGCCGACGTACGCGATCTGGGACGTGGAGAGAAGCACCCGTGTTTTACCTCCGTTACAGAAAGGTGATGTGCAGCCAGGCGCCGGCCCAACCCAGGATCACGGCCAGCGGGAGAGCCGGCAGCAGGGTGACGACCTTCAGGGGCGGAGGGCGCCAGATGAAGCCGATCCCGATGGCCGATACGATTAGGCCGCCCACGACGTCGAAGTCCTGGAGGACGGTTGGCCGGAACACGGGGACGAGGGGCCCGGCCAGCACGGTCACCGATCCTTCGTACAGGGCGGTCAGGGGCGCGGAGGCCGCGACACCCCATCCCAAAGTGGCGCTCAGCAGCACGGCCGAGATGCCATCGAGCACGGACTTCGTGAGAAGCAAGACGGGAGTCTGCCCGAGACCGGCCTGGATGCTGCCCACGATCGCCAGCGCACCCACATCGAAGAGGATCGCGGAGGCCACGAACGCTTCGGCCGTCGCCGTTCCCCCGAGGCGTTTTTTAGCCCACCCGGCCAGGCGGGAGATCCCCGCCTCGAGGTTGAGGCCCTCGCCGACGGCCGCACCGAGGGCCATGGCAAGCAAGGCATTGAGGGGACGGGCCATGTGGAGGGCCATTTGCGCGCCGAGCAGCAAGACAAACAGCCCCGCACCCTGCAGCGCGGTTTCGCGGATCCGGGGCGGGACGCGGGAGAAAGCGGCCCCTGCGGCGGTTCCCAGAAGGATGGTCAGCCCGTTCAGGAGTGACGGATAGAGATAGACAATGTTCCTCAAGGAACATCTCCGGGCCGTAAACCCCGGCTACTCACCCGACAAATGTTCCTCAAGGAACATCACACGACAAATCCATGGGCTTCCCCTTCTCCATCGCTTTCCAACAGGCCAAGCAGACGTTCCAGCTCCTCCAACGAGGCGTACGGAATGACAATCCGTCCTCGTTCCGCGGAACCCTTCACCAGGACCTTGGTACCGAACCGCCGGCGCAGCCGCTCCTCCCACTCTATCAGATGGACATCCCGATCCGCCTTGGCTGGGGGTTCCCCCTCGCGACGCCGCAGGAATCGCTCGAGATCCCTGACCGTCCATCCTTCACGCACACATCGCCGCGCCACTTCCGTCCGTTCCGGATCCGGGATCCCCAACAACACCTTCGCGTGCGCGACGCTGAGTTCCCCCGCGGCAACCAAACCTCGAACTTCCGGCCCCAGCTGAAGGAGGCGCAGGTAGTTGGCCACGTGCGGCCGCGACCGTCCCACCCGTTGCGCGACCTCCTCTTGCGTCCAGGCGAACTCCTGAACCAAACGGTTCAGCGCTTCCGCCTCCTCGATGGGGTTCAGGTCCTCCCGCTCCAGATTTTCCACCAGAGCCAGTTCCATGACTTGGCGATCGTCCCACTCCCCGACAATGGCCGGGACCTCCGTCAGCTCCGCCAGTTGGGCCGCCCGCCATCGCCGTTCGCCGACCACCAGCTGGTACCGGTCCCCGACCGGCCGCACGAGTACGGGCTGCAACATCCCGTGGAGCCGGATCGACTCCGCCAGTTTGCGCAGGCTTTCTTCGTCGAACACCTGACGGGGCTGGGATGGGTTGGGGTCGATCGACGCCACCGGGATCTTCGCTGGACCCCGCTCCTCGGGACGTCCCGTGCCCCGGTCCGGAATCAGCGATGCCAGACCGCGCCCGAGGCCGCGAGCCTTAGCCATGTGCCATTACCTCCCGCGCGAGGTCCTGATAGACCAGCGCTCCCCGTGACTTGGGATCGTACTGCATAATGGACAGCCCGTGGCTCGGAGCCTCGCTCAGACGCACCGAGCGGGGCACCACGGCCCGGAACACCTTGGCCCCGAAGTGTTCCTGAACCTCCCGCGCCACCTGCTGGGACAGGTTCGTCCGGGCGTCGAACATCGTCAGCACGATACCCTCCAGCACCAGCCCGGCGTTGAGCCGCCGGCGGACCAAGTCCACCGTTTCCAGCAGCTGGGACAGCCCTTCCAGCGCGAAGAATTCGCACTGGATGGGGATCATCACCCCGTTCGCCGCTGCCAAGGCGTTGACGGTCAACAGACCGAGAGACGGCGGACAGTCCACGAACACGAAATCGTAACGTTCACGGATGGGAGCCAGCGCGTCGGCCAGCCGCAGCTCCCGCCGCTCGGCGGAAACCAGCTCGATCTCCGCTCCGGCCAAATCCAGGGTGGCAGGGATCACATGAAGCCCGGGAACGTCGGTAGGGACGACCGCATCCATGACCGGTGCTTGTCCGAGGAGCAGGTCATAGACGGACGCCTCGCAGGCACCCTTGTCGATGCCCAGACCCGTCGTTGTGTTGCCCTGCGGGTCGATGTCCACGGCAAGAACCCGCTTCCCCGCGTCGGCGAGATACGCGCTCAAATTGATGACGGTGGTGGTTTTCCCGACCCCGCCCTTCTGGTTCGCTACGGCCAGTACCCGTCCCATCGCGTGTCCGTCCCGCCCCATCGCCCGCGGGCGGTCCGGACCTGCACCTCCCGGTGGGTCACTGTCTCCTTCCTCGATTATGGCGCGAATTCCATGCGGTTCCAGTATCTCGCCGCGCCCAGCACGACATTTCTCCGGCCCTTACGTACTTCCCCCGGTGACCGGACGGTCGCCCTTCGCGGCGCCCGGCCGCCCGTGGAACCGCCCGAGGGCACCTCCCCGCCGCGGATACCGCGGGTCCGTGGGCGATTCTTTTCGGATCAACACCAGCACCCTTCGTCCCTCGGCCTCCGGCAGCTCGAAGGCATACTGTCCTTCAATCCTGCCCCCCAGTTCCGCCACAGCGCCCTGGGCCTCGGCAACCTCCTGGGCGCCTTCCGGCCCCCGCATCGCCAGCAGCCGACCCCCGACCCCCAGGAGGGGCAAGGTCAGCTCGGCCACCAGCGGCAGATTCCCCACGGCTCTGGCGACGGCGAAACGATAACGCCCCCGCTCCCGACGCGCCAGCTCTTCCGCCCGTTCCGCCACGATGCGAACCTTCTGCATCCCCAACCTGTTCGCCGCCTCGGCCAGGAACCCCGCGCGCTTGTGACGGGCCTCCACCAAAGTCCACTCCGCCTCAGGAAACACGGCCGCCAACACCATTCCGGGGTACCCTGCCCCACTCCCGACATCCACCGCCGGTTCTTCTCCCCGGTAAACCCATAATGCCGACAGACTGTCGACCACCAAGCGGTACAGCGCGGCCTTGCCGCGCAGGGACGTCAGGTTCATCCGGTCCTGCGCCGCTCGAACCATTTCCCAATGCGCGAGGATGCGCCGGCACGCCGCGTCCTCCAGAAGCACGCCCCAGCGTCGGCCGGCCTCGCGGATGGCCCGGATCCACGCGTCCCTTGTGTCTTGCACGGCGGGTCGTTGTCTCTCTTGTTACGTGCTCGCCTTGGAGGTCTTGCTGTCGATAGGGGTTCTCAACAGCAGGCTGGTCTGGCCGATCTGAAAAAGATTCGAGGCCACGTAGTAGATCGAGAGACCGGCCGCGAGCTTGTAGGCAACATAGCCGAAAACGAGCGGCATCATCCAGGTCATCATTTTCTGGCTTTGTTCCATCCCGGGCTGAGGCGGACTCATTTTGGTTGCCTGCCGTTGCATGAAGAAGGTACTCACCGCCACCAGGATGGCCAACGTGAACGTCGGATCCGGTTGCCCGAGGTTTTGCCAGATCCATAACCCGTTTCCATGTTGATACGGGAAGCTGCGCAGGACATCGAAGAGCCCGTACATGACGGGAAGCTGGAGGAGCAGCGGCAAGCATCCGGCTGCGGGATTGACCCCTTCCTCCTTGTAGAGCGCCGCCATTTCCTGCTGCAGCTTCTGCGGGTTCCCCTTGTGCTTGGCCTGCAGCTCCCGCTGCTTGGGAGCCAGCCGCGCCATCTTCTGGAACGACCGGACCTGCGAGATGCCGAGCGGGAGCAAGATCAGCCGCACCACCACCGTGAGGAGCACGACGCCGAGTACGTAATTCCCCGTGAGGTGCGTGAAGAAGATGAAGCCGAGCGTCAGGACGTGTAGAAACCCGTTCCAAACTGCCATTCTTCCTTCGGCCTCCTCGCCTACGGTACGGGGTCGTACCCACCCGGGTGGAGCGGATGACACCGCCCGACGCGCCTAACCGCGAGCCATCCCCCGCGTAGCACGCCATACTTCGCCACGGCTTCCACCGCATACTGGGAGCATGTAGGGATATAACGGCAGGCTGGTGGCGTCATGGGGGAAATCCAACGCTGGTACAGCCGGATGAGCCCCACGAGCAGCAGGCGCGGAAAGACTAGCCCTCCTCCTGCAAGCATCCCGCCCGCTTGAGCACCATCCTGACGCTTCGACATACCTCGCTCCATGGGGCGTCCAACACGCCGACCTTCCCTAAAATGACAACTCGCCGGCCCGGTCGCACGCGGTCTTTCACTTCCGCGAATGCGGCCCGGAGCCGACGGCGTATCCGGTTGCGCTTGACCGATCCCCCGGCGGCTCGCGCCGCCGCGAATCCAACCGCCGTTCTATCCTCCGGTCCCTCCAGGACGAAGACGACGATCAGCCGATCTCCGTAGGAGCGACCCCTCGCAAACGCCTCCGCAAACTCCTGCCTTCGTCGAAGACGCTCGACGAGCATCCCTCACACGGCGAGTCGCTTCCGGCCCTTGGCGCGGCGGCGGCTCAAGACTCTCCGGCCTGCCTTGGTGGACATCCGCCGACGAAAGCCGTGCACCTTGGCCCGGTGACGCCGGTTAGGCTGATACGTTCGCTTCACGCCAGCTCACCTCCCGCCGCGCAAATCGCCTACATTATAGCCACACCCAAAAAGCCGGTCAAGGTAAGCCGCTGCCGAAAACTTCCTCTGGAAACCCCTTCCCGAATTGGCCAGGTCCACCGGAATTTGCTATGATAGGCGTACCCCTCCGGGCCCGGACCGGGGGATCTATCTTTTTCGGGGAGATATTAACAGGCTGTGGATAATCGTGTGGACTACTTGTTAATTGCCCTGTTGATCGATTAGGAGGCAATGCTCGGATGTTCGACCTCGGGATCGACGCTCTTTGGGCGAAAATCACTGAGAGTCTCCGCCAACAGGTGAGAACCCCCGTCTTCGACACATGGATCAAGGCTGTGGAACCCCAGTCTTACGAAAACGGCGTGCTGGTCCTCACCATGCCGAGCGAGTTCGCTTCGGGCTGGTTAGCCCAGCGCTACGGAGCGCTCATCAAGGCCTCCCTGCAATCCGTGGTCGGGCACCCGGCCGAGGTGCGCCTCACACCGGCGCCTGCCCCGGCTCCGGTCGGCCAGTCCGCATCCTCTTCGTGGCCCGTCGGAACCACGGCCCCGGCCTCCAACGCCGATCCCTCCCCTGGGATGTCTGTCACCGACACTCCCCTGCCTTCGGGACCCAACGAGTATCTTGCCCGTCTGAACCCCAAGTACGTCTTCGAGGCCTTCGTCGTGGGCAATTCGAACCGATTCGCCCATGCGGCATGTCTCGCCGTTTCCGAAATGCCCAGCCGGGCCTACAACCCTCTCTTCATCTACGGGGGCGTTGGGTTGGGCAAGACGCACCTCATGCACGCCATCGGGCACCGCATCCTCCAGGACCGCCCCGATGGCCGGGTCCTCTACGTCTCCGCCGAAACCTTCACCAACGAGGTAATCAACGCCATCCGGGACGACAAGATGGTCCAGTTCCGGCAACGGTACCGTACCATCGACGTTCTGCTCATCGACGACATTCAGTTCGTCGCGGGCAAGGAACGGACGCAAGAGGAGTTCTTCCACACGTTCGAAGCGCTCCACGGCGCCCGCAAGCAGATCGTCATATCCTCGGACCGGCCTCCGAAGGACATTCCGACGCTTGAGGAGCGTCTACGCTCCCGATTCCAGTGGGGGCTCATCACCGACATCCAACCCCCCGACCTGGAGACCCGGATCGCCATCATCGACAAAAAGGCCCAGATGGAGGGGCTCAGCGTTCCGGACGAGGTTCTACAGTTCATTGCCAGCCGCGTCGACACGAACATCCGAGAGCTGGAAGGTGCCCTGATCCGTGTCATCGCGTACGCCTCCATAACCCGGGCGCCCTTGACCCTCGACGTTGCCCAGGAGGCTTTGAAGGATGTCGTCTCGCTCACTCGGCCGCGCCCGGTGACGATTCGTGCCATCCAAGAGGAGGTCGCCCGGCACTTCGACTTGAAACCCGAAGATTTCCAGTCCAAGCGCCGTACCCGTGCCGTCGCCTTCCCCCGGCAGATCGCCATGTACCTGGCGCGCGAGCTGACGGACGCCAGTCTCCCCAAGATCGGCGAGGAGTTCGGAGGACGCGACCATACAACGGTCATGCACGCCTACGACAAGGTGAGCCGGGATCGTCAAGCCGACCCTGCGCTGAACCACCTATTGGAAGAACTTTCCAAACGGATCAAGAACCGCTAAAGGCGACACCCTGGGGGAAAATTGGGGACGAAGCGGGGACAAAGTATGCAGATCGTGTGGACGACTTTCCGTTTATCCACCGCCGGATGCCTCCGCCACCCGTATCCCGTGGATACGGGGGACAACAGGTCCCACTTTTCCCCGCTTTATCCCCAGCCTTCATGCCCGTCCGACAACGATCTCGGCCACTTGTCCCCATGTCCCCAGCCTTTACTACGGCTACGATCTTTTCAAAGCTTGATCGGATGGATCAAAGCTTCTCGGAGGCGGTAAAGCCATGGAGTTTGTCGTCGAGCAACCGCTTTTCGCCCGGGCCCTGCAGACGGCCGCACGTGTCGTCAACCCGCAAAACACCGTGCCGGCGCTCAGTGGGCTTCTTCTGTCGATTCGCGGTTCGGAGCTGACCATCACGGCGACCGACATGGTCAGTGAAATCCGGACGACGGTACCCGTGCGCGGCGAGGAAGACGGCGAGATCGTTCTCCCGGCCGGTACTCTGACCGAGTTGGTCGCGCGGGTACCGGCCGCGGAGTTGCGGGTTCTGGCGGACGGTCCGGGCACGCGGGCTACGGTGTCCTGGGGTCGCAGCCGCATCGATCTGCAGGGGTTTCGACCCGAAGACCGGCCGGGATTCCCTGGCCTGGACCGCCCTCTGTTCCGCATGACCTTGCCTCCGGGAAGCCTGCCCCGGATAGCGCGGCAGACCTTGTTCGCGTGTGCCCGGGACGACACACGTCCGATCCTCAAGGGTGTCTACATGACGCTGACGGAAGGCAAGTTGGTTTGGGTCAGTACCGACGGGACGCGCCTTTCGCACAGCTGGGTCCCGCTTCCGGAGTTGGCCGACTCCACCGCGACCGCCGTCGTCAGCAGTCGGGCGGTGCAGGAAGCAGCGCGGTTGGCCGGGCTCGAACCCGTGATCGTCGAGGGGGACGGGCATCTGGTCCGTTTTACCACCGAGCAGGGCACGATGACCACGGTGGTGCTGGAGGGAAGGTATCCTGACTACGAAAGGGTCCTACCGCCGGCCTACGTGACGTCGCTGCGGGCACCTGCGGCACTGGTCAAAGGGGCGGTGGACAGGGCGGCCTTGCTCGCCCACCGCGATCGCAGCGCCTCGATCCGTGTGAAGTACGCCGAAGGCCAGCTGGAGGTGTCGACCGAGGCCTCGGAGCTGGGACAGACGTACGAGGTCCTGGACGTCGCCGGCGAGGGACGCGAGATCGATCTGAGCTTCAGCCCGACCTTGCTTGTGGAGGCTCTGAAGTCCATTGAGAGCGATGACCTCGTTTGGGAGTTCGCGGGACCCCAAATGCCGGCCCGGGTCAGCGAAGCCGACAACCCCCATTACTTCCACATTGTCCTGCCGCTGAGGCAGTTGGTCTGACGTGCCGCTCCGAACCCTCTCGGCCAAGAACTTCCGGAACCTGGATGTGACGGATCTCACGCTGGACGATCGGCTGACGCTTCTGGTAGGGGCCAACGCTCAGGGCAAGACCAACTGTCTTGAGGCCATCATGCTGTTGGTGGGGCGGGTCGCCCTGCGAGGACAGTCGGAGCGCGACATGGTGGCGACCGGGGAAACCGCCTACCACTTGGCGGGGGAATGGGTGGACGAGAGCGGACGGCCGCACCGTCTTGAACGGGCGGTGATGCTGGCCCCCTATCGCCGCCGTGTCGTCGGCCCGGTCATCCCCACCGTATCCTTTACGCCCGACGACCTGTGGATGATCAAGGGGTCCCCGGAAAGCCGCCGCCACTACCTCGACAGCCTCGGAGCCCAGCTGAGTCCCCGGTATCGCCATGAGCTGGGCCGATTCCAGCGGGCGGTCTCGCAGCGGAACAAGGCCCTGAAGGAAGGCGCCTCCGACTCGGTTCTGGAAAGTTTCGAGGCCGTGCTGGCGGAGGCCGGCAGCTTCCTCTGGGCACGCCGACTCGATCTCGTCGGGCGGCTGGGTACCGTCCTCGGACCACTGGTCGCAGAGTTGGCCGTCACCGAAGTGGTGACGGTGTCGCTCGAGCTCGGCGGACATCCCGATGATCCCACGACGTCCGGGTTGGCCCGGCGCCTGGCGGAGAACCGCCCGTTGGACCGCACGCGTGGGATGACGTTGACGGGCCCGCATCGGGACGACCTTCGGCTCACCGTGAACGGACGGCCGGCGGACACGCACGCATCCCAGGGCCAGCAGCGGTCGCTCGCACTGGCTTTGAAGTTGGCCGGCCGGGCCCTGCTGGAGGAGGCCACGGGCATCAGGCCGCTGGTTCTTCTCGACGACGTCCTGTCCGAGCTCGACGCCCGCCGTCAGTCTGCCCTCCTGCACCTGATGAGCCAGGCGGGTCAGCAGACGGTGGTGACGGGCACCGAGGTGCGTTCTTTCGGGGCCCTCCATCCGCTGGTCTGCGAGGTCACCTCCGGCCGCGTTCGTCCATGGGGTAAGGCTATATGAGAGTCCTGCGGGATATCCTAAAAGAGATGGCCAGCCGCTATCGCTGGCAGCCTGCGGAAGCGTTGCTGGAGATCCAGGCGGTGTGGCCCGCTGTTTTGGGCGAGCCATTGGCCCGCGTCGCGTGGCCGGTCGGTTTCCTGAACGGCGAGCTGACCGTCTCGGTGCCCGCCCCGGCCTGGAGCCAGGAGCTATGGTATATCCGTGGCTCGCTGGTGGAGCACCTGAACGCGGCTCTTTCGGCCACGCACGTGACGGGCGTCCGCTTCGTGGTCCGGACCTCCGACGCCGCTCAAGCGGACGCGGCACGACGTCGGGACGCGGTGGACCGCCTCCGGGCGCTCGCGCAGGAGATTCGGTCGGACGACTGAGAGGGCGAGGACGCGTGTATGTGCACATTGGCGGCGACCGCATGGTGGAAGCAAGTTCCATCATCGCGATCCTGGATGCGGACATCCTGGCCGTGTCGCCTGTCACACGGCAGATGTTCTCCCACCTGAAGGGCCAGGGGAAGGTCGAGGACCTCGACCCGACTGAACGCAAGGCCCTGATTCTGACGGAAGACCGCTTGTGGGTGTCGCCCATCGCGCCGGTGACCCTGGCTCGGCGGGCGCGGCACGCGATTCCCTCGGAGTGACGGCTGCAGCGATGCTAAAATAATAATGAAAGAACGCTCGCCTCCGGCGAGTGATTTTTTGGAGGTCGTACGGTGCCGGACGCGGAAATGCCGCTTTACGACGAGGCCCAAATCCAAGTTCTGGAAGGTCTGGAGGCCGTCCGCAAGCGCCCGGGGATGTATATCGGGTCCACCGGTTCCCGGGGCCTCCACCACTTGGTCTACGAGTTGGTCGACAACGCCGTGGACGAGGCCTTGGCCGGCGCGTGCACCGCCATCCGGGTCACCTTGTTGGAGGACGGCCGCGTTCGGGTGTGGGACAACGGGCGCGGGATCCCCGTGGGCGTGCATCCGACGGCGAAGATTTCGACCCTCGAGGTGGCGCTGACGAAGCTGCATGCGGGCGGTAAGTTCGGGAGCGGCAGCTACAAAGTGTCAGGGGGCCTTCACGGCGTAGGGTTGTCCGTGGTCAATGCGCTGGCCAGTGAACTCGTGGCCGAATCCCGCCGGGACGGCCGGCGCTACCGGCAGCGGTATGCGCAAGGCCGCCCCTTGGGACCTGTCGAGGACGTCGGACCGGCGGAGGACACCGGCTTCGAAGTCACTTTTCGCCCTGACCCCTCTATTTTCGAGACGACCGTCTTTGATTTCGAGACTCTTGCGAACCGCTTGCGCGAGATGGCTTTCCTGAACGCCGGCTTGGAGCTCTCCTTGGTGGACGAGAAGACCGGGGCCACGGCCCGTTTCCTTTACACGGGAGGCGTGGTGTCCTTCGTCGAATACCTGAACCTCAACCGGGAGGTGCTTCACCCGAAGCCCATCGCGTTCTCGGCGGTTCGCGACGATGTCACCGTAGAGGTGGCCCTCCAATACAACGACAGCTACGTGGAAACCCTGTTTTCGTTTGCCAATACCATCAGAACGCTGGAAGGCGGCACCCACGAGGCCGGCTTCAAAGCCGCGTTGACCCGCGTCTGCAACGACTATGCTCGGAAGCTGGGGCTCTTGAAGGAAGCCGATGCGAATCTGGCGGGGGAAGATGTCCGGGAAGGGCTAACGGCCATCGTCTCGGTGAAGCTGTTCGAGCCCCAGTTTGAAGGGCAGACCAAAACCAAGCTGGGGAACTCGGATGTCCGCGGCGTGGTTGAGGCTGTGGTAGCGGAAGGTCTGGGGACGTACCTCGAAGAGAACCCCGGCGTCGCCCGCAAGATCCTGGAGAAGGCCATCAACGCCGCTCATGCCCGGGAGGCCGCCCGCAAGGCCAGAGAGTTAACTCGACGCAAGAGCGCGTTGGAGACGGCTTCGCTTCCCGGCAAGCTGACGGACTGCACCAGCAAGGATCCGGCCGAGTCGGAGCTGTTTCTGGTCGAAGGTGACTCGGCGGGCGGGACCGCCAAGCAGGGCCGGGATCGACGCTATCAGGCCATCCTCCCTCTCAGAGGGAAGATCCTGAACGTCGAGCGGGCGCGCATGGACAAGATCCTGGCCAACGAAGAGATTCGCGCCATGATCACGGCCATCGGGACCGGGATAGGGCGAGACTTCGACATCAGCAAGGCGCGCTACCACCGCATCGTGATCATGACGGACGCCGACGTCGACGGCGCCCACATCCGCACCCTGCTCTTGACGTTCTTCTACCGCTTCATGACGCCGTTGCTCGACGCGGGGTACATCTACATCGCGCAGCCGCCCCTGTACTTGGTAAAGAAGGGGAAGATCGAGGAGTACTGCTACGACGATCAGGCGCTGGAACGTCTCTTAGCGCGCATCGGGCGGGACAATGTCCATATTCAGCGGTATAAGGGTCTGGGGGAGATGAACGCCGAGCAACTGTGGCAGACGACGATGAACGCCGAGACCCGGACGCTCCTCCAGGTCACCCTGGAAGACGCGGTGGCGGCGGATTGGATCTTCAGCGTCCTGATGGGGGACCGGGTTGACGCACGCCGGGACTTCATCGAGGAGAACGCCCATCTCGTGCGGAACCTCGATACGGTCGGCTAGCCGGCGCAGGACCCCGACGGTGGTCAGGAGCAGGCGAAGGGAAGGGATGAGCCCCGCTCATCCCTTCGCCTGCATCGTCTCCCGCTCCACATACGCGGTCACCTTGCGCAGGAAATACTCGTGGACCCGGAGGTCCGCCGTCAGCTCCGGATGAAAGGAAGAGACGAGCATCGATCCCTCTTCCGCCATCACGACTTCCCCTTGCCAATACGCCAAGGGTCTGACGCCCGGGCCCACGCGGGTGACCCGGGGCGCTCGGATGAACACGGCGGGAAACGGCTCCGCGCCCAGCACGGGAATCGGGACACGGGCTTCGAACGATGCGATCTGCCGCCCGAAGGCGTTCCGCGCCGCCGTGATGTCCATGAGTCCGATGCGCCGGGGTTCGGGACCCTCCACATCGCGGGCAAGCAGGATAAGCCCTGCACACGTGCCGTAGACCGGAAACCCGCCTGTGATCCGGGTACGGAGGACGGAGACGAGCCCGGCTTCGTCCATCAAGAGACCGATGGTCGTGCTCTCGCCTCCGGGGATGACCAGCCCGTCCACGCCCTCCAGATCCGCCGGGGTCCGGACTTCGGGTGCATCGACTCCAAGCTGTTGCAGGATGCGACGGTGCTCCCGCACGTCGCCCTGGATCGCCAAAACCCCGACTCTCACGGAGTTACCAACCCCGTTCCTGCATCCGGTCCGCCGGTCCCAGGGTGGACATCTCCAGTCCCGGCATGGCCTCGCCGATGTCTGTCGACACCTCGGCGATCACCTTGGGGTCGTTGTAGTGAAGCGTGGCCCGGACGATGGCGCGGGCCCGGGCCGCCGGATTGGCGGACTTGAAGATGCCGGAACCCACGAAAATGCCGTCGGCGCCAAGCTGCATCATCATGGCGGCATCCGCCGGCGTGGCGATTCCCCCCGCCACGAAGTGCACGACCGGCAGCCGTCCGAGCTCCTTGACCCGCCGGACCAACTCAAGCGGTGCGTTCAGCTCCTTGGCGATGGTCACCAGTTCTTCCGGAGGCGCGTTGGTCACCCGGCGGATCTCGGCATTGACGGTGCGCAGGTGCCGTACCGCTTCCACGACGTTACCGGTACCCGGTTCGCCCTTCGTGCGGATCATCGCGGCTCCTTCCGCGATGCGTCGCAGCGCTTCCCCCAGGTTGCGCGCGCCGCACACGAACGGGACCTTGAAGGCCCACTTGTCGATGTGATACTGGTCGTCGGCCGGTGTGAGGACCTCGCTCTCGTCGATGTAGTCGACTTCCAGCGCCTCCAGCACTTGAGCTTCCACAAAGTGGCCGATGCGGACCTTGGCCATGACGGGGATGCTCACCGCCGCCATGATTTCCTTGATGATGCGCGGATCCGCCATCCGGGCCACGCCTCCGGCGGCCCGGATATCGGCCGGCACTCGCTCCAGCGCCATGACGGCGACGGCACCGGCCTGCTCGGCGATGACGGCCTGCTCGGGCGTCGTGACGTCCATGATGACGCCCCCCTTGAGCATTTCGGCCAGGCCGCTCTTGACCCCAAACGTGCCCTTTTGGAGGTTTTCTTCCTGCTGAGCCACCCGTGTGCGCCTCCCGTCTAGTCCTCGGTGTCCCCGCGGATGAGTGCGACCGCGGCAAGATCTTGCGTCTCTCCGAGCCGCATGATTTTGACCCCTTGAGAACTTCGCCCCTGGACCGATACCTCCGCGACCTCGATGCGCAAGAGCGTTCCGTCCGCCGAAATCAGCATCAACTCTTCGTTGCCGCGAACCGGCGTAATACTGACAAGCGGTCCCACCTTCGCGGTGCACCGCATCCCTATAATACCTTGCCCACCGCGGCCGGTACGCCGGAACTGTTCCAAGGGCGACCGCTTCCCGAAACCGTGGGCCGAGATGAGCAAGAGTTCCGGCTCGCCCCGGACGCACGCCAGACTGACGACGCGATCGTCCGGACGGAGGCGGATGCCGGTCACACCGCGGGCTTGCCGCCCCATGGGGCGGACCTCGTCGGCACGGAAACGGATGATCTGCCCCTGGGCGGTCGCGATGAGAATGTCGCTGTCGTCTCGAGCCGGCTCGACGGCGATGAGTTCGTCGCCGTCGTCCAGGGATATGGCCTGGATCCCCTGGCCCCGCCACGTCTGGTAGGCCTCCAAGGGGGTCCGCTTGACGACGCCCCGCCGCGTGGCAAAGACCCAGTAGGCATCCTCGTTGCGGGGGACCAGAGTCTGCACGGCGGCGATGCGTTCATCCGGCTCGAGCGCGACGAGGTTGACGATGGCGGTGCCCTTGGCTTGGCGCGACGCTTCGGGGATTTCGTGCACCTTGAGGCGGTAGGCGCGCCCGCGGTTCGTGAAGAAACAGAGGTAATCGTGGGTCGAAGCCGTGAACAAGTGAGCCACGAAGTCGTCTTCCCGCGTCGGGCTGCCGGCGATGCCCCGGCCTCCGCGGCGTTGGGCACGGTAGAGCGAGAGCGGTTGGCGTTTGACATAACCGCGATGGGTGACGGTGACGACCATCTCTTCTTCGGGGATGAGGTCTTCGTCGTCCAAGGCTTCCAGAGCCGGCATGATGCGGGTACGGCGTTCGTCCCCGTAGCGTTCCCGCACCTCGGACAGTTCCTGCTTGATGAGGTCGTAGACGAGGCGTTCGTCCGCCAAAATCGCCCGGAGACGCTCGATGTCCCGGGTCACGTCCTGGTATTCCTGCTCGATCTTGTCCCGTTCCAAAGCCGTCAGGCGCTGCAGACGCATGTCCAGGATGGCGTTGGCCTGCCGTTCGGAGAGACCGAAGCGCTCCATGAGCCCTTGCCGCGCCGCGTCTACGGTGGCGGACGACCGGATCAGGTGGATGACCTCGTCGAGATGGTCCAGTGCGATCCGCAGCCCTTCGAGAATGTGGGCGCGGGCCTCGGCCTTCTCGAGCTCGAAGCGCGTCCGCCGCGTGACCACGTCTTTCCGGTGGTCGACGTAGTACTGGAGCATCTCCTTGAGCGAGAGGATGAGCGGCCGACCCCCGACCAACGCCAGCATGATGATCCCGAACGTCTGCTGCAAGGACGTGAACTTGTAAAGTTGGTTCATGACGACACGGGGCTTGGCCTCGCGCTTGAGTTCGAGCACAATGCGCACGCCATGGCGGTCGGATTCGTCGCGGAGGTCGGCGATCCCCTCGATCCGCCGCTCGTGAACCAACTCGGCGATTTTCTCCATGAGGCGCGCCTTGTTGACCTGGAACGGGATCTCGGTGATGACCAGCCGCGGCCGGCCTTGAGGACCTTCCTCGGTGCCCATGACACCCCGCATCGTGATGATTCCCCGACCCGTCGTGTAGGCCTGCCTGATGCCGTCGCGTCCCATGATGAGGCCGCCGGTCGGAAAGTCCGGACCCGGGAGATACTCCATAAGGCTGTCTATCGTGGCGTCCGGATGGTCGATCAAGTGGATCGCGGCGTTGACCACTTCGGTGAGATTGTGCGGCGGGATGTTGGTGGCCATGCCCACGGCGATTCCGGAGGAGCCGTTGATCAGCAGGTTGGGTACGCGGGCCGGGAGGACGGACGGCTCTTCCGTTTCTTCGTCGAAGTTGGGTACGAAGGTGACCGTGTCCTTATCGATATCCGCCAGCATCTCCATCGCCAGCGGCGACAGACGCACCTCGGTGTAGCGCTGGGCGGCCGGAGGATCCCCGTCCAGCGACCCGAAATTCCCGTGTCCGTCGATTAGGACGTACCGGGACGAAAAATCCTGGGCCAGCCGCACCATCGCCTCGTACACGGCGAGGTCGCCGTGGGGGTGATACTTCCCCAGGACTTCGCCGACGATTCGGGCCGATTTCTTGTAGGGCTGGTTCGGCGTGTTCCCGATGTCGTACATCGCGTAGAGAATGCGCCGGTGAACGGGTTTGAGCCCGTCGCGCACGTCGGGCAGGGCGCGACTGACGATCACGCTCATTGCGTAGTCGATGTATGACCGACGCATCTCCGTTTCGATGTCGACGGGCAGAACGCGTCCGATTTCCGCCATGCTCGTTGCTTTCTCTCCTAACCGGATGGCTGGCCTAGTCTGAGAGTATTATACCCCCCGGCTGGCGGCCGGCCCGGCTTGACACCAAAGCGGCCGTTCTCTAGCATGAGAGCAATTTGAAGCGCTGCGGGAGGAACCTCCGCCCGCGCAAGACGTGGGGAGCGCGGTGGGCAGGTACCGCGCGTAACACACTCGTCCCTCTCGCTGCGGGACGAGATTTTCGTGTGGGAAGGTTAGGAGGTCCATGGCGTGATCGACTTACGACTCCTGCGTCAGAACCCGGAGGCCTTCCGGGCAGGCTACCGCAAAAAGCACATCGAGGCTCCCGTCGACGAAGTGCTCGCGGTAGACGCCGACCGCCGGCAACTCCTGGCGGAGGTCGAACGCCTGAAGGCCGCCCGGAACCAGGCGTCGGAAGAAGTCGCGCGGCGCAAGAAGAGAGGGGAGGACGCCAGCGCCCTCATCGCCGAGACCCGGCAGCTGGGGGAGCAGATCGCAGCCTGCGAGGCGCGGTTGAAGCCCCTCGAAGAGCGGCTCAACCGCTTGCTGCTGGAACTCCCCAATCCGCCCCACGAGTCCGTCCCGGAGGGTGAGGACGCCGACGACAACGTCGTGGTGGAGACAGTGAGCGGCGTGACGCCCCAAGGTTTCCGGCCGCGCCCCCATTGGGAGATCGGCGAGGCCCTGGATATTCTGGACTTCGAGCGCGCCCGAAAGCTGTCCGGCGCCCGGTTCTCCGTCCTCAAGGGGTTCGGTGCCGCGCTTTCCCGCGCCCTCGTGAACCTCATGCTGGAGGAGGCCCGCCGCCGGGGATACGAAGAGATCGCACCACCGTACCTCGTGTTGCCCGAAGCGATGGTCGGCACGGGGCAGTTCCCGAAGTTCGTCGAGGATGCCTTCCACGTGGTGCCCCATGACCTGTATCTGATTCCCACGGCCGAGGTCCCGGTGACCAATCTCCACCGCGACGAAATCCTGCAGGCGTCGGACCTGCCACGCTACTACTGTGCCTATTCCGCGTGCTTCCGGGCGGAAGCCGGTGCGGCAGGTCGTGACACGCGCGGACTGATCCGCCAGCACCAGTTCGACAAGGTCGAACTGGTCAAGCTCGTCCGCATGGAGAACGGTCTGGACGAACTCGAGGGCCTGCGTCGAGATGCGGCCCACATCCTGGACCTCCTGCAACTGCCCTACCGCGTGGTGCTGCTGTGCGGCGGCGACATGGGCTTCAGCCAGGCCAAGATGTACGACCTGGAGGTATGGATGCCAAGCTACGAGCGCTATGTGGAGATCAGCTCGGTCAGTTTCTTCGGGGACTTCCAGGCCCGGCGGGCAGGCATCCGCTGCCGCGTACCGGGCAGCAAAACCCTCGAGTACGTGGCCACCCTCAACGGGAGTGCGTTGGCCGTCGGACGGACGATCGCCGCCATCTTGGAAAACTACCAGACGGCGGACGGTGGGGTGGTGGTGCCCGAGGCGCTTCGACCCTACCTCGGCGGGTTGGAACGATACCCGGCCTGATCGGAGGACGGGCCCGGCGTCCGACGGACCAGGGCGGCGCCGATGATCCCGGCTATGACGCCGACGACGGCCATCTGCACCATGTCGCCGCCGATGTACGCCGTCGGGCTGGGATGCAGGATTGGCGCCTCCACCAACGTCCGGGCGGTGAGGGAGGCCGGGCGCCCCGCCGCAACCCACGCCTGCCAAAGCCGGTCGGCCAACGCAGTCTTGTAAGGAGTTGCCGCGGCGATGAGGTATAGGGCAAGACCCTGCATACCTCCGTACATAAGGCCGACGACGAATCCGAGGACGGACGGGCTTAGGTTGCGCCGCGCTGCAAGACCGCCGATGGCCGCAAAGAGCACCGCGGGGACCGCGTTCTCGACAATCTCGGGCCACGCGGTCGGCCCGGCCAAGGCAGACCACACCCGATAGGCGCCGGATAACGTCGGCAACGCGAAAAGGACGCCAACCAGGCCGGCGTAGAGTCCCAACTTGATGGCCACCCTCAGTTCCCGACGCACGTCCGACCCCCTTGGTCGTACGCAGTATAGCATGCCGGCGTATCCTGCCGGCGGCTTTACCTCAGGCCCTGCCCCCGCTAGAATGACCTTGAGGGTGCGGAGGGGTAGCGTAACTGGTAACGCAGTGGTCTTGAAAACCACCGCCCGAAAGGGCTTGCAGGTTCGAGTCCTGTCCCCTCCGCCAGATCTTGGAATTTAGTCGCTTTACGGCCGTGCTTGAACCACCATGCGGTTCGTGGTACGATGGCGGGTGCGCGCGGAGGGGTACTCAAGAGGTTAAGAGGGCGGTTTGCTAAACCGCTAGTAGGCGAATAGCCTAGCGTGGGTTCGAATCCCACCCCCTCCGCCAGTTTCCTCTGCGCCATGAGAAAGGCGCCCTTGAGCAAGGGTGTCTTCCGTGGTAGCATCAGATAGCACGGGCGCCCGTAGCTCAGGGGACAGAGCGCCTGACTACGAATCAGGAGGCCGCAGGTTCGAATCCTGCCGGGCGCGCCAGCCAAAATTGAGGCCCTGCAAAGGATGCGGGGCCTTTCTTGTGGAAGTCCATTCCAGACTGAGTCCGCCGATCCACACGCCCATCCACACGAGAGATGGCTGACGACCTTGGCGTGGATCCTGGGGACCAGCGGCGAATCCCGGTGACCCTCCGAGAATCTGCGTGCAACCCCCGCTCGGAGCGTTCCCCCTGTGATGGCGGATCCGGCGTGCGATCCACATGCCCGTCGACATCCCGAGGTCGGCGGGGCGCTAGATGAGACTGATCGGCCCGGAGCCCTCGACCATGTCCACGACGGGATCCGGCCTATTTGTTCCAGTGACCGTCTCCGCCATGTGACAGGCCCGAGCCGCGGCAGCGATGCCGAGCGGATCTGGTCCGCTGTCGCCGGTAGGACGATCTGGCGCTCCAGGCGAAATCTGCCGTCGAGAGGTGACGGCCCGTGCATCGCTCGGCGGACGGCGCGCTATGGCTCACGCCCTCGGACGTGGTGGATTGGCTCGCCTGCCCAAGGCTCACCCGGCTCGAGCTCGACCGGCTGGCCGGGGAGGCGGAGCGCCCGCCGGTCGACCCCCAGGCGGACCTCGTGGCGCGCGAGGCGCTGGCCTTCGAGCGGGCCGTGCTGGACCGGTTCGCGGCGGAGGGCCGCCGGGTCGCGCGGGTCGAAGCGAGAGACGAGGCGGCGGCGGCGCGCGCGCGACCCTGGAGGCGATGGCCGAGGGCGCCGACGTGGTCTACCAAGGCGCGCTCGCCGACCCCCCGTAGGTGGGGCGGCCCGACTTCCTCGTGCGGACGGCGGGGCGGTCGCGCTTCGGGGCCTGGGGCTACGAGGCGTGGGACGCGAAGCTGGCGCGGACGGCCCGGGGGGCGGCGGCGGTCCAGGCGGCGTGCTACAGCCTGCTCCTGGAGGCGGCCCAGGGCGCGCGGCCCGAGCGGTTCCACCTGGTGCTGGGGTCGGGCGCCGTGGCGGCCTAGCGCGTGGGGGACTTCGCGGCGTACGCCGACCGGGCGCGGCGGCGGCTGCTGGGGGCCCTGGAAGCGCTGCGGCGCGGGCCGCCGCCGGAGCCGGATCCCGTGGCGGCGTGCGCGACGTGCCGGTGGCTGCTGCGCTGCGACGCCGACCGGCGGGCGGGGGACCACTTGGCGCTGGTGGCGGACATCCGGCGGGACCAGATCCGGCGGCTGCGGGCGGCGGGGATCGCGACGGTGGAGCGGCTGGCGGCGGAGGCCCCGTCCCGTGTGCCGGGCATCGGGGCCGCCGCCCTGGAGCGCCTGGGCGCCCAGGCGCGCCTGCAGGCGGATCCCCGCGCCCGCGGAGGGCCGCTCTACGAGCTGTTGCCGACCGAGCCCGGCCGGGGGCTGGCCGCCTTGCCGGAGCCGTCGCCGGGCGACGTGTTCTTCGACCTCGAGGGGGGATCCGTTCGCGGAGGGCGGCTCGCTGGAGTACCTGTGGGGCTGGGTCGAGGCCGACTCTGGCGCGTACCGCTGCCTCTGGGCGCACGACCCTGCGGCGGAGAGCGAGGCGTTCGCGGCGTTCGTGGATCGGGTGACCGAGCGCCTGGAGCGGTGGCCGGACCTGCACGTGTACCACTACGCGGCGTACGAGGCGTCGGCCTTGCGCCGGCTGGCGGGCCGCCACGGGACGCGGGAGGCGGAGGTGGACCGGCTGCTGCGGGGCGGCGTCCTCGTGGACCTCTACCGGGTCGTCCGGCAGGCCCTGCGGGCGTCGACGGAGTCCTACTCCATCAAGGCGCTGGAGGCGCTCTACCGCCCCGCCAAGCGGACGGGGGCGGTCCGGGACGCCGGCGCGAGCGTCGTGGCGTACCGGGCGTGGCGGGCCACGGGGGACGAAGCCCTCCTGGAGGCGATCCGGGCGTACAACGAGGACGACTGCCGGTCGACGGCGGCGCTGCGGGATTGGCTGGAGGCGCGGCGCGAGGAGGCGGGGCTGGGGCCGGCGGACCGGCCGGCACCGGAGGACGGGGAGCCGCCGCCGCGCGTGCGGGAGCGGGAGGCCCGGGAGACCGCCCAGGCGGCTGGGCTCATGGGGCACGCTGCCGGGGACGAGGCCGCCGCCGTCCTGGCGGGCCTGGTCGGCTACCACCGGCGGGAGGGGCGGGCGGCGTGGCACGCGCACTACCGCCGGCTGGAGGCCACGCCGGAGGAGTTGCTCGAGGACCCCGAGGCCATCGCCAACCTGGAGCCGGACAGGGACGAGGAAGGGCTGTGGCGGTTCCGCTTCGACCCGGCGCAGGAGACGAAGCGGCGGGCGGGCGACAAGGTGTGGGATCCCGCGACGGGGCGGATGGCGGGGGTGATCCGGCGGCTCGACCCGGCCGCAGGCGTCGTGGCGCTGGAGCCGGCGCGCGACGCCCCGCCGCCGCGGCATCTCATCGCCGAGCCGCCTGTGGGCGACGCGGTGGTGGCGGCGGCCGTGGGGCGGGTCGCGGCGTCGGTGGCCGCGGCGGGCTGGGAGGGGACGCCGTACCGCGCGGCGGCGGCCCTCCTGCGTCGGCGGCCCCCGGCGGCGCTGGCCACGATGGCCGACTTTGCTCGGGATCCCGTGGACGCCGCCGTCCGCTGCGCCTGCGCGATGGACGGCGGATGCCTGGCCGTGCAGGGGCCGCCGGGGACGGGCAAGACCCACCTGGGCGGGGCCTTGGTGGCCGCCCTGCTGCGGGCGGGCCGGACGGTCGGGGTCACGGCGCAGAGCCACAAGGTGATCGGCCAGCTCCTGGAGGCGGTCTGGCGGGCGTGGGGGCTGGGGGAGCCGCCGCCGGCCGTGCACAAGGCGCCCGAGGCCCAGGCCGCGCGGTTGCCGGGCCTGGAGACAGCTGACGACTACGCCCGGGTGGCCCGCGCCTTTACGCGGGGCGCGCGGCTGGTGGCGGGGACGGCATGGCTGTTCGCCCGCCCGGAGTGGGACCAGCGGTTGGACGTGCTGGTGATCGACGAGGCGGGGCAGTTCGCGCTGGCGGACGCGGTGGCGGCGGCGACGGCGGCGCGGAGCCTCGTGCTGCTCGGCGACCCGCGGCAGCTGCCGCAGGTGGTCGAGGGCCACCACCCGCCCGGCGCGGCCGTCCCGGCCCTGGGGCACTGGCTCGGGGAGCGCGCCACCATGCCCGCCGGCCACGGGCTGTTCCTGCCGGTGACGCGCCGGCTGCATCCGGCCATCGCGGCGTTCGTGTCGGCCATCGCGTACGAAGGGCGGCTGGCCTCGCACCCGGCTTGCGAGGGCCAGCGGATCGTCGGCCCGCCGCCGTGGGGCGGGGCGGGGTTGCGGTGGATCCCCGTGGCCCACGCGGGCCGGGCCACGTCGTCCCCGGAGGAGGCCGACGCCGTCGCGTGGGCCGTGGAGCAATTGCTTCAGTGCTCGTGGGTCGGCCCCGACGGGGTCGAGCGGCCCGTGACGCTGGACGACGTCCTCGTGGTGGCGGCGTTCAACGCGCAGGTGGGGCGGCTCGAGGCGCGGCTGCCCCGGGGGGCGCGGGTGGGGACGGTGGACCGCTTTCAGGGGCAGGAGGCGGCGGTGGCCATCTACTCGCTGGCGGCGTCGGACGCAGAGCAGGTGCCCCGCGGCCTGGAGTTCCTGCTGAGCCTGAACCGCCTGAACGTGGCGGTCTCGCGGGCGCGGGCGCTGGCGGTGCTCGTGTGCAGCTCCGCCCTGCTCGAGGCGGCACCCGACGACCCGGATCGGCTGCTGCTGGTCAACGCCCTGTGCGAGTTCGCGCGGCGGGCGCAAGAGATCGCGAGCGGCGGGCTCGGGGGCGAGGCCTGGGCATTGCGGGGAACGGGCTAGGCGACGTCTGGAAGATGAGGGCTCCGCGGACGGCACGTCGATGCGAGCCGCCGGATGGTGAAGAGATGCCGCTAAGCGTCGGCGATGCCCATCTTTGCGGGGATTTATCTTGGGACCGGTCGACGCACGAGGAGCCAAGCGGCACCGCAGCTCCGTGTGGCCGTGCGCGGCACGGCCCTATGGCGGGCGGGCCGTCCGGACATTGGAGGGTTTTCTCGTTGCCTAGTACCACTCCGTGATGTAAGGAGGAATTTGGGACTAAACCGCGAATGCGGGCTTTATGACACCGCATGAACTCCGTGACGCTGAACAGCGCCTGTTGACCTTTCTGACGCCGATCCTGGCGCAAATCGGCCGGGCCGAGCGGCGCCAGTGGGCCGGCTTCTACGTGCGCGGTCTGCTCCTGGAGGGCGGCCGCAAGACGGCGGCCGGGATGGCCCGGCGGTACGGGGGCGATGAACAAGCCCTGCA
>JAIMBI010000028.1 GCA_023565505.1 Actinomycetes bacterium | reverse complement strand
ATCCCGTGCCCTCACAGTTCCAAAAATTCCCTCCCGCACCCCGTCACCACCGCAGATCTGACAGATTGTCTTTTTCCTCATGGAGCCGGAGAGGAATCCTTCGGGATATTATCCATTTTAGATCATATAAGAGCTGATTCAATTAATATTATATATCTTCTTTTCCTCTCTTCATAAAAGATTCCACAGATGGCATTATGAGACCAGGAACATTCAATGTATAATTTTTCATTGGATATTATTTTGAGTCTGCTGTTTCTGTGCCGTACGCTGTAAAGCGACGCTCTTCCCGCCTTAAGTTACTACGTGATGCTTTCCCCCCCTAAAAGGAGCCCTGAACTCGCCTGGGATCACCCGGCCTGAAAAGGTCGGGGAAAGGTATCCCACCTGAGTTACCCAGAGTGACAGGCCCTGCCCTGTTCCCCTCGACCTCAACGGGCAGGATAATCCCCCGCCGCTTTGCCGATGGCCCTGGGCTTTCCCACCCGACCCCTCCTTCCCCAGGCGCCCGCGGCTGCCCCGGGACAGGAGACCGGCGGGGCCAGGGCCCCTTTCCCGCCCCGTCAATCAAACATCATCCTTCTCTGATAGCGCAAAGTCCGCCGGCCGCAGCGGGGACAGGGGAAACCCGCCACCTCCGTGCCCTCATACACCGGCTTAAGCCTCTCCCCGCTGCCCGGACACCGGTGGGGCCGGCGGTATTCCTCCCAGCTGGTGAGTTTGAGGCGCACAAACTTCCGGCTGGCGGGGCAATACCCGGTAATCGCAGGGGAGGCCCGGCCGCCGCCGATCACTAATTCCGTGGCATAGCCGCACCTTGGCGCGGTGCAGGTCACCTGGCCGGATTCCCCCGCCAGGGCGGTTGCGGCCGTCGTGACCCCAAGGAGGATCAGGAGGACCGTCCCCCGGAGATCGGGAAGCCCGAATAATCCAGTCTGGGCAGCCGGAATGATTTTCATTTCCCCCGGGGCTCCTCTCTCCCCTTCACGTCTCAGCCTGGCACAGACAGGCGCCCTGGGCCTCTGGCACCGGCGGGATGGGGTAGGGGGAAGGGGGCCCCGTCCCCTGGCCCCCCATCCCTACCCCAGCAGCCACTCCAACAGCGCCTTCTGGGCGTGGAGGCGGTTTTCCGCCTGGTCCCAGGCGGCGGACTGGGGCCCGTCCAGCACCTCGGCGGTGATCTCCTCCCCCCGGTGGGCCGGCAGGCAGTGCAGCACAATGGCCTCCGCCGGGGCGTGGCGCAGGAGCTCCCGGTTCACCTGATAAGGCCGGAAGACCTCTTTGCGGCGCTCCGCCTCCCCCTCCTGGCCCATGGAGGCCCAGACATCGGTGTTGATCACCTGGGCCCCTGAGACCGCGGCCACCGGGTCCTGATCCAGAATGACCCGGCGCTTCTCCTCCTGTGCCTGCCGGAGGAGGGCTGCATCCGGCTCATAGCCCGGCGGACAGGCCAGGTGCAGTTCAAAATCCAGGCGCAACGCCGCGGTGATCCAGGAGTTGGCCACATTGTTGCCGTCCCCCACCCAGGCCACCTTGAGGCCCGCAACCCCGCCGAAGCGCTCCTCCACGGTCATGAGGTCGCTCAGCACCTGGCAGGGGTGGTGGGTGTCGGTGAGGCCGTTGATAATGGGGATGGTGGCATGGGCCGCCAGGTCCTCCAGCATCTGCTGGGCGAAGGTGCGCACCACCACTGCGTCCACATAGCGGGAGAGCACCCGGGCGGTGTCGGAGAGGGGTTCGGCCCGGGAGAGCTGGGTCTGGCCCCGCTCCAGGTAGATGGTGGCGCCCCCCAGCTGGGCCATGCCCGCCTCAAAGGAGACCCGGGTGCGGGTGGAGGGCTTGTCAAAGAGCATGGCCAGGGTGCGGCCCACCAGCGGCCGGGGGCTTCGGCCTTGGCGTTGCAGGGCCTTCAGCTCGTGGGCCCGCGTCAGCAGCGCGGCGATCTCCGTCGGGGTCAGGTCCAGAAGCGTCAGCAGATGACGGGTCATGGGTAAGCAGCCTCCATGGCCTGGGCCAAGAGCTCCAGCCCCCGGTCCAGCTCCTCCCGGGTGATGACCAGGGGCGGCAGGAGCCGGATGATATTCCCCTGGGTGCAGTTGATGAGCAGGCCCCGCTCCCGGGCGGCAGCCACCAGGGGCGCCCCTTCCCGGGAGAGCTCCAGGCCCCACATCAGCCCCAGCCCCCTGACCTGGGTGATCACCGGCCAGCCCCGGGCCAGCCCGGTGAGCCGCCTTACCAGATAATCGCCTTTTTCCCGCACCGCCGCAAGGAAACCCGGTGCGGTCAGCGTCTGCAGGACCGTGAGGGCCGCCCGGGCGATCACCGGGCCGCCCCCGAAGGTGCTGGCGTGAGTGCCGGGCACAAAGGCCTGGGCCACCTCCCCGGTGGCCAGCAGCGCCCCCATGGGCAGGCCGTTGGCCAGGCCCTTGGCGGTGGCCAGCACATCCGGGGTGATGCCGAAATGCTCATGGGCAAAGAGGCGGCCGGTGCGCCCCATGCCGGTCTGCACTTCATCCAGGGCCAGAAGCAGGCCCCGGGCGTCGCACAGGCGGCGCACCGCCGGCAGATAGCCGGGGTCCGGCAGGTTCACCCCGCCCTCCCCCTGGATGGGCTCCAGGAGCACGGCGCAGGTCTCGCCGTCCACCGCCGCCTCCAGGGCCGGGAGGTCGTTGAAGGGCACAAAGACGAAGCCCGGGAGCAGGGGCTCAAAGCCCTGCTGGAATTTCTCCTGGCCAGTGGCGGACAGGGCCCCGAAGGTGCGGCCATGGAAGGAGTTGAGCATGCAGATGATCTTGTGCCGGCCGGGGCCGTACTTTTCCCGGCTGTAGCGGCGGCAGAGCTTGATGAGCCCCTCCAGGGCCTCGGCGCCGCTGTTGCAGAAAAAGACCCGGTCGGCGAAGGTGTGGGACACCAGGGCCTCGGCCAGCTCCACCATGGGGGTGGTGTAATAAAGATTGGAGACGTGCACCAGGGTGGTGAGCTGGGCCGCCGCCGCCCGGGCCACCTCGGGGTGGGCGTGGCCCAGATTGCACACCGCCAGCCCGGCCACAAAGTCCAGATATTCCCGGCCCGCCTCGTCCCACACCCGGCAGCCTTCCCCCCGCACCAGCACCAGGGGCTGGCGGCCATAGGTCTGCATCACCACCCGGTCCGCCCGTGCGATCCAGTTATCCAACGGCCCTCCGACATTTTCCCGGGCGAAGATCCGGGCTCCGGGTGACCCAGGGGGTGCGGGGAGAGGCCAATGTCCCGAAACCGCCTCCCCCAATTCACCAGGACCTGATTTGAGTATCTCAGCCCGCCGGTGTATTGGCGCCCCTTGATGACGCTCACACCGGGGCCTCACCCCGGAGATTTCCCCCTCACCGCCCGGAAGAATTCCGCTCCGGACTGATATTTCTGAAAATCAATTACAAAATATCAATATTTAAAAACAATAGTGAATGAAAATCAGTTGTGCAGATATTAGAAATATTACCCATGCCCTCCTAACGGCTTCTCTTCAACCCGATCCCGCCTGATATGGAATCCTTGCTGAAACGTCGGGCCCCCCTGCCTCCCTGGCAGGTGGTGGAAAAAGGTGAATCGGGGCAGGGGGTCAGAGGTCACAGACCCCTGCCCCCACCCCCCAACCCCCCCCCCCCCCCGGGGGGATAGTCGGCTCGCGCCTGTCCCCGGTCCCCTTGGGGTCTCCCTGACGGTCGTTTTTCAGCCGATCGTCGCCTGGAACCGTACCACTATCTTCGGATTTGAGGCCCTAGTTCGGCCCTGGCGGCACAGGGAACCGCTGGCGCCCCACGCCTGGTTGGAGGCCGCAGCGGCCGCGGGGGCCGGGGTCGCCGCCGATGTGGCCTGTCTGGCGGCCATTACCGCCCAGCTCCGCGCCTGGGGCGGATGGCCCGGACCGGGGTTGCTGTTCGTGAACGTGCGCTGGGGCACCCTCGCGACGCCCGCCGCGTTCGAACCCGCCTGGGCCGATCTGACCGCCTGGGTCGATCCCGCCCGGGTGGTTTGGGAAGTGGCGGAGCATGGCGCCCGGGCCCCGGTCTGGGCCGATCTGGCCCAGCGGTATCCCGCCGCCACCTGGGCGCTCGACGACTTCGGCGTCGGAACGGCGGACTTGTGGCGGTGGGCGGCCTTGAACCCGACGTGGGTGAAGGTGGACCGCCTCCTGGTCGCCCGCCTCGCCACGGATCCCCGGACGGCGGTGCTGGTCGAAGCGGTCACGATGGCGGCCCACCGCCTGGGGAGTCGCGTCATTGCCGAAGGCATTGAGACGCCGGCCGAGGCTGCGGCGTGCTCCCGCCTCGGTGTCGATGCGGGACAGGGGTTTCTCCTGGGGCCCCCGCACCCCGGCGGGCCGAGGGGGCCCGGGGACGGCGGGGCGATCCCGTAACCATGGCGGGCGGACTAACGGGCCCGGAACGGGCCGCCTTCGTCATCGCCGCCCTCGGGCCGGACGGGCGCCGATCGTGCGGCGGCTGCCGGAAGCCGACCGGCTGCGCCTGCGCCGGGTCCTCGTCTGCGGGGTGGTGGTGGACGAGACCCGGCAGGCGGCGGTGGGGCAGCGGGGCCGGGCGACCCGCGGGGGCTGGGAGTTCGTCCGCGCCCTTCTGGTCCAGGCGTTTGGCGAGCCCGCGGCCGACACGTGGCGGCGCCGTTTGCAGGGTGATGACGACGAGCGGCCGTTCGCGGCTTGGGCCCAGAGCCGGCCGGAGGACGTGGCCCGGCTGTTGGCCGACGAACCCCCGCAGATTGTCGCCGCGGTGCTCAGCCACCTGCCGCCCGAGCTGGCAGCAGGGGTCTTGCAAGAATGGTCACCGTCTCGGCGTGCCGACGTGATCCGGCGGATCGCGCGGCTGGGGCCCGTCCCCCCGCGCGTGCTGGCCGTCCTGGCGGCCCGGCTGACGCAAAAAGCCGTGGAATAGGGGAGCACCCCTCGTCCTCCGCGGGGGCTGGACGCGTTGGTGGGCATGGTCAACCAGATGCGCCACGATATGGGGCGTACTATCCTGGAGGCGTTGACGGAACAGGAGCCGCTCTTAGCGGAAACGTTCAAGGCCCGCATGTTCGTGTTCGAAGACTTGGCGAACCTCAGCCCGAGGGTCCTCCAGGACGTGCTGCGCCGGCTGGACAAGAAGGACCTCGCGCTCGCGCTCCGCCTCGTCCACCCGGAGAAACAAGCTATCTTCTTGGCCAACATGGGCCGGGAGGCGGCGGAGGAGATCCGCGCGGAGATGGTGGAGCGGGGACCGGTCCCCGTGCGGGAGGCCGAAGCGGGGTTGAATCGCCTCATGGCGGCGATCCGCCGGTTGGAGGAGGCGGGTGAGATGACGTTGGCCGACGGCCGGGATGAACCGGGGTAACAGGCGGGACGAGCGGCCTGTCAGCCACCACCCTATCCGAGGGTTCCCGAGCGGCGGATCGACGGAGACCAGCAGAGGCCCAGAATCTGGCCTGACCTCCATCGGGATGCCGTCACCCACGAGTTCGGGAGCGGAGCGAAGGCCTCGTTGTTTGGACGTGTGAACGCGGCGATGCTCCCGCTTCCGCGGGGACCAAGCGGACGCTGCAGCGCCGGGAGCGAGCAAAGAACGAACCAGGCGTAACGGGGCCCTGGGTTCCCAGCTGTCTGCCCCGCCCGCAAGCCGGCCCACTGGAGAATTATGGGGTGCCCCCGAGGGTCGGCCGGCACGGAGTGCCGGGGGCCGTTCTCCTCCATGCGCAGGCGCCCGCTGACCGGACGGTGACGGAGAAACGGCGGGCGGCCTCGGTCGGCGTCGGACACCCCCCGAAGGCCGCAAGGCGGCCGGCCCGGGGGGCCAGCCGGTCCTGGGTCTGCCGCGGCCGCACCCTCACCGTGCGTCCGCGAGGGCGCGGAGCGGCAGACCCGCCCGGTCCTGCACCGGCTCAGGATCCGGCGAGGGCGCTGCGCATGGCGCCCAGCGCGGTCTCCAAGTCGACGTCGCGGCGGACGAGTCCGGGCAGCAGCCAGCTTTCCTCCTTGCCGGCGTGCTCGGTGAACAGAGCGCGGAGGGCGCCAGCCGCCAGCAGCGCTTCCGCCGCGTCGAGCGCTTCGACCAGGCGGTTCCGCCAGCGCCGCAACGCCCGGTGCTCGGCGAGCAGACTCTCGATGAGGGGAATCAAGGTTGCATCGTCGCGACCGCGGGCATACAAGGTGGACTCCTCGGCGGCCGCGTGCGGCAGCAGCTCTCGGTCGGCATACCCTTGAATCTGATCCCGGACGTCTTGCCAGGCGTCGCCGTGCCTGATGACGTGGGTCAACTGTTCCGTCAGGGTGCTCAACTGCTGGACCATCTCGGCGTGGTGCCGAGCGATCGCCTGGGCGACGGCAGCATTGTCGGCCATGGGTGTTCGTCCTCCTTGACATCGAGGGTCCGTCGGTCGGGCCCGAACCCGGGCTGGGCCTCGGGACGGCTTCGGTCCCGCGGACCGTGCTCGGGGCCGGGATGGTCCCGCGTCGACGGGCGGCGCGTCCAACTCCGGCGCATCGACTCCAGATTCTCCCGGCGCCGGCCGGGCCTTCGGTGATCCGGCGCACAATCGCCGGGGGTCGGATCCTGCGCGAATGTGACCCGCGTCACCGTTTGAGCTCTCGCTTGCGGCGACACTACGAGGCGAATTCAGGCATCCCGCGCCGCATCAGCGAGCGGGTCCCGGGAAGGAGCAGAGAGATACCATGGGCGACAGTCCGTCGACGGTGCCGGCGGTGGTGATCCATGCACCGGTGATCCCGCCGCGCGTGCGTCACGAAACGATCTTCGCGGTGTTCGAGGCGCTACCCGCCGGCCACACGGCGTTGTTGGTCAACGACCACGATCCGAAGCCCTTGATCTACCAGTTGGAATCGGAGCAGCCGGGAGTCTTCGCCATCGAGTACGTTGAACGGGGGCCGGAACGCTTCGCCATCCATGTGACTCGCAAAGCCTAACGAACGTCGCGCCGGGGTCCTGCCGCGGGGAGCGAGCCGCCGGGCGTCCGCCACGACGGCGGCTCGCCAAAGACTCCGGCCCCGTCCCGGAAAGGCTTGGGGAAACCGGAGGCGGCTCCGCGAACGGTTCCGAGGCAGCCGGGCACGGCCTTCGCTTCGAACGTCGGCGTCTTTCGGCGTCCTTCGAGGGCGTCTACGGCGGCGCGGTCCGCCCGCTTCTCCGGTCCAACCGGCTGGCAGGGGGTGGGCTCGGTTCCGACGGCGGGCCCGACCGGAACGAGGGGACGACCGGTCGACGCACCGGCGCGGCCCCATGGGCTTCCCGGCAGCGCGCGGGTCGAGGGGCCCGATGCCCCGCAAGACGCCGGGGGCCACTCTCCTTGACTGCCATCATGGATGCCCCCATTGCCCAACGCGCCCGCTTAACCGGCCGGGTACCGAACCGGGGGCAAGCGCCCCGAAGCCGACGGGGGCGGGGGGACGGCCGGCAATCCGACGCGCGTCGGACGGCGGCCGAATGCCGGCGGCTGGGCGGCGCACGGGGAAGGCGATACATCGTGGCACGGGACTCGTACGCCTGTCCGACCACCGTTTGATCCACCACGCGCTCCTCGAGGAAGCAACGGTGCTCACGGAGTGGCTGCCTCGCATGCCGCCGCACGCCTTGCCGCCGGTGGTCGCGGCCCTCGGGGCGTTGTGGCAGGACCGCATTGTGGTCCATGCCGCCGACGAAGAGGCGACAGTCTACCCCGACTGGGAGGTCCAGGCGCCCGAATGCGACTGGGCCACGCTGCGCGCCGAGCATCGCGCCCTGCAGGCGTTGGTGGAACAAGCCCGGGCGGATTGGGCGGCTTACGGAACGCTGACCCCGGAAGGCCATCGCCTTTGGCGGACGGCCGTGCGCCGACTGCGGCGCCATCAGGCCCGCGAAGAGGCCGCCGTCGCCCACATCGGCGCGACGCGGGCGGAGGGCAAGACCGCCCGGCGACCGACGCAGCTGTAGGCGGGGAGGGGCCGGCTCCGGCCGGGACGCGGATCCCGTGCCCACGTCGCCGGCCGCGGTGTCTGGGAGACGGTGGCGCGGCGGGGGTACCGTTCCGCGTGGTCCCCGGCAATGCCCGGATTCAACCCCCGGGCGCCTGTCTGAAGCCGGGGTGCACGCGAGGAACGTGGCGCGGCGGGCCCCCGGGATTCTCTTCGGCCCGCGCGAGCGGGGGCCGGGCGGGCTGACGCCGCCGGCCGGGATGGCACATCACGGCCCCAGGGGCGGCCCCGGCTCCGAGACGACGAGCCCGCCGGGGGCGCCGCTAAGCGCCCGTCGTCCCCACGGCGCGCCCCGATGAACGCCGGCCGGCAGGGTCATGGGCAGGGGGGCGCTGTGCTACACTCCCCACGGTGAGGGATGTGACCAAAGCGGTCGTGCCTTACGTGGCGGCGTTGATAGCTGTTGTCGTGACCGTGGATGTCCTGTTCTTCCGACATCACGTCTGGGAACGGCTCCTTGTCAACGTCGGCATCGTCTTGGTTTTCGTGGCGTTCTATCTGCGCTTCGTCAAGACCCCGTAGGCGACGTGCCTGCGCCGTATGCCCGGCAACCATCGCAGCCGGTCCCACGAGTGTTCCTTCCACTCCCGCGACGGGTGTCGCGCCCTCGTTGACCGGCAGTGCCCGACGACAACCCGGCGGCCAACCCCCTAACGGTTCCGTCACCTCCTTCGGGATGCGGCTTCGGGCCCACCGACCAGGATAGGGGCTCGTGGACCGGGTGGTCCGCCGTACCGGCAGGACGGATGGACAGTCGCCATGCCCGACGGTCATCCGCCCGATGGACGGACGCCCGGAGCGGCGCCGGGGACCTCGGCGACGGCCCGGCGTGGGCACATCCGTTCCGTTCGCGGTCGAGCGCCTTCGTTGTTTTTGCATCGTTTCGTTCGCGCAAGCGACAAGGCGGGAATGACTCAGGGTGCCGTCCCGGGCCACTGACCCGGTGCGGGCATCCGCCCGGCGCGGCCCGAGGCGACGGCCGCGGGGAATGCCGAGGGCGATTACGGGCCTTTCGTGATCCGGATCACCGACTGTCGTCCGCCGCCGTCCTACATACCGGTAGAGGCTGCCGGACCCGGCGTTCGGTTGCGGCGCCGCCTGCTGCGGAGGTCGGAGACCGGCACGGGGACGCGGGCTCGCCGGAGGCCGTAGGCACCGCGGTTCGGCTGCGCGCCGGCAGGTGCGAGGTCCTCAATCATCGTCGGGTCGCCCAGGGAGGGTTGCGCATGAGTGTTCCGGGTGTCGCCAAGGTCCAGAATGCCCCCCCGCTTCGTCTGCCCCTGACGTTTTTCCTTACCGGATTGGCGGGCTTGGTGGGGGCCCTGTTGGACCTGGTGAGCCATCCGGTCGACCTCCTGGCCTTCCGTGTCGCCGGCCCGGCTCTGCTGTCCACCACCCACTTCCTGACGTTGGGATTCGTCAGCATGGTTATGATGGGCGCGATGTACCAGTTGGTGCCGGTCGTCCTGGACAGTCGGCTGGCGAGTGTTCGGCTCGGGTTTTGGCATTATGGGATCTACGTGAGCGGCGTCGGGTTGCTCATCGCCGGGATGGCCCGATGGGAGCCCGTCCTCATGGTGATGGGCGGATCCTTCGTGGTGGTCGGCGTCAGCCTGTTTCTCGTCAACATGGCCAAGACGCTCCGTGGCGCCCGCTTGTGGAGTCTCTCCGGGTATTTCCTGGTCGCGTCGCTCGCGTGCCTGGCGGCCGTCGTGGGGTTCGGGTGGTTGTTGGCCTTCAATTTCGTCCATCCCTGGTTTTCGCCCGTGACTGCACTCGGCGTCCACATGGCGCTCGGCCTCGGGGGCTGGTTCACCCTCACGCTGGTGGGGGTCTCCTACAAGTTGCTGCCGATGTTCACGCTTGCTCACGCCGAACCCAAGGCCGGTTGGTGGGCGTTCGGCGGATTTTCGGGGGCGGTGCCGGCCGCGGCTGTCGGCTTGTGGTGGACGCCGGCAGCCACCATCCCGGCCGCCGGCCTGGCCGCCCTGGGGACCGTCGCGTATCTCGTCGACGTGGCCGGTTTCCTGGCGACACGTCGCCGACGGCACGTGGAGCCGGCCATCCTGCTCGCGTTGACGGGTCCGACGGCCCTCCTGACTCTGTGGATCGCGGCGGCCGGGGCCACCCTCCGCCCGCACCTCTGGCCGGTGGTGTTCATGCTGTTCTTCTTCGGGTGGATGGGAGCCTCCATCGTCGGGTACCTCCAGAAAATCATCCCCTTCCTGGTGTGGCTCCACGCGTTCTCCGGAAACATGGGGCGAGGTAAAGTCCCACTGATGAAAGACCTGTTCCCCGAGTCCTGGGGATGGCAGGTCCTCGGGCCGTACGTGGCCGGTTTAGGGATGGGCGTGGCTGGCTTGACGGGCGGGTCGACGGCCCTGACCGTCGCGGGGCTGGGGTTGCTGGGCCTGGCCGTGCTCCGCCTCGCCCTGGCCGTCGGGGTGATCCTCGCCCGCCGGCGACGGACCCCCGACAGTGCGTCTGGTTTGACCCGTGTGCTGGCGGATGGAACGGTGGTGCCTCCGACACCCGGGTCCGTCGAGCCTCGCGGGCGGCGACCGTGAGGATACGGTTCGGACGCGGTCGCGACGGCGCCGAACGGGAGGGGGATCATGGTCTCGTCGCGGCGTCGGCCGTCCATGCACCCCGACGGGCCCGGCTTCGGCCGGGTTGAGAGGCGGCTCGCTCCCCATTTCTGGACGATGGTCAAGCGTCGGACGACGTCGGTATTCCCGCGAAGCGTTGCGGTTGTGCGAGACCCGTGACGACCGCGACGATTGCGGGGCCGGCGAAGGGCCTTCGCCAGGCGGGGAAAGCCGACCTCGGACGGGGATCGCCGTCACGTCTCCCCATGCCGCGGAATAGCCCGCCGGCGCGGCAGCGCCGCAACCCGACCTCGATACCGATTCCGCGGTGCCAGCGCGGGACGCGGGGAAAGGCACTGCGGTCGATGGGAAGTTGGCGACGGTCCGGTAAAGGGATACCTCTCGGGTCGCCGAATTGCTCACCCGGTCCGAGCGAGCCCGCCGCTCCCGGCTCTCCCGGAAGGGCTCGCACATACGGATCGGGAGGCGCTTATCATGGTTCGTTCGGAATGGGAGGGCGCTGCCGCCGGGGGGCCTGTCGGAGCCTCCCCGGCCACGCGCCTCGGCCTGCTGCCCCGACTGTGGCGATGGTATCTGGGGTGGCCCCTGCCGAAGAAGTTCGCGTGGCAGCTGGGCGGCGCCATGGTCATGATCGCCGTGCTGGTCGCCGCCGCGGTGCTGGCGACCGTCTCCCTGGGGCCGCGGGCGACGGCCCACGTCGCCGTCCCCCTCGTGCTGCTGGGCATTTTCGCCGAAGCCAGCGGCGCGGTGGCCCTGGCGGCCAACCAGCGTTACGTGACGGGCGGGATCGTCAAAGAGATCGCCTCCATTCGACAGGTGGTGGAGGGCGACGTGGAGGGTGTTCATCCCGAGCCGGCCAGCCGCGACGAGGTGCACGCGCTGTTCGAGGCGGGAACCCAGTTGATTCGGCGCCTGCGCCTGCTGCTCTACCGGGTGTTTTTCATCGGATCGGCGCTCACCCGGCAGAGTGAGGCGGCGGTGGACAGCGTGCGGCGGGTGGAACAGACCGTGGCCGACATCGGCACGTTGATGGACCGGCTGCGGGAGGCCATCCAGGACGACAGTCGGGGGCTGGCCCAGGTGGCGCAGGCGGTCGCGGAGCTGGCGCAGGCGGCGGACCAGATCGCGAAGGTGGCCGACGGGCAGGCCAAGGATGCGCAGGAGGCCCATCAGGCCGTCGGTTCCCTCGCGGCCGCGATGGCTCGGGTGTCGTCCGCCGAGGAGGCCGGTCGCACCGTGGCCGACAGGGTCCAGGGTCGGATTGCCGAAGCCGTCGCCGCGGTGGAAGCCAGCCTAGCGCGGCTCGGGGAGTTGCCCGCGGCCATCGGCCGGGTCAACCGGGACAGCCAGGCACTGGCGGGCCGGGTCCAGGCGCTGACCCCGGTGGTCGCGACCATCCAGGAGATCGCCGAGCAGACCAACCTGTTGGCTTTGAACGCCGCCATCGAGGCGGCCCGGGCGGGCGAGGCCGGCCGCGGGTTCGCGGTGGTGGCCGAGTCGGTCAAGGCCCTGGCCCAACAGACGCTCGCGGCGGCGGAACAGACGAAGGAGACGCTGGACGCCATCCGCCTCGCCATCGAAGAGATGGCCGGGCGGGCCGCCGCGACGGCCGAGGCGGCCCGCGACGCGGAAGCCCGGCTGACCGAGGTGCAGCGGACGGTCAAGGAGATCCCCGGGGTACTCGAGGCCCTCCGGACGGTGTTTCGCGACGTCCAGGGGGCCGTGGGGGAGGCGGCCCGCGAGGAGCAGGCCGTCGCCCAGCGCATCGCCAACGTGGCTGCCGCCGCCGAGGAGTACGCGGCGTCGGTGGAGCAGATGACCGCCACCATCCAGGGGCTGGACACCACCGCGGGGCGGTTGGCGGACACGGCCCGCCGCAACCTGGCCGCCGCGGCCGCGGTGCCGGACCGCCTGCGGTCCATCGGACTCGAGATGGGCATCAGTCTCGGGACCGTCGCCGCCATGACCGACACCATCCACAGCCTCACTAACGTGGTGGCCACCTGGCGGCTCGCGGTCCCGGTGCCCACCCGCACGGCGTTCACGGACGCCATGCTGGGGCTCTTGCGGCGCTGGAGCCGGCAGATCCAGGCGCTGCTGGAGTCGGAGGTAGACCCGGCGCAGCTCACCTTCGAATACGTCGCGGTCACGCCCGACGAGCTCCGCCATCTCTTCGACCCGGGACCGGTCACGGTATTCGACCCGCCGCGCTACCGGACAACGTGGGACCGGACCGTCGATACCACCCTGGCGCGATGGATGGAGCAGGCCACGGAGGAGGCCCGAGGACTGTTCACCGGGGTGTCGCGGGTGGCGTTCGCCGATTTGAACGGGTTCGTCGTCGCGGAGCCGCGCGCGTTCGCCGGCGACCTCACCGGGGACCCGGCGGTGGACGCCGCGAATCTGGTGAAGCGGCGGCTCCATGACCAGCCGGCCCTGATGAGCCTCCTCCGTCACACCGGCCTCGCGGACGCCCGGCTGGACCGGCCGACCTTGACCCGGCGGGAGATCGAGGCCGGGATGTGGCCGCCGGGCACCGAGCCGTTCGACATCCTGGCGTACCGTCGCGTGACCGGGGATCTCATGCTCGACGTCGCGGTGCCGGTTTATGCCCACGGTCTGTACCTCGGGGCCCTCATCGGGGGCGGGCCGGTGACTGCGCTCCTGGCGCGAGACCGCAGGTAGGGGAGGCGCGCCGGGGCGGCGACCGAAGGAGCCGGATCCCTGGAGCGGAGGGCGCCCGTGTCCGGGCCGGACCGCGGCCGGCTCCAGGGCGGCTGCGCGGAGATGGCCCGCCCGGGGGAGCCTAAGGCACGAACCGCCAAAACCGTCGGGCATGGCTGTCGGACGGTGCCCGGGCCCGTGCCGACGTGGGGCCGGCTCTCCGAGCCGGCCCCCCGGACGACAGCGTGCGGATGCCCGTCCGCCGTGACGGGGTCCGGGGTCGCGGGCCGCCGGCTCCCGGCCGTGAGCGCGACGGTCCGGCGGATCTTCGCCGCGCGACACATGCGCCGCGGGGTCCCTGCACGTTCCCGACGGCCGACGGCCCGCGACGCCGCAAGCCCCCTCGTGGCCCCCACGGTCGTTCGCGAACCGGAACCGGCGACGCGGGGACGCCCCGCGACCGCGGCCCAGCTGCGCTCGTCGGCCGTCTCCGGCGCCGGCGGCCTGCCGGCGCCGCGGGCCTCGGGGCGTGGCGGACCGCCGACTCGCGCCGAACGGCCGGTCATTTCAGACCCGATAGCCTATCGAATCACTCGGATAACTGGTATATCGTGAACGCATCCGGCCGGTTGTCGTGGAAGGCCGGAGGAGGGGAGGCATCATGCGTTACGCGGACGACATCACGGCCCTCATCGGTCGGACGCCGTTGGTCCGGCTGCGGGGCCTATCCGAGACGACGGGTCGTCTGGTCCTGGGCAAACTGGAAGGGTTGAACCCGGGCGGGAGCGTCAAGGACCGGATCGGGTTGGCCATGGTGCTGGCGGCCGAACGGGAGGGACGACTCCGTCCGGGGGCGACCATCGTCGAGCCGACCAGCGGGAACACCGGCATCGCGCTGGCCATGGTCGGCGCCGTGCGGGGCTATCGGGTCATCCTCACCATGCCGGACAGCATGAGTCGGGAGCGGCAACAGCTGCTCCGCGCCTACGGGGCCGAGATCGTGCTCACGCCGGGGTCCGAGCGGATGGCCGGCGCGGTGGCCAAGGCCGAGGAACTCGTGCGGTCCATTCCCGGGGCCTTCATGCCCCAGCAGTTCGCCAATCCGGCCAACCCGGCGGTGCATCGGCGCACAACGGCGGAAGAGATCTGGGAGGACACCGAAGGCGCGGTCGACATCGTGGTCGCCGGCGTGGGCACGGGGGGCACGGTGAGCGGCGTCGGGCAGGTGCTCAAAGCGCGCAAGCCGTCCGTGTACGTCGTGGCCGTGGAGCCCGAGGAGTCGGCCGTCTTGTCCGGACGGCCCGCCGGCTCTCATCCGATTCAGGGGATCGGGGCGGGATTCGTGCCCGACGTGTTCGACCGCACCGTTGTCGACGCCATCTACCCCGTGAGCGGCCCCGCCGCCCGTGCGGCCGCCCGGCGTCTGGCGCGGGAAGAAGGCATTCTGGCCGGCATCTCGTCCGGGGCGGCCGTGGCGGCCGCAGAAGCCGTCGCGCGGCGGCCGGACGTCCCCGGCCGGGTGCTGGTGGTGGTCCTGCCCGACACCGGCGAGCGGTACCTCAGCACGGGCCTCTTCGACGCGGACGACTGAGGGGAGCGGGTCTCACGGCACGACCGGGCGGCGAACCAGCAGGAGGACCGTGGTGGCGTTTGGCCGTTCGACGCCATGGCCGGCGCGGCGGGCCCACACCTCCACGTCCAGGGCCGTCCACGCGTCGGCGCTGAGCACCTCCACGACGGCCCCGGGCGGCAACGCCGCTACCTGCCGCTTGACCTCCAGCACCGCGAACGGGCAGGCGAGGGCGCGGACATCGCAGGTTACGGGGTGGGATGGGGGTGAAGGGGATGCCATGGAGGACCTCCCGTCGTCGTTTCGGACCGCCCGGCGGCGTCGGGCGCCGCTCCGCTCGGAGGGACGGCCGCCTGGGCGGGCCTAGGACGGTCGTCGCTTCTGCTTGATGACGCGGAGCGCGTCCAGCAGGGCGGCGAGCGGCTCGATGCGGTTGAAGGATGGGACCAGGTACACACCCTGGACCAGCCCCTCGACCTCGTGGAGGAACTCCAACGCCAGTTCCACGCCGACGGCGACGCCGTCGGTGCCGGCCTGCTCCATGGCCCGGCGGATGCGCTCCGGGATGTCGATGCCCGGCACCTCGTGGTGCAGGTATTCGGCCTGGCGATGGGAGACCAGAGGCATGATGCCGACCAGCAGGGGGACCTCCACCGGCCCGAACCGGTCGAGGAACCGCAGCAGCTGAAAAGCTTCGTACAACGGTTGGGCCATGATGAAGTGGGCCCCGGCGTCGAGCTTCCGGCGGAGCCGTGTGACCTCCTCCCCCAGGTCCGGCGCGTTGGGGTTGACGCCCACGCCGATGGTAAAGCGCGTGGGCTGCCCGAGCTGGTGCCCCAGGCCGTCCTCGCCTCGGTTGAACGCCGCCAGCACCCGCACGAGGCCGGGCGAGTCGAGGTCGTATACGGCGGTGGCGTGGGCGTAGTCGCCCAGGCCGGGCGGGTCGCCCGTGAGGCACAGGATGTTGCGCAGTCCCAGGGCGTGCGCGCCCAAGAGGTCGCTCGCGATGCCCATGTGGTTGCGGTCGCGGGTGGTGAAGTGCACGATGGGCTCGATGCCGGTGGTGCGCCAGACCAAGGCCGCCGTGGCCAGGGCGCTCATACGCACGCGAGCCATCGGGCTGTCGGCGACGTTGATGGCGTCGACGGCGTAGGCGCCCAGGGCCCGGGCCGCGTCGAGGAGCCGCCGAGGGTTGGGCCCGCGGGGCGGATCCAGTTCCACGCTGACGACGAACGCGCCCGTCCGGAGGAGGCCGGCGAGGCGGCTCTGGCCGTCGGAGTCCTCGTATCCGCCCTCCGCCTCGCGCGGCGGCTCGGGTCGCCACGCCACCAGGCGGGGGGCCGGCGCGGCGGCCCCCTGGGCCAGCGCCGCCTGCATCGCGCGGACATGGTCCGGACCGGTCCCGCAGCACCCCCCCACCACCGCCGCGCCGGCTGCCGCCAGGGCCGGGACCATGGCCGCCATATACGCCGGCGTGGCGGGGTAGGCGACGGTGTCCCCCCGACGGGTGGGTTGGCCGGCGTTGGGATAGGCCAGGAGGCGTACGCCTCGCCGCCGGAGGATGGGCGCCATCCGGAGTACGGCGTCGAGGAGAGGCATCGGCCCCGTCCCGCAGTTGGCGCCGACGAGGGCCGGCGGCCCGCCGTCCAGGTCCAGGACGCCCTCCGCCGCCTCCTCGGGGGTCAGGCCGTAGAGCGTCGTGCCTTCCACCGAAAAGGCGAAGCTGACCAGCACGGGCAGGTCGCTCTCCGCCCGCACGGCGGCCACCGCGGCCTCCACCGTGCCCAGGTCGGACATCGTCTCGACGATGAACCCGTCCACCCCGCCGGCCAGCAGGCCGGCCACCTGCTCCCGGTAGGCCGCCCGAGCCTCCTGCGGGTCGACGCCGGGCAGCTCGCCCCGGGCGACCGGCTGCCCCAACGGGCCCAGGGATCCGATGACCCACGCCGGCTCCCCGAACGTGTCCCGGGCGTGCCGGGCGATCTGCGCCGCACGCCGGTTCAACGTGTACACGTCGGCCACGAGGCCGAGCGCCGCGAGGCGGATGCGGTTGGCCTGGAAGGTGTGCGTCTCGAGGAGGCGCGCGCCGGCCGCCAAGTATTCGAGGTGGACCGCCTCCACCCGGTCCGGCTCCGCCAGGGGCAGGAGGGGCAGCCGGAGCGGGTCCACGCCGAGTTCCGTAAAGCGTGTGCCGAGAGCGCCGTCGCCTACGAGGCGCACGTCGGGCTGGGCCAGGACCTCGGCCAGCGTGCTCATGCCAGCCCGAGTTCCTCGCGGACGCTCGCGACGGCCTGGACCATGACCTGGAGCTTGGCGCGCGCCTCCTCCCACGTCCGCGTCTTCAGGCCGCAGTCGGGGTCGATGTAAAGCCGCTCCGGCGGCACCACGTCGAGCGCTTTGAGGATTCCCGCCCGCACTTCCTCCACCGTCTCCACGCGGTGCCGGTGGACGTCCACCACCCCCAGGGCGAGCTCCTTGTCCGCCGGCCAGGGATACCGGGCCAAAAGGTCCAGGAGCCGGAAGCCGCGGTTGGCGGCCTCGAGGTCCAGCTGGCGCACGGGCAGGTCCAGCAGAGCGGGGTAAATCCGTTCGAAGTCGCCGTAGCAGATGTGGCTGATGGTCTTGGCCCGCAGCCCGGCCGTTACGATCCCCATGGCCTCGATGGCGAGGCCGAGTTCGTCGGGGCGGGTGGAGATGGCCGGCTCGTCGATCTGGATGAAGGCGCACCCGGCGTCGTCCAATGCCTTGGCCTCCTCGTGGACGAGCTGCGCGAGGTCCAAGACCAGGCTGCGACGGTCGGGGTAGTACGCGTTGTAGGACCAGTCGCAGATGGTGTAGGGGCCGGTGAGCATGCCCTTGACGGGGCGGGCGGTGAGCGCCTGGGCTTCGCGCCAGGCCCCCAGCGCGAGAAACTCGGGGGCGCGGGCCACCCGGTCCACCACGATGGGCTTGCGGTAATAGCGGTTGCCGTAGGACCGCACCGGCAGGGACTCTTCGAAGCCGCGCCAGTGCTCGGCGAAGTAGGCGACCATGTCGCCCCGTTCCATCTCCCCGTGGACGAGGATGTCGAGGCCGAGCTCCTCCTGCAGGGCGATGACGGCCGCCGTGGCCTGCCGCTCCTCCTCGCGGAGCGTCTCGCGGGAGATGGCGCCCTGGCGGAAGCGCTGGCGCGCCGCCATGAGGCGGTCCGGCTTGGGGAAGCTGCCCACCGTGGTGGTGTTCAGGGTTTCATGCATCGCGGGTTCCCTCCTGGGCGAGATGGGCGTCCGCCTGCCGGGCGACGACTCCCAGGTGGCGGACCTTGTCCGCGGCGCGGTCCGGCGGCAGGAACTCGAGACCGGTGTTGGGATGCAGCCAGACGCGGGCCGCCCCCTGAACCGCCGCGACTGCGGCCACGTGACGGAGGACCGTCTCCGGCGGTTCGAGGCGCACGTCGCGGGCGTCGAGGAGGCCGAGGCCCACCTCGAAGGGCCAGCGTTCGGCGGCCAGGGGGCCGAGGAGCGCCGGGTCCGTGACGACGTCGAAGTACACCCGTCCCACGCCCACCTCGGGCAGACGGTCGAGCCACGGGGTCTGCGCGCCGAAGTAGAAGGCCAGGCTCTGGGGGACATCCGGATTGGCCGCCACGAGGGCACGCCAGGCCGCGACCACGTCCGCGGGGGGAACGGGGCTGTCCGTCACGGCTGCCGGTTCGTCCCACTGGATCTCCACCGCACCGGCACGCGCGACGCTGGCCGCCTCGAGGGCCAGGACCTCGACCAGGTCCGCGAGCAGCGTGCCGGGATCCCCGTAACTCCGGTCGTCCGCCAGCGCCAGCACGGTGACCGGGCCGGGCAGGGCGACTTTGAGGGGGCGGTCGGTGTCGGCCCGGGCCAGCCGGGTCCACTCGGCCAGGACGCCGCCTTGCCATTGCAGCCGACCGACCACGGTGGGACGGCGGTAGTAGAAATTGTTGTCGAAGAAACGCTCCAGTCCCCCGCTCACCAGGTTGTCGACGTCCCGGACCACGGGGTCGGTGAGGTCGTTCCAGCGGATCTGCCCGTCGGTGACGGTGGTCAGTCCCGCCGCGCCGAAGGTCTCGAGGGCGCGCCGGGTCACCGCGCGGTAGGTCTCCTCAAGGTCCCTGGGGCCGATCTCCCGCCGTTCGAACCGGTTGAGCGCCGCACGCACGCTGGGTCCCGGTCCCGCCGGGATCTTGGGGAAGGAGCCGAGCACAGTCGCCTTCATGGCATGCCTCCGTGACCGTCAAAACTTGTCGCTAAGTCCGGCTCGGTGTCCGGGGGTCGGGCTGGGTGCGCCACGCGAGGCGCGACGGCGGGCTGACGAAAAACCCCACCGAGGGGTGGGGATTGTCCACGTCCCTCTCATCTTGAAAGATGCGCCGACATCTTTCCGGACTTGGCACCTTGGGCGCAAGCCCAGGTTGCCGGGCTTCATCGGGCCGAGTCCCTCTGCCGCTCTGGATAAGAGGCCTATTGAGTTGTCCGCCGCATCGGCGTTAGGCCACACATTAGCACAGCCGCGGACGGCGGACAAGGGCTGGAAGCCCGCCAAGCGCCGGAGCTCTCGGCTGCTCTGCGACGAGTGGCTCGAGCCGCCCGTGAGCCGGCCCGCCCGAGGTTGCGGATCGGCACGCACCTCATGAGGGTACGGGGCTCGGTCCCCCGCCCGGCGGTGAGCGCGTGACCCAGGACACGCGTTGGGCGGTCGGTCCGGCCCGTGGGGAGGGACATGAAATCGCGACCGTTCCCGGATGGGGCACGGCGCCGCCGGGGAAGGGGCATCCTTGCTGCAAACCCGGCGGAAGGCACAGGGCCGACGCGTCCCCCAGGAACTTCCTTCGCCTCGGGGACGGCTGGGCGCCCATCGACCGCCGGCCTCGCTTGTTCGGACGGCCGTGGTCCCGCCGCGCATCCGAGAAAGCCCGCGTTCCCCAGCATTCCCTTTTCGGGCCGGCGTTGCACGGCGGTCGCCGGACGACGCTCCAGCAAGCCTCTGGGTCCCTGTCCGTCGGCTTGGCGCGACGACCGCGACCCGAGGTTCCGGATCGCGAGGCCGCCCCAGTGGGTCGGGACTACACGGCGGCGAGGGCGTCCGCCAGGATGGCCAACCCTTCCTCGAGTACCGCCTCGGGCGTGACCAGTGGGGCCAGGAACCGGATCACGTTGTGAGCGACCCCCGCGCGGAGCAGGAGCAGACCGCGCCGGAGCGCCTCCCGGACGAGGCGGTCGGCGAGATCAGCATCGGGGCGCCTGGTCGTCCGGTCCTGAACCAACTCCATGCCCACCATTGCGCCCAGGCCCCGGACCTCGCCAATCCGGGGGTCTCTCCCGGCGAGTTGTCCCAGGCGGGTTTGAAGGATCTCCCCCTGTCGGCGCGCCCGCGCCAGAAGATCTTCCTGCTCGAAGACGTCGAGCACGGCGTGGGCCGCGGCGACTGCGAGGGGGTTGCCCACGTAGGTGCCGCCCAGCTGGCCGGGGTCGGGCCGGTCCATCACGGCGGGAGGACCCATGACACCGGAGAGAGGCAGGCCGTCGGCGACAGACTTGGCGAAGACCAAAAGGTCCGGGACCACCCCGGCGTGCTCGCAGGCGAAGAAACGCCCCGTGCGCCCGAAGCCGGTTTGCACCTCGTCGGCGATGAGGAGGATGCCGTGTTGGGCCGTAAAGCGGCGGAGCCACGGGAGAAAGTCCGGCGGCGGCACTACGAACCCGCCCTCGCCGAGCACCGGCTCGACGATGACCGCGGCGACGTCGTCCGGCGCGACCTGGTGCGTGAGCGCCTCGGTCAGCGCCGCATAGTCCGGCCCGCCGCAGGGGTGGCCTGCCGAGCCCCACGGGCACCGGTAGGGATAGGGGTAGGGCACGCGGTAGACGTCCGGAACGAACGGTCCGAACCCGGCCTTGTACGGGCGGGTCTTGTAGGTCAGGGACAGGGCCATGTAGGTCCGGCCGTGAAACGCCCCCTCGAAGGCGACCAGCGCCTTGCGGCCGGTGGCGAGCCGGGCGATCTTCACCGCGTTCTCGACGGCTTCCGCCCCGGAGTTGAAGAAGGCCACGCGGGCCGGCCCGCCGCCGGGGAAACGGGCGGCGAGCCGTTCCGCCAGCTCGATGTAGCTGGCGTAGGGGACGACGCTGAAGTCGGTGTGGAGGAACCGGTCGGTCTGGGTCTTGACCGCCGCGACGACGGCCGGATGGGCGTGGCCGACGTTCAGCACGCCGACGCCCCCCGTGAAGTCGATGAAGGTGTTGCCGTCGACATCCGTCAACAGGGCACCCTGGGCGTGGTCGACGACCACCGGGACGGAGGGGGAGACGGCCCGCGCCACGCTGGCGCCGAGCCGGGCCAGGACGGCCCGGCTCTGGGGGCCGGGGATCTCGGTGACCAGTCGGACCGCTGTCGTCGGTGGCACGCTGTTCGCCTCCCGAGGGGCGGGCCGTCCGGGCCCGCGTCTCTCACCGGTAGTGTATCCCCTGCGGGAACCGGCGGCGCGGCCTACGGCAGCGCCACGTAGATCACGCCGTCTTCCACTTTGACCGGGTAGGTGGCGACGGGGGCGAAGGCGGGGTAGTGCACCGCCGCGCCCGTCTCGATATTGAACTGGCCGCCGTGCCGGGGGCACTCGATGATGAGGCCGTGTTGTTCCCCTTCCGCCAGCGATGCCTCGGCATGGGTGCAGAGGTTGTCGATGGCGAAGAAGCGGTCGCCGTGCCTGAGGAGGCAGATCTCCGCCCCCTCGAGGGTCACGGCGACCGGCAGTCCTTCCTGGACCTCGTCCGTCCGGGCCGCCTCCACCCACTCCGCCATCTAGCCGATGGCCCCTTCCATCTCGAACTTGATGAGCCGGTTCATCTCCACGGCGAACTCCATGGGCAGCTCCCGGGTGAAGGGTTCGATGAACCCCATGACGACCATGCGCGTGGCTTCCTCCTCCGTGAGGCCCCGGCTCATGAGGTAGAACAGCTGTTCCTCGCTGACCTTGGTCACCGTCGCCTCGTGCTCCATCTGCACCCGGCTGTCGAGCACCTCGGTGTAGGGGATGGTGTCCGAGGTCGACCGGTCGTCCAGGATGAGGGTGTCGCACTTGACGTTGGACTTGGCCCCCTCCGCGCCCTTCGCCATGTGGACCAGGCCACGGTACGTGGTCTTGCCGCCGTGCTTGGAGATGGACTTGGAGACGATGGTGGAGGTCGTGTGCGGGGCGAAGTGGTACATCTTCGAGCCCGTGTCCTGGTGCTGGCCGCGGCCGGCCACCGCGATGGACAGCACCATGCCGCGGGCGCCCTCGCCCACGAGGTACACGGACGGGTACTTCATCGTCGCCTTCGACCCGATGTTGCCGTCCACCCACTCCATCGTGGCGTTGCGGTACGCCACCGCCCGCTTGGTCACCAGGTTGTAGACGTTCGGGGCCCAGTTCTGCACGGTGGTGTAACGCATCCGGGCGTTGTCCTTCACGATGATCTCCACCACCGCCGAGTGCAGCGACTCCGAGTTGTACACCGGCGCCGTGCAGCCTTCGATGTAATGCCCGAACGACCCCTCCTCGGCGATGATGAGGGTGCGCTCGAACTGGCCCATGTTCTCCGAGTTGATCCGGAAGTAGGCCTGGAGCGGGATGTCGGCCTTGACCCCCTTGGGGATGTACACGAAGGAACCGCCGCTCCAGACGGCCGAGTTGAGCGCGGCGAACTTGTTGTCCTCCGGGGGCACCACGGTGCCGAAGTACTGGCGGACCAGCTCGGGATACTCGCGCACCGCCGTGTCCGTGTCGCAGAAGATGATGCCCTTCTCCGCGAGCTCGCGGTGGATGTTGTGGTACACCACCTCGGAGTCGTACTGGGCCGAGACGCCGGCCAGGAACTTCCGCTCCGCCTCGGGGATGCCGAGCCGCTCGAAGGTGTCCTTGATGGCCTGGGGCACCTCGTCCCACGTGCGCCCCTTGCGTTCCGTGGGCTTGACGTAGTAGACGATGCTGTCGAAGTCGAGGTGCGAGAGGTCCGCCCCCCAGGTCGGCAGCGGCTTCTTGAAGAACACGTCGAGCGCGTGCAGGCGGAAGTCGCGCATCCAGGCGGGTTCCTGCTTGATGCGCGAGATCTCCTCGACGACTTCGCGCGTCAGCCCGCGCTGGAGCCTCAGGACCGCGACGTCCCCGTCGTTGAAACCGTAGGCGTACTCGTCGCTCACCAGGTTCTGGGGCGGCGTGATGGCCATCGCGTCGACCCCTCCTTTCTCAGCGTCTCATGTCAGCGTCTCATGTCAGCGTCTCATGTCAGCGTCTCAGGATCCCGGCGCCGCCTTGGGCGCCAGCGCGCCGTCCGCCAACGCCTTCTTGAGCGCGTTGTGGGCCAGCGTGGCGCATTTGACGCGCGCCGGAAACTTTTTGACCCCGGCCAGGGCCTCCCACTCGCCCGGGGGCGGGTCGTCGCGCTTGCCCGTGAGGAAGTCCGGGAAGCCTTCGGCCAAGGCCCGGGCCTCCTCCACCGACCGCCCCGCGATGGATTCGCAGAGCATGGACGCGGACGCCATGCTGATGGAGCAGCCCTGGCCGGAGAACGCCACGTCCTCGATGACGCCGTCCCGGGCCCGGATCTCCAGGACCACCTGGTCGCCGCAAGTGGGATTGTGCAGGCCCACCGTCACCGTCGGCTGGTCGAGATGACCCCGGTGGCGCGGGTTCTGGTTGTGATCCAGGATGACTTCCCGGTAGAGTTCATCGAGATCCACGGCTGAAATACCTCTTCGTCGCCAGGATGCCCCGAACCAGGGCGTCGAGATCGTCGGGGCCGTTGTACGGCCCGAAGCTCGCGCGGGCCGTTGCCGCGACTCCCAACCAACGCATGAGCGGCTGGGCGCAGTGGTGGCCGGCCCGGATGGCGATGCCCTCGGCGTCGAACACCTGGGCCACGTCGTGCGGGTGGACGCCCTCGATGTTGAACGCGACCAACCCTGTCCGCGGTGCCGGGGGGCCGTAGACCCGGACGCCGTCGATGGCCGCCAGCCGCCGGTACGCCTCCTCGGCCAGTTCCCGGTCGTGGGCGGCGACGGTCGCCATGCCGATGCCCTCGAGGAAGCGCACGGCGGCGCCCAGGCCGATGGCGCCCGCCACGTTGGGCGTCCCGCCCTCGAACTTCGCCGGCGGGTCGGCCCAGGTGGACCGCTCGCGCTCCACCAACTGGATCATCTCGCCGCCGAACAGCAGCGGCTCCGTTTCTTCGAGGCGCTCCGGCTTGCCGTAAAGGATCCCGATCCCGGTCGGCGCGCCGAGCTTGTGGCCCGAAAAGGCGAGGAAGTCGCAGTCCAGGGCCGTGACGTCCACCGGGAGGTGCGGCACCGACTGCGCGCCGTCCACCACGACCACCGCGCCCACCGCGTGCGCCAGGCGGGCGATCTCCGCCACCGGGTTGATGGTCCCGAGCACGTTGGACGCCTGGGTCACGGCGACGAGCCGCGTCCGCTCGCTGAGCGCGGCCCGCACGGCCTCGAGCGACAACTGGCCGTCCGGCTCGAGTTCGACGTAGACCAAGCGGGCGCCCGTGGCGAGCGCCACCTGCTGCCAGGGCACCAGGTTGGAGTGGTGCTCCGCCGGCGTGAGCAGGATCTCGTCGCCGGGCGCCAGATGCCGCCGGGCGTAGCCGTACGCGACCAGGTTGAGGCTCTCGGTGGCCCCCCGGGTGAACACGACGGTCTCGGGCGCGGCGGCGCCGATGAACCGGGCCACGTCGGCCCGGGCCGCCTCGTAGGCTTCCGTGGCCCGCTCCGCGAGCGTGTGGACGCTGCGGTGGACGCTGGCGCCGTTCTCGCGGAGATAAGCCGTCACCGCCTCGATCACCGGCGTCGGCTTCAAGGCCGTGGCCGCCGAGTCGAGGTAGGTGAGCGGATGGCCATTGATGGTTTGCCGGAGCGCCGGATAGGCGCTCCGGATGTCGGTGAGCGTCGTCATGGCGCCAGTTTTGCCTCCACTGCCCGCCAGAGGGCCGCCCGCACGGCTTCCGGCCGTACGTGGGCCATGACCGGCTCCAAGAATCCCCGCACCACCAGACGGACGGCCTCGTCCGGCGGGATGCCCCGCGACTCCAGGTAATAGAGCGCCGCCGCGTCGACCGGACCGGCGCTGGCCGCGTGGGCGGCGAAGACGTCGTTGTCCTCGATCTCAAGGGACGGTATGGCGTCCGCGCGGGCCGTCTCGGACAGCATGAGCGTCTGCTCGCGTTGCCGCGCGTCCGCCCGCACGGCCCCCTTGCGGATGCGGCTCCGCCCCGTGAAGATGCTCCGGGCGCGGTCCTTCAGCACCCCCCGGGCGAGGATGCTGCTCGTGGTATGCGGGCCGACGTGCTCCACCGCCGCGGTGTAGTCGTGGTGCTGTCCGCCGCTGGGGAAGAACACCGTCACGCTCTCGCTCCGGGCACCGGGCGCCGCCAGCGTGGTGTGGTGCCCCGAGACGGCCAGCGCCGCTCCGAGCTCCCCCGTGATCCAGTCGACGCGGGCGTCCCGCGCGGCGTGACCGCGCCGCCGGATGAACGCCTCGGTCGCAGGAGGCAGTTCCTGCACCGCCGCCACCGTGACCTCGGCGCCGTCCTGGGCCACCACTTCCGTGACGGCGGAGACCAGATGCCGGACGCGGTCGGCGGCATCTCCGAGGAACGCCTCGACCAGGACGACCTGGGCACCCGTGCCGGCGACGACCAGCACCCGGGGAAAGACCCCGCCGGCCGACGGCCCGACCCAGTGGAGCACCGTGACCGGCCGCGCCACCCGCACCCCGGGCGGCACGTAGAGGAAGACCCCGTCGCGCCACAGCGCCCGGTTCAGGGCCGCATAGCGGTCCTCGTCGTCCGGCTGCACCGTGCCCAGGGCGGCCGCCACCGGCTCCGCCGCCTCCGCGAGGGCCCGGCGCAGCGGAAGGAGCCGGACCCCCTCGGCCGCCACCACGGGATCCAGAGCCAGGGACACCATCTCGCCGTTGCTCAGCGTGGCATGCCCGGCGGCCTCGTCGTTCCGGACCAGACCGGCCGGCACCGGGTCGGCCGCGCCGGGCTCCGCGACGTTGATCCGGTCCAGCCGGCGGGTGCGGAGCGGGGTGCGCGGCCGGTCCAGGAGGGGCAGCAACGCGTACTGCTCCAGCGCTCCGCGCCGCGCCGCGGCGTGCCACGCGGGCTCACCCTCGGCCCGGCGGGCGACTTCGACGCGGAGCCGTTCGAGGTCCCGGTCGGTGGCCTGCGGAAGGGAGGCGCTCATGCCCGTCCCTCCGCCATCGCGGTCCGCACCCAGTCGTAGCCGCGCTCCTCGAGTTCGGCCGCCAGGGTCGCGTCGCCCGTGCGCACGATACGGCCGTCGTACATGATGTGCACCACGTCGGGACGGATGTAGCTCAGGATGCGCTGGTAGTGGGTGATGAGCAGCATCCCGATCTCCGGCCCGCGCATGGCCTCGATGGCCTCCGCGACCAAGCGCACGGCGTCGATGTCGAGCCCCGAGTCGATCTCGTCCAGGATCGCGATCCGGGGCTTCAGCATCATCATCTGGAGAATCTCGTTCCGCTTCTTCTCGCCGCCGGAGAACCCTTCGTTGAGATACCGGTTGGCGAACTGCCGGTCCATGTGCAGCCGGTCCATGGCCGCGTCGAGTTGGTCCCGGAAGTCCTTGAGCCGGATGGGGTCGGACTCCGGCCGGCGCGCGTTGATGGCCGTGCGGAGGAAGTTCGCCGTGGTGACGCCCGAAATCTCGTGCGGGTACTGCATGGCCAGGAACAAACCGGCCCGGGCCCGCTGGTCGGTGCGCAGGGCCAAAAGGTCCTGGCCGTCCAGCCGGACGCTCCCCGCCGTGACCGTGTAGCGGGGGTGGCCCATCAGGGTCTGGGCCAAGGTGCTCTTGCCCGTCCCGTTCGGGCCCATGAGGGCGTGCACTTCGCCGCCCCGCACCACCAGGGACAGGCCCTTGATCACTTCCTGGTTGTCGACCGCCACATGCAGGTCGTCGATTTCGAGCACCGGTACGGACGCCATCCTTCGCACTCCCCGCTAAATCTTACTAAAGTAGTCGGCTTTCCCGTTCCAGTGTACGCCTCGGCCCGGAAAAGTCAACGCGGCCTGCCGCGGAGGAAGGCGCGGCGCCGGCCGCGAACCGTTCCCCAAGGCGCCCGCGGCGGCGGGGAAATGGTATAATTTCGCCTACTGCCGGGCCCGAGCGGGGACGGCGTTCGGGGGAGGAGGCGGGCGGCATGCTGGCGCGGATCGCGAAGCTGGAGATGTTGCGACCGCGCCTTTTCGTTCCGTCCATCTTCGCCATCGACCTGGAAGGGCTGTATGCCGACGGGCTTCGGGGCCTCATCGTGGATCTCGACAACACGCTGGTCCCCTGGAACGAGCCGGCCGTCCCCGCCGCGCTCGCGGCGTGGGTGGCGCGGGCGCGCCGCCTGTCGTTCGGGCTGTGCGTGGTGTCCAACAACCGGGCCCCCCGGGTGGACGCGTTCGCCGACCAACTGGGGCTGCCGCGGATCGCCGAAGCGGCCAAACCGCGCCGGCGGGCCTTCCGGGAGGCGATGCGGATCATGGGCACGGTCGCGGAGACCACCGCGGTCATCGGCGATCAGTTGTTCACCGATGTGCTGGGCGGCAATCGGCTCCGCCTGTACACCATCCTGGTGCTGCCGCTGGCGGAGCGGGAATTCTGGACGACCCGGTGGGTGAGACGGCTCGAGCGTCAGTTCCACCCGCGCCGGGACGACGGGCGACGCTATGGCTGAGGCGCACGCGGAGATCCGCCTGTACGCCGTGTTCGGGCGGCCCATCGCCCACAGCCTGTCGCCCCGCCTTCACGCGGCGGGCTTTGCGGCCCGCGGGCTCCGGCACTGCTACTACGTCCCGGTGACCGTGGCGCCCGAGGACCTCCTCCCGGCCCTGGCGGCCTTTCGGCGCCTCGGGGGCGCCGGAGTGAACCTCACCCGACCTCTGAAGGAGATCGCGGCGGCCTCCGACTTCCTGGTGGCGCGGGACGCGTGGGCCGAGCGGACCGGGGCGGTCAACACGCTGGCGGCCGCGCCCGGCGGATGGACGGGGGCCAACACGGACGCCCCGGCTCTGGCCGAGGCGCTCCGGTCCCGGGGGGTGGCTCCGGCGGCGGCGCTGGTCTTCGGGGCGGGCGGCGCCGCCCGGGCCAGCGTGGCCGCGCTGGAGAGCCTGGGGGCCACGGTGACGGTCGCCAGCCGCCGTGCGCCAGCGGGGGAGCCACTCGCGTCGGGCGGTTGGGTCCCGTGGGGGGACGGCGTTGCCCATGCCGCGGCGTTCGACGTGGTGGTCAACGCGACGCCGCTGGGCCAGGCCGGCGAGCCGTCGTGGCCGGCACTCCCGGCGTGGCGGTCGGGGATGGTCGCCGTGGACTGGGTGTACGTGCCGCGCGAAACGCCGTTCCTGGCCGGTGCCCGGGCGGCCGGGGCGCTGGTGATCGACGGCCTCGAGCTGCTCGTCCGGCAGGCCGCCCTGGCGTGGGTGCCGTGGTTCGGCGAGCCGGGCCCCCTGGCCGCCATGGGGGAGGCCGTGGGGTGGTCGCCGTCGGACCGGCGGGAGCCGTAGCCGGCGGGGGCCTCGCGGCCCTGGCCGGTTACGCGGTGTTCCGCCGCGGACGTTGGCTCGGCGTCCCCCGGGATCCGCCCCCGGCGCTGGCGGCGGCAGCGGCGGGGGTGGCGGGCGCCCTGGTCGGCTGGGCCGCGGCCCGGGGGGACGGGTGGCTCGCGCTCGCGCTCGCGGCGGTCGTGGGCGCGGCGGCGGCGGACCTCGTGGCCCGCGTCATCCCGCACCGCTGGGTGCTGGCCCTGGCGCTGGCCGGCGGGGGGGAGATGTGGCGGGGCATCCTGCCCGTGGCGCCGACGGTCCTGGTGACCCTGGGCGTGGCGGGGTTTCTGCTCGCGGTCCATCTCGTCAGCCGGGGCGGGCTGGGCTTGGGCGACGTCAAGCTGGGCCTCGGCATGGGTCTGGCCCTGGGGTGGCCGCGGGCGGTGACGGCGTTGGTCTGGGGGCTGTGGCTGGGCGGGATGGTGGCCGCCGGGCTCCTCGTGACGCACCGGGCCCGGCGGGGCGCGGCGGTCCCGCTGGGCCCCTTCCTGGCCGTGGGGATGATCGGGGTGGCGGTGCTCACGGCCTAGGGTCCCCGGCGGCCGCGACATGTTTTAAGGAGGCGGACGCGTTGGGCTGGCGATGGTTGACGGCAGGCGAATCCCACGGCCCGGGGCTGGTCGGGATCGTCGAAGGCGTACCGGCCGGGGTGCCGCTCACCCGGGCGGACATCGACGCGGACTTGGCACGGCGGCAGCAGGGCTACGGCCGCGGCGGCCGACAGGCCATAGAGCGCGACCACGTGGAGATCTTCGGCGGCGTGCGCCACGGGCGAACCCTGGGGAGCCCGGTGGCGCTGTTGGTGCGCAACCGGGATTACGAGAACTGGGCGGAGAGCATGTCGCCCGACCCGGGAACCCCGGACCGTCAGGTCACGCGCCCCCGTCCGGGCCATGCGGACCTGGTGGGGGGCATCAAGTACGGTCATCGAGACCTGCGCAACGTGCTGGAGCGGGCGTCGGCGCGCGAGACGACCATGCGCGTGGCCCTCGGCGCAGTGGCGCGGGCGTTCCTGAAGGCGCTCGGCATCCACGTGGCCGGGCATGTGGTCCGCATCGGGGACGTCGCCGTGCCCGACCGGGACTGGCAGCTCGAGGACTTCGCCCGGGTGGACGAGTCCCCCGTGCGGGTCATCGACCGGACGGCGGAGGCCCGGATGATGGCCCGCATCGACGAGGCCAAGGCGGCGGGCGACACGCTGGGCGGCCAGTTCGAGGTCTGGGTGTTCGGCCTGCCCGTGGGGCTCGGGAGCTACGTGCAGTGGGACCGCCGCCTGGAGGCGCGCATGGCGGCGGCGATGCTGTCCATCCCGGCCATGAAGGCGGTCGAGATGGGCACGGGATTCCGCCAGGCGGAGCAGCGCGGGTCCGCCGTGCACGACGCCATCTACTGGGACGCCGAGCGGGGTTTCTACCGGCGGACCAACCGGGCGGGGGGCCTCGAGGGCGGCATCACCACCGGCATGCCCCTGGTCGTACGGGTGGCGATGAAGCCGCTCTCCACCCTGGGCCAGCCGCTGGCCAGCGTCAACATCGAGACCAAGGAACCCTACGAGGCCCAGTACGAGCGATCGGACGTTACCGCGGTGCCGTCGGCGGTCGTGGTGGGGGAGGCCATGGCGCTCCACGTGGTGGCCGAGGCCGTCCTGGAGAAGTTCGGCGGCGATTCGCTCGACGAGGTCCGCGAACGGGTGGAGACGTGGCGCAAGACCGTGCGCGCCTACTAGTGCCCGTCGCCCTTACCGGCTTCATGGGCGCGGGGAAGACCACCGTGGGCCGCTTGGTGGCCCAGGCGCTCGGCGTGCCGTTCGTGGACTTGGACGAGCTGGTGGTGCAGGAGACCGGTCGGTCCATCCCCGAGTGGTTCGCGGTGGCCGGGGAAGCCGGCTTCCGGGAGCAGGAGGTCCGGGCGCTCGAACGGTTGGTGGACCGGGGGAAACCCGGGATCTGGGCCCTCGGCGGCGGGGCGGTGCTGCAGCCGGGCGTCCGGGCCGCGCTCCGCCGCGCCGGGGCCCAGGTCGTGTGGCTGAGGGCCGACTTCGAGGAGATCCGCCGGCGTATCGGTCCCGAAGGTCGACCGCTCTGGGCGGCGGGGACGGAGGCGGTGCGCCGGCTGTGGGCGGCGCGCCAGGCGGCCTACCGGGAGGCGGCGCAGTTCGCGGTGGACGCGGACGGCCCGCCCGACGTGGTCGCCGCGACGGTGATCCGATGGATCCGGGAGCGGGGATATGTGGCAGAAGACCTTTGACGTGATGGGGCAGCGCGGCGAGGTGGTCGTGGACGCCGGGGCGAGCCGTTCCCTGGCGGACCGGCTGGCCGGATCGGGACTCGACGCGGCGGGGCTGGTGGTGGCCGACGAGAGGCTCGGGGACCGCGTCGGGGCGCTCCTCGAGGCTCTCGCCGCCCGCGGCCTCAGGCCGGCGCTGCACCTGGTCCGCGGCGGCGAAGCGGCGAAGACCTGGGATACCGTGGCGGGGATCCTGGGTGCCGCCGTCGCCGCCGGGGTCGGCCGGGACGGGTGGCTGGCGGCGGTCGGCGGCGGCGTGGTGACGGATGTGGCGGGTTTCGCAGCGGCCGTCTACCTCCGGGGCGTCGCCTGGGCGGCAGTGCCGACCACACTGCTGGGGCAGATCGACGCGGCGTTAGGCGGCAAGACGGGCATCGACCTTCCCGAGGGCAAAAATCTCGTGGGGGCTTTCCACCTGCCGCGCTGGGTGCTGGTGGATCCCGGCTGGCTGGCAACGTTGGACCGGGTGGCCTGGCGGTCGGGGTGGGGCGAACTGGTCAAGACCGCCCTCCTGGTGGGGGAGGACGCCTGGGCGGCCGTGTGTGCGGCGCCGCCGGCCTGGGAGGATCCGGCCCCGGCGCTGGCGTTGCTGGAGACCGCCGTGCGCCATAAAGTCGAGGTGGTGGAGGCGGATCCGCGCGAGACGGGGCTCCGGGCCACGCTGAACCTGGGCCACACCGTCGGTCACGCGTGGGAGGCGTTGTCCGGCTACACCGTGCCCCACGGCGAGGCGGTCGGCGTGGGGCTGCTGGCGGCGCTCACCTTGTCCGAGCGGATGTTGGGGCTGGCGCCGCACTACCGGCGGGATCTCCTCGCCGTCCTCGGCCGCTGGGGGATGCCGACTCGGCTGGGAACCTGGCCTCTCGACCGGTGGTGGGCGGTTCTGCGGCGGGACAAGAAGCGGCGCGCGGGCCAGATGCGGTGGGTGCTGCTGCGGAGGCCCGGGGAGCCGGTAGTCACGACGGTGCCCGACAGCGAGGTCGGAGCGGTGTTGAGCGCGCTGGGCGGGGACGGCTAGGTCGGGAGGTCGGGGCCATGAAGGAGACGCCGCTGGCCGCGTGGCATCGGGCCCACGGGGCGCGGATGGTGGAGTTTGCGGGCTGGGCCATGCCCCTCGACTACGGGGGGATTCTGGCGGAGCACCACGCGGTGCGCACCGCCGCCGGGGTGTTCGACGTCTCGCACATGAGCGAGTTCCTCGTGCGGGGTCCGGACGCGGCGGCCTTCCTGGACCGCCTGGTCACGAACTGGCCGGGGCGGCTCCAGGTGGGCGCGGCGCTCTACACGCCCATGTGCTACCCTGATGGCGGGACGGTCGACGACCTGGTGATTTATCGCACGGGGCCGGATGCCTTCGGCGTGGTGGGCAATGCCGGCACGCACGACCAGGACTGGGCGTGGCTCCGGTCGATGCGCCGGGCCGACGAGGCGGTCGAGCTGTGGGACGTGAGCGACCAAGTGGGGCTCGTGGCGCTCCAGGGCCCGCAGGCGAGCGCCATTCTGGGCGGCCTCGCCGCGCCGGCGGTGGCGGACCTGCCCCGTTTCGGATTCCGCTGGCCGGTGACGGTGGCCGGCGTGCGGACCTTGGTGTCCCGGACCGGCTACACCGGGGAGGACGGTTTCGAGATCTTCGCGCGGGCGGAAGACATCACGGCCGTGTTCGAGCGGCTGGTCGAGGCGGGTGCCCGGCCGGCCGGGCTGGGCGCCCGGGACACGCTCCGGCTGGAGGCGCGTCTTCCTCTTTACGGTCACGAGTTGGCCGCCGACATCACGCCGCTGGAGGCGGGACTCAAGCCGTTCGTGCGGTTCGACAAGCCGGTCGACTTCGTCGGACGGGCGGCGCTCGAGGCGCAACACGCGGCCGGCCCGCCGCGACGGCTGGTCGGCTTGTTCGTCGACGGCGGCATTGCTCGGGCCGGCTATCCCGTCGGGTCGGGTGCGGAGCAGGTGGGCCGGGTCACGTCGGGGACCCAGTCGCCCACGCTGGGCCGACCCATCGCGCTGGCCCTGGTCGACGCCGCCCATGCCGCCCTGGGGACGACGCTTTGGGTGGAGATTCGGGGGCGCCGGGTCCCGGCCGTGGTGACCCGGCTGCCTTTCGTCAAACGGGAGGGATCGGGCTGATGGAGTTTCCCGAGGACCGTCGGTACACGCCGGACCACGAATGGCTCCTGCCGGACGGGACGGTGGGCATTACGGACTACGCCCAGGACGCGCTCGGCGACGTGGTGTTCGTGGAGCTGCCCGCCGTGGGCCGGACGGTGAAAAGCGGCGAGGCCTTCGGCGTGGTCGAGTCCGTCAAGTCGGTGTCGGATCTCTTCAGCCCGGCCGACGGCGAGGTGGTGGCGGTCAACGAGGCGCTGCGCGACCATCCCGAGCTGGTCAACCAGGATCCGTACGGCCAGGGATGGATCGTCCGGCTCCGGGTGACCGCGCCGTCGCCGCATCTGCTCGACGCGGCGGCGTACCGGCGCCAGGTGGGGGCGTAGGCCGGTCATGCGCTATCTCCCGCACACGGAGGCGGAACGAGCCGCGATGCTCGAGGTCCTCGGGCTGTCGGACGTGGAGGCCCTGTTCGACGACATCCCCGAGGCGGCACGGCTCCGGCGGCCGCTCGACGTACCCGGACCGCTCGCCGAATGGGAGCTGATGCGGACCATGGCGGAGCGGTCCCGGCAGAACCGTTCCGTCGCCGCATGGCCCTGCTTCCTGGGCGGCCTGTTCTACGACCGGTTCATCCCCGCGGCGGTGGGGGCGCTGGCTTTCCGGGGCGAGTTCGCGACGGCCTACACGCCCTACCAGCCGGAGCTGTCGCAAGGGACCCTCGCCAGCATCTACGAGTTCCAGAGCATGATGGCGAGCCTCACCGGCATGGCCGTCGCCCAGGCCTCCATGTACGACGGCGCGTCGGCCCTGGCCGAGGCCGTGCTCCTCGCCATGGGCGCCACGGGGCGGACGGCCGTGGTGTGCGCGGAGGGCGTGTTTCCCGAGTTGGTCCAGGTCGTGGCCACGTACGTGGCGGCCCGGGGCGGACGGATCCACACGGCGCCCGCCGGCGTCCCGCTGGAGCGGGCGGTGGCGGACCTGCCGGAGGACCCGGCGGCGGTCGTGATGCCGTTTCCCGACGTGTACGGCCGCTTCCTCGACGGACGGCCGGTCGCGGCGGCGGCCCACGCGCGCGGGGCGCTGGCGGTGGCCGTGGCCGACCCGGTGGCGTTGGCGCTGGTGGAACCGCCCGGGGCCCTGGGGTTCGACATCGCGGTGGGCGAGGGTCAACCGCTGGGCAACGCGCTGGCGTACGGCGGGCCGACGTTCGGCTTCTTCGCCGTCACGGAGCCTTGGGTGCGGCGCATGCCGGGGCGGCTGGTGGGCCAGGCGCGCGACGTGGACGGCCGCCGCGGGTTCGTGCTGACGCTGCAGGCACGGGAGCAGCACATCCGCCGCGAGAAGGCCACCTCGAACATCTGCTCCAACCATGCCTTGAACGCTTTGCAGGCCACCATCTATCTGAGCCTGCTGGGACCGGAGGGCCTCCGGGAGGTGGCCCGCCTGTCCGCGGCCAAGATGCGCTACCTGGTGCGGCGCCTGGAGCCGTTGGGGATCCGGCCGGCGTGGCCCGACGCGCCCTACCTGTACGAGGTGGCGTTCCGCGTGCCGGGGTCGGTGGCGGATCTCAACCGTCACCTGCTCGGCCAGGGGATCATCGGGGGAGCGGACCTGGGGCGCTACGACCCCGCGTGGGCCGGGCTATGGCAGGTGGCCGTGACCGAGAAGCGCAGCCGGGAGGAGATCGACCGGTTGGTGGAGGGGGTACGGACGTGGATGTCCCGCTGATCTTCGACCGCTCGGTGCCGGGGCGCCGGGGCGTGCGGCTGCCCGAGCCGGACGTGGAGCCCTTCGACGAGGCGGCGCTGCCGGCGGGCATCCGCCGGACCGTGCCCCTGGACTTGCCCGAGGTCTCCGAAGTGGACGTGGTGCGCCACTACACCCACCTGTCGTCCCTCAACTACGGGGTCGACACGGGCTTCTATCCGCTCGGGTCCTGCACGATGAAGTACAATCCCAAGGTCAACGACTGGGTCGCGGGCCTGGAGGGGTTCCGGGAGCTGCATCCCCTCCAGCCGGAGGAGACGGTGCAGGGCCTGTTGGAACTGTTGGCCGAGCTCGAGCGCGCCCTCGCGGAGATTGCGGGGATGGACGCGGTGACGCTCCAGCCGGCCGCCGGCGCCCACGGCGAGCTGACCGGCATCCTCATCGTCCGCGCCTACTTCCGCCACCGCGGGGAGAACCGCCGGACCATCATCGTGCCGGACTCCGCCCACGGCACGAACCCGGCCACGGCCGCCATGGCCGGGTTCACGGTCAAGGTGGTCCCGTCCAACCGCCGAGGGGGGGTGGACGTGGCGGCGCTCCGGCGGGTGGTCGACGGGGACACCGCCGGGCTCATGCTGACCAACCCCAACACGCTCGGCCTGTTCGAGGAGGAGATTCTCGAGATCGCGGCGGTGGTGCACGAGGCCGGCGGACTCCTCTACTACGACGGGGCGAACGCCAACGCCATCCTGGGGAAGGTCCGGCCCGGGGACATGGGGTTCGACGTGGTCCACCTGAACCTTCACAAGACCTTCTCCACCCCCCACGGAGGCGGCGGACCGGGAGCCGGCCCCGTCGGGGTCAAGGCGCACCTCGAGCCGTTCCTCCCCGTCCCGCGCCTGGTGCGGGGGCCCGACGGCCTCTGCTGGGACGCCGACCGCCCGCTGTCCATCGGCAAGGTGCGGTCCTACTACGGCAACGTCGGCGTGTTGCTCCGCGCGCTCGCGTACATCCTGAGCCACGGGCCCGAGGGGCTCAAGGCCGTGGCGGAGACCGCGGTGCTCAACGCCAACTACCTGCTCGAGCGGCTGCGCCCCACCTACCGGCCCGCCGTCGACCGCCGGGTAATGCACGAGTTCGTGCTGGAGCTGGGGCCGCAGCGGGAGCGGGGCGCGAGCGCCCTCGACGTCGCTAAGCGGCTCATCGACTACGGGTTCTATCCGCCGACGGTGTACTTCCCCTTGGTGGTGCGCGAGGCCATGATGGTGGAGCCGACCGAGACGGAGTCGAAGGCCACCTTGGACCGCTTTGCCGAGGCGCTCAGGGCGATCGACCGGGAGATCGACGAGGGGCTGGAGACGCTCAAGACGGCGCCGCACGACACGCCCGTCCGGCGTCTGGACGAGGCCGAGGCGGCCCGCCGGCCGAATCTCCGCTGGCGGCCGGCGGCGGGCGCGTGAGGAGGCAAGCATGCTGAAGGAGACCGACCCTGAGATCTACGCCGCCCTGGAGGGCGAACTCGCGCGGCAGGCATCCCACCTGGAACTCATCGCCTCGGAGAACTGGACGTCGCCCGCCGTCCGCGAGGCGATGGGGTCCATCATGACCGACAAGTACGCCGAAGGGTATCCCGGACGCCGGTACTACGGCGGCTGCGAGTGGGTGGACGTCGCCGAACAGCTGGCCATCGACCGCGTCCGCGCGCTCTTCGGGGCCAACTTCGCGAACGTCCAGCCGCACGCCGGGGCGCAGGCCAACATGGCGGTGTACTTCGCCATGCTAGACCCCGGTGACACCGTCATGGGGATGACGCTCACGCACGGCGGCCATCTGACCCACGGCAGCCCGGTGAACTTTTCCGGGCGTTACTTCCGCGTCGTGGACTACGGCGTCGACCCCCAGACGGAGCGCCTGGACATGGATCAAGTGCGGGAGCGGGCCCGCGCGACCCGGCCCAAGCTCATCGTGGCGGGCGCCTCCGCCTACCCGCGGATCCTGGACTTCGCGGCGTTCCGGGCCATCGCGGACGAGGTGGGCGCGTGGCTCATGGTCGACATGGCCCACATCGCCGGCCTGGTCGCGGCGGGCGTGCACCCGAATCCGGTCCCGCACGCCCACTTCGTGACGTCCACGACCCACAAGACGCTCCGCGGACCGCGCGGCGGCTTCATCCTCACCCAGGAGGCCGAGCACGCCAAGGCCATCGACAAGGCGATCTTCCCCGGCATCCAGGGCGGGCCGCTGATGAACATGATCGCGGCGAAGGCGGTGGCCTTCAAGGAGGCGTCGACCCCGGCGTTCCGCGCCTACCAGGCGCAGGTGGTGGCCAACGCGCGACGGCTCGCCGAGGTGCTGGCCGAGGGCGGCCTCCGCCTGGTCTCCGGCGGCACGGACAATCACCTGATGCTGGTCGACGTCCGGCCGGCGGGGCTGACGGGGCTCACTGCCCAGGAGCGGCTCGCGGCCGTGGGGATTACGGTCAACAAGAACACCATCCCCTTCGATCCGGCCAAACCGACGGTGACGTCGGGCATCCGCATCGGGACCCCGGCGGTCACCACGCGGGGCCTCAAGGAGCCGGAGATGGAGGAACTGGGGCGCATCATCGTGGAGGCGCTCACGGTGCCGGAGCCGCCGGTGGAGGCGCTCGCGCGGCGGGTCGACGCCTTGGCCCGGCGGTTCCCGCTGCCGGGGGTGCAGCCGTGATCATCGGCGTGGTCAACGGTCCCAACCTGGGGCGCCTGGGCCGGCGGGAACCGGGGGTCTACGGCACCGCCACCCTGGACGACATTCTGGCGGACCTCAGGGCCTGGGCCGAACCCCGGGGCATCGTGCTCGAAGCGGTGCAGTCCAACCACGAGGGGGCCCTCATCGACGCCCTGGAGGCCGGCGAGGGGCGGTGGGCGGGGGCCGTCCTGAACGCAGGGGCGCTGACGCACTACGCGTGGGCGCTGTACGACTGCGTCAAGTCGCTGTCCTACCCCGTCGTGGAGGTGCACATGAGCAACATCTACGCTCGGGAGGGGTTCCGCGCCCACTCGGTGTTGGCGCCCGTCGTGCGGGGCCACATCGTGGGCTTCGGGGCGGACAGCTACCGCCTGGGGCTTGTCGCCCTGGTTCGGCTCCTGGGAGGGGATCCCGATGCCGGCCGCTGAACTCGCGCGGCTCCGGCAACAGCTCGCGGCGCGGGGGCTCGACGGATTCTTCGTCGCTGCTCCGGAGACGCTCCCCCGGGTGAACCTGCGCTACCTGTCCGGTTTCACCGGGTCGTCCGCCTACCTGCTGGTGACGGCCCAGGAGGCCTGGCTCCTAACCGACTTCCGGTATGTGGAGCAGGCCGAAGCGGAGGCGGGGGCCTTCGAGGTCCGCCAGCACGAGCGGCCTTATCTCAAGACGGTCGCTGCGCTGGTGAACGAGGCGGGCCTGAAGCGCATCGGCTTCGAGGCGGACAAGGTGCCCGTGCGGATGTGGCAGGAGTGGCGGGAGGCGCTCCCTGCGGTGGAATGGGTGGACGCCGGCGGCCTGGTGGAGGACCTCCGGGTGATCAAGACGCCGGCCGAGGTGGAGGCGATCCGGCGGGCGGCGGCGGTCGCCGACCGGGCCCTCGAGGCCTTGCTCCCGCGTCTGGCCGGTTCGACCGAAGCGGAGTGGGCCCGGGCCCTGGAGACGGCCATGCGCGAGGCGGGGGCCGACCGCTTGGCGTTTCCGACCATCGTCGCCTCCGGCCCGCGGGGCTCCCTACCCCACGCGCAGCCGACCGACCGGACGATCACGCCGGGCGACCTGGTCACGATTGACTTCGGGGCGACCGTGGACGGGTACAACTCCGACGAGACGGTCACGGTGGTGGTGGGGACGCCCCGCGAGGCGCGGCAGCGGGAGATCTTCGAGATCGTCCGGGCGGCCCAGGCGGCCGGTCTCGCCGCGGTGCGGCCGGGGGTGTACGCCAGCCGGGTGGACGAGGCGGCCCGGGCGGTCATCCGGGACGCGGGCTACGGTCCCGCGTTCGGGCACAGCACGGGCCACGGCGTCGGCCTGGAGGTCCACGAGGCGCCTACGTTGGCCGGACAACCGGCGGTGGACCGGATGCTCGAACCCGGCATGGTGGTGACCGTCGAACCCGGCATCTACCTCCCCGGATGGGGCGGAGTCCGGCTCGAAGACACCGTGGTGGTGACCGAAACGGGCTACGAGCGGCTGACGCGGTTCCCCAAGGAATGGCGGACGGTCTGAGAACCGAGGCCGTCGCGGGCGGCGACGGCGGATGGAGGGCGGCATGATCTCGAGCAACGACTTCCGGAACGGCGTGACCATCGAAATCGACGGGCAGCTCTGGCAGATCATAGAATTCCAGCACGTCAAGCCGGGCAAAGGTTCGGCGTTCGTGCGGACCAAGATGAAGAACCTCGTCACCGGCAGCACCATCGAGCGCACCTTCAACGCGGGCGAGCGGGTGCCGTTGGCCCGGGTCGACCGGCGGGAGATGCAGTATCTCTACGAGAGCGGCGGCGAATACACCTTTATGGACACCGAGACCTTCGAACAGATCGGGTTGTCGGCCGAGCAGGTGGGCGAGGGGACCAAGTACCTCAAGGAGAACATGATCTGCTACGTGGTGCTGTACAACGGTTCGGCGATCGGCGTGGAGCTGCCCAACTCGGTCGAGCTTGAGGTGGTCGAGACGGACCCCGGCGTCAAGGGCGACACGGCGACGGGCGGGACCAAGCCCGCCAAGCTCGAGACGGGGGCGGTGGTCAAGGTGCCGCTGTTCGTCAACCAGGGCGACCGCATCCTCGTGGACACGCGCACCGGCCAGTATTTGGGACGGGCCTGAGGGTTGCGAGCGGGGTATGAAAGCTCCGGCGGCCGCGCACCTTAGGGCCAGCACGGCGAAGGAGGTGCAGGCATGTCGGAGCTGCGGCGCCGGGTGGCCTACCTGGGAGCCCTGGCGGAACGGTACGATCTGGCGGCATCGGGCCGCACGGGCCGGGTGCTGGACGAGGTGATCGGCGTCCTGCGGGAGATGGCGCTCGACCTCGACGAGACACGCGCCCAGCAGCGGGAATTGGCGGACTACCTCGACGACATCGACCAGGACCTCATGTGCTTGGAGGAGGCGCTCTACACGGAGGACGAGGAGGCCGCGGGGGACGAGGCGGCCCCGGGCGTCCGGGGCGCCGAGGCCGACGGGGCGGGTCGGGCCGAATCCCGCCGGCGACGTTCGGACATGTACATCGAGATTGAATGTCCGCGCTGTGACCAGTCGTCGTCCTACGCCGAGCACCTGTTCCACCAGGAGGGCATCCGGCTGACCTGCCCGCACTGTGGCTTCGTGGTGTTCGACGGGGCCGCCGACGAACTGGTCACGCCGGGCCAGGAGGAGGGCGGCGGGGAGTCCGCCGAGGCGTCCGACCGCGACCGGACGGCAGTGGGAGTGGCGACCCGGTCGGTGCACTGAGCAGGGGCGGCCGAGCCGCCCCTTTTGCGTATGGGGAACGGATCCGGCCGCCGCCCGGAGCTCAGGCGTCGCGGCCGGCGGGACGGTGCCGCGCCGCCGGCAGGACCCCCTCGAGGGCGAGCAGCTCGGCCTTCAACGCCAGACCGCCGCGATAGCCGGTGAGCGCGCCGGACCGGCCCACCACCCGGTGGCACGGGATCACCAGGGGAACCGGATTGGCCCGGCAGGCCGCCCCGACGGCCCGGGCCGCCCCGGCGCGGCCGACGCGCCGCGCGAGTTCCGCATACGTGACGACCGCGCCGTACGGGACGGCCCGGAGGGCGTCCCACACCCGCCGTTGGAAGGGCGTGCCGACGAGGTCGAGGGGGAGCGTGAAGGCACGCCGGCGGCCGTCGAGGTATTCCCCCACCTCGCGGCGGTACGGGGCGAGCCGGACGGGGTCGCGCTCCGCGGGCCGCTCCGGGAGGATCCGGCCAAGCCGGACCAAGAAGGCGGCCTCACCTTCGCCGGGCAGTCCCAGCAGGCATAACCCTTTGTCCGTCGCCGCCAGGTACACGCGCCCGCGACGATGGTCGAGCATGTCCCACCAGACGCCGGCCCGGATCATCCGCGTTCCTCCTCCGGGGGCCCGGCCGGATCCCTGTGCGCCGCCCGGTAGGCCCCGGGTGTCATGCCGGTGATGCGGCGGAAGACCGTCGCGAAGTGCGAGACGCTCCGGAAGCCCACCGCTTGTGCCGTCGCGGCCACCGACCGGGACGACCCGGCCGCGAGGGCGTGTTGGGCCGCGCGGATGCGCGTCGCCAGGAGATAGCGGCCCGGCGTGATGCCGCGGATCCGCTTGAACGTCCGCGCCAGATGGTAGGGACTGACCGCGAGGGCGCGCCCCAGCGCCGCGAGCGCCGTGTCCCGGTCGGGTAAAGACTGCAGCCAACGCTCGACCTCGTCGATGAGCTCGTGCTTATGTTTGAGGCGGTCTTTAACCGTGCGAAAGCGCGGGTCGTCAGACAGCTCCGGCCGGCCCATGGCCCGCGTTAACCCCTTCCATTGGTGGTCGAGCGCCGCCACGATGGTGATGTATCCCTGCGACGCGCGAAAGATCCCACACGGCGCGAGACCGGTATGATGGGCCCCCCCGCGGGTTGGCACAAACCGGCCCTGACTGGCGCTGTACGTCTGCAAGCTGAAGTCATGCATGTGGATGTACGAGTCGAGTAGTGAGATATCGATGTACTGCCCCTCTCCTGTGCGCTCGCGGTGCAACAGCGCACAGGTGATAGCGGCGAGCGCATGGACACCGGTACTGACGTCCCCCATCGCCGCCATCGGCATCACCGGCGCCTGCCCCGGCTCCCCCATCACCTCGGTCACCCCGGCGTAAGCTTGCGCAATGTAGTCGTACCCGGGGACGTGGGCGAGGGGCCCGGTCTGCCCCAGGGCAGAAATCGAACACATCACGAGGCGCGGGTTCAGCGGTGCCAGCTCCTTGTAGCTCAACCCCATGCGGGCCATGACGCCGGGGCTGTAGTTTTCCACGACCACGTCCATGTGGGGCACGAGGGCACGGACTAAGTCTCGCCCCCGCTCGGTCTTGAGGTTCACACAAAGGCTGTGTTTGCCCAGATTATGCTGCATAAAGTAGGCACTGCGCCCTTTGCGAATGACGGGATTGAGCCGGGCGGGATCGCCGTACGGCGCTTGTTCAACCTTGATG
>JAIMBI010000005.1 GCA_023565505.1 Actinomycetes bacterium | reverse complement strand
CGGCCCGCGTCCTGCGCGCCACCGTGTCCCGGGAGGGCGGGCGGTGGTTCGTCAGCTTCACCTGCGAGGTGGAGCGGGAGCCCGGAACGCCCCGGCGCCCGGGGGCGGGGGTGGGGGTGGACGTCGGCGTGCGGCATCTGGCCGTACTGTCCACGGGGGAGACGGTGCCCCATCCGCGGCCCCTGCGGAAGGCGCTCCGGAAGCTCGCCCGGCTGAACCGGGAGCTGGCCCGGCGGCGGCGGGGGAGCCGGGGATGGGAGGAGACCCGGCGGCGGCTCGCCCGGCTGCACGCCCGCATCGCCCATATCCGCCGGGACGCCCTGCACAAACTGACCGCCCGACTCGCCCACACCTATGGGACAGTGGTGGTCGAACGCCTGCACGTGGCGGGGATGCTGCGGCACCGCCGCCTGGCGCGGGCCGTGGCCGACGCGGGGATGGCGGAGATCCGCCGCCAGCTCGCGTACAAGACGGCGTGGTCCGGATCCCGGCTCGTGGAGGCGGATCCGTTCTTCCCCAGCAGCAAGCGGTGCTCCGGCTGCGGCGCCGTGAAAGACACGCTTCCCCTCTGGGAGCGGACGTTCCGCTGCGGCGCCTGCGGCCTGGTCCGGGATCGGGACGAGAACGCGGCGCAGAATCTCGCGGCCCTCGCGGCCGCCGTCGCCGGGAGTGGCCCGGAGACGGAAAACGCCCGTGGACGGGGCGTAAGGCCCGCCGACAGGCGGGCGGCCCCGGATGAGGCGGGAAGCCGGCGGCGCGGCAGCGCGTAAGGCCGGCGCCTCCATCCGGCAACGGATGGATGCCGGGAATAAATGTCTATATTCTCGGTAACGGTCGACGCGGCAGCTGGTCGCTGGCACCCGCCGGCTCCGCGGCGGTGGGACGCGGTGGCTCACGGGAAGACGTTTGTCATCACCCGCCACGACCAGCCGGTCGCCCAGCTGGCGCCGGCCAACTGACCGCGCCTAGCGCCACCGGAATTGGCGGCGCGCTGGCGTCGCCGGCGGGCGGGAGTGGGGCCGGCGAAGCCGGGCATGCGGGAACTAACAGAGACGAGGGGTGCCGCGTTTAACGGCGGTCGTCCTGGATGCTTCCGTCGCCATCGGAGGGTGCCGGCCGGACGCCACTCCCAGCTCCGGAGACAACGTCCTCAGCCAGTGGGCGACCCGTCGGGCAATCGCCCCGGCCCTGTGGCCTCTCGAGGTCGCCAACGCGCTCGGGACGTCCTTCCGCGCGGACCCACGCCTACGACGCCGTGTTGCTGCCCCAGGGGGTGGGCCTGGTCGTAACCCCCGCCGAACGCCTCACTTGCAGCCAGGCGTCGCCACCGCCTGTCGCCAGCTCTCGTTGAGCCAGCCGGCCGTCACGCTCTGTGACACCGCCAAACCGGGCCAGGAAGCGTTTCTGGTAACGGTCCTCGAAGCGGAACTGGCCCACGGGGAGACCCAACGCCGGACCCGGCTCCTGAATCGGGCAGGCCTCCCTACACTCAAGACCCTGGACGGCTACGACCGGACGCGCGTCCGGCTCCCCTCGCCCCTGACGTGGACCGACTTGGAACGCTGGCAGGGCGCGCGGGACGTTGGGGGGATCCTGCCACCCGATCAGCAAAATTGCACCGAGCCAAAAAGGGCTTAACATACAGCCGGCTGGCTGGCTCCGCGGGAGCAGCGAGGTGGGGGCTGCCGGGCGTGAGGCCGCCGCGGGCGGCGGCACCGCCGCCCAGAACGAGGCGGCTCAGCGGACCGGCGTCCGCCACCGCAGCGCCTGCGGGGGCCACACCCCGTAGCCCCAGCGCCAGAGGGCATGGGTCCGCGTGGCGACCATGTTCGCGCGCCACGCCCGGTCGAAGGCCCTGCTGTTCGCCCACCAGCCGGCCAGCGTCCACCTCCCATACGCCCAGGCCCGGATCCGCAGGCGACGATCCCATCGCGCCGGCGTGCCGAGCCGGACATGGGCGAGGTGCCCGCCATCGCGGCCGTCGTTCTGGGTGTCCGTAAAGCTTTCCTCCGGTGGGAAGCGGTGCGCGTAGGCTGGGCAGACCTGCCCGGCGATCCCACCGCGTCAGCGACGTGTAGAGCGACCAGGGTTCGCGGGGCCAGCCGGGTTCCGCGGAGACCACGAGCCGGCCGGGGAGCGGTTGGTCCCTGTGGAGGGCCGTGCCCGGCCTATCGACGAGGCCGTGTCCCGTTGCCCGGAGGCACCAAAGGGGGCCGCCCACGTCCCATAAGTCATCCAGCGGTCCCCCGGCACCCGTCCCATCCTAACGCGGTTCAGTACCCGACCAGGGCCGCCGACACGATTCCCCGGTCCGCCACGACGACCCCGTGACACCCGGCCGGGAGGCAGCGGCCACCCGGCGACACAAATCCTGTTCGGTGGCCCGTTGGCGGTCCCGGAGCTGATCCTTGCGCCCGGTCTCCCACGCCAACGGGATGGCGCGGCCGTGGACGCGGACGCCCAGGGCCAGGATTTGATACACGCCGTCATGCGCGTCGGTCCCGTCCAGAGCGAGCCGGACTGGCCGTGGGCCGCGGACCTCGTGGCGCATCTCCTCCCCCTGGGCCCGCTGCAGTTCCCGACGGGGATTCCCCAAGCACCAATCCCCCCGTTTGATGGTGTGCTGCGCGGTCGCGCCGGTCGCCGCCGCCAACGCGCGCCCTATGGCGGCCATCCCGAGGCGCGGGCGCTGCAGCAAGGCCCACACCAACGTCGCCAAAGTGGTGGCCGGCCCGGCGTGCCGCGTGCTGCACTGCCCGAGGGTCCGCGTGATAGGCTGGAGCGCGATCAGGACGGCCGCTCCCTCCGCGGGCATTGTCATCCAGCAATGCCTTTCGCGAGCGAGCGGCTCTCTGCCTTTTGCGGATCGCATGGCGTTTCGCATGCTCTCCGACGAAAAAGTGGGTCCGGTCGCCGGCCGCAGTGCACCGTGGCAGCGCGTCATCGGGGGTGGATGTCGGCGGCGCCCGCACTTACGGCTCCCGATGGAATTCCATCAAGCCGCCGCCACGCTTGGGAGGATGCGCCCGGATGGCCTCCTCGACCGGTTCGGTCCCCCACCCCGGCCGATCCGGCACTACCAGGTAGCCGTCCGCGACCTCCGGCGCGTGGGTGAACAGCTCGCCGTCCCAGGGAATCCGGTCCACGTCGATCTCCATGATGCGGAGGTTCGGCACGGCGGCCGCGAAATGGGCGTTCATCATGGTCGCCAGATGCCCGTAGAAGTTGTGCGGCGCCACATTGATCTCGTGGGCTTCGGCCGCCGCCGCGATTTTCATCGCCTGCCAGACGCCGTTCCAGACGGCGTCGATGATGGCCACGTCCATCGCCCGGGCGCTCCAGTACGGCAGGAACTGCCGGAGGCCGGTCAGCGTCTCGCCGGAGCTGACGGGGTGCGGGCTGTGCCGACGGATGTCGGCCAAGGCCGGCGGATGGTGGACGTCAATTTCCACCCACAACAGGTCGAGGTCGGCGAGCGCCCGCAGAATCTTGATGTAGCCTTCGGTCTTGGCGTTGAAGTTCAGGTCGAGGAGGATGTCGACGTCCGGCCCGGCCCCCGCCCGGAGCGCTTCCAGGTGCCGGCGCACATCCCGCAACAAGGATCGTTCGACGTTGAGTTCGGGCAGGAACGGCACGCCGAACCCCGGGCGCCAGCCGCGCGGCCGTCCCTCCTCGTAGAGGAACAGGTTGGTCTTCAGGGCGGTGAATCCTCTTGCCCGGACCTCGGCGCCGGCCTGCCGCACCCCTTCGAGGTCGGTGATGGCGGGTCGGTACCATTCCGGCTGGTTGATCCGCCACGTGGCGCAGTGCGACCAGTAGAGCCGGACCCGGTCGCGCACCCGCCCGCCGAGGAGCACGTGGCACGGCACGCCCAAGGCCTTGGCCGCGGCGTCCAACAAGGCATTTTCGACGGCCCCGATGCCCTGGGCCACCACGCCGCCCGCGGCGGGCCGGGTCAGGGCGACCAATTCCGCGACGATGCGCTCGTGGTGGAGGGGTTCCCGGCCGACCACCCGGTCGGCCAGCCATTGGATGACCGTCGTGACGCCCGGCGACCCGAACCCTTCGTCGTACTCGCTCCAGCCGACGATCCCGGTGTCGGTGGTCAGCTTCAGGAAGTGGTAGTTGCGCCAACCGGCGTCGCAATGCAACGTCTCAAGCCTTTCGACCTTCATGGCGTCCTCCCCGTCGACGGCCCGCCTACCCCCGGCCGGCGCGCCCTGATCTGTTGCCGGCATGTCCCCCACCGGAACGCTTCGAGCGTACCGTCCCCTTGCGGCTTCGGACAACCGCCCGCGTGTCGTCCCGTCGCCGGCCGCGCCGGCCAGACGGCCCTCGGCCGAAAGCCGCCAAGACCGGTGCGCGGCGGGCGCGGCCTCCGACGTGCCGGGTCGAGCGGCACCCGCTCCGCGTCAAAGGCGGCAGGCGACCTGCTGAACCGAGCTGGCCGGTCTTCGGCCGCGCCCCGAGCCGCATCGCCGGCCCAGCTCCCCAAGGCAGCCGCCGCGGCACCCGCGCTGCCCCCGGGGCCCGGGTGCACGTGGCGCGCATCCGCCGCCCAGGAGGTCGCCGGCACCCGAAAGGCCCGACCGCGCCGCCTCCGAGGCCGCATCGAGCTGCACCGAAGCGCCGGGCAGACGCGCGGACCCCCTGCGTCCCCACGCATCTCCTTCGCGGTAGTACGCCCGCATCCCACATCCCGCCGCCGGTCACCGGCCGTCACCGAGGGTCCTGCGCTGCTCCCGCCGCCGTCAGGGGCGGGCGCCTGGCGCCGCCCTACGCCAGATACTCCCGGAACCAGTCCCGCGCGGCCGTGCTGGCGACCGCGAAGTCTTTCACGTAGGCATCGAAGTGGCCGCCCGGCAGGAGGACCAGGCGTTTGGGTTCCAGGGCCCGCTCATAGGCTTGGAGCGCGAGGTCCGCCGGCACCAGGTGGTCACCCGCCGCGACGACCAGCAGAAGCGGCGTCGGGCTGATCCACGGGACGTAGGTACCGGGTTCGTACTCGCTGAACGCTTCGACGCTCCGCAGGGTCACCTCGTTCCGCCACGCCGGAGCCCGCGTTCTCCCGGTCTCGCTGAACCACTCCCACGAGTCGGGTGTGGGCAACGCCGCCGGGGCCATCGGGTCGGGGGACACCACCGGCACCATGGCGGGCGGCTCGCCGCGGTACCGAGCCTCGCGATCCTTTTGGAACTGGGCCTGCATGGCCGCGACGAAGTCGGCCCGGACCAGCCGGCGGAAGTTCTCGTGCCCGCTGATGAGCGGCACCTGCGACACCACGCACTTCACCCGCCGGTCGATGGCCGCCACCACCAGCACGTGGCCACCGCTGTAACTCGAACCCCAGATTCCAATCCGGTCCGGGTCCACGTCGGGACGCGTCCGGACCCAGGTGATCGCGTGGCGGTAGTCCCGGACCTGGGCCCACGGATCGATCTCCTGGCGGGGCTCGCCGTCGCTCGCCCCGAAATTGCGGTTGTCGTAGACCAACACCCCGAAACCGGCCGCGGCGAACACCTCGGCGAACCGGTCCAGATACATCTCCTTCACCGCCGAGAACCCGTGGGCCATCACGACCGTCGGCACGGGCCGGGTGGCCTCGTCCGGCCGGTAGAACCAACCCCGGAGGGTCACGCCCTCCGCCTCGAAAGCGACGTCTTCGCGCACGGCTCCCCCTCCTCCGCGTCTCCCTCTGCCCGACGCCTGGGGGGACATTCGCACCCGGGTGCCAAAATCCTCCAGGCATGCGGAGCGGCGGAGGATTTTTCTCATGACCGAAGCTGCGTCGCGGCCCAGACGACGGTAGTGCGGGGCTCGAGGCCGGCAACAGAGGATCCCGGGTGCCGGCGGCGCCACCGCAGGCCGACCGGGGCTGCGGTCCTTCGAACCGGTCTGCCGACGCGGGCCAAGCGGCGGGCCCGGCGCCCCGACCGTACGGCCGACGCGGACGGCTTTTCTCCTGGACCGCATCCGGGCCCCCAGGTCTCCCGTGCGGGCACCAGGCCGAAGTCCCAGGCCTTTCGGTCCGAGCGACCGCGGCCCCGAGCCTGGCGGGCCCGCGGTCCTCCGGCGGGTGTCGGCGGCGGACGCTGGCCTGGGAGGCTCCCCGTCTCCCCCGGGCACTGCGGGAGGCGCCCGCCGTCGCCTCTTGGCCGGGGCGAATGTTTCCCTTACGATCCGAAGACAACAGCGGGGGAGTTGAGGCAGTGTCCGACGGGCGCGGACTCCAGTCACCACCGCCGGTCGGCTTCCGCGTGGTTGCGGCCGGGACGCCGCGACCGGTCTGGACCAGCACGTTCTTTGCGGCCGCCATTATGGGCGACTCCGCTCTTTACGTCCTCCTGCCCGCCTTCGCGCCTCGCCTCGGTCTGTCCCTGTTCGCCATCGGCATCCTCCTCAGCGTCAACCGCTGGATTCGCCTGCCGGCCAATCCACTGGCCGCGCGCGCCAGCGAGCGGTGGGGCCTCAACCGGCTTTACCTCGCCGCAATGGGCGCGGCCACGGTCACCACGGCCTGTTGGGCGGTGCCCCTGCCCCTTCCGGCGTGGCTCGCCGCCCGTGTGGGATGGGGCCTCGCCTTTGCCATCCTACGGCTGGCGCGGCTGGCCACGGTGGCCGAGAGGCCGAGCCCCCGCGTGGCCGGCCTGTCCCAGGCGGTCTTCCGCGCGGGGAGCGCGGCGGCCGTCCTCTCCGCCGGGTTGCTCGCCGCGCGGTGGGGGTTTTACGGTCCGTTTCGCCTCTACGCCCTGGTCGCAACCATGGCTACGGCGGCGGCCATCTGGGGCGAAGTCCGCCGCCGGCCGTGGGGCCCCCCGTCGGTCTGGGCCGTCCCCGGGCCGACCGTTCCGCTCGCCCGCGGACAGGTCGCCGTAGGGTTGGGCGCGTTCACGGGACAATTCGTGGTCGACGGCGTGCTGGTCGCGACGCTGGGATACTTCGTGGCCACACGCTGGGGATCCCCCGTGCAGGTGGACCCGGTGGTGCTGGAGGCGGCCGCCTTGACCGGGATGGTCCTGTCCGGACGTTGGATAGCCGAGATAGTGCTGGCCCGACCCATGGGGGCAATGGCGGACCGCCTCGGACACGGGATCGACGTGCCGCTCGCCCTGCTTCTGACCGCGTCGGGTCTGCTGGACATCACCCGGGCGGACGGGGCCGGGGCCTTTTTGGGCGGGGCCGCCCTCACCTGGCTGGGCCGCACCGCTCTCGGCGTAGGATTGGACGCCGCGGCCACTCAGACGGCCGGGACCCGGCCCGCCGCCGACGTGGCCCGCTACGCCACCTTGGGAGACCTCGGAGCCGCCCTCGGCCCCCTCCTCGCTGGCCTCGGGGGGCCGGCCCACCTTGAAGCCCTCTACGTTCTGGGCGCGGCCCTGCTGGTGGGATCGGCCGCCGTCTACGCCGGCCCGAGGCGCCGGGAGGGCTGAGGCGGGCGGCGCCACCGGCTGACGAAACCCCGCGCCGTCCGGGAGCCGTGCCCCGCAGGCCTGCCTCGTCCTGGAGTCCCCTACGTTGCCGGACCGGGGCGTCTCGTGGGCAGGGGGTCGGACGTGCGGGTCTACGACGATGGTCCGGGCTTGCGCCCGGGTCACAGCCGACCGCCCGGGCGTGCCGGCGGAGGGCAGAACCCGGCGGCTCTGCGTTCCCGGAGGACGTCCGGACCGTTCCCGCCGGCGGTCCCCCGCCCAGGGCCGCGGCCCCGCGGGGGAGGATTTGCGTCGGTCTACAGGGCGAGCTTGTGGTACAGCCGCCCGGCCAAGGCCTCAAGACCCACGAGGATGCCGCCGAGGACCGCCCAGACCTGGAGGGCGTGGACCACGTGGCCGGTCACCAGGTAGCCCCGCAGGAGATCCACGACGCCGGTGAGGGGATTGACCGCGGCGACGGCATGGAGCCACGGGGGCATGATGCTGAGCGGGTAGATGGCGTTGCTCGCGAAGAACAGCGGCATGGTGATGACCTGCCCGATGCCCATGAACCGCTCGCGCGTCTTGACGGCGATGGCGATCAGCATCGAGAGCGTGGCAAAGATGCCGGCGCCCACCACCACGGCGGCGAGGCTGCCGACGACGCCTCCCAGCGTCCAGCGCAGGTGGACCCCCAGGGCCCGCGCGAGGCCCAGCACGATGATGCCCTGCACCAGCGCGCGTACGCCCGCACCGAGACCGCGGCCGGTCACGAACGCGGTGCGCGGAACCGGCAGCACCAGGAACTTCTGGAGCAGGCCGGCGTCACGGTCCCAGATGACGCCGAGACCGTAGAAGATCGCGACGAACATCAGGGACTGGGCCAGAATGCCCGGGGTCAAGAAGGTCAGGTACGGCACGCCCCCGGAGGGGATGGCCCGCAAGCGGGCCATGGCCTCCCCGAAGATCACCAGCCAGAGGGCGGGCTGCAGGGCCCGGGTGAGGAGCTCCGTAGGGTCATGCCACAGCTTGCGCCCCTCCATCTCGCCGACGGCCAACGCGCAGCGCACGTAGTCGCGGATCCCCATCCACCCGCCGGGGCCGGGGCGTCGCTCATCCTTGACGCCGACGGCGTCCCAGTTGCCGGAGATCATGGAACGTCCCTCCCGATTCCCAGTCCTCGCCCGTCACGGCGGTGAAGACCTCCTCCAGGCGGGCATCCGGTCGCCCGCTCCGCTCCTTCAGCTCCGCCGGCGTCCCGAGGGCGACCACCCGCCCCCGATGGAGGATGGCCAGGCGTTGGCAGACTTGTTCGGCCTCCTCCATGTAGTGCGTGGTCAGGAGGACGGTCATCCCCGTCTCCGCCCGAAGTTGCTCGAGAAGGTGCCAGATCTGGTGCCGGGCGGTGGGGTCCAGCCCCACGGTCGGCTCGTCCAGGACGAGCACGCGCGGTTGGTGGAGCATCGCCTGGCCGATCTCGAGCCGCCGCACCATCCCGCCCGAATAGGTCCGGACCAGCTGGTCGGCCACTTCGGCCAGGTGGAGCTGTTCCAGAAGGCGGCTTATCCGGCGGGTCCGTTCGGCCGCCGGCAACCCCAGGAGCTTGGCGACGAGGAGCAGATTTTCGCGGGCCGTGAGCGTCCCGTCGACGGACAGCTGTTGGGGCACGTAACCCAACCAGCGCCGCACCGCCGCCCCGTGACGGCGCACGTCCAGTCCGGCGACGCGGACGGTCCCGCTGGTGGGCGCGAGGAGCGTCAGCACCACCCGCAGGGTCGTCGTCTTGCCGGCCCCGTTGGGGCCCAGCAGGCCGAACACCTCGCCCGGCGCGACGGCGAAACTCACGTCGTCCACGGCGACGCGCGGCCCGAAGCGCCGCACGAGTCGGTCCACCTCAATCATCGGGGTCACGCAGGGTCACCTCCGCCCGTTCCACCACCCGCCGCAGCAGGGTATACAGCTGCGCTTGTTCCTGGGCGTCGAGGCTGTCCAGGAGCCGCCCGATCGTCGCGCGCCGTGCCGCGAGCCACGCGCCGACGCGCGCGTGGCCGGCGGGGGTGAGGGCCACCTCGACGACGCGTTCGTCCTCCGGGCGCCGGACCCGGGTGACCCACCCGGCCCGCTCCAGGCGCTGGCATGCCATCGTCGCCGCACTCTGACTGATCCCCAGCTGGGCGGCGACGTCACCCACCCGGAGCGGCCCCTCGCGGGCCAGCCGCCGGAGCAGCCCGTACTGTTCGGGCGTCATCTCGCCGCGACGCACCGGGTGGGTCAGTCGCCGGATGATCCGCATCAGGTCGATCACCGTCTCGACCAACGCGTCCTGCGCCATCGCCGTGCGGCTCCCTTCGGCAGCCATCATATACACGAGTTATTATATCATTCACTGATGCAATGGCGACCCGGTCATCTGGCGCGAGGCGGCGGCGACGGTCACCCTACGTCCACGCCCGGTCAGCCCCGTTCCGTCTGTGATCCCCGTCACCGTCGCCCGGCTTTGAGCCATGCGACGCGGAGAGTCCCCACCGTGGACCGATTCCGGTGCTTACGGGCGGCTGATGCAAGTGGGCCCGGACATCGGTTCGTGCCCATCCGTGCCGACCGCCATACTGCCCTGGGATGCTGACTCAAAGGGTGGTGTCAGCGATGCGGGGGACGATTACCCGGCCGGCCCGGTGGCTCCTCCTGGGCGCTCTGGCGGCCGGCCTTTCCGCCTGCGGCACGGCGGGGGCGACGGCTGCCCACCCGGCCGCCGCCGCTCCACCGGCCGTGATGGACTCCAGTGGCCCGATGAACATGAATTTGAAGCCCCTCAACCAGCCCCTACGGCCCATGACCTTGGTCAGAAACGGCAACCAGGTCACCATCAACCTGTACACCGAGCAGCGGATCGTCACCGTGGCACCCGGTGTGCGCTTCGCGGCCTGGACCTTCGACGGGACCGTACCGGGGCCTGTCATCCACCTTCGTCAGGGCGACGACGTGACGCTCGTCCTGCATAACCTGGATCCCGACATGCCCCACTCCATCGACCTGCACGCCGCTCAGGTGGCACCCAACCTGAACTACGTCGACGTCCCGCCCGGCCAGTCGCGAACCATCCGCTTCGTCGCCTCGGTGCCGGGCGTGTTCATGTATCACTGCGCCACCCAACCCGGGCTCCTGCACATGGAGAAAGGCATGTACGGCGCCGTCGTGGTCGACCCGCCGGGGCCGACGGCCGGAGGCCCGGAGTACGTCCCGGTCCAAAGCGAATTCTACGATTCCATGAACTCGCTGTTAAACGGCGCACCGACCTACGTCGTCTTCAATGGTGAGGCCAACCGTTACATGTCTGCGCCCCTCCACGCGCAGGTGGGTGTTCCCGTGCGCTTTGCGGTCGTCAACGCCGGTCCCAACGATTGGTCGGCGTTTCACGTTATCGGGGCCATTCTCGATACGGTTCAGCCGTCCGGCAGCCCCGACACGGTGTTTCATGACCTGCAGACATGGACCATCGCGCCCGGAGACGGGGCGCTCATCACCGTCGTGTTCCGGCAGCCCGGCACCTACAAGTTCGTCACGCATGCTTTCCGTGACGTCGACAAAGGCGCCGAGGGAAGCGTCCTGGTTTCCGACTGACCGGAACCCGGCCGAGAACGCCCGCCCGCTCCCGCCGCGGTGAGGCAGGATCGGACCGCCGCCCAGGGCGGGACGGAGCATCGCAGTGGACGCTCCGCGGCCTCCGCCCCGCCCCACGCCGGTGTCGAGAGGGAGCCGGACGTCGCGGCTGGGCCGACCGCGGCGTTCGGGACCGGGGGACGCGAAGCCGGGCCTTGCTCCGGGACAACGGTCGGTCCGGGCTCCGCGGACAGACCGAGATGACTCCCACGAAAGCGGACGCGCTCGGGGGTCGCAACGAAGTGGGCGTGACACGTTGTCCCCCGCGTCCCGGGGTCTCGGAGCGGCCAGCGGGCCGAGGGTCCGCTCGTCGCCGCGGTCGGCGTCGTGTACGCGGCTCTCGTGTCGAGCGCCACTGGGATCGGCCTCGCCGTCGGGCGGAGCGTCGACCGTCGCGGGCGACTGCCGGCCCACGGCCCGCTGCCGCCGTCCGGCGCCGCCTGCTCCCCTGTTGCCCGGTGCGGCACGGGGCGCAGGGGGCACGGCCGGCGGGCCACGGCCGCTCGGACCCCGGACGTCAGCCCGCCCGCGTGCCCGGCAGACCGGCGGGATGCGAGGCCCCGTTCACCGACCCCGCCAGCCCGTCGAACTGTCCCTCGCGGGCGTCGTCCGCCGGGGTTGCGCAGCCCCGCCGCCCGCCACACGAAAGCGTGGGGTTTGCTCGACCGGACCAGGGTAGCCGAAGCGCGGACCCGCGTGGGGTCCGCGCTTCGGAGCGTCCCGGTGTCGAATGTCGCCAACATCTGGCGGGAGTATGTGGGAATCGAACCCACCGCAGACCAACCGGCCTGCCATCGGATTTGAAGTCCGTGGAAGGCACCAGACCTCCTCCTACCCCCGCTGCGACATGGATCATATGCCGCGCGGCGACGGCATGTCAAACGGCGGAGTGGGGGGGAAGACGCCCACCGACAGGTAGCGGTCCCCGCCGTCGGGGAAGATGACCACCACGGTGCGTCCGCGCCCCCCTTCCTCCTTCAGCACCGTGCGCGCGGCATGGTACGCGGCCCCCGACGACAGGCCGACCAGGAGCCCCTCCCGTCGCGCCAGGTACGCCGTCGCCTCCCACGCATCCTGGTCGTCGACGGGCACGATCCGGTCGACGACGGATCGATCGAACACTTTGGGCACGAAGCCCGGCCCGATGCCCTGGATGTTGTGGCGCCCCGGCGGCCCGCCCGACAACACGGCGCTGCGCGCCGGTTCCACGGCCACCATGGTGATGCCCGGCTTCCGCCCCTTGAGGTACCAGCCGCACCCGGTCACGGTTCCGCCGGTGCCGACGCCGGCCACCACCATGTCCACCTGTCCCCGGGTCTGATACCAGATCTCCGGCCCGGTGGTCCGCTCGTGCACCCGGGGATTGGCCGGATTCTCGTGCTGCCGCGTCATGTAGGCGCCGGGCACCGCCTCCTCGATCGCCTTGGCCCGGGCCACCGCCCCGGCCGTCCCTTCCTCCCGCGGGCTTTCCAGCACCTGGGCCCCGAAGGCGTAGAAGAGTTGCTTGCGCTCCACGCTCTGGCCCTCCGGCATCACCAGCACGCACCGGTAGCCCCGGGCCGCCGCCAGCATGGCGAGAGCGATCCCCGTGTTCCCCGAGGTGGCCTCCACCAGGAGGTCCCCCGGCTTGATCCGCCCCTGTGCCTCGGCGTCCTCGATAAGCGCCCAAGCCGTCCGGTCCTTGACGGACCCTCCCGGATTGGCCCGCTCCAGCTTCGCGTAGACCTCGGCCCCCGTCTCGTCCGACAGGCTGTCCAGCCGGACCAACGGCGTGCCCCCAATGAGCGCCGTGATGCCCATCCGTCCCCTCCTACCGCCGTCCGCGGGGCAGGTTGCGGCCGGCCTTCAAACGCGGCACGGAAAAAGGCGCCACCTGCGACACCTGCCGCGGGCGGCGCCAGGCCCACCAGACCGTCACGCCCACGGCGAGCGCCACCAGCAACGCCAACAGGGACACGCGAAGACCTCCCCCGCGGGCCCGGGCCGGGCGCCCGCCGTGTTGTCCGTCTAGAGCTTTTTCTCCGGCTCCTCGACCTTGATCGGCAGATCCTTGCCCTCTTCCGGGCTGGTGATCGAGCTCAACGCACGGCGGAACTCGCGGATGCCCCGCCCCAGTCCCGACCCGATCTCCGGCAGCCGCCGGGGGCCGAACACCAACAGCGCCACGACCAACAGCAGCAGGATGTGGACGGGCGATACCAGATCCCCCAGCATCGGGACTCGCTCCTTTCCCGAACCGCTGTCCCCATTATACTCTTATCGCCCCGCCCCGTTTTTCACGCGAGTCAGACGTCGGGTGCGCTCGACGGCCCCCGCGTGGGCCCACAGTTCCAGGGTGTCGTCGAGCGGCTCGAGCTGCGCGCGCCCTTCGCGCCGCTCCTGCGCCCGCGCCAGGAGCCAGTCGGCGAGCTGCGGGTTTTTCGGCAACAGGGAGCCGTGCAGATACGTGCCCACGGTGGCGAGTTTGACCGCGCCCTCCGTGCCGTCGGCCCCGTTGTTCCCCGCGCCGGCCACCACCCGCCCGAGAGGGGCTTGTCCCGGCTCGAGGTAGGTGCGTCCCCCGTGGTTTTCGAAGCCCACCAGGGTCCGCGGTTCGAGCGGCAGGGTCGCCTCGACGACCACGTTGCCGATGGCCCGGCCGGGCCCGGGCCGGGTGTAGGCGTCGAACCACCCCAGCCCGTCGAGCCGCTGGCCGGCGGCGGTCTCGTAGTAGTGCCCGAGGAGTTGGTAGGCGCCGCAGACGGCGAGCGCCGGCACCCCGTCCGCCAGCGCGGCGCGGATCTCGGGACCGCGGCGGCGGAAGTCCTCGAAGATTGCCGCCTGGTGACGATCCTCCCCGCCGCCCATGAAGATGAGGTCGGCGCGGGCGAAGTCGGCGGGCTCGCCCGCCTCGACCGGCACGACCTCCACCGTCCAGCCGCGCCACTCGGCCCGGCGCACCAGTGCCAGCACGTTGCCGCGGTCGCCGTAGAGGTTCATGCGCGCCGGATAGAGATGGAAGATGGACAGGTGCACGTCGCCTCGCCTCGCTCCGGTCGAGTCCCCGTTTCGGGACTATGATCCCCCAAACCGGGCCCGCCCGCCAGGGATTTCGACCCGGGACGACGAATGCCGCCCTCAAGCGGACAAGGAGGGGTGGTCGTGGCCTTATCCATCCCTTTCTGGGACCTGGTCCGGTCCCGGGGCGTGACGGTGTTGGACCGGCGCCGCCTGCACCATCTGACCCGGAGCGTCTACGAGGCGGCGGAGTTGATTCCGGCGCCGCTCGACCGCATCGTCGCCACCATCATCTGCTGGTGCGGCAACCGCCCCGCGCTCTTCCTGACCACGCCCGCCGTCCGCATTGATCTCGACCGCATCGGCACCTGGTTCGGGGCGCCGGTGCGTCCGGCCACGCCCACGGAGGTGTCGGCGCTGGCGGCCACGCACCTCCAAGGGGTGCCGCCGAGCGGCCTCGCCTTCCTCATGCCGGCGTTCCTGGACGAGGAGCTCTTGACCGCCGAGACCCTCTGGGTTCCGGCGGGAGAACCGTCGCTGTGGCTCGAGCTCACCCCGGCCGACCTGCTGAAGGTCACCGGGGCGTACCCGGTCGCGCTCCGCTACCGGGAGGCCGACCGCCTCCGCCGCGTGCCCGGCCTCTAGAGGAAGGGGGCCGCGGCCGCGAGGTGCGCCGCGACCGCGGCGGTGAACCGCTCGGGCTGCTCGAGGTGCGGCGTGTGCCCGCTCTCCGGCACGGTCACCAGCCGGGCCGCGGGCAGCGCCGCCGCCATCCGCCGGTTGATCGCCGCATACTTGGCGTCGTCGGCGCCGACCACGAGCAGGGTCGGCACCGCCAGTCGTGCCAGGTGCGGCCACCAGTCCGCCTGCACCCCGGTACCGGCCCCGCGGAGGCTTTGAGCCAGACCGCGGGCGCTCTGGCCGGCCCGCATGGCGCGGACGGCCGCCCGCACCGCGGGATCCAGGCGGGCATGACCGGCGAACAACGGCAGCGAGGCCCACCAGTCGGCGAACCACTCCACCCCGCGGGTCTCGATGGCCGCCGCCAACGCCTCGTCGTCGGCCCGCCGCCGGGCCCGCTCGGCCGCGTCGCCAAGACCCGGGGAGGCGCTCTCCAGCACCAGGGCCCACAGCCGCCCGGGCCGGCGGCACGCGAAGTCGAGGGCCAGGCGCCCCCCCATGGAGTACCCCAGGAGCGCGAACCGGTCGGCTCCGAGGAACCCCATGAGCGCCTCCAGGTCCCGGCCGGTCGGTTCCCAGCCGAGCCGGGCGGGATCGTCGGGGATGCTGGACCGCCCGTGCCCGTACAGATCCACCCGGACCGTGCGCCAACGCTCGGCCAGGCGCGCCGCCAAGGCGTCGAAGGTTGCCGCCGTCTGGGCGAAGCCGTGGAGCAGCAGCACGGCGGGCCGGTCGTCGGCTCCCTCGACCTGATACCACAGCCGCTGGCCGTCGGCGGCCTCAAACCACGGCATCCCCGACCGCCTCCGCCGTGACGGCCCGCGCCACCGCCTGCGCCACCTCGTCGTGCCGGCGGACGTTGTCGTCCCGGGGCAGCACCCGCCATTCCACGAGGTGGGTGCCGGGTTGGCCGAGCGTGGCCCGCACCGCCGCCTCCAGCTCGTCCACGTGCGTCACCCGCCGGAAGGGCAGGCCGTAGGTGCGGGCCGTCCCCTCGAAGTCCAGCCCGTGCGGCGTCCCGAACAGCGTCTCGAAGGTCCCGGGGTCCAGGGCGCGCTGCGGCAGGAAGGAGAAGATGCCGCCGCCGTCGTTGTGGACCACCACCACCGTGGCGTCGAGCCGTCCCAACCGCGCCGCCAGCAACCCGTTCTGGTCGTGGAAGAAGGACAGGTCGCCGAGGATCACGAGCACCCGCTGCCCTTCCGCAGCGAGACCGAGCCCGGTCGACAGCACCCCGTCGATCCCCATCGCCCCCCGGTTCCCCCAGAACCGGGGGCCGCCGGCCGCCCGGCCGAAGAAACTGTCCAGGTCCCGCACGGGCATGCTGTTCCCGACCATCACAGCCAGCCCCCGGGCCCAGGGGGCTTCGAGCCGCGGGTACCACAGTCCCTCGAACCCCGGCGCCGCCGCCCCGATCTCCCCCAACGCCGAGCGGAGCGCGTCGTCGGCCAGCCGTTCGGCCGCCTGCCAGCGCGCCAGCCACCGGCCGTCCCGCACCGCGGCGGCCGGCGCGGCGGCCGGCGGCCCCCCGGTCCAGAACGCCACGGCCCCGAGGGTGGGGTCGCGGAAGCCGCCTTCGGGGTCCACGACCCAGGTGGGGATGCTCTCGAGCCACGTGTTGAGCACCTTCGACGTCGGGGGCGCGCCGAAGCGCACCGCGACCGCCGGGGTCAGGACCGTCCGGGCCGGACCGCGCAGCAGGAGGTCGTACCGACTGATGATCCGGCCATCGGGGTCCGCAACGGTGCGCAGGTTGGAGAGGGGATCGGCCAGGATGGGCCAGCCGAGGGCGACCGACAGGGCCTTGAGCGCCGGCCAGGCATCTTTAAGGTCCGACGCCCCGGCCACCAGGATCCCGGGACCGGAGCCCTCGAGGCGTTCGGCCAATCCCGCCGGCACGGCGGCGGGGGGCGGGCCTCCGAACACCTCCGGCGGGTGGACGGCCCGCCCGGCGTCGCCCCCGAACACGGGCACCAGCGGCTCGCGCAGGGGGACGTTCAGGTGCACCGGACCCGCGGGGCCGGTCCGGGCCGTCTCCGCCGCCCGCCGGCCGGCCAGGGCCCCATGCCGGGCCAAGGCGTCGTGGTCCGCGGGCGTGGGCAGCGAGGCCGCCCACTTGACGTGGGGCCCGAAGATCCCCACCTGGTGGATGGTCTGGGCCGCCCCGGCGTCCCACAGTTCCGGCGGCCGGTCGGCGGTGAGCAGCACCAAGGGGACGTGGCTGTAGTGCGCCTCGACCACCGCCGGCAGGAAGTTGGCCACCGCGGTACCCGATGTGGCCAGCACCACGGTGGGACGCCGCCGCGCCCGGGCCCAGCCGAGCGCGAAGTAGGCGGCCGACCGCTCGTCGTAGTGCATCCGCACCCGCATCCGGGGGTGGCGCAAGAGGCCCAGGGCAAGCGGGGTCGAGCGGGACCCGGGGCAGATTACCGCTCGGTCCGCGCCTCCGGCCACCAACCCCGCCACCAGCGCTTCGACCCACCGGCCCAGCGCCGCCGGGTAGCCCGGATCCGGGTCGAACCCGGCCCGCGGCCCGGGGCGGTCGCTGCCGCGAGCGCGGTCAACATGGGCAACATCTTCCAACTTGTCTCCTCCAGTTCCCGCTCCGGGACCGACCGCGCCACCACGCCCGCCCCGGCGAACAGGGTCGCCGCGGCGCCGCGCACCAGCGCCGACCGGAGCGCCACCACCAGAAAGCCGTCCCCCGCCAGGTCCACCGTGCCCACCGCCCCGGCGTACCAGCCCCGGGGCCACCCTTCGTGCGTCCGGATCCACGCCCCGGCCTCCGCCGCCGGGGCGCCCCCCACCGCGGGCGTGGGGTGCAGCGCCGCCGCCGCGTCCCAGATGGTCCGGCCGGCCGCCAGGCGTCCCGCCACGGGGGTGAGCAGGTGCTGCACGAAGCGGCCGCCGACGACCCGCGGGGCCCCGACGGCGACCCCGCCCGCCGTGACCGTGCCCAGGCTCGCCACCACCGCGTCCCGCACCACGGCGTGCTCCTCCCGGTCCTTGACGCTGGCCCGGAGCACCGACGGGGGCCGGTCGGCCGGCGCCGTCCCGGCCAGACTCATCGTCTCGACGCGGCCTCCCTCCGTGCGCACCAGCACCTCCGGCGTGGCACCGAGGAACGCCGCGTCGCCGTACCACACGCCGAACCGATACGCGTCGGGATAGAGGGCGGCCAGGCTCCGCCACACGGCGTGGGCGGCCAGCGGCCCGTCGAAGGCCAGCTCCACCGACCGCGCCAGGACCACCTTGGCGAGCCGCCCGGCGGCGATGGCCGCCACGGCGTCCCGGACGGCGGCCGTGAACGCCGACGCCGGCGGCACGAAGCGGGCCCCGACCACCCGCCGCGGCTCGCCGGGTCGGGCTCGGGGCCGCCACGCCGCCGCCAGGCGCGCGGCCACCACCGACGCGGCCTCCTCCGGCCGGGCCCGCACCGCCGCCACCAGGGTCCAGCGGCCGGCGCGGCACTCGAGCATGAGCGCCGGCAGCACGAAGCCGACCGCCGGGAAACCGGCCCACGGCCCGTCCGGCGCCGCCTCCGGCGCGAAGGCCCAGCCCCCGCCCAGGCGCACGGCGCGGGGCAGCGCCGGGTCCTGCGCGAGCGTTCGCCAGGCGGACGCCATGGCGCCCAGCGCGTCCGGTCCCGCGGACGTCCAGCGGCCAGCCGCCCCCACGCCCACCGCCCGGTCGCCGCCGGGCGCGGCGAAGACCCAGGCCAGGGCCCGGGCCCCGGTCAACCACCGGAACCACACGTCGCCGACGCGCGGGTCGACGGGGACGGCCCGGGCGTGGACCACGGGCCGACCCGCCCTCCGGGCCCGCGCCACCGCCTCTGCCGCCACCGCCGCCGCCAGGCCGACCATCCCTCCGCGGCCGTCCCTCACGGTCCGGCGCGTCGCTCTGTCCCCCGTCCGCATGCTCCCGGCCTCCCCACCGGCTCCCGGCCGCCTAGACGACGGCCGCCGCCGCGAGCCCGGCCCCCAACAAGAACGCCGTGACCAGATGGATCCGTCCCACGACCAGCACGCCCCGGCGGAGGGCGCCCGGCTCCCGGAGCCGCTCCAGGGCGCGCCACGCCCAGGGCACCGCCAAAAGCGGCGCGGCCGCCGGGAGCGGCAGCCAGCCGAGGGCCGCCGCGAGGGGCGCCCACCCCATCCCGGCAGCGACCAGGGCGACGAGGAACCGGAAGCCGGCGGTACGCCCCAGGCGGATGACCAGGGTCCGCCGGCCCCGGGCCCGGTCCTGGTCCAAGTCGCGCAGGTTGTTGGCCGTCAGGATGGCGGCGACCAGGAACCCGACAGCCACCGAGGCGACCGCGCCCGCCGCCGTGACGCGCCCGCCGGCCGCGATCTCGCTCGCCAGGACCTCGACCGGCCCCATCACCACGAACACCAGCGCCTCGCCGAGCGGCGTGGCCGACAACGGCCGCGGCCCGGCGTTGTAGAGGAACCCCGCCAGAATGGCGCCCAGGCCGAGGAGGAGGAGCACCAGGCCCCGCGCCGCCACCAGCGCGAGACCGAGGACGAAGGCCGCCGCATACGTGCCGTACGCCCAGGCCCGGACGGTCGCGGGCGCATGGCGCCCGCTCACGATGACCCCCGCGATGCCGACCGACTCGCGGTCGTCCACGCCGCGGGCGTAGTCGGCGTACTCGTTGGTCATGTTGGTCGCGATCTGGAGCAAAAGCCCCACGACCAGCATGACGAGGGTCCACGCGGGGCTGACCGGTCCGGCCAGCGCGGCGGCCGCCGTCCCCACCGCCACGGGCGCCAGGGTGGCCGCCAGCGTCGGCGGCCGGGCCAGGCGCCACCAGTCGGCCAGGGTCATGCCCACCGTCCCGCCTCCACCTCCGCCCGGAGCCGATGGCGGGCGATCTTCCCGCTGCCCGTCAGCGGCAGCGCCTCGACGAACCACACCCGGCGGGGCACCTTGTAGCCCGCCAGGCGCCCGCGCGCAAAGGCCAGCAGTTCCGCCTCCGTGACGGCGGCGTCCGGCCGGCGCACCACGAACGCGACGGGCACCTGGCCCCACTCCGGATCCGCCCGGGCCACCACCGCGGCCCCCGCGACGGCCGGATGCGCCGCGAGGGCCGCCTCCACCTCGGCGGGGTACACGTTCTCGCCGCCCGACACGATGAGGTCCACCCGCCGGTCGAGGACGTACAGCCACCCGCGCTCGTCGAGCCAGCCCAGGTCCCCCGTCCGGAGCCACCCGCCCGGGGCGAACCGGTCCGGCTCGTCCCGGCGCCAGTAGCCGTCCGTGACCTGGGGACCGCGGGCCAGGATCTCGCCCGGCACCCCCGGCGGCAGCCGTCCCGGGCTGCCGTCCTCGGGACCCACGGCCACCTCCGCGAACGCCAGGGGGCGCCCCGACGCGCCCGCGGGCGCCATCTCGTCGAGCCCCTCGGTGGCCAGTTGCGACGCGGTCTCCGTCAGGCCGTAGGTCAGGCGGACCGGCAGGCCCCGCCCCCGGGCTTCCTGCACCAGGGCGGGCGGCGCCGCGCTCCCGCCGAGCAGCACCACCCGGAGGCGCGGCGAAACGGGGCCGGGCAGCTCGTCGAGCACGCGCCGCAGCATGGTAGGCACGAGCGAGACCAGGGTCACCGACCCGTCGCCCAGGGCCGCCGCCACCCGTTTGGCGTCGAAGCGGGGATGGACGACCACCGCGGTGCCCGCCAGGGCGGCGCGAAAGAGGATGGCCTGGCCGCCGACGTGATACGGCGGCATGCACAGGAGCCACACGTCGTCGGGCAGGTGCCCGAGCCGGAGCATCGACCCCAAGGCGCCCCAGAAGTGCTGGGCGAGCCGGATCCGGGCGCCCTTGGGGGTACCGGTGGTCCCCGATGTGTAGACGATGCTCTGCAGGTCCTCCCCGTCGGGCGGACCGGCCGGGCCCTCGGCCGGCTCGGCGTCCCAGCCCCCCCCGGGATCCTCGACCACGGCCGTGCGGCCGGTCCAGGCCGCGGCCACCGTCGGGCGGCCGGCGGCGTCGGTCACGACGAGCGCCGGCTCGGCGTCGGCCAGGATCCGGCCGAGCTCCGCCGCCGTCAGGCGGAGGTTGAGCGGGACCAGGGTCGCCCGGAGCCGGACCAGGGCGAAGAGCAGTTCCACCCAGGCCGACCCCGCCGGCAGATGCACCGCGACCCGGTCCCCCGGGGCCGCCCCGCGGGCCCGGAGCCACCCCACCGCGCGGGCCACCCGGTCGTCGAGCGCCGTATAGGACAGGATCCGGTCATCCTCGACCAGGGCCAGCCGCTCGGGGGCCCGGGCGGCCTGCTGCCGCACCCAGTCCCACTCCATGGCGGCCTAGGGCAGCCGACGGAAGCGGGAGAAGTCGGGCTTGCGCTTCTCGACGAAGGCGTTCCGCCCTTCCTGCGCCTCCGGGGTCATGTAGTACAGCATGGTCATGTCCCCCGCGAGCTGCTGCAGCCCCACCAGGCCGTCGGCGTCGGCGTTGAAGGCCATCTTGAGGAAGCGGATGGCCATGGGACTCTTTTCCAGGATCTCTTCGCACCACGCCACGGTTTCTTCCTCCAGGCGCTCGAGGGGCACCACCGCGTTCACCAGCCCCATCTCGAGCGCCTGCTGGGCCGTGTACTGGCGGCAGAGGAACCACATCTCCTTGGCCTTCTTGAGCCCGATCATCCGCGCCATGAGGCCGACCCCGAAGCCGCCGTCGAAGCTGCCCACCTTGGGGCCCGTCTGCCCGAAGACGGCGTTGTCGGCCGCGATGGTCAGGTCGCAGACCATGTGGAGCACGTGTCCGCCCCCGATGGCGTATCCGGCCACCATCGCGATCACCGGCTTGGGCAGCGACCGGATCTGCCGCTGCAGCTCCAGCACGTTGAGCCGCGGCACGCCCTCCGCGTCGAGGTAGCCGGCGTCGCCCCGGATCTTCTGGTCGCCCCCGGAACAGAACGCCTGGGTCCCCTGCCCCGTCAGGATGGCCACGCCCAGCGTGGGGTCCTCGTGGACCCGGTGGAACGCGTCCGACAGCTCGAACAGCGTCTGAGGACGGAAGGCGTTGCGCACCTCCGGCCGATTGATGGTGATCTTGGCGATCGCGCCGCGGCGTTCGAAAATGACGTCCTCGTACCGATGGACCAGTTCCCAGGCGATCACCCTGCCACCCCCCGTAATGAACCGCCGTTCACCTGAACCCGTGTTCATTTTGGGGCTCGCGGACAGGCCCGTCAACGGGCCGGGCAACGGGAAGCCGGGCGCGGGGCGTCGCCGTCCCGCGCCGCCGGGGCCGGTGGAGCCGGCGCACGGCTCAGGACCGCTCGGCGACCGCCTCCACCATGGCCCAGACCTCGTCGTCGTCCTCGGGGGCCTTGGCGGCCTCCGCGACGGCGAGCTCCGCCGCGCGCTTCATGGCCTGGGTGTAGAAGTAGAAGGTCTCGAAACTCTCCACGCGCCGGTCCGTGTGGCCCTCCGGCCGGGGCAGGAGCGAGGCGAACGCGAACGCCGACAGCACCACGCGGAGCTGCTCCTCGCGCTGCTCCCAGGTGGACGCGATGACTTCCTCCATGATGGCCTGCGCGTCGGGCGCGAGCGGCAGGCCGCGGGGGAGGCGGTGCGCGGCGCGGTGCAGCAGGTTGTCGCGGAAGACGGCGAGCACGCGGTCCCATTCCACGGTGGTCTCGGGCGGCAGGAGGACCGTGCGGTCCTCGTAGGCCTTGAGCGTCCACCCCCGCTTGACCAGTTCCGCCTGGTTCTCGGGGGACAGCGCCGCGGCCGGCAGGGCGCCGAACAGGCGGCCCTCGCGGATGTGTTCGCGGTCGATCCGGGTCTTGAGCTCCAGCGGCAACACGTCCATGCCTCTGGCCTCCGCGTCTTTTGGCCTATTATACCGCGCCCGGCCCGCGGCCCGCGGCGCGCATGGGGCGGGATGCGCCGGAGATACTAGCGGCAGGACGCACCAGGGAGGCAGGACACACATGGGCAAGACGGGACCCGGCCGGGCGGCGCGCTGGGCGGTCCTCGCCGTCCTCGCGGCGACGACGGCCGGCTGCACGTGGTTTTCCGCCCCGGCCCCCCAGCACCTGGCCAACGAGACCAAGCAGAAGACCGGTCAGAACGTGCGCCGGGGCGAGCAGCAGGCGACCAGTACGGCCAACCAGGCCGGCGAGGCCGCCCGCCGCACCGGCGAGGCGGCCAGAAACCAGGCGCGGTCCGGCACCGGGGCGGTCAAGCGCCAGGCCACCGGCACGCCCCCGCCCTCGCCGGTGGCTGCCGGCGCCACCCTGTATCAGGCCCGCTGCCAGAGCTGCCACGGTCCGAACGGCACCGGAACCGCCAGCGCCCCGCGTCTGGCCAAACCCAGCCCGGTGGCCTCCACCTTCCCGACCGAGGCCCAGCTGGCCGCCTTCATCCACCACAACATGCCCGCGAACGCGCCGGGGACGCTGACGACGACCGAGGCGAACCAGGTGGCCGCCTACGTCTGGCAGATCGCCCACTGAGCGCGGGGCGGACCACCGCCCGCCCCGCGCGCCGCCGCCCCGGTCAGCTCCCGACCACGGCGAGGCCGGCCTGGGCAACCTCCATGTCCTCGGTGTAGTGTCCGCCGCTCACGCCGATCCCCCCGACGACGCGGTCCCCCACCCGGATAGGATAACCGCCGCCGAACACCACCAGCCGGTGGATGCCGGTGGTGGCCCCCGCCGCCAGAGGGGGATCGTTCTTGATGAACTCGTACCACCCGTCCGTGGACAGGCCGAATCCGGCTGCGGTGTAGGCCTTGTCCTGCGCCACCTGCACGCTCAGCAGGGGGGCCCCGTCCATCCGGGAGAACGCCTTCAGCACGCCGCTCTCGTCCACGATGGCGATGACGAACGCCTTGCCGAGCGCCTTCGCCTTGGCCTCCGCCGCCTGGATCATCCGGTGCGCCAGCTCCGTGCTCACGCTCGCCTTCTCGAACACCTCGGCCAACATGCATCCCTCCCGCCGGCCAGGTCCCGGGACCGGCCGCATGGCTTGCCGCGTCGGGCGTGTCCCGGCGCGGGACGCGGGTCCCATTCGGCACGTCCCCCGGCAATTCCCCCCGGTCCCCCGATCCGCGCGGGCCCGCAAAAAAATGCGGGGCGGGATCGTCCCCGCCCCGCCCCGTCCCCCCGCGGACGGTCAGATGTTGTACTTGGCGAGGCGCCGGTTGACCTCGTCCCAGTCGATGTTGTTCATGAACGCGTCAATGTAGGGGGCGCGCTTGACCCCGTAGTCGATGCCGTAGGCGTGCTCGTACACGTCGAGGATGAGGAGCGGGTAGGCCCCCCAGGGCACCCCGATGTTGTGCGCGTCCTGCCCGTAGTTGTGGAGCTTCTGGTCGTCCAGGTCGTACGCCAGGACCACCCAGCCCCGCACGGCCAGCCCGATGGCCTTGAACTCGGCCTCCCAGCGCTCGTAGGAGCCGAAGTCGCGCTCGATGAGCTCGAGGATGCGGCCGTGGGCCTTACCGCCGGGCCCCCCGAGGTTGTCGAAGTACCACTCGTGGAGTTTCGCGCCGTTCAGCGCGAACGTCTCCTCCGTCTTCAGGCCCCGGAGGTCGCTGTATGTTTGGTTCGCCGCGGACAGGTCGACGTTTTCGAGCTTCTGGCGAATTTCGTTGAGTTTATTGACGTAACCCTTGTACAGGATTCCATAATGCTGGTCGATCTCTTCCTTGCTGATGCCCCGCATCGTGAGCGTCGACGGCTTCAGCTCGGCGTACTTCCGCTCGGTTGCCACGTTCATCCCCCTTTTCCGCCTTCTGGGCAGCGTCTCGCGCCCTCCAGTATAGCGACCGCAGGGACGCTTGGCCAGTCGGGACCCGGCCGACCGGCCATGGCGGCGGGGGCGCCGTTCTGCTAACAATATAGAGATGAGGTGCCCGAGGAGGGCCACGTCCTGGAGGTGACTCCCATCAACCGGGTCAACAGTGTGAGGTCCAGCGCCTACATCCGGTCCTGGGGCTACGAGGACCAGCCGCTCACGGCGCAGCAGGAGCAGAAGCTCGAGGATCTCCTGGATCGGTACCACGCCGTGCAGCAGGCCAACGTGGTGACCGAGGAGGAGGTCACGGCGGCCGTGCTCGGGACGGCCAAGGCGTTCAGCGAGCTGACCGTGGCGGAGGCCAACCGGGTGGCGGCGCACCTCCTGGTGCGGATCGCGCTCCACACCCACTTCGCCGACCGCCTGCCCAAGCCGCCGCCGCCCTTCGCCGAGGAGGTCGCCTGGCTCGGCCGGGACCGCCGGCTCATGGAGCGGGTCATCTCCCGCGCCGGGTGGGACACGGCCGAATACTTCATGCCGGCGCACCCCCTGGACTGACAGCCGCCCCGCGCCCAACGCGACGCCGCACGGGAGAGAGGGAAGGCGAGATGGCGGACCGGGTCATGGTGGTGGACGACGAGCAGAGTCTCCGCGAGCTGCTCAAGATTGCCCTGGGACGAGCCGGCTTCGAGGTCGAGACCTACGCCGACGGCGAGGAGGCGCTGGCCGCCGTGCCGCGGTTCCTGCCCCACGCAGCGGTCATCGACATCATGATGCCGAACCTCGACGGATTCGAGCTCTGCCGGCGGCTCCGGCAGGACCCCAACATCTACATCCTGATGCTCACGGCCCGCGACGCCGTCGCGGACCGCGTGGCCGGCCTCGAGGGCGGCGCGGACGACTACATGGTCAAGCCGTTCAGCATCGACGAGCTGGTGGCCCGGCTCCGCGCCGGACTCCGCCGCGTCGCGCCGCGCGACGAGGCCCTCCGCTTCGGGCCGGTGGTGATGAACGACCCCGCCCACAAGGTCACCGTGGACGGCGAGTCGGTCAACCTCACGGCCAAGGAGTACGAGCTGTTGCGCTATCTTTTGCTCAACCCCAACAAGGTGCTGTCCAAGGCCCAGATCCTGAGCCACGTCTGGGGGTACGACTTCCCCGGCGACGACAACCTGGTGGAGGTGCACATCTCCAGTCTTCGGGACAAGCTCGGGGACCGGGACAAGACGCTCATCCAGACCATCCGCGGGTTCGGCTACCGCCTCGGGGACTGACATGCCCGGTCGTTCCCTCGCCCGCGCGCTCATCGGCCAACAGCTCGCCCTGCTCTTCATCCTGCTGGTGGTCCTGGGCGTGACGCAGCTCCTCATCCTGCGCCAGGTGCTCTACGACGCCGCGGCGCGCACGCTCCTGGACGAGCTGTCGGTCCTCGAGCCGCTGCTGCACCACTCACTCCACCACGCCACGTTCTCCGACCTCGTCCCCATCCTCCTCAACCGCTTCCGGGCCCCGGGGGTCGAGGTGGTGCTGGCCAATCCCAGCGGCTTCGCCATCGCCAACTCGCCCACGCTGCCGGCCAACGCCGTGCCGCCCCTGCCCGCCGCAGGCACCTACCTCGTCTGGTCCGGCCACATCGTGGTGGGGTCGGCCATGCTGGAGCAGGGCACGCGCCTTGGCACCATCTGGCTCCTGGAGAGCACGGCGCCGATGCGGGCCATCCTGACGCGGGTCATGGAGCTGTACGGCATCCTGGCGTTCGCCGTGCTAGCGGCCGTGGGGCTGCTCGGGGTCGTCAGCGTCCGGCGCACCCTCGAGCCGCTCGGGCGGGTCATCGCGACGACGGAGGAGATCGCGGCGGGCGGCTACGGCCGCCAGGCCGACGTCCGGGACGCGCCGGAGGAGCTGGTCCGCCTCGGCGAGGCGGTCAACCGGATGTCCGCCGCCGTCCAGGACGCGTTCGCGGGCGAGCGCCAGGCCCAGGAGGAGATGCGCCGTTTCCTCGCCGACGCCTCGCACGAACTGCGCACGCCGCTCACGGCCCTGTCGGGCTTCCTCGAGGTCTGGGCCCACGGGGACCTCACCGAGGGGGAACGGCAGCAGAGCCTGGCCGCCATGAAGCGCGAGACCGCCCGGATGACGCGGCTGGTGACGCAGTTGCTCACCCTCTCGCGCCTGGACGTCGCGCCGGCCCAGGAGGTGCGCCCCGAGCCCATCCGCCTGGAGCGCTGGCTGGCCGATCTGGAACCGACGCTCCGCTCCCTGGGCGGCGACCGCCTCTCGCTGGTCGTGGAGCCGGCCCGGGTCTGGGCGGACCGCGACCGCCTGGCCGAGGTGGTCATGAACCTGGTGGACAACGCGCTCCGCCACACGCCGGCCCCGCTGCCGGTCGTCGTCCGCGCCGGCCCCGGGCCCCTGGGCGCCCGCATCGTGGTGGAGGACCACGGGCCCGGCATCCCGCCCGCCGCACTGCCGCACCTCTTCGAACGGTTCTTCCGCGGCGACCAGGCCCGCTCCCGCGCCGCCGGCGGCGCGGGCCTGGGCCTGGCCATCGTCAAGGCGCTGGTCGAAGCGCACGGGGGCCGCGTGGCGGCGGAGAACCGCGCCGAAGGCGGCGCCCGGTTCGTCGTCGACCTGCCCGCCCCGCCGGACGAGCCCCGGCAGGCCGAACCGACCCGCTGACCTACGGGGTCAGCACGATCTTCCCGAACACCTGGGCCGCCTCGAGCCGCCGGTGGGCCTCGGCCGCCTCGGCCAGCGGCAGCACCGTGTCGATCACCGGCCGGAGCGCCCCCCGGGCGAACAGCCCCAACAGCCGCATCAGCGTGCCGCGCGGTCCCAGGTAGCCGCCCACCACCGTCAGCCGGCGCCGGAACACCGTCGCCAGATCCAACCCCACCGCCCCGCCGGTGGTCGCCCCCACGGTCACCACCACGCCGCCGCGCGCCGCCATCGCCAGCGACTGTCCGAAGCTCGCCTGGCCGACCGAGTCGAACACCACGTCCGCCCCGCGCCCGCCCGTGCGCCGCAGGACCTCCGCCGCCAGGTCGTCCGCCGCCGGATCCCCCACCACCACTTCGTGGGCGCCCTCCCGGAGCAGCCGGTCCGCCTTGTCGGCGCGCCGGGTCACGGCGATCACCCGAAGCCCGCGGAGCCGGCCGAGCTGCACCGCCGCCACGCCCAACCCCCCGGTCGCGCCCCACACCACCAGGGACTGGCCTGGGCGGGGATCCGCGCGCAGCAGGGCGGCCTCCGCCGTCATGTAGGGGATGCCCACGGCCGCCGCCTCCTCGAAGGTGATGCCTGACGGCATGGGCACCACCCGGTCCTCCGGCGCCACCCACAGCTCCGCGTACGCCCCTTCGGCGATAGCAAACGCCGGGCAGGCGTCGTCCTGCCCCGCCAGGCACGCCGGGCACCGTCCGCAGGAGCGCCCGGGGCACACCACCACCCGGTCGCCCACCACGAAGCCCGTCACCCCGGGCCCGACCGCCCGGACCTCGCCCGCCGCGTCGCTGCCGAGGATGCCCGGCGGCACGACGGGCCCCAGCGCACCCTGCCGGCGCCACACGTCGCGGTGGTTGACGCCCGCAGCCCGGACGGCGACCAGCACCTCCCCCGGACCCGGCTCGGGGTCCAAAACCGTCTCCACGCCGAGCACCTCGGGCCCGCCCGGCTGATGGACCACCACGGCCTTCACGGCTCCGCCCCTCCTTGCTGCTCTGCGGCGACCCAGAGCGGCCGCCGCCACACGACCGGCTTGAGCGTCCAGGACAGCCGCCGCGCCTCGGTCCACAGGCGCCAGGCGGCGAACCCCGGCGGGAAGATGGGCCAATCCCAGTGCAGCGCCGCGGGGCGACGGACCCACGCGGTGCACGTGACCGGCACGCTTCCGAGCCCCATCCGGCGGGCCAGGACGCCCGCCGCCTCGGCCAACCCCAGGCCGCCCACCCGGCCCGGCAGGGTGCCGCCGTCCGCCACGCTCCGCAGGATGCCCCGGGCGAGGTCGCCCGGCTCGTTGCGTCGCGGATCCGGCGGGCCGACCGCCGGGACGGCCAAGGGATCGCGCCCCCCCTCCGCCCAGGCCGCGAGCGCCCAGACCGCCTCGGCGGCGGACAGGCTTCCCCCCGGCACGCGCATCGGTCCGAACCCGTGGCGCCCGAGGGACTCGGCCAGGGTCGCCCGGTCCACCCAGGTGGGGGCCGGCGGCGCCGCCGCCTCCAGCAGATCCGCCACCGTGACCCACTCCGCCCCCGCGTGGGTCAAGGCCGCGAGATACCGTTCGAGCCCGGCCCGGGCCTGTTCCCAGGCGGCGGCCGGCCGGGTGGGCGCCGGCACCCGGGGGTAGGCGGTCCGCCCGCCGCCGAAGTTGTCCGCGTCCCAGAAGCGGGTGGTCACCAGCTCCGTCGGGTGGGTCACCAGGACGGCCCACGTGCCCCGGCGCCAAGCCGCCCACACCGCCTCCAGGGCCGGCTCCACGCCCTCGGGCAGGCCGAAGAGGAATCCCTTGGGCATGTCGACCGGCGGAGCCAAGTGCAGGACCGACCCGAGCCAGAGCGGCTCGCGGGCGGGGACCAGGTAGGCGTTCCAGGCCTCCGAGAAGTAGGCGGCCAGCCCGAGGGCGGGTCCCGCCACCGCGGCCTCGGGCACCCAGTTGCCCCCGGGCTGGGTAAAGAAGCGCGGCTCGAGCCCCGCCCGGCGCAGGATGTCCAGGCCCGGCCGCTCGCGGGCCACGAACCGGGCCACGGCCTCGTCCGGCCCGAACCGCTCGAGGTCCTCCGCCAGGGTGGGATGCTCGCTGTGGCTGAAGGAGTGATACCCGACGGTCCCCCGTGCGGCCAGGCGCCGGAGGAGATCGCCCCGGCCCCGCCCGACGAGGGAGGCCGCGCGCCGACCGACCACCGCGGTGTTGGCGCGGATCCCGTAGGTCTCCAACAGGCCCACGATGGCCTCCAGGGCCCAGTCGGCGGCCGGCGTCAGCCAGTCCTCCACGTCGAGTCGCACGATGACCTGCCCCATGCCGCCGTCGGCCCCCTCCAGGACGATCTCGGATGCCGCCCGGGTCTACGGCGCCGTCCGGGCCCGCGCGTAGAGCGCCAGGAAGCGGTCCGCCTCGCGGCGGGCGTCGAACCGGCGCCGGACGCTCGCGCGGGCGCGCCGGCCGAGGGCCTGCCGCGCCGCAGGATCCTGGAGCAGCCGCACCGCCGCGGCCACGAACGCCGCCGCATCCCGGAACAGCACGCCCGTCCGCCCGTCGGCGACGAGCGCCCGGTTGCCCGGGATATCGTGGGCCAGCACCGCGCAGCCCGAGGCCATGGCCTCCAGGAGCGCGTTGGAGACGCCCTCGACGAGGGAGTTGTTCACCACCAGGGCGGCGGCCCGGTACCATCGCGGCATGGCCTCGAAGGGCACCACGGGCACGGTCCGGAGCCACGGCCGGACCGCCGCCGCGGCCTCGAGGGCGGCCCAATAGGCCGGATCCCGCGGCGGACCCAGGACCACCAGCTCCGCCGGCACGCCGGCCTCGCGGACCGCCGCCACCAGGTCGACCGCCTCGAGGGACCGCTTGACGGGCCGGCCGCCCCCGACCAGGAGGCACGCCGGTTGGGCCAGCGCCTCGCGGGGACCGCGGGGGCCGAAGCGCCGGGTGTCGACGCCCGGAGGCACCACCGCCACCCGGTCGGCCCAGGCGGGATACCGCGCCAGGATGGCCCGCCGCGCGCCCGGCTCCAGGACCGTCTGGCACGGCACCGGGTCCAGGACCGCGAACCGCGCCGGGTCGCGGACCAGGTCGGTCCACACGTCGGTCCCGGTCCAGGTCACCACGAGGCGGCCGGGATCCGCCCCCCGCTCCAGGAGCTTCACGGCGGTGTTGGCGTTGAAGGCATGCAGCACCGGGCCGGCCAGCGGCGCCGCGGCGGCGGGCACCACCTCGGCCCGCCGGCCCTCCAGGGCCAGCGCCCGCGCCACCCGATGCGCGCTCACCCAGTTGCCGCCGAACTCCGGTGTGTCGTCGGGGATCACCAGGACGGCGACCGCGGCGGCGTCACGCTCCCCGCCGGCATCCGCCGACCCGCGACCGACCGGCGCCGGCCCGCCGCCGGGGTCCCCGGGCGTCCCGACCAGGCACGCCCGGCCGTCCCGCTCGCCTCCCGTGCCCAACGACAGCCCCCTCTCTCGCGCGCTCAGCCCCGGCCCCCCAGGATCCGCTCCGCCTCGGCGGCGATGCTCTCGGGAAAATACACCCGGCGTTCCGACTGCCGCTCGCGGGCGATGCCCTGGATGGGCCGCGACAGGCGCGACATCTCCACCAGCGTCCGGCCGTCCCAGAGGTAGAGGGCGCCGTCGCGGCCCGCCGGGCCTTCGTCGCCCACGTAATAGTCATAATACACGGCCGAGGTGGCGTCGACTTCCAGGTAGTAGGCGGGGTCGTAGCCCCGTTCGCGGGCGAGGTGCTCGAGCCGCCCGTACAGCCGCGGGTCCTGGTCCGGCGGGAACTCGGCGTACTTGAAGAGGCGGCGGTCCATGAGGCGGCGGGCGAGGTCGCGCAGCACCGGGTCCGCATCGTCCTGCCACAGGCCGATGGCGCACTGCACCACGGCGTCGTCCAGCGCCAGGTAGCCGTCGAGGTCCAGGGCGTCCCCCTCCAGCCAGGCCGCCAAAGCCGGATGCGGCGCGGCCGGACGGCGCCCCGCCCGGGTCAGGTCGCGGGCCCGCCACAGGATCTTCCGCAGGAGGATCTCCCCGCTGCGGCAGACGGGGTGCAGGTACACCTGCCAGTACATGAAGTACCGGGCCAGGAGATAGGCCTCCACGGTGTGGATCCCCGTGCGTTTGACCACCAGGCGGTCGCCCAGGGGGAGGATGACCCGCAGGATGCGCGCCAGGTCGAACTTGCCGTAGTCCACCCCGGTGAAGATGGAGTCGCGCATCAGGTAGTCGAGGCGGTCCGCGTCCAGCTGGCCCGAGACCATCGAGACGGCGAGGCGGTTGGGGTGCCGCTTCATGACGACGTCGGCCACCTCACCGGGGAACGCGGGCGCCACGGCGGCCAGGACCTGATGCACCTCCGTGGCCGGGTCCAGCAGGATGCGCTCCCCCCACGCCTCGTGGGACGGGCCCCACAGGGGCTCGAGGGCGTGCGAGAACGGGCCGTGGCCGATGTCGTGCAACAGCCCCGCCGCCATGACCAGGCGGGCCCAGTCCGGCTCTACCGGATATCCGTTCCGCCCGAAGGCCTGGAGGATGCGCCGGAGCACCTCGTACGTGCCCAGGGCGTGCGAAAAGCGGCTGTGCTCGCCGCCCGGGTAGGTGAGGTAGGTGGTCCCGAGCTGGCGGATCCGCCTGAGCCGCTGCACCTCCCGCGTGTTGACCAGGTCCCAGAACAACGGGTCGTGGATGTAGACGTACCCGTGCACCGGGTCCTTGAGGACCTTCTCCTCTTCCCCCATGCGGCTCGCCACGGTCGCCCCCCCTTGTCGCGTGGAGGTTCTCCGCGGGGCGGCCCACTTCCTCCGCCCCGGGTCCGGCCGGGCGGCCGCCGCCGGGCTCCCGCCCCACCCGGCTCATACGATGCCGGGGAGGCGAGAACGTGTTGCACCGGCGCCCCCAGGACCTCCGGCCGCCCGCCTGGCGTTGGGGGCTTAAGGCCCTCGGCGCGCTCGGCCCGGGACTCATCGGCCTCGTCGCCGACAACGACGCGGGAGGGATGACCTCCTACCTGCTCACCGGGGCCCGCCACCAGCTGGGGCTGTTCCTGCCGGCCCTGGTGCTGCTGGGGATCCTGACCGTCTTCATCCAGGATATGGCGCTCCGGGTCGGGCTGGCCACCGGCCGGCCGTTCGCCCGAGTGGTGACCGACCGCTTCGGCGCCGGACCCGCACGCTGCCTGGCGCTCGGCATGCACGCGCTCAACATCCTGGTGCTGGCCACCGAGCTCTCCGGGATGGCCATGGCCTTGAACCTCGTCGGCATCCCGTTCGGTCCGGCCGTGGGCGCCGCCCTGCTGCTCGTGCTGGCCCTGGTCTCCCTGTCCCGCTACCGGACGCTGGAACGCGCGCTCCTGGTGGTCGGCGGGCTGAACCTCGCCTTCCTCGGCTCCTGGGCCGCCCTGAGCCCCTCCGCCCACCGCGTGGATCCGCTGCGCTGGGCCCCGCCCGCGGGCGGAACGGTGTTCTACCTCCTGGCCTTGGCGGGCAACGCCGTCTGTCCCTGGATGGTCTACTGGCAGCAGAACGCCGTCGTCGCCCGGGGCATGCGCGCCTGGGAGCTCCGCCGCGGCCGGGTCGACCTGGCCGCAGGGGTCCTGGCCCAGCTCGCCATGGCGACGGCCGTGCTCCTGCTCGGGGCGCACCTGGCGGGAAGTCCCGCGGGGGCCTACAACCCGCTCGACTGGCTGGCGCGCCAGGCCGGCCGGGCCAGCGCCCTGTGGTTCGCCCTGGGGGTGTTCGACGCCGGGTGGCTCGCCGCCGTCACCATCTCCTTGTCCTCCGACTGGATGCTGGCCGAGGCGTTCCGGGGGCGGGCGCCCGGCCTCCTCCGGCGCCCGCGGCCCGCCGGGCACCGCCTTTGGTGGCGCCGGCCGGGGATCCGGCGCTTCCTCGCCCTGGCGCTGGCCGCCGGGCTGGTGCTGGGACCGGGGTGGACCCAGGGGTTCCTGGCGGTCCTGACGCAGGCACTCTCGGCGGTCCTGATGCCCCTCACACTCCTCTTCCTGGGCCGGATCGCCGACGAGGCCGGCCGCGGCCCGCTGGCCAACGCCCGCTGGGCCCGCCGCCTCTGGCCCGCCGTGGCCGTGCTGTTCTTCGGGCTCGCGGCTGCCGCGTGGATCTTCTGACGGATGCCGCGGGCCGCCCGTGCGGGGATGTGGGCCGCGGACCAATCGTGTACAATTCCGAGTGAAGCCGTAAGAAATGGGCGGGCGGACCGCCGGGTCCGCCGCCGTCCTCGGGGGGCTCGGCATGGAGGCGATGGACCGATTGGCGTCGCGGCGGGAGGCGGCGCTCGAGGATCTGGTGGCGTTCCTCGCCATCCCGAGCGTCTCGTCCGTCCCGGCGCACCGCGAGGACGTGAGGCGGGCGGCCGCGTGGCTGGCGGAGCGGCTTGAGCGCGCCGGGCTGGAGGGCGTCCGGGTGCATCCGACGGCGGGCCACCCCGTGGTCACCGCGCGGAGCGCCCCGGTGCCCGGCGCGCCGACGGTCCTCGTCTACGGCCATTACGACGTGCAGCCGGCCGATCCCCCCGACGCCTGGACCCATCCGCCGTTCAGCCCGCGCGTCGCCGACGGCCGCGTCTACGCGCGGGGCGCGAGCGACGACAAGGGCCAGGTGCTCATGCACGTGTTGGCGGCCGAGGCCCTGGCCGCCACGGGCGGGATCCCGCTGAACCTGCGCTTCCTCTTCGAAGGCGAGGAGGAGTCGGGCAGCGTCCACCTGCACGACTTCGTGGCGGCGCACCGGGAGGAACTGGCCGCGGACGCGGTGGTCGTCTCCGACACCCCCATGTTCGCCGCCGGCGTCCCCGCCATCTGCTACGGGCTCCGAGGCTTGGCCGCCCTGGACGTTACGGTGCGGGGACCGGCGCAGGACCTCCACTCGGGGGTGTTCGGCGGCGCCGTGGCCAATCCCGTCCACGAGCTGGCACGCCTCCTGGCCGCCCTGCACGACGCGGACGGCCGGGTGGCCGTGCCGGGGTTCTACGACGGGGTGCGCGAACCGACCCCGGCCGAGCGGGCGGAGTGGGCCCGGCTCCCCTTCGACGAGGCGGAGTTCCTGCGCACCACGGGCAGCCCCCGGCTCTTCGGCGAGCCGGGCTACAGCACCCTCGAGCGCGTCTGGGCGCGGCCCACTCTCGAGGTCAACGGGATAGCGGGCGGCTTCGCCGGCGACGGCCGGAAGACCATCGTCCCCGCCTCCGCCACGGCGAAGATCACCTGCCGGCTGGTCCCCGACCAGGATCCCGTCGCCGTGGTCGACGCCGTGGTTCGCTTCCTCGAAGCGCGCGCCCCGGACACCGTACGGCTGGAGATCGTGCGGCACGAGGCGGATCCCGGGGTGCTCACCCCGCTCGACCATCCCGTGGTGGCCGCGGCGCGCCGGGCCCTCGCGGCGACGTTCGGCCGAGAGCCGGTCAACATCCGCATGGGCGGCTCCATCCCTGTCGTCCACACCTTCCAGTCCGTCCTGGGCGCGCCGACGGTGCTGGTCGGGTTCAGCCTCCCCGACGAGCGGTTCCACGCCCCCAACGAGTTCTTCACCCTGGACAACTTCTACCGCGGCACCGAGGCCCTGGTCCGCCTGTGGCTGGCGCTGGCGGGCCGGGACGGCGCCGGGGCCGCGGACGGCGGCGCCCCGCGCGGAGGCGAGAAGGAGCACACGCCATGACCGAGCCGAAGGCCGACTTCTGGGACACGCGCCACCTCTTGGACGTCGTCGGGCGGCTCAAGCCCCCCGCGGCGGGAGCCGTGCCGACGAGCCCCCATGCCGACCAGGAGCAGATCGCCCGGGTGGTCGGGCGGCTGGCCCACGTCCTCTTCCCGGAGGAGTTCCTCCCGCCGGAACCGCGGGGCTTGTCCCGCTTCGACGACCGGGTGTGGGAGCTGGGCCGGGCGCTGTGGGAGGTCGCCGCCGAGATCCACCGGGTGCGGCAGCACCTTTGCCCCTCCGACCGGCCCTGCCCGGAGATCGAACCCAGCGTCGAGCTGGCGCGGCGGTTCGTCGACCAGCTGCCGCCCATCCAGGCCATGCTCCTGGAGGACGCCGAAGCCGCCTACGAAGGCGACCCGGCGGCGCACAGCCCCACGGAGGTCATCGCCACCTACCCCGGGTTCTTCGCCACCATGGTCTACCGCCTGGCCCACGCGCTCCACACGCTCGGGGTACCGCTCCTGCCGCGCATGTGGACCGAGTGGGCCCACAGCCGGACCGGCATCGACATCCATCCCGGGGCGCGCATCGGCCCGCGGTTCTTCATCGACCACGGCACGGGCGTGGTCATCGGCGAGACGACCATCATCGGCACGGGCGTGACCCTCTACCAGGGCGTGACCCTAGGCGCCGCCAACTTCCCGCGCGACGCCGAAGGGCACATCATTCGGGGCCGAAAGCGCCATCCCACCATCGAGGACGATGTGATAGTCTACGCGGAGGCGACGATCCTCGGCGGGGACACCGTGGTGGGGCGGGGGTCGGAGATCGGGGGCAACGTGTGGCTCACCCACAGCGTGCCGCCGTACAGCCGCGTGACGGCGCCGACGCGGATCGAGCTCCGGTCCCAGCGCGTCTCGGACACGCCGGCGCCGAACGCCCCCTGAGGCCGGCCCCGCGTCCACCTCAGCGGATAGGGAGCGAGAGCATGCGACTACACGACGAGAAGCCGTCGGTCGCTCCGCGGCCGAGCAGCTGGACCATCGACCTGGTGATCCGCGAGCCGCGGGACCGGAGCGAAAAGGCCCTGACCGACGCGCTGGTGCGCCACGGACTGGCCGAGCGGTCGCAGACCATCGTGTGGCTGGACAAGTTCACGGTCCGCCTCATCATGTGGCGGCGCCAGTACCTGGCCAACCTGAGCGACGCCGACTGGGCCCGGGCGGCCCAGGACATCGAGGCCTTCCTGCGCGAGGTGCACGAGCACTACCGGCCCCGTCTCATCCAGTACGACACGCGCGCCTTCTCGGTGGGGCTGCACAAGCCCGCGCGCCGGCGGCGGATGCCGGTCGACCGGGTGGTGGAGGGGCGCCCCGGCGGACCCAACCCGGTGTGGTGGGACCTGGTCTTCTGACGCACCACCTCCCGGGAGGTGTTCGCCCATGATCCCCCTCGAACGGATCCGCCGGGCCCAGGAGCGTCTAAAGGACGAGATCCACCGTACGCCCCTGCTCGCGAGTCGGGGCCTCGACACCGCGGCCGGCGCCACCGTGCGCTTCAAGGCGGAGAACCTCCAGAAGACGGGGTCGTTCAAGGTCCGCGGCGCCACCAACCGCGTGGCGCTGGCGGCCGAGGCCGGTGCCCGGGGCGTCGTGACCGCCTCGAGCGGCAACCACGCCCAGGCCGTGGCCTACGCCGCCCGGCGGCACGGGCTTGCGGCGCACGTGGTGGTGCCGGAGGACGCCAACCCGGCGAAGCTCGAGGCCGTCCGCGCCTTCGGGGCCACGGTCGAGTTCTGCGGCACCACCAGCCGGGAGCGGCTCGCCCGCGCCCAGGCGCTCGCCGCGGAGCAGGGCCTGGCGTTCGTGCCGCCTTACGACGATCCCGACGTCATGGCGGGACAGGGGACGATCGGTCTCGAGATCCTGGAGGCGTGGCCGGAGGTGGAGGTCGTCGTGGTCCCGGTGGGCGGCGGAGGCCTCATCGCGGGGATCGCGAGCGCCGTCAAGGCACTCCGGCCCTCGGTGCGGGTGGTCGGGGTGGAGCCCGCGGGAGCGGCCTCGAGCTACCTCTCCCGCCAGGCGGGCCGGCGGATCGAGCTGCCGGCGGGCCTGTCCATCGCCGACGGGCTGCGGTCGGTGGCCCCCGGGGAGCTCACCTTCCCCATCATCCAGGAGGCGGTCGACGACCTCGTCACGGTGACCGACGAGCAGATCCGGGCCGCCCTGTGGACCCTCCTGTCCCGGCTCAAGGTGCTGGTGGAACCCTCCGGCGCCTGTGCCGCCGCCTGGGTCCTGGACCCGTCGCGCCCCCTGGCCGGCCGCCGGACGGCGGTAGTGCTCTCCGGCGGCAACGTCGACGCCGCGACGCTCGCGCGGCTCTTGTCCGCATGAATCGGACCCGGCCAGCCATCCTAGGCCCGAAAAGGGTTGGGAGGGATGGCCATGGCCGAGACGCCGGCCTGTCCCTGCGGCGAGACGGCGGCGTACGCCTGCCTCGACTGCCGGGAGGCCCGCTGTGCGGCGCACCACTGTGCCGGGTGCGGCCGCTGCGAAGACCACTGCGCGTGCGACTGGCGCTTCTGGATCCCGTTCGACTTCTGACGCCGCTGGCGGAAAGAGGCCCGGGCGCCGGCGGAGCCGCAACCCCGCCGGCGTCCGGGACGTCATTCCTCGGGGGACGTCCCCGCCGCGGGGCCTCCGGCCGGAAGCTCCGCGGCGGCGGGGGCGTCCGACCACGATGAAGCGGGAGGCGACCTGATGCGGGCGTGGTTGGTGGCGTTGGCTGTCGTGGCCCTGGTGCTGGTGCAGTGGTTCCGGCCCATCCCCCATCCCGTCGTGACGGCCGCCGGGCCGTCGGCCGTGACCGTCCCCGGTGCCCGGCCCGCCATCCCCTGGCCGGCCGGCGGGCAGGCGGCCCTCGCCGTCGAGGGCGTCGGGCTGGTGGGCACCTCCGGACCGGTCGACCAGCCCCAGCCCATCGCCAGCCTGACCAAGATCATGACCGCGTACCTCATCCTGAAGCGGCATCCGCTCGGCCCCGGGGCGTCCGGCCCGTCGGTGACGCTCACCGCCGCGGACCAGAGCCTGTACCAGGCCGAGCTGAAGGCAGGGCAGTCGGTCACCAAGGTCGTGGCGGGCGAACAGCTCACCGAGCGGCAGATGCTCGAGGCGCTGCTCCTACCCTCGGCCAACAACATCGCCCGGGTGTTGGCGCGCTGGGACGCCGGCAGCGAGGCGGCGTTCGTCCGGCAGATGAACGCCATGGCGAAGCAGCTCGGCATGACGCACACGCACTACGCGGACGCGAGCGGCGCCAACCCGGCCACCGTGAGCACCGCGCCGGACCAGGTGCGTCTGGCGCTCGCGGCCATGCAGATCCCCACGTTCCGGGAGATCGTGGCCATGCCGCAGGCGACGCTGCCGGTCGCCGGGACGGTGTACAACGTCAACTACTACCTCGGGAAGTCCGGCATCGTCGGGGTCAAGACGGGCACCACCGCCGAAGCCGGCGGCTGCTACGTCAGCGCCGCCTGGCGCAACGCCGGGTCGCACCGCGTCCTGGTCATCGCGGCGGTGCTGGGCCAGGGCGGGCTTCAGCCGCTCTTCACGGCGCTCCGCGCCGGTCGGGATCTCCTAAACGCCGCGGGATCCTTCCTCGTCACCGCCCCCGTGCTCCAGGCCGGCACGCCGGTCGCGACCATCAAGGCCCCGTGGGCCGCCCCGCTCACGGTGACGCTCCCCCGGACGGTGAGCGTCGTCGGCTGGCCCGGGCTCACCGGACGGATCCATCTGGTCCCCTACGCCCTCGGGCCGAGCGTCCGGGCGGGCCAGACGGTCGGCATCCTGCACGTGGACGTGGGCGACCAGCACCTCGCCGTGCCGCTCCGGGCCCCGTCCGCCCTCCCGCCGCCGTCGCCGCGCTGGCGCCTCACCCGGCTCTGAGGGCCGCGGCCGCCCGCCCGTCCCGGCTTCAGTTACCCTTTAGCTAATCTTTGGGTTTTCTTGAGAAGCCCCGGACGCCGACACGGTATCCTAAAGCCCGGAGATGCCGACCGGGAGGTGCGTCGGATGGCGGACGCGGGCTTGGGGCGTGCGGCGGGCGCGTTGGAGGGACTCTTGGCGCAACGGGCGGCCGAAACGGGCGATCTCCCCTACCTGGTGGACGTCCGCGGCGACCGCCGGCTCACCTTCGCCGAGACCTACGCGGCCGTGGGCGCGTGGCGGGCGTGGCTCCGGCGGACCGGCGTCCGGCCCGGCGACCGGATCGCCCTCGCCCTGCCGAACGGCCTGACCTTCGCGGTCGTCTACCTCGCCGGGGTGAGCGGCGGGGCCACGGTGCTCCCGATCAACCCGGAGGCGCCGGCGGGGGAGATCGCCCGGATCATGGCCAAGGCGCGCCCCGCCCTGCTGCTGGCAGCACCCGGGGCGGCCACGGCGGAGGCCGGCGTCCCCACCTGGACGGTGGCCCCGACGACGGTCCTGCCCCCCGCGGGGGTCCCGCTCCGACTGGTCCCGACCGGGGAGGCCCCGGCCGTCGAGGGCGGAGTCCTCCTCTTCACCTCCGGGACCACGGGCGAACCCAAGGGCGTGCGCCTCGAAGCCCGCCAGCTCCTCTACACCGCCGCGGCCGTGGCACGCCATCACGGCCTCGGACCCGGCGAACGCGGGTTCTCGAGCCTTCCCCTCTTTCACATCAACGCCCAGGTGGTGGGCCTGTTGGCCAGCCTCGTGGCGGGAAGCCTCCTGGCCGTGGACGACCGGTTCCACGCCAGCGACTTCTGGGAGGCCGTCCGGAGCGTGGACGCGACGTGGGTGAACGCCGTGCCGGCCATCCTGGGCATCCTCGCCAAGCAGGAGGGGACCGCCCCCGTCCTGCCCCGCGTGCGCTTCGTCCGCTCGGCCTCGGCGCCGCTGCCCGTCAGCACCCTCAAGGCATTCGAGGCCCGCTACGGGTATCCCGTGGTGGAAACCTACGGGCTGACGGAGGCGGCGAGCCAAGTGGCGGCCAACCCGGTGCCGCCGGGCCGGCGCAAGCCCGGGTCCGTGGGGCGACCGGTGGGGGTGCGCATCGAGGTCGTCGACGAGGAGGGGCGCGTGCTGCCGCCGGGGGAGGCCGGCCAGGTCCGAATCGCCGGGCCGAGCGTCATCCGCCGCTACTGGAGCGGGACGGTGGACCCTGCCACCTTCCGCGACGGGTGGTTCCACACCGGTGACCACGGCTACTTCGACGGCGACGGCTACCTCTTCCTCACCGGCCGGAGCCGCGAGCTCATCAACCGGGGCGGGCAGAAGATCGCGCCGCGGGAGGTGGAGGACGTGCTCCTCGCCCACCCCGGTGTGGCGGACGCCGCCGTCATCGGGGTGCCGGACCCGATCCTGGGCGAAAAGGTCGCCGCCTATGTGGTGCCGACCCCCGCGGCGCCCTCGCCGGCGCAGCTCGTGGCGCAGCTCGAGCGCCTCGCCGCGGCGCACCTGAGCGCCTACAAGCGCCCGGCCACGATCCAGGTGGTGGCGTCGCTGCCGTCCGGTCCCACGGGCAAGGTGCAGCGCTTGTCCCTCCGGGCCGCCGTGTTGGCCGAGGCCGGCGGAGGTTCGCGCTGATGGCCGGACGGGGCAAGTCCCACGTCGCCGCCATCGACTTGGTGCGGACGCTCACCATCCTCGGGGTGGTCTCGGTCCACAGCACGTGGTTCACCAACGATTCCCAGAACTTCTCCGCCAACGCCGTCATGGACGTGCTGCACTTCACCCGCGAAGTGTTCCTGTTCATGACGGCGTTCGTCCTGTTCTACAACTACTACGACCGCCCGCTCGACCTCCGGCGGTTCTGGCCGCGCCGGTTCAAGCTGGTGGCGTTCCCCTACGTCATCTGGAGCATCTTCTACCTGGTCTACGGGGGCGCCCTCCGGCAGGGCCTCGGGCCGTTCCTCGCCACCCTCGGGCACGCGCTCCTCACCGGCACGGCGTGGTTCCACCTCTACTACCTGCTGGTGACGATGCAGATCTATCTCGCCTTCCCCCTCCTGCTCTGGCTCGTGCGCCGGACGGAAGGCCACCATCGCACCCTCTTGGTGGTCGCCGGCGTCTTCGACCTGGTCCTGTTCGGCGTCTACCAGTACTGGGCCGGGCCGCTCGCCGCGTGGCTGCCGGGTTGGCTCCGCTGGGTGGTATCGCTCCGCGGGCAGGTGTTCTTCACCTACGAATTCTTCCTGGTCCTCGGCGCCCTGGCCGCGGTGCACTACCGCGCCGTGGCCGCCTGGGTGGCCGCCCACGGCCGCCTCGTAGCGCTGCTCTTCGTCGGCTCGCTGGTCGCCATGTGGGCCGCCTTCGCCGTGGGCGTCCTGGTCTTCCACCAGTCGGTGGCTTTTGCCTCGGGCGTGCTACAGCCGCTCATGGTGCCCTACGCGGCGGCGGTCATCGGGGGGCTGTTCTGGCTGGGGCTCAAGTGGGCCGAGCGCCGCGCCCGCTGGCCGCGGGGATCGGCGCTGGTGAGCCTCGTGGCGGACCTCTCGTTCGGGATCTACCTGGTGCATCCGTGGTTCCTGCAGCAGATCGCGACGTACCTGGTCCCCCAGGTGGGCGCCCTCACCCGCCTGGTGGTGACCCCGGCCACGGTGCTGCTCACCTTCGCCGTGGCGACGCTCGCGGTGCGACTCATCGCGGCCACCCCGCTCAGCGTCTACCTCATCGGCCGCGAGACGCTCCCCTGGCCCGCACGGGTCCGGCACGACGACGCCCGGCCCGCCCCGATGCGGGGCCAGGCCTCCTACGGCTCGCGCTGAGGCAGGGCGGTCCCGACGTCCCGCGCCAGGCGGGCCAGCCGCGCCGGGTCCTCCGCGAGCCGGCCCACCCCCAGCCCCGCCGACCGAAACGGCGCCGGCGCCAGCGTGACGGGCAGGCCCGTCTCCTCCTGAAGGCGCCGTTCCAGGCCGAGGGGGAGGGATCCGCCGCCGGTGAGCACGAGGCCGCGCTCGAGGAAGTCGTGCGCGAACTCGGGCGGGGCCGCCTCGAGCACCGCGCGCACCATGTCGAGGACGGTCCGCACCAGCGGGGCGACGACGGCGTCGAGTTCCGCGGCGGACAGTTCCACCGTCGCCGGGATCCCCGAGTCGAGCCGCCGGCCTGCCACCGGCACCGCCTCGGCGAACTGCCGCGCCCTGCCGGCCGCCAGGGCCCGGACCAGTGCGGTCGCCTGCCCGTCGCCCACGAGGAGGCGGTGGCGCGTGCGGAGATGCTGCAGGACGGCCGCCTCGACGGCGTCGCCGGCCACGGGCACGGAGCGGGCCACGACGAGGCCGCCCAGGGCCACCACGGCCGCCTCGGCCGTCCCGCCCCCGACGTCCACGACGAGGCTCCCCACCGGCTCCTCCACCGGGAGGCCCTCGCCCACCGCGACCGCCAGCGGCTCCGGCACCGGCCAGACGGCGGCGGCCCCGGCCTCCTCCACCACCCGGCGGATGGCCTCCGCCTCGACCCGGGTGGCTCCCGCCGGCACCCCGACCACCACGCGGGGCCGCCCGCGGCGCCTCAGCGGCGCGAGCGCCTTGGCCAGGAGGCGCCGCACCAGGCCGCGGGTGGCCGCCGCGTCCTGCACCACGCCGCGGGCGACCGGCCGCCGGAGGCGGATGCCTTCGGGATGGCGGCCGAACAGCATCCGGGCCTCGTGGCCCGCCGCCACCACGGCGCCGGTGGCCTGGTCGACCGCGACCACCGAGGGTTCCTCCAGGACGATGCCCCGCCCCTCGACGTGGACCACCGTGTGCGCCGTCCCGAGGTCCAGGCCCACCGCGGGGCCGGATCGCCGCCACCACACGCCGGAGTCCCTCCCGCCACCCGCTTCGCGCCGGACCCTACGCCTCCGGATCCGCCAACCGGCCGAGCCGGCGCAACACGGCCTCGGCCTCGTCCATGATCCGGCGCATCACCTCGGCCACCGGCGGGATGTCGTGGATCAGACCGACCGACTGGCCGCAAGACCACACGCCCTCGTCGGTGGCGCCGGCCTCGTAGACCCGTTCCCGCCCCCGGGCCCCGGAGATGAGCGGGAGCAGCTCCTCCAACGTGGCGCCCGCCTGCTCCCGCTCCAGCACCTCGAGGCTGATGCGGTTCTTGGCGACGCGGGAGGGACTGCCGATGGACCGCTGGATGACCACCGTGTCGTTCTCGGACGCTCTGAGCATCCACTGTTTGACGTTCTCGTGCACCATGGACTCCCGGGTCGCCATGAAGCGCGTGCCCATGACCACGCCCTCCGCGCCCAGCGCGAGCGCCGCGGCGAGTCCCCGCCCGTCGGCGATGCCGCCGCCGGCGAGCACGGGGATGCGCACGCTGTCGACCGTCCGGGGGATCATGACCAGGCCGCCCACGTCGGTCATCCCCGGATGCCCGCCCGTCTCGTTGCCCACGACGCTCACCGCGTCGACGCCGAGCCGCTCGGCGGTGACGGCGTAGCGGGCGCCGGGCACCTTGTGGATCACGATGACGCCGTTGTCCTTGAGCACCTTCATGTACGGTTCGGGACTCCGCCCGCTGGTCTCGACGATGCGCACGCCCTCCTCCAGGAGGACGGCGATGTACCCCTCGTTGGGAGTCGGGGTCGCGCTGGGGAAGAGGTTGAGGTTGACCGCGAAAGGTTTTCGGGTCAGTTCCCGGACCCGCCGGATCTCCCGGCGCAGGTCCTCCGGAGTGGGTTGGGTCTTGGAGGTGATGGTGCCGAGGCCGCCGGCCTCGGAGACGGCGGCCGCCAGTTCGGCCCGTCCGACGATGTACATGCCCCCGCACATGACGGGATGCTCGACGCCGACCAGCTCGGTGAAGCGCGTGCGGATCATCTCGTTCCCTCCGGCCGGCCGCCCGCGACAGGCTAGCCGCAATATTCGGTCCCGCCTACGCCTTCGCGGTCGGTCCCGCCCTTCCTGGCCCCGCCCTCAAACGTCTCGCCGAGTGGACACCGGCCGGCCCGCCGGCCGGGAGCGCCCGGCTCCGGGGCGCGCCGGCGCCTCCTGCGGCCGGTTGGCGAGCCAGATCCCGCCGGCGACGGCCACCAGGCCGACCAGCAGGTTGAGCGTGAACGGCTCGTGCAGGAACAGCACCCCGACGACGACGGAGATCACGGGAACGGCGAAGATGACCGAGGCCACCTGGCTCGCCTGGTTGCGGGCCAGGAGCCGGAGCCACACGATCCAGGCGAGGCCGAGGGCCACCAGGCCGGAGTAGAAGAGCGCCGCGAAGAACATGGGCGTCCAGGCGATCGCCGCCCACGACTCCACTCCGGTGCCCGCCAGGGTGAGCACCGATCCGCCGATGAAGAACTGGCCCGCCACCAGCCAGTACGGCGACACCCGGTGCTGCACCTTCTTGACGTAGACCGTGCCCGTGGCCCAGGCGATCGCGGAGAAGAGCCCCATGGCCACCCAGGGGCCGCCCGTCCCCCCGGCCCAGGTGGCGCTGCTGGCCGCCACCACGCCGAAGAAGCCGAGGACCAGGCCCACGCCCTTCGCGGCGGTCATCGGCTCGCCGAGCCAGAGCCAGGCCAAAAGCCCCGTCACCACGGGCTGGAAGTAGACCAGGACCGCCATGAGGCCCGAGGTGGTGTGGGTCATGGCGATGGTCTGCACGCCCATGGAGAGGAGGACGTTGAACAGCGCCGAGACGAAGAACACCGGCAGCCCCCGGCGCCAGTCGAGCGGTTCGCGCCGCCACAAGGCCACGCTCGCCAACGCGACGCCGCTCACCAGCGACCGGAGTCCGGTGTAGATGAGCGGCGGCGCGTAGTCGAGCCCGATCTTGATGGCCGCGAACGACAGGCCCCAAAAGAGGATGAGGGCCGCGAACGACGCCCACGGCCGGCCCGGACGGGCCGACGCCGCGGGGGCCGCGGACGAGGCCGCGGCGGAGAATCTATGACCGTCCATGCCTCCATTGTAATACGCGCACCCAGAACCCAGTCCGCCCCGGCGCACGGTGCCAAAGAGTCGCAATCGCCGCACGACGGCGGTCGGCGCCACGGCTACCGGTGGCGCCGTCCGGACACACTAGCCTCACGCAAAGTTCGATCCGGGAGGCAGAGACATGGGGGGCTCGGGTCCCGTCAACTGGCTGCCGATGGAGATCGGCCTGGCCGCCGGCTTCATCAGCCGGCTCATCTCGCTCAGGCCGGGGCAACGCGGCTACCCCGGCTATCCCAGCGGCTACATCTCGGAGCTGACCATGGGCATCATCGCGGCGATGATCGGGTCGGCGGTGATCACGTCGCTGGTGGCCAAGGAGTTCACCGCCGCCACCTTCCTCACCCTCGCTGCGACCCAGTTCCGCAACGTCCGCGAAGCGGAGCGGAAGACCCTGGAGCAGGAGGAGGACCTCATCCTGGTCCCCCGGGGCGCGGGGTACATCGAGGGGATCGCCCGGACGTTCGAGGCGCGGAACTACCTCGCCATGCTGGTGGGGCTCGGCACGTCGGGCGCCACGGCGCTGTTCGGGTGGGTCGGGGGCGTCGTCGCCGGCATCGTCCTCCTGGTCCTCGGGGAACGGTTCATGTCCGGGGGCGTGGTCGGCGACGTCATCGACGTGCAGCCGGGCCAGATCCGGTTCGAGAAGGAGTCGCTCCTGTACGTGGACGACGTCATGCTGATGGAGGTCGGTCTCCCCCACGTCCGTGACCGCTGGCTCAAGGACGGCATGGGGGTGGTGCTCACCCCGAAGAATCCCCGCGGCCAAGCCGTCCTCTGGAATCTCGCCCAACGGCAGGCCATCACCCACGAGGCGGCCATGGCCGTCGGCGCCATGAAGGACGTGGGCTACCCCGACTTCACGCCCCTCACGCGGATGGAGATGCCCCAGGGCACCGGCCGCGCCGCCCTCGCCATCGTACCCGTCATGCCGGACATGAACGCGCTCCTCAACGCCATCCGCCAGACCCCTATCCTCGAGAGCAGTAAGTGGCATCACCTGATGAGTCCCGTGCTCGCGGAGAAGGCCAAGCGATCTCCCGTGCGGGTCCGACCCGGCCGGGAGCCGTCGCCGACCTAACAGGGCCCCCAAGGCCGGAAGGAACTCCGCCAAGCACAGCGAGTGTCGCTAAGCCGGCCGCCGAACGCTCACCGAGGTGCGGACCGCTGGACGGGAAGCGGGCTTAGGCCCAACTCCCCTTTTTTGCGTCCCGGCCGGCACCCTCTTGCTCCGCCCCACCTTGATGTTTCCTGGGCCATCCGACCATGACATGCGCCGTAAACACATCCAGCCGACATCGGCCGAACGTCGCGCGGTTGAAGCGACACCCGTGGCGTCTGTCCTCTTGGCCTCCCCGTAAGTATCCGTACGGCTCTCGGTAATGCACCCGCAGGCGGGGACCACGGGTCCCGGAGAGCATGGTCCCGGGGCCGCACGCGGGCCTTGCGGCAGAAGCCAATGTGCCAATAGCTGGAAACCGGGCGACTGGCAGGAATCGACAGTTCCCACCGAGAAGCAGATGTCGCACACCTTTTGGTGGGGAGGGAGTATCGTGCCGGTACCACCCCCGCCCGGTCGCGGCACCGTCCTCCGGGCCCCGTTTTTCCCCAACGAAGTGCGGGTGATCTACGCCGAGGTGCTTGGAGACGGCTGGCAGCTCGAGGTCGTCCATATCCCGTCGGGGCGCTATGAACCGCTTCGACTCACCGCAGAGCAGATCGGCGCTGTGGAGATCGTGCGCTCGCACGACACCTTCACCGGAGATGCGCGGCGATTCCTGTTGGGCGTCGAGGCGCTGCGGCTGGGGCTCGCCTACGAGTACGACCCCTACTTCGCCCTGTCGGTCTCCCGGGTGGATCCCTTGCCACACCAGCTCGAGGCCGTCTACGAGTACTTCCTGAAGCTCCCCCGCATCCGCTTCCTCCTGGCGGACGATCCCGGGGCGGGGAAGACCATCATGGCCGGGCTCCTGCTGCGTGAGTTGAAGGCGCGTGGACTCGTTCGTCGTATTCTCGTCGTCACCCCGGCCAACCTCATGTTCCAGTGGCAGCGGGAGCTCCGCGAGAAGTTCCGCGAAGTCTTCGAGATCGTGCGCGGCGAGACACTCCGCTCGGTGTATGGCCAGAACCCGTGGCAGGAGAAAGACCAGGTGATCACCTCCATCTCCTGGATCTCCCGCATCGAAGACGCGCGTGACAGCCTGCTCCGGGCCGCCCACTGGGACCTCGTGATCGTCGACGAGGCTCACAAGATGAGCGCCCAGAGCCGGGACAAGAAGACGTACGCGTACCAGATCGGGGAGGCTCTCTCGGAGCGAACGGACCACCTCCTCCTCATGACCGCCACCCCCCATAAAGGAGACCCGGTCAACTTCTGCCTCTTCCTCGAGCTGTTGGACAAGGACGTCTACGGAGACGTCAAGAGTCTTGAGGAGGCGATGCGTCGGAACCGCGCCCCTTTCTACCTGCGCCGGACGAAAGAGGCACTCGTGAGCTTTCCCGACCCGGAAACCGGCGCCGTGAAGAAGCTCTTCACCAATCGCCGGGTCGAGTCCATCCTCTTCGACCTCTCGGACGAGGAGATGGCTTTTTACGAGGAACTGACCCGCTACGTGGAGGAGCGGTCGGCCGAAGCCGCCCGGCAAGACTCGCCGCAGGCCCGCGCCATGCAGTTCACCATGGCGATGCTGCAGCGTCGGTTCGCGAGTTCGGTCTACGCCTGCCGGCGAAGCCTTGAGCGGATGAAACGCCACCGGGAGGAGATCCTGAAGGACCCGGAACGCTATTTCCACGAGCAGCAGCGGAAGGCTTGGCGCCTGCCGGAGGACGAGGACGACTGGCCCGACGAGGATCGGCAGGCGTTCGAGGAGGAACTCGAAAAGCTGGTCCTGGCCTTCGACCCGGCGTCCCTGCGTCACGACATCCGCCAGCTCGAGGCCCTCATCGATCGGGCCCGCGCGCTGGAGGCAGCGGGTGTGGAGTCGAAACTCCAGCGGCTGCGCCAACTCGTGACGGACCAAGGCCTCTTCGGTGACCCCACCATGAAGCTCCTGGTGTTCACCGAACACAAGGACACGCTGGACTACCTGGCCGGAGACGGCAAGCAGGACCGACCGCTGGGTTGGCTAAGACGCTGGGGCCTCCCGGTGAGCGTCATCCACGGCGGGATGAAGGTCGGCGACCGGGACACGCCCGGCACCCGGCTCCATGCGGAGCGAGAGTTCCGCGAAACCAGCCAGGTGCTCGTGGCGACGGAGGCGGCCGGCGAAGGGATCAACCTTCAGTTCTGCTGGCTCCTCATCAACTACGACGTCCCGTGGAATCCAGTGCGGCTCGAGCAGCGGATCGGGCGCATCCACCGCTACGGACAGGAACGCGACGTGCTTGCCTTCAACTTCATCGCCCGGGGTACCCGTGAAGGCCGCGTGCTGCAGAAGCTCCTCACCCGTCTGCAGGAGATCCGCAGCGAACTGGGCACCGACCAGGTGTTCGACGTCGTCGGCGAGATCTTCCCGCAGAACGAGATCGAGCGCATGATGCGGGAGCTCTACGCAAGGAAGACCACCCTGCCCGAGATCGAGGAGCGGATCGTCAAGGGCCTCCGCCCGGAGGCGTTCCGCCGGATCACCGACTCCGCCCTCGAGGGGCTGGCGCGGCGCGAGCTCAACCTCTCGGCTCTTGTCCGCCAACAGGCCGAGGTCAAGGAACGGCGACTCGTCCCGGAAGATGTGGAGCGCTTCTTCTTGGATGCGGCACCGTCGGTGGGTCTCACTCCGCGGCCGGTCCGCGGGGACAACCACGTCTACCGAATTGGCCGCCTGCCCTCGACCCTTCTCCGCCGAGGTCCCGAACTCGAACCGCGCTTCGGACGCCTCGGGCACGAATATGGCCCCATCACCTTCGACAAAGAACGGCTGGTCAAGACCCCCACGCTCGAATGGGTCACTCCGGGACATCCCCTCTTCGAGGCCGTCCGTGCCGAAGTGGCCGAGTTGGCGCGAGATGCTCTGCGCGCGGGCACCGTCCTCTTTGACGTAGAGGCGGAACAGCCCCGACGGCTCGACCTCTTCCGGGCCGCCATCGTCGACGGGACCGGGGCGACCGTCGAAGAGCGGCTTTTCGTGGCCGAGGCGCGGGCGGATGGCACGCTGGCCCTCCGGGAACCGACGGTCTTCCTCGACCTCCTCCCCGGCGAAGGGACCGCCCCGGCCGATTCGGACCTGCCGTCCACGCAGGCGAGCGAACGCTTCGTCCTGGAGCAGGCCGTTTATCCGCTCCGGCAGACGGTGGAAGCCGCGCGGCGGCGGGAAACCGCCATGGTGCTGGAGCACGCGCAGATCTCACTCAACGCCCTCATCGAGAAGGCCAACGTCCGCCTGGGTGACCTGCTCGACCGGCAGCGGGAGGAACCCGATGCGCCGGGCTTGGCGGGGCAGATCGTCCAGGCGGAGCAGCACCTTGCCGACCTCAACCGCCGCCTCGACGAGACTCAGCGCAAGTTGAGTCTTCAACAACACTGTATCGCCGGGACGTTTGAGCGACTGGGTTCGGCGTGGGTGCTGCCTCACACCGACCCGGCGACGCGGCGCCGCGTCCGGGACGAGGAGGTGGAGCGGATCGCCATGGAGGTCGCCATGGCCTTCGAGCGCGCTGAAGGATGGGAGCCCGAGGACGTGCACGAACAGAATCGGGGCTACGACATCCTCTCCCGTCACCCGGCCACCGGGGCTCAGCGGGCCATCGAAGTCAAGGGGTGCGCGGATGTCGACGAGGTGGAGCTGACGCGCCACGAGCATGAGACCGCGAGGAAGCTGGGCGCGGATTACTGGCTTTACGTCGTGTACCGCTGTCGAGCCAAGCCGGAGCTCCACCGGCACCAAGACCCGACCCGTCTTGCGTGGCAGCCCGTGAAGTGGATTGAACGGTGGCGGCTCGGCCCCGATGTCCTCCGTATTGCCCGAGGAAGGGACGACGTATGACGGGACCCCGGCGCCTTATCGAAGTCGACCTCCCGATCGGCCAGGTGAGCGCCGCGGCCCGGCGGGAGAAGTCGATCCGCCACGGGCACATCTCGACGCTCCACATCTGGTGGGCGCGGCGACCGCTGGCCGCCTGCCGGGCCGTGGTGCTGGCGGCGCTCTGGCCCGATCCGGCGGATCCCGCGTGCCCGCCGCCCTTTCGGGCGGCGGTGGCCGCGCATCTCGGACCCTTCTGGACACGCCGGGGGCGCCAGGTCGATTGGGATGACCCCTGGGCGCAACGCTCAGCCCTGCTGGAGTTCATCGCCGACTTCGCCCACTGGGAGCGCGCGGCCGATCCGGCGTACCTCGCCGTCGCCCGCGGCCTCGTCGACGCGGCCCATCGGGCGTTGGGCGGGGACCGAGACACGCGGCCCCTGGTCGTGGATCCGTTCGCCGGCGGGGGGGCCATCCCGCTCGAAGCGGCGCGCGTCGGCGCCGAGGCCTTCGCCTCGGACCTCAATCCGGTGGCGGTGCTCCTCAACCGGGTCGTGCTGGAGGACATCCCCCGCTTCGGACCGGAATTGGCCCAAGCCGTGCGGACCTGGGGACGGTGGGTGAAGGATCAGGCGGAGAAGGAACTGCGCGCGTTCTACCCGAAGGACCCTGACGGCTCGACCCCCATCGCGTACCTCTGGGCCCGCACCATTCGCTGTGAGGGGCCGGGCTGCGGGATTGAGGTGCCGCTCGTGCGCTCGTTCTGGCTGCGGAAAAAGACGGGGCGCGGTGTCGGGCTGGCTCTCGACGACGCGGCACGCCGGACGGGGAAGGTCGCCTTCCGGATCGTCGGCCAGGACGGCCGACCCGCCACCGAGGACGACGTCGCGCCGGGTACGGTGCGGCGGGGTTCTGCCGCCTGCCCGGTCTGCGGCTACACGACGCCGGTGGCCCGGGTGCGGGAGCAGCTCCGGACGCGCCGGGGCGGCGCCGCGGATGCGCGTCTGCTCGCGGTCGTGCTGACGCATCCGAGCACCCAGGGTCGCTACTACCGGCTCCCGACCGAGCGGGATCTCGTGGCCGCTGCCGAAGCGGCACGGGACCTGGCACGGCGGCAGGGGGAGCGGCTCAACGGCCTCCCGGCGGTGCCGGACGAGCTGTTTCCCGCCCACGACTCTCGAGCCTTTACACCCGGCACGTACGGCGTCACCGTCTGGGGCGATCTCTTCACCCCCCGTCAGCTGCTCGTCCTCACGACGCTGGCCAAGTATGTGCGTACTGCGAGCGAGCGAATTCGGGAGGAACGGGGCGAGGAGTTCGCCCGAGTGGTGGGTACATGCTTGGGATTGGCTCTAGACCGACTAGCCGACTACGGTTCCTCGCTTGCGATATGGGCATCCAGTGGTGAATTCGTAGCACACACCTTTGGTCGACAAGCGTTCCCCATAGTTTGGGACTTTGTGGAGGTATTCCCGTTTTCCGGGGCCACCGGAGATTGGGATGGGGCTGTCGAGTGGGTGGCTCAAGTATGCCACGCTAACGTCGTCTCATGGGTCGGCGAGAGTCAAGCGGTCCCGGCCTCTGCCACGGCTCTTCCGCTCCCCGACGGTCTTGCCCAGGCGGTGATCACCGACCCGCCGTATTACGACGCCGTCCCCTACGGGGACCTCTCGGACTTCTTCTACGTGTGGTTGCGACGCACGGTGGGAGACCTTTACCCCGACCTGTTCCGCACCGCGCTCGTCCCCAAGGACGCGGAATGCGTCGTCAATCCGGCCGCCGGCAAGGACCGGGCGTACTTCGAATCCACCATGCGTGTTGCCCTCGCCGAGGCGCGTCGGCTCCTGGCCGACGACGGCATCGCCGTGGTCGTCTTCGCCCACAAGTCCACCGCCGGCTGGGAGGCGATGCTCCAGGCTCTCGTGGATGCGGGCTGGACCATCACCGGCTCTTGGCCTGTGGACACAGAGCGGCCAGGACGTCTCCGTGCCCAGAAGTCGGCAGCACTCGCCTCCTCCGTCCATCTGGCCTGCCGGCCCCGGACGCCAGGTTCGGTCGGCGACTGGCGGGACGTCCTGGAAGAGCTGCCGCGGCGCGTCCACGCGTGGCTCCCGCGCCTTGCGGCCGAAGGCATCGTGGGCGCCGACGCCATCTTCGCCTGTCTCGGACCCGCCCTCGAGGTGTTCAGCCGCTACGACCGCGTCGAGAAACCGTCCGGGGAAGCCGTGCCGCTCGCCGAGTACTTGACCGAGGTGTGGGCGGCCGTCGCCCGCGCAGCGCTTCGCGTCATCTTCCAGGAGGCCGACGCGTCGGGGTTCGAGGAAGACGCTCGGCTCACCGCCATGTGGCTTTGGACGCTCTTTGCCGGCAAGGACGGCGGCGAGGCCGGGGCCATGGAAGAGGCGACCGAGGAGGAGGACGCCGAGGCGGAGATGGTCGGCAACCCCAACGGTAGCCCTGGCCGAACGGGGGCCTTGGCCCTCGACTTCGACACGGCGCGGAAGATCGCCCAGGGGCTCGGCGTCCACCTGGAGGCGGCGAGCCGCCCCGGCGGCATCGTCGAGCTCCGCGGGGAGACCGCCCGCCTCCTCTCGGTCCGGGAGCGTGAGCGCACGCTGCTGGGCGGCCGGTCGGGCACGGCCAGGCCGAGCCGCGGCAGCCGGGGTGGGCGCCAAACCACCCTGTTTGGAGAGGACTCGGAACGCGAGGGCGCGTCTCTCGACGGCCCTCTCACCCCCGGGACAACCACCCTGGAGCGCCTCCAGCAGAGCATGCTCCTGTTCGCGGCGGGCCGGATGGACGCCCTCCGCCGGCTCTTGGTCGATGACGGTGCCGGGAAGGACGCCCGGTTCTGGCGACTGGCCCAGACCCTCTCCGCCCTCTACCCGCCCCTGAGCGAGGAGAAGCGCTGGGTGGACGGCGTCCTGGCCGCGCGCCGCCTGCTGAAGCTGTGAGGTGAGGCACATGGCCCTCGATCCGTGGTACAAAGTGGTGCTGCCGCGGGCCGACCTGCGGGAGGGGCGGCCCCTCGACGCCGCGGAGTTTGCCGTCCGCCTGGACGACGTCCGCCTGGGTCGGGCTCCCGCCGTGTACGTGGACCCGGCACAGTTCTTCGAGCGCACGTATCCCACGCGCAACCTCCGGCGCCTGGCGGTGGAGGTTCTGCGGCGACTCGCCGGCGAGACCCTCGGCGCCTCCGGCGTGTACAACCTCACGACGCAGTTCGGAGGCGGCAAGACCCATGCGTTGACGCTCCTCTACCACCTCGCCTGCGGGGGGGAGCGTGCTCGGGAGTGGCCCGGCGTGCCGGCGCTTCTTGCGGACGCGGGGGTCGCGGCCCCCCAGGCCGCCGCCGTGGCGGTGTTCGTCGGGCAGACGTTCGATGCCGTGGGCGGACGGAAGGAGGACGGGCCTACCCGCCGGACCCCGTGGGGGGAGATGGCCTTCCAGCTCGGCGGGGAACGCGCCTTCGCCCGCGTGGCCGACCATGACCGCTTCGGCGTCGCGCCCGACGCCATGACGCTGGCAAGCATCTTCCCGCCCGACCAGCCGGCCCTCATCCTGATGGACGAGGTCATGAACTACGTCGCCCGGGCCCGCACCGTGCCGGCCGGCGAGAACCGGGCGTCGAACGGCGCCACCCAGTTCTACGTCTTCCTTCAGAACCTCATCGAAGCCGTCCAGAGCCGGCGCAACGTCGCCCTCCTTGTCGCACTCCAGGCATCGGAGCTCGAAATGACCGCGGAGGACGAATCGGACTACGCACGCCTGCAAAAACTCCTCGACCGCGTGGCGCGGGCGGAGCTCCTCTCGGAGGGGACGGAGATCGCCGAGATCGTCCGCCGGCGCCTCTTCGAGTGGACGGGCTTGCCCCGGCCGGCCCCGCGGGTCGCGTCCGCCTACGCCGCCTGGGTAACGGCGCATCGCCAGTTGCTCCCGGGCTGGTTTCCCGTGGATCAAGCGGAGGCTCAGTTCCTCGCCGCGTATCCCTTCCATCCGACCGTCCTCTCGGTCTTCGAACGGAAGTGGCAGACCCTGCCCCGCTTTCAGCGCACGCGGGGCATCCTCCACCTGCTCGCCCTTTGGGTCGTCGACGCCTACGAGCAAGGCCTTCGCGGTGCGCACAGGGATCCCCTGATCACCCTCGGGACCGCACCCCTAGAGAACGGCCGCTTCCGGGCGGCGTTGTTCGAGCAGCTCGGCGAACAACGCCTGGAGCCCGCCGTGACGACCGACATCGCCGGAAACCGGGGGGCGCACGCGATACGGCTCGATGAGACGGCCCCGCGTTCCTTCCAGCGCCTGGGCCTGCACCGGAAGGTGGCGACCGCCATCTTCTTCGAGTCCAACGGCGGACAGGCCCGCGCGGAGGCCACGCTCCCGGAACTCCGACTGGCCGTGGGCGAACCGGATCTCGACATCGGGTCGGTCGAGCAGGCCCTCTCGGCGCTGGAGGAAAGCTGCTACTACCTGCATGTCGCGGGCGGACGCTACCGGTTCGGGGTCCGGCCGAACCTCAACCACCTCCTGGCCGACCGGCGCGCCACCATTGCCGATGCCGAGGTCGCGACAGCCGTCTGGAACGCCGTCACCGAGGTCTTCCAGTCCGCGAAGGGAGTCGGTGAAGCCGACCTCCGGGTCGTGCTCGGGCCGGAACACACCCGGGACGTCCCCGATGAACCGCGCCTCACGCTGGTGGTCCTTCGGCCGGATCGGTCCATGGCGAACGAAGCGGCGACGCGGGCTTTCATCGAACAGTGCGTGCGCGAGCACGGGCAGACGGGGCGCACCTTCAAGAACGCCCTGGTGTTCGCCGTGGCGGCGGACGGCACGGATCTCGAAGACCGCGCGCGGCGGTTCCTCGCCTGGAAGGGCCTTCAGGAGGACGAAGCACGGCTCGGCCTGGACGACGAACAGCGTCGTCTCCTCTCCGAACACGTCCGGACCAGCCAACGTGACCTGGCGGAAGCGGTGTGGCGTGCCTATCGGCACCTTGTCCTCCTGAGGAAAGATGGCAGCCTGAAGTCCGTGGACCTCGGCCTCGTCCACTCCAGTGCCGCACCCTCCCTGCAGAGCCTCATCATCGAGGAACTCCAGCACAGCGGCGACGTCGCCACCGCGCTCGCCCCTTCGCGCCTCGTGGCGAACTGGCCGCCGGCACGCACCGCATGGCCGACGAAGGCCGTCCACGATGCCATCTTTGCCGCCCCGGTCTTTCCGCGTCTGCTCCGCAGGACCGCGATCCAGGACACCATCGCCGAGGGCGTCGCACAGGGGCTTTTCGCCTACGGTCTGGTCGGCCTCCCGGATGAGACGCTGCGCTTGGGTACGGCGTTGAGCGCGAAGGACGTGGACATCAGCGAGGAAGCCTATCTCCTGGCAGCCGAAGAGGCTCGGCGACGGCTGGAGCGTGCTCGGCGGGTGGAGGAGACGCCCACGGGCGGCGGATCCGGCGAACGCGAACGGCAGGGTGAAGACCTTCATCACACGGGGGCAGGAGCCGGACAGGAAAAAGATGAAGATCAAGACGCGGAACGTGGCGGGGAGGACATCCCCGCGGGCGACGACGCACCTGGGCGCGTCACCCGAGTGACTTGGTCCGGGAACATCCCACACCAAAAGTGGGTCCTTTTCTATCGGCGGGTGTTGATGCCCCTCGTGAGCAGTCCGGCGCTGGCCATCCAAGTCCACCTGGCGGCGTCGGACCCCTCAGGGTTCGACGGCGCCACGCTCGCGGAACTCCGGACGGCGCTACGAGACCTGACGGGAGACGATACCCTGGTGGAAAGTTCTGAGTCCGAGGCCTCCGCAGAAGCAGACGCATGAGAAGTCACCCCGGGATGGTGCTTCCCAGGACCCTACTGGGCGAGGCACATGCGCGGCAGAAGGATGGACATCCCTTCCGCATGAAGGGGTTCACGGCATAGAACGGCGTCGGCTTTCCGGGACGGGTTCGCCCGCTGCCGCTTCCGCCCACGGAGGGCGCACTCGGATGCGCTGCGACCACGGTCTGGGCCAACAGGTTGCCTCGGTCTGTTCGGTGAGATCCGGGCGTCCCCGGCTTGGCAGCCCACCTCACCGGCCGAGCAGTTTCCGCACCCACCCGTCCACACGTTCGGCGAAGTCCGGCATCTCCTCCATCGGGTAGTGGCCGACACCTTCCAGCACCTCGATGGCGGCGCCCGGAATCGCGCGAGCTGTCTCCTCCACCCACGAAACGGGAACGAAAAAGTCTTGGTCGCCCACGGCCAACTGGGTCGGACAGCGGATCCCCCCGAGCTGGGCCATCAGATCGTGGCGCGCCCACCCCAACTGGTCGTACGTCGTGATCACGCTGTCCTCCCGCCGGTGAACCATCGCAATCTCCTCCAGGCGCTCGGGAGGCGTCACGTCCCCACAGGCCGCCAGCGTACCGAAATACGTCCGATCCTGCCGGCTCGGCGAAGCGGCGTCTTCAAGGGAGCGCAGCAGGGCGTTCACGTTGCGCGGACGCGGTCGGCCGTCGGCCTCGCACGCAATGACCGCGGCACAGTCGGCGCCATGGTGGACGGCCAAGTCCAACGCGATCTTCCCGCCGATCGAGCATCCCACGATGACCGGCCGCGGAAGCCCGAGGACCCCTATCAAGCTCCACACCCATTCCGCGTACTCGTGCAGGTCCTGCACCGGCCGACCGTCCTTGAACGCCGAACGGCCGTGGCCAGGCAAGTCCGGCACCACGACACGATAACGCCTGGCTGCCAAATCTTCGATCACATAGCGCCATTGGAAGCCGCTCTGGCCCGCCGTGTGGAGGCAGACCACGGGCCGTCCCTCGCCCGCTTCCTCGACGAAGGCGCGCACGCCTTCCACGAATACGTAACGTCCTCTGACCTCCATCACGCCCCACCCGCCTCGGACCGACCTTGCCGATACCACTCACGCGCCACGTCCACCAACGCCATGACCGCTTTGAAAACACGAAGATACTCCAGGACGTTGCCCTCGACCCGGACCCGGTCTTGCATGGCCCACGCCACGAACCGATTCCGCCGTGACGACAGGATCGCCTCCCAGGTCGCGTCGTCAGCGGCAATCGAGAAGGTGTGCCCGAAGGGATTGCGCTCGGCTACCTCGATGACCCGCCCCCTGTAGATCCGGAAGGTCACACTCCGTCCGTCTGCAGCCAGCCGGATCGTCCCATCGAACCACGCGGCAGAGGCCTGAAACCCCGGGTGGGCTTCCAGTTCCGAGGCGATGACCTGCCCCCACGGCCCCGTGCAGAAATCTGCGAGCTTTCCCGGAGTCGCCATCAGGGCACCACCTTGGTCACCGCGCTGGGCTCGGCGCCGGTCAAAATGGCACGCGCCCACTCGCGCAACTTCACCTTCTGGACTTTGTCGCCGTTCGCACTCGGGGTCATGGGGTACTCCTCGACGAACACGAATCGGGACGGAAGCTTGAAAGAGGCCAAGCGCTCCTTGCAAAACAGCCGCAACGCCTCCTCGGTCGTCTCCTGGCCCGGCTTCCGCTTGACGAACGCGACGGCGACGTCGTCCTCCTCCGGGCGAAGGTTGACCCCGACGACCTGGGCCATCTCCACGGCAGGATGTTGCAGCAGGAATTCCTCGATTTCGGTCGGGCTGACCAGGAACCCGCGCAAGCGAATCGTATCCTTCAGCCGGTTCTCCAACACGAACGTGCGGTCGTCGAGGACGTACCCCTGGTCGCCGGTCCGGAACCATCCATCCGGGGTGAACGCCTCGGCCGTCGCATTCGGGTTCCCGAGATATTGGGTCAGGACGTTGTAGCCTTGGAGCTGGATCTCGCCGGAGACCCGCGGCGGCAACACGGCACCGGTCCCCAGGTCCACCGCCCGGACCCGGATGTCGTCGCTGACCACGTGCCCTCCCGGGAGAGACCGCTGCTCGAGCGGATCGTCCCAAGGCCAGTGGGTCATCATGGCAAACGCCTCCGACGAGCCGTACACGTTGGTCAGACGGACGCCGATCGTGCGGAATGCACGCTCCGCCAGTTCTTGGGGACGATTCAGGGTGGCGTACGTCCCGCGCGTCCAGGACCTCAGCCGGGCGAAGTCGAAATCTTCCAGATCGAGAATCTGCCGGAGCATGATGTGGCTCATCGGCTGGAAGGTGACGGACTCGTCGGCCATCAGCGCGGCCACGCGGCGGGCGTCGAACGCCGGAACGGGGATGAGTGTGCCGCCCGCCGCCAGAACACTGAATGCCGCACAGAACCCATAGACGCCGCAGAACGGCAGGAGGCCCAGCGTCCGCTCCCCCTCGCCCAAGGCGAAGGCCCGCGCCATCGCCTCCGCGTGACGCACGATGCTGGCTTGGTCGTGGGCCGCCAGCTTGGGTGCCGACGTGGTCCCCGACGTGCCGAACACGTTGACGAGATCGTGCGGGAAGGCCTCCTCCTCGGCCGGTCGACCCGCCAACACCTCGCCGAGCGCGTGAACGGCCACGGGCTTGGCCGGCGATCCCACTCGGACAGCAGACGGATCCGTCCCCGTGACGAAAACGTGCTCCAGGGCCAGTTCACTCCCGTCTTCCGAGAGAACCTCTTCCAGAATGCCCGCGAAATCGATGTTCAGGAACCGTGGCATGAAGACCAGGCCTCGCGCGCGGCTCAAGCGCAAGAGATGTCCCAGTTCATGGGCGCGGTACCGGGTGTTAAGCGGAACGACCAATAGGCCGAGCATCGCACCGGCAAACTCCATCACCAGCCACTCGACCGTGTTGGGCAGCCAGACGGCCAGGGCCTGGCCGCGTCCGTATCCCAGCGCTTGGAGTCCGCCTGCGGCACGTTCGACAGCCTCCACGAACGCGAGGTAGGTCCACTCGCGTCGTGCGGCGGCCTCGTGAGAGACCAGCGCAACGTGCTCGCGATAACGCGTCGCCACATCCTTGAGCCACTGGTACAGGGTCTCGGCCTGCATCGTGTCGCACACCCCCACAGCTTCACTTCGAATCAGAACAGCGCCCAAAGCTGCTCGGCGACCCCCAGTTCCGCCGGCTCTCCCGTGCGGATGATACGGCCGTTCTTCAACACGGCCACCCGGTCGGCGATGGTCAGAGCCTGCCGCACGTTCTGCTCCACCAGGACGACGCCAAGCCGCTCCTCGTCCCGAAGACGGCCAACCAGCTCCATGGTCTGCTCCACCATGATGGGTGCCAATCCTACAGACGGCTCATCGAGGAGCAGCAACCGTGGTTGAACCAGCAGGGCGCGACCGATGCTGACCAGTTGCTGTTGCCCCCCCGACAGCGCCCGACAACGCTCGTTCCACCGGTTCCGCAGCACCGGCAGATACCCGAACACGCGCTCGAGGCGTCGCCGGGCCTCGGGGTCCTTGTCGCGGAGGCCACTGGCCCACAGCCCCAGGCGGAGGTTTTCGCCCACCGTGAGTCCGCCGAAGACCCCTTTGCCCTGTGGCACCAGTGCCATTCCGCGGCGGGCGGCCAGGGCGCCCGCCGGCGTGTGGACGTCTTGACCGTCGAACGCGATACGACCTTTCCAGACCGTGATGAGGCCATACACCGCTCGGAGCAAGGTGGTCTTGCCCGCTCCGTTGTGTCCGAGCAGAGCGACCACCTCGGCCGGCCGCACGCTCAGACTCACACCGCGCAACACGGGCACGTTGCCGTAGCCCGCGTGCACGTCGGCCACCTCGAGCAACACTTCGGTCACGCTCCGCGCACCCGCCCGAAGTACAGGTCCGCCAGGCGATCGTCCCCGAAAATTTTTTCGGGCGATCCCTCGGCGACCAGCTGGCCATTGTCAAGAAAGAGGATATGATCCGCCAGCTGGCGGACGATGTCCAGATTGTGCTCGATCACCAACACGCTGCGCCCTTCTCCCTGCAGGCTCCGGATGAAATACACGAGCTTATCCAACGAGGGTCCGTCCAACCCCGACGCCGGTTCGTCCAAAAGCAGCGCGCGCGGTCCGAGCGCCACCAAGCGGGCCAAACTGAGAAACTTCTGCTCGGCGTAGCTGATGTCGGACGCCAGCCAATGGGCTTTCTCCAGCAGCTCGAACCGCTCGAGGATTCGCTCCGCCTCGGCTTTCAACGTCCGGTACCGTCTCCAGCTCAGCAGCCCGCGTTCCTGGGCCAACAGCAGGTGCTCCAGGACCGTCATGTTGCCGAAGAGCTTGAGGTCCTGGAACGTCCGCCCGATGCCCAGACGGGCCACGACCGGAGGCGGCTGGCCGTCGATGCGCCGTTCGCCATACCAAATCCGCCCGCCGTCGGGCTGCAGAAAGCCGGTGATGAGGTTGAACACGGTGGTCTTGCCGGCTCCGTTGGGCCCAACCAAGCAGGTGATGACATCCCGGGCTATTTCGCACGTCAGGTTATTGACCGCCCAAAGACCCCCGAACCGCTTCGAGACCCCTTCAAGGCGCAACATCGCGGACCTCCGCATCCCTTGAGGCGCGGCCGGCACCTTCATAGGGACCTCCGCGAAGGAGCCTGCGCAGTCCTCTCCACGCCCCCAATAGACCCTCGGGTCGGTAGATCATCAACACGATGAGCGCCAGCCCGTAAATGATCTCCTGAAGCGGCCCCATCCATTGGCTAGGCAAGCCAAGCAGATTGAGGAGCGACGGGAAGATGGTGACGAACAGTGCACCGGCTACCGGTCCGACCAGGGTCCCCACTCCTCCGAAGACCACCATGGTCATGAAAATGACCGACTGGTCGACGGTGAAGCTCTCGGGGTTGATGAAGGTGACGTAGTACGCGTAGAGGACCCCTCCTATGGCAGCCCACGCGCAGCCGATGCTGATGGCCCAGATACGGAGCCCGACGGTGTTCTTGCCCAAAGCCAGAACCGCTTGCTCGTTGTCGCGCAAGGCTTTCAACGCGCGCCCCAGCGGTGATCGCACGACCAAGGCCCACGTGGCCGCCAGGACGCAGGCCAGGAGGACGACGCTGAGGGCCAGGAAGCCCGCCGTCGAGCTGATCTGGAATCCAAACACTTCCGGTTGGGGAATCCCGGTGATGCCGCCCATCCCCCCGGTCACCGCCTGCCAGTTGGTGAATACGGCATACACGATGTATTGGAAGCCCACCGAAGCGATGATGAAGTACTCGTCCTTCACCCGGAGAGCTGGCACGGCCAGCAGCCATCCGGCCACCACCGCCAACGCGGCGGCCACTACCAACACCGCCAGGACGGAGTTGTGCAAGTGGCTGCTCAGGAGGGCCGCGGTGTACGCGCCCATCCCATAAAAGGCCGCCTGGGCGGCCGAGAAGATGCCTGTAAACCCGATCATGACGTCCAGGCCGACCGCCACGATGGACGCGATGACGGCTAGGATCAGCACGTTGGCGACAAAGCTCAACATCGCAGGCTCCCGCCTCACCCCTTGCGAATTGACGCCGATCCGTCCACCCTCACCGGGACGGCCGCCCCAGGATGCCGTGCGGCCGGAGCAGCAGGAACACGAAGAGCACGCCGAAGGCGATCGCCGTCTGCCAGTCCGCGGGGAGCTTCCACACCCCGAGGTCCTCCGCCGCACCCAGGACCAGGGCGCCCACGGCGGCGCCCACGTAGCTGCCGATTCCGCCGACGATCGACGCGGCGAACGCCACCGTAGCGATGGTGGTCCCGAGCGTCGGCGTCAACCCCACGGTATACGTCCCGATCACCGCCGCCGGCACCGCCAACAGCGACCCGATCGCCATCGCCCACAAGTAGTAGCGGGAGCCTTCGAAGCCGGCGGCCCGCAACAGCTCGGGATCATCCGCCAACGCCCGGAACATGATGCCGAGCCGGGTACGGTGCATTAACCACTGCATGGCGCCGAACAGCACGCCGGCGACCAGCACCGTCAAGCCGTCGATGGGTCTCAGCTCGAGGCGACCAATAGGAACTCCCGTCACCCATGCCGATTGTCCCGTGACGTACTGACTTCCGAACACCAGGGCGATGGCGTTGCTCACCACGACCAGCCAGCCGAACGACGCAACGAACAAGGTAAAGAACGACTCGCGCGCCCGCCGAATGGGACGGTAGATGAACCACTCGGTCCCCATCCCGAAGGCCAGAGCCGCCAGGGCCGCGACCAGGACGCCCACCCAGACGGGCCACCGTCCGGCGATGCTGGCGGCGAAGAACACGTACCCGGCGAGGACGTAGGTCGCCCCGTGCGCGATGTGGAAAACACGAGTGGTGCTGAAGATGAGGGCGAATCCTATCGCGACCAAGGCGTAAAGACTGCCGAGGGCGATGCCGTAGAGCAACAGCTGAAGACCTAACATTGTCATCTCCACCCTGGTGCGGGAAGGCCGGCCGAATGCCGCGGAGGCGCTCGCGCCATCCGGTCGGCTCCCGCATGGCCTATTGGGGCGTCGCCGTCTTTACCACGAGAATGTGCTCCTGGTGGTTTTCGAGTTGTTTGATGGCCAGCGGCTCCACGACCGTCCCGTTGGACTGGAACGTCAGCGTGCCCCCGACCACCGGGAACCGCTTGACGCTGTGGATGGCGGCGAGGAGGTTGCTTCCGGTAGCTGCCTCGTGGTGGTCCTCCATGTACTTCAGTGCGTCCGCGATGATCAACACGGCATTGTAGTAGTTTGTCTGCAGGGTGATGGGCGGCTTGGCATTTTGCTTGGACCAGGTCTGGTTAAATGTCTGGGTGGCCGGATCGTTGTAGTGATAGTCGATGTATTGGTCCGGCCAGATAGAGCCTTGGGCCTGGGGGAGGGCAACCGTCGCGGGGATGTCGAACCCCGCGTAACTCACGATCTGCGCGTTGACCCCTCCCTGCCGAAGCTGCTTGATGATGATCGGATTCAGCCCGCCGCTCGTCGTAGCGAGGAAGACCACGTTCGGCGCGGGGGAAAGCGCCTTAATCTTCGCAACCTCCGACTGGTAGTCCACGGCGGTGGGTTCGACCGGGTAAGACGCCTCCAACTGGCCGCCGGCGGCCGGAAGAGCCTGCTGGATGGCGTTGAAGATGGAGGTCCCGAGCGTCTCGTTCGAGTAGATGACGGCCCAGCGGTTCAACCCCCGTTGCACGAGCCACGGGATCATCACCTGGACTTGTTCGTCCGCCAAAGGAATGTCGTTCAACATGTACGGGCCCAGGCGGGCGAGGTCCGGGCTTGACGCCCCGCCGTTGATCTCCACCACGTGGTCCCGGTTGGCAATGGGCGCAATAGCCTTGGTCGGCGCGCTGAACCCGGTCAAGACGGCCAGCACGTGGTCTACGTTGACCAGCTGCTCCATCCCGGCCACAGAGGGCGCAGGCAGAGCCTGGCCGTCCACGTAGTCCACCTTGAGCTGGCCATGGAGCAGGTGGCTCGCGTTGACGTTGGCGACCGCCAAGTTGATGGCCTTCTGGTAAAGTTGCCCGTAAATCTGGTTGGGGCCGGACAGCGGGATGTCGGCCCCGATGACATACTCCGGAGAGTTGCCCGATCCGGAGCCGGACGCCGTCGTACCCGTAGACCCGCAACCCGCCAACAGGAGAGCCAGACCCGCAGTGCCCGCAACGAGGGGCGTCGCCTTCCGGAACGGCATCAATTCGACTGCCTCCTTGCCTAGACTCCTGGCCGGGGAATATCGGCCTGATGGACACGGACCAGCAACGCGGACGCGCCTGCGCCCCGGCGTGTTCCCGCTCCCTGCGACGCGTTGTCGAGACGCCCGGGTGTGTCCTCGGGCCGCCGAACCGGGACGCGCCGCGGCGTCAGCGTTCATTGCCTCCGGTATCCAAACCCAACACACGGTAAGCGTTGCGCCAAAAGATTCGCTCGAGGTCGTCCCGCGCGAGTCCCAACGCCAGCAACTCGTTCTTGGGGTGGGGAACGGCATACCCGCGGGGCGTCATGTAGCAGTCGGACCCGTAGATGAGACGGTCCGACCCGTGGCGGGCAAGGAACATCGCCAGCCGGTTGCCGACCGACGTCATGGCACCCGTTTCGAAGTAGATGTTGGCGTGCTTCGTCGCGATGTACGACATCCATTGCGACTGACTCGGACTAGAGAAGGCGTCCAACGCGACAAAGGTCACGTCGGGATACGCATCGGCCAGCTCCTCGAGTCGCCAGGGACTCTCGAGTTGCGATTCGGCTATGACGTGCACGAAGATCGGGCGGTGATATCCCCTGGCCGCATCCAGGATGGGATACATGTTGGCCGCGTTAATCGGCCCTCCTTGAAAGCGGTGGTGAAACACCAGCCCGTTCACACCGAGCTCCTCGAACACGCGCCGGACCTCCCGCACCGCCGCCTCGCCGTGGAGCGGCTCCACCACGGCACAGGCCGCGGGAAAGCGGTCAGGACGGCGGGCACGGTATTCGGCGATGTAGTCGTTCTGGCGCTGCGTGTCCAAGATCCCTTGGGCTTGCGGGTAGGAGTTGGCAGGAAACAAGCAGGCCTGGGCGATGCCGTGCTCGTCCATGAGGGCCAATCGACTCGACAGATCCGCGAACGGCTCCACCTTGGTGCCGCGGACTTCGGATAGGCTCAGCACGCCCACATGGTGATGCACGTCGACGATCCGAATCGTCCCGACTTGCTCCGGCACGACCCTTCCCCCCGCTGAGACCATCTTCTGGAGATGATTCAATGATCCGGCTCGCGTCGAATCTTTGTCAACAATACAGCATTCGCTCTACACGCGGACACCTTATAATTTCGATCTCCGAAAAGACACCGTCCCGCGGGAAGACATGAAAGCATCGCGTGTTCGTAACCCCCCGGACATCCGTGTTTGGGCGCCTGGGGTGGCCCATCCGCACGACAAACAGCCACCTCCGCAGGGGAGATGGCTGTTTGCCGCTCGCCTCCGGCATGGGGCAGGGCCCTTCGCGGAACCAGCGGACAGTGCGGCCGTCCCGCCGGCCCCGGCCAGCAGGGCCACGTTCCTTCGTTTCGGCTTTCGGCCCGGTGCCGGCCTACTCCACCGTCACCGACTTGGCCAGGTTTCGGGGCTTGTCGACATCCAGGCCTCGCGCCACCGCAGTCTCGTACGCGAGCAGCTGAAGCGGCAGCGCCATCAGGGCCGGCATGACCCGCTCGTCGCGCGCCGGCACCGGCACCACGACGTCCAGGACGTCCGTGAGTTCCGCCGCCAAGCGGTCCGTCGTGATCCCCACCACCCAGGCCCCGCGGGCCTTGACCTCCTGGATGTTGGAGTGCACCTTGGGCAGGAGGCTCGGCCCCGAGACCACCGCCACAACCGGCACCCCGGCCTCGATGAGGGCGAGCGTCCCGTGCTTCAGTTCCCCCGCAGGGTAGGCCTCGGCGTGGATGTACGAGATCTCCTTGAGCTTGAGCTGGCCTTCGAGGGCGAGCGCGTAGTCCACGCCCCGCCCGATGTAGAAGAGGCTCGGCACGCTCCGGATCCGCTCGGCCACCGTCCGGATCCCGTGATCCCCCTCGAGCCACGACGCCGCCGCGTGGGGCAGCCCCATCAGATCCGCCAGCAGCGTCCCGGTCGGCCGGTCGGCCGCGAGGGCCAGAGCGTGTGCCAGCAGGGTGAGGACCAGGAGTTGGGTGGTGTACGCCTTGGTCGACGCCACCGCGACCTCCGGTCCGGCCCGGGTGTAAAGCACCCGGTCCGCCTCCCGGGCCAGGGTGGATCCCACCACGTTGGTCACGGCCCAGACCGGCACGCCCCGCCCCTTCGCCAGGCGGACCGAGGCCAAGGTGTCCGCCGTCTCGCCCGACTGGCTCACGGCGACCACCACCGTGCCCGGCGCCCAGATGGGGTCGCGGTAGCGGAACTCGGACGCCACGTCCACGCGCGTCGGGATGCGGGCCAGCCGCTCCACCAGGGCGGCCCCGATGAGCGCGGCGTGGTAGGCGGTGCCGGCTGCCACGAACTGGAGCAAGCGCACGCCGGCGAGGTCCTCCGGCTCGAGACCGAGTTCGGTGAGGAGAAGCCGCCCCTCCCCGTCGATCCGCCCCCGGAGGCAGTCCGCCCAGGCGTCCGGCTGCTCGTGGATCTCCTTCAGCATGAAGTGGGGATAGCCGCCGCGCGAGGCCTGCTCCGCCGTCCAGGTCACCAGGAACGGCTCGCGCTCCACCGGATCCCCCGCCCGGGTGTACAGGGTCACGCCGTTCGGCCGCACCACGGCGAGCTCCCCGTTGTCGAGCACCAGCGCCCGCCGGGTGTAGGGCAGGAGGGCGGGCAGGTCCGAGGCCACGTACTGGCTCGTCGTCCCCACCCCGATGACCAGGGGGCTGGCCTCCCGGACCGCCACCAGCGTCCCGGGATCGTCCGCGCTCACCGCCAAGAAGGCGTAGGCGCCCTCCAGTTCCCGCATGGCCGCCTGGGCGGCCCGGGCTAGGTCCGGGACGGTCTTCAGGTGTTCCTCCAGCAGATGGGGAATGACCTCGGTGTCGGTCTCGCTCCGGAACTGGTGGCCCCGGGCCACGAGCCGTTCCTTGAGGGCGCGGTAGTTCTCGATGATCCCGTTGTGCACCGCCGCGACCCGCCCGGTGCAGTCGGTGTGGGGATGCGCGTTGTGGTCCGTGGGCGGCCCGTGCGTGGCCCACCGCGTGTGCCCGATGCCGCACGCCGCCGTGCCGTCGAAGTCCTGGACCGCCTCCACCAGCCGGTCGAGGCGTCCGGCCACCTTGTGCACCCGGATGCCGTCGGGCTCGACCAGGGCCACCCCGGCCGAATCGTACCCGCGATACTCCAACGACCGGAGCCCTTCCAGCAGGAACGGCAAGGCCCGGTCGGCGCCCACATAGCCGACAATCCCGCACATGGTGTCTGTTGTCCTCCTACGTCCGTCGTGGATTGTCGGGCCCGGCCGCACGGGTTTGTGGCGGCATCACTGCCGACCCTTTGTTCCGTGGTTGACGGCCGCCGGGAAGCCGGAGGTCACCCGCCGAATGCTTCGAGATCCCTCTCCTCGTCAACCGCCTCGCGGCGGTTCCGGCGCTCTCGGCCTTGCTCCGAAGGGCTTCGTTGCCGACCCCAAAGCCCGCTCGAAGACCGCCTGCAGGCGGTCGGCCCATGTCGTGATGGCGTCCGTGTCCTGTCCTTCCAGCATGATCCGGAGAAGCGGCTCCGTCCCCGACGGGCGGACGACCACCCGGCCGGCCGCGCCCAGCGCCGCTTCCGCGGCGCCCAAGGCGTCGGCCACTCCGGGCCATTCCCGCCACCGCTCCCCGTCGATCCCCCCCGGGAGGCGGATGTTCCGCAGGACCTGGGGGTACCGCTCGAAGCCCTCCGTCAGGGCGGACACCGGCGCCCCGCGCCGGTGCGCCTCGGCCAAGAGGGCCAGGGCGGTCAGGAGGCCGTCGCCGGTCACCGCCCAGCGGGCCAGGATCACGTGGCCCGACTGCTCCCCGCCGAGCGCGGCCCCCGTCTCGGCCATGCGCTCGGCGACGAACCGGTCGCCCACGGGCGTGCGGTCCAAGGTCACCCCCAGCCGGCCGAGCGCCCGCTCCAGCCCCAGATTCGACATGACCGTCGCCACCACGCGGCGTCCGGCGAGCGCGCCCTCGCGCAGCAGGCCGGTCGCCAACGCATACATTATCGCATCGCCGTCCAGGATCCGCCCCGTCTCGTCACAGGCCACCAGGCGGTCGGCGTCGCCGTCGAACGCGAGGCCCAGGTCCGCTCCGCGCTCCCGCACGGCCTCGGCCACCACCTCGGGATGCGTGGCCCCGGAGCGCCGGTTGATGTGCCGCCCGTCCGGCGTGCCGTGGATCACCGTCACGGAGAGGCCGAGCCGCGTCAGAACCGGCTCCGCGGTGCTCACCGCCGCTCCGTGGCCGAGATCCACCACGACCCGGAGCGGGTCCACCCGGCCCGCAAACAAGGACACCAAGCGGTCGCGGTAGGCCTCGAGCGCCTCCGGCCGGTGCTCCGCCTCCCCCGTCTCGAGGGCCGGCACGAGCCGTCCCGCCCGGCCGGCCCGGTCGGCCACCATCGCTTCGACGACGCGTTCCCGCGCCGGCGGCCACTTCCGTCCGTCTCCGTCGAGGAGCTTCAGGCCGTTGTACTCGGGCGGGTTGTGGCTGGCCGAGATCACGAGACCCGCCTGGGCGCCGAGGACGGGCACCAGCGCCGCCACGGCCGGCGTCGGCGCCACGCCGAGCAGCACGCAGTCGGCGCCGCCGGCCATCAGGCCGGCGGCGGCGGCGGCCTCCAGCATGGCACCGGACCGGCGGGTGTCGCGTCCCACCACCACCCGCGAACCGGGGGCCAGGAGGCTCGCCGCCGCCAGTCCCACGTCGAACGCCAAGGCGGGGGTCAGGTCGCGGTTGGCCACGCCCCGCACACCGTCGGTTCCGAAAAGCGGCACGCCGTCTCCTCCCTGGCGACTGCCGCCTTCCGCCGGGCGGAGGGGCGGTCGCGTCCTTAGCCTATGCAGTCTCGCGGGCGTTGCCCAAATCAGTGCGAGATGGTGATGGTCACCGTCACCGAGCCGGTCGACAGCGTCACCCCGGAGGGTGCCGCCAGCGCCACCGTCGCGGTGACCGTGCCCGTCGCCCCGTTGATGTCCACCGGCTGCGTGACCAGGTGGTCCAGACCGGCCAGTGCCGACGTCGGGCCGTACACGGTGACGGTCGTCGGCTTGACGTCGATGGTCCCCACCGTGTAGCCGGCCGCAGGCGTCCCGCGGTAGGAGACGACCACCGGCAGGGTCCGCTCGGCGGCCACCTGCACGTCCGCGGAGACCAACTCCGGAGACAGTTCCACGTGGCCCACCGTCTGCCCTCTTCGGTTCACCGGGAAGAGGAGCACCTGGGCGGTGAACGGGCCCGTGGCGTGGCTCACGTTCACCCGGCCCACGACGGCCGCCACCTGGTCCACGTACTGCGACGGCCCGCTCACGGTGACGGACGACGTGGCCGTGCTGGTGCGCGCCACGCCGTAGCCCGGCGGCGGATGCCCGGTGGTGGTGAGCGTAACGGGAAGCTTCCGGCTCACCTCGGTGTCGACCGTGACCAGGACGTGGCCCGGGGTGACGGCCACGAGCCGCGTGCCCGTCGGCACGGAGGCCACCACCGGCTCGGAGTAAGTGCCCGGGCGCGTCAGCTTGGACAGGTCCACCCAGGCGTCGGCGGTGACGTTGGGCCCCATGGCGCTCGTGGGCCCCTGGATCTGGACGGTCACCTCGGCCGGCCGAATCGACAGCACCACCAGCCGCGAGTGGGGCGGGAGGGTCCAGGCCAGCGGCACCGGGCCGAGCCGCCGGTCCACCGTCTGGGGGAGGCTCATGTTGACCTGGACCCACACGGCGATGGCCACCAGCAGCGAGAGGATCTTGAGGATGGTGTCGTTCTCGAGCAGCCGGTCCATCATCGGCCGGCACCTCGGATCCAGAGCTTGAGGCCGGGATGCGGCTTGCGCCGGAAAAGGCGGAGCAGCATCTCCCGGAGCGTCCGGTCCTCCAGGCGCCGGGTGAGGTGGCCCTCGACCGCCACCGAGATCCATCCCGTCTCCTCCGAGACCACCACCGCCACGGCATCGGACTGCTCGGTGATGCCGAGCGCCGCCCGGTGGCGGCTGCCCAGCTCGCTGCCCGGCCGGGCCGACTCGGTGAGCGGGAGGAACGCCGCCGCCGCCACGACCCGGTCCCCCCGGATGATGCAGGCCCCGTCGTGGAGCGGGGTGTTCGGCACGAAGATGTTCTCCAGAAGCGGCGCCGAGACCAGCGCCTCCATGGGGATCCCCGTCGCCGCGTACTCCCTGAGCCCCGTCTGCCGCTCCAGCACGATGAGGGCGCCGGTGCGGGACTGGCTCAGCCGCTCGGTCGCCCGGGCCACCTCGTCGATGACCCGCACCATGTCGACTTCCTCGTGGCTCACGAGCGGCTCGGCGAAAAACCGCCCCTGCCCGATCTGCTCCAGCGCGCGCCTGAGCTCCGGCTGGAAGACGATGGGCAGCGCCACCGTGAGCATCACCTGGATGTCCTGCAGGATGGCGTGGGTCGCGTTGAGCTGGAGCCACTGCGAGACTGGCACGGCGAGCAGCAGCACGGCGATGCCTTTGATCAGCTGGACCGCGCGGGTCCCCCGGATGAGCAGAAAAAGGCGGTAGAACCCATAGGCGACGATGGCGACGTCGACGATGGAGAGGAGCCATCGGGACCAGGACAAGGACTGCAAGAACGTCAGCATGCATTACCACCCGGGGTTGGTCGACCGCTCGCCGACGCGGCTCCTCCGCGCCCGGCCGTCCTCCGGGCCGCCTATGATACGCTAAAGGCCGGAGGAACGGCCGTGTCCACTTCAAACGCCATCAGTATATCCCATCCTTCCGGCGGGCCGGGAATCCCTCCGACCCGGCCGGTGGTGCGCGTCGCCACCGTGCTCCGCCTGTTCTTCGGGATCCTCTGGGAACTTTGGGTCGTCAACCAACGGATGCGTCTGTTCGGCGTCGAGGCGGTGGCCGGGGAGCTGGAGCCGCTCTTCCGCCGCCAAGCCGCGCGGTTCCGCCGCACCGCGGAGCGCATGGGCGGACTGTTGGTGAAGGTGGGCCAGTTCCTCTCGAGCCGGGTCGACGTCCTCCCGCCGCCCTTCGTCCAAGAGCTCGCCGCGCTCCAGGACCACGTGGCCAGCGCGCCCTGGGAGCTGGTCGAACCCATCCTGCAGCAGGAGATCGGAAGCCTCGAGGCCCACTTCGCCGCCTTCGATCCCGTGCCGCTGGCCTCGGCGTCGCTGGGACAAGTCTACCGGGCCACGGACCGCGAGGGCCGTCCCGTCGCCGTCAAGGTCCAGCGGCCCCACATCGACCGCATCGTGGCCGCGGACCTGGCGGCGCTCCGGGTCGTGGTCGCCGTGACCCAGCGTCTCACCCGCTTCGGCCGCACGTTCGACCTCCACGGACTGCTGGCCGAGTTTCAGCGAACGGTATACGAAGAGCTGGATTATCTCCGCGAGGCCGAGAACGCCGAGCGCATCGCCCGCGAGGCGGCCGCCTTCCGGTGGCTGCACGTCCCGCGCGTCCACCACGATTCTACCACGCGCCGGGTCCTGACCATGGACCGGCACGACGGCATCAAGGTGAACGACCTCGCCGCCCTGGAGGCGGCCGGGATAAGCCGCACGCTGGTGGCCGAGCGGCTCATCCATCTCTACCTGCACATGGTGATGGACGCCGGGTTCTTTCACGCCGACCCCCACCCGGGCAACATCCTCGTCCGCCCGGACGGCGACCTCGTGCTGCTCGACTTCGGTATGGTGGGCCAGATCACGCCGGCGGACCGCCGCCAGATCCGCAACCTCTTCGTCGGCGTCTCGGAACGGCGCCCCGCCGTCATCGTCGAGGCCCTCTACGGGCTCGGGGTGGTGCGCCCCCAAGCCGAACCCCGCCAGCTCCGCACGCGCGTGGCCTACCTGCTCCAGCGCTACTACGCCGAGACCCTGGCCGACGTGCGGCAGATCGACCTCGAGAACCTGCTGGCCGACGTGGAGACGCTGCTCCGGGAGGAACCCATCCAGTTCCCGGCGCACTTCGCCTTCCTGGGTCGGGCCATCAGCATGCTGGTCGGCCTCACCACCGAACTCGACCCCCATTTGAACCTCATCCAGCTCTTCACCCCCTACGCGCGCCGCTTCGTGACCGAAGAGACCGGCGGCCCCGTCGGGTTCGCGCTCCATCGGGCCCGGGAATGGGGCACGGCCGCCCTGGGAATCCCGCCCCTGTTCGCGCGGGTGCTGCGCCAAGTCGAGGACGGCGAGCTCGAGGCGGACGTGCGCTGGCGCCCCGGAGAAGCCTCCCTGCAGGACCTCAGCCGCGCCCTCCGCACCGTCGCGACGGCCGTGTGGGTCATCGGCTCGGTCGCCCTCGGCGTGTGGTTGTCCTTGTTGCACTGGCGTCTGGCAGCCGACCTCGCCTTCGCCTGGGCGGCCGTCCAACTCCTCTGGTCGGCCCGCCACCGCCGCGGCTAACCTCACGACGCATAAGGGCGCCCCGGAATCCGACACTATGCCCCAAAAAGGGCCCTTCGGCCCGGGAGGAGATCGCCGTGACCTTCGGGGGTGTCGTGCTGGCGGCCTTGGTGGCCCTGTTCCTCGGGGTCCTCCTGCTGGTCGCCGGCCTGTGGCTGGCCGGCCCCCGGCTCGTGGACCGCACCGTCGACCGGCTGCTCCGGGCCACGCTCCGGACGCCGTACAGCTTCAACCTGGCGAGTTTCTTGAGCCTCGTCCGCCGCGCCGACCCGCAGACCTTCCTCGAGAACCTCCTGCGGGCCACGCGCGACACGGCCCTCGAGCGGCCCATGGGCCCGCCCCGCATCTTCTCCCCCTGGGACCGCCTGGTCTTCAATCCGGCCCAGGTCGTGCGCCTGCCCACCGCTTCGCGCGAGCGCATCGACACCCGCACGGTCATCGGGCCGTCCGCCGAACGCCCCCTCCACCTGGACACGCCGCTCGTCATCGCCGGCATGTCCTTCGGCGGCGCCCTCTCCGCGCCGGTGAAGGTGGCGCTCGCGCTGGCCGCCAACGCGGTGGGCACCGCCACCAACACGGGGGAGAACTACCTCCCGGAGGAGCGGCAGGCGGCCCATAAGCTCATCGTCCAATACCACCGCGGCGACTGGCCCCGGTCCGCCCAGCATCACCCCGCGTGGCTCGAGCGGGCCGACGCCATCGAGATCCAGATCGGGCAGGGGGCCCAGGCCGCCGCGGAGCTGGTGGCCCGGGCCGACACGCTCACCCCCGCCATGCGGGACGCCATGGGCCTCAAGCCCGGGGAGGACGCGGTGATCCGTTCCCGTCTGGACGGCGTGAACCGCCCGGACGACCTGGTGGCGCTCATCCGACGGCTCAAAGAGACCTATCCCGTCCCCGTCGGCCTGAAGCTCGTTCCCTCCGCCCGGCTGCTGGACGACCTCGAAGCCGTCATGCCGGCCGAACCGGACTTCCTGGTGCTGGACGGGGGCGAGGGCGGCACCCATGCCGGCCCGCCCATCCTCCAGGACGACTTCGGCCTGCCGCTGATGGCGGCGCTGACGTGGACGGACCGGTGGCTCCGGGAGCACGGGCGGCGCGACCGCGTCTCGATCGTGGCCGCGGGAGGCCTCAAGACGCCCGGCGAGTGCCTGAAGGCACTCGCCCTCGGGGCGGACGCCGTTTACCTGGGCTTCGCCGTCCTGATGGCCCTGGCCGCCGCCGAAGGCCACCGCGTCCTGCCCTGGCGGCCGCCGGAATCGCTCTTCTACGGAACCGGGCAGGCCCGGGGCCGCCTCCACGTCGAACGCGCCGCCGAGGCCGTCGCGCGCTTCCTCCGGTCGTCCACGGACGAGATCCGCTACGGCCTGCAGGCGCTGGGGCACGAGCGCCTCAGCCAACTCTCCCGCCGGGACCTGGTCGCCCTTGATCCCCTGGCCGCCGCCATGGCGGACGTGCCGGCCCTCGTCGCGCCGCCGCGGCAGGCCCCCCCGCCCTTTCTGCGACGGCACCGCGAGGAGCACGTCCCGACCCGTCCGCATTGACGCCCCGGCCCCCAACGGGTCCCACGGCAGGCGGGGCGCGAGACGAGAGGCGTCGGCGCCCCGCTCAGGCGGCCCGTACCCAGCCAGCGCGCTTCACCCTACCGGAGCGGGGGCGAACCCGTCCGTGGACGTTGTCGAAGCGGTCTCACGTGCCATGTCGCGTCAGGATGCACCCGAGCGCGGACGGGCAGCACGCCCTCTCATGCTGCCTGCCTGACCTTAGGGCCGATCGCTCTGGTTGCGTTTCGGATCGCCCTCCGATGCCCCCTCGTTCCCTGTCGCCTTGTGGGGCGATGCGCCCCCAGCATCCCGGATACCGTCCGGCCCCCGCAGCACGCCAGGGCCAACACTCCGCGTTCCGTTCGGAACGCCGTATACTCAACCCAAGAACCCCTGATGAACCCGAAAGGCGGTGACGGCCCTTGGCGGATTCACCCCGATGCGCCGTCGTGGGTTGGCTGCGCAAACGGTTCGGGAACCTCCTCGCCGTCTGGGCCTTCGGGAGTCGTATCAGGGGCCAAGCGAGGCCGGACAGCGACTGGGATCTCGCCATACTGCTGCCGGGTCGAGCGGATCCCGTGGCCCTTTGGAACGCGGCTGCCGACCTGTCGGACCTCCTGGGGGCTCCGGTGGATCTCGTGGACCTGCGCGCCGCCAGCACCGTCCTCCAGTACCTTGTCGTAACCACCGGAGAGCGGTGGTGGCATCGTGATGTCCGCGTCGATCTATACGAAGCGGCCATCCTGAGCGAGAAGACCGCCCTGGACGAAGCGCGGGCCCAACTTGTGCGCGACATCCTGCACGAGGGACGGATCCATGGTCGATGACGTCGTCCTGAACAAGGTGTCCACCATCGAACGGTGCGTCCGGCGCGCCCGCGAGGAATACGAGCGGGATCCGTCTTCCTTCGCCACCGATGTCACGCGCCAGGATGCCGCCATCCTCAACATCCAACGCGCCTGCGAAGCCGCCTTGGACCTCGGCCACCACCTCATCCGCCGCGAACGGCTCGGCATTCCGCAGAGTTCGCGCGACGTGTTTCGTCTGCTCGCCGAGGGCGGCTGGATCGACGCCCAATTGGCGGACGCGATGAAACGGATGGTTGGTTTCCGCAACATCGCCGTCCACGATTACCAGGCCCTTCAAATCCCTATCGTCGTGGCCGTCATCGAGCGTCATCTCGACGATTTCCTCCGGCTGACCGCAGCGATTCTGCGTCGCGAAGCCCAGCGGGTCGACCCCCCGCTTTAAAGCCGTGTTCGCCAGGTGCGTCCGCCCGTCTGGCGCAGCGATACGGCTTCCTCGCGGAACGATGCGCCAAGCTTGTTAGCATATTGGTCGACCACCAAGCGACGTCCGCGGTCCTGCAAGACCTGCGGGCCCGCTGGCCCATCACCCGGCTGATTCTGGTGGGCGACCGAGGGATGCTGGCGCCCCATCTCCTGGAGTCGGTCCGCCGCGGGATGGGAATACATCCTGGGCCAGCCGGTCCAGCGGGGCCCGCTCGTCTCGTCGACCCGTCCTCCGACGCCGAGGGCAGTACCAGGGGGTCCACCGGGCCAACGGGACCCGGACCCTGGGCTTAAAAGAAGCGCCGGGGCCCCAGGGCGACCGGCGCGTCTTGCATATCATCTGGACCGCGCGGCGGAGGATGCCGCCCGCCGCCAGGCCTTGCACGGCCTCACGGCGGGCAGCGCCCTCCGGATCAACGAGAGGGCTTTCCGGAGGAGGCCCGGCATGACGGGCCGTTCGTGCTCCTGCCCGCCTGCCCCGTGCTGAGGTGGTCACCGCCAAGCAGGCATGGCCAATCGAGCGGCCGTTCCGGATCCTGAATAGTCAGTTGGACCTGCCGCTGATGTCCCATGGGACCGACTGTGTCCTTGCGCTGGTGCCGGAGTACACCTGGCGGTTGCTCCCGAACGCCGGGGTCACGGCGTCGACCCGGACCGTGCTGGGGGAAATCCGCCGAATGAGTCCGCCCGACATGGCTGCCTTGCCCGCGGCCCCGGCCGGGCCCCGCGCCCCACGGGCCACGCGTTCCGGGCCCTCGATCCGCGTCGCCGGGCCCGCGGCTGTCCTCCCCGACCCGTGCGGGCTCCCTAAACCCGGGCCGTCTCCGCCGCCCGCACGAAGTAGGCCAGCGCCTGCAGCTCCAACGTCAGGTCGATGTTCTGCACGTACACCCGCGCGTCGGTCACGAGTGAGACCGGCGCAAAATTCAAGAGGCCGCGCACGCCCGCCCGGGTGAACCGGTCCGCCACGGCCTGCGCGGCCTGAGCCGGCACGGCGATGATGCCGATGGCCACGTCGAGGGCCCGTACCCGTTCCTCGAGCCGGTCCACCGACTCGACCACCAGGCCGGCCACCTCCTCCCCGATCCGGGCCGGGTCGTTGTCGAAGATGGCCACGATGCTGACGTCCTTGTGCATCGCCCGCGCGTACCGGGCCAGTGCCGTCCCGAGGTGCCCGGCCCCGGCCATGGCCGCCCGCACGCCCTGGTCGAGGCCGAGGATCCGCCGGATCTGCTCCTCCAGCGCGGCCACCTCGTACCCCACGCCGCGCGTGCCGAACGCCCCGAAATAGGCGAGGTCCTTCCGCACCTGCTCCGATGAGAACCCGGTCCGCCGGCCGAGTTCGAACGAGGTCAGACGGCGCTCGCGGACGGCCTCCAAGGCCCTCAGGTAGGCCGGAAGCCGCCGGATCGTCGCGTCGGGAATCCGCCGAGCCAACCGCGTCCGCCCCTTTGGCTAAAAGTCCCGCACCACCACGAACCGCGCCAGCACGGCCAAGGCCTCGCGCGCCGGCCCGGCCGGCACCGGCTCCAGGGCCGCGACGGCCTCGGCGGCCATCCGCTCGGCCAGGGCCCGCACGTCGTCGAGGGCGCCGCTCTGCTCCAAAAGCCGCACCGCCTCGGCGTGCCGACGCGGATCCTGGGCCTCCGCCAGCGCCTGGGCCAGAGCCGCCGGCTCCGGGACCCGCTCCAACCCGTACAGCACCGGGAGCGTGATGACCCCCTGCTGGAAGTCGGCCGCCACGGCCTTGCCGAGCCGGACCGGATCCGCCACCACGTCGAGCAGGTCGTCCACCAGCTGGTAGGCCATGCCGACGTGCCACCCGTACGTGGTGAGGGCCTCACGCACCGCCGGCGGTGCGTCGACCGCCAGCGCACCCAGCCGGCAGCTGGTCGCCAGGAATTGGGCCGTCTTGGCGTCGATGCGGCGGAGGTACTCGGCCTCCGTCGCCACCCGGCCGTGGTCGAGGTTCTGCCGGATCTCCCCCACGCACATGGTGTGGACGACGTCCGCCGCGGCCGCCACCACCTCGGGGTGGCCCGTGCCCGCAAGGAGCTGGAAGGCCCGGGCGAAGAGGAAGTCTCCCGTCAACACGGCCACCTGCTCGTTGAACGCCCGGTAGAGCGCCGGCTGCCCGCGGCGGGTCTCCGCCCGGTCGATGATGTCGTCGTGCACCAGCGTGGCGAGATGGATGAGCTCCACGGCGGCTGCGATGGGCACGAGCCGGCCGGTCTCGGGCTTCGGCCGGGCGGCGTGCCCGCCCAGCAGGACGAGACCGGGACGGACCCGCTTGCCGGGCGCTTGTTGGAGGTAATCGGCGACACGCTGGACCATGGGGTCTTCCTCGGTCAGAACCTCCCGGATGAGACGGTCGACCGCGTTCAACTCCGGTTGGACCAGCCCGAACAGGCTCATCGCGTCGCCTGTCACCGGCTGTGGCTTACTCACTGGGTTCTCCCTTCCTGGCGCCCCATCTGTCCGGTCCGCTGCCTCGGTTGTCCCTCGCCCACATTGTACTGCGGCGCGCCCGCGCCCATTTCAGTGCAGCCACGGGAAGCTCGCCGACTGACTGACGATATGCAGCACCGGCTGGGGGAAGATGCCCAGGCCTATCGTGGCCAGGGCCGACAGCCCCAGGATCACGGCGCTGCCCACCGACCAGTGGGCCCGCGACCCCTCCCCGCGCTGGAACATGGCCTGCACCGGCCGGAAGTACACGGCGAGCCCCACCAGCGTGGCCACCACCAACCCGATGGCGAGTCCCCACTGGTTGTCCGCCAGCGCCCCGCGCAGCAGCACGAACTTCCCCACGAACCCGCCCGTGAGCGGGATGCCGGCCAGCGACAACATGGCCACCAGGAACGCCAGCGCCAGGGCCGGGTGCCGCCACGCCACGCCGCGAAGGTCCTGGTACTGCACGCTCTCCCCGCCGCCCTCGAGGATCCGGACGGCCGCAAACGCCGTCACCACCGCGAGCCCGTACGGCAGCAGGTAGAAGATGGCCGCCTCGGCCCCCACGGCGTTGTGGGCGGCGATGCCCACGAGCACGTAGCCCGCGTTGCCCACTCCGGACCAGGCCAGAAGCCGCTTGAGGTCGCGCTGCGGCAGCGCGAGGAGGTTGCCCACGAGCATGGTGAGGACCGCGAAGTACCCCAGCAGCACGCCCCAGGTCGCCGTCTGCAGCGGAAAGCCGAAGGCCAGGACCCGGAGCAGCGCCGCCGCCGCCGCGACCTTGGTGGCGAACGCCATGAACGCGGTGACGGGCGTGGGGGAGCCCTCGTACACGTCCGGCACCCACATGTGGAACGGCACGATGGCGAGCTTGTAGATGAGTCCGGCCACGGTCAGCGCCACGCCTGCGGCCAAGAGCCCCGGCGCCGGGTGCAGCGCCGCGAAGTCCACGAACACCAGCGTCCCCGTGGCCCCGTAGAGGAGCGCCATGCCGAACAGCAGGATCCCCGAGGAGAACGCGCCCACCAGCAGGTACTTGATCCCCGCTTCCGCGCCGAGCGGCGTCCGCTCGCTGCCCGCGAGGATGTACAGCGGCAACGACAGGAGTTCAATCCCCAGGAACAGTACCAGGAGATTGGCGGCGAGCCCCATCAGCATCGCCCCGAGCGCCGCGAGCAGCACCAGGGCCGGGTACTCCGGCCCGTACCGGCCGGGATCCCAGGCCAGCACCAGGCCCGCCAGCGTGGCGAGCAGGACGAAGACGTTCACCACGAAGCTGTACGGGTCCAGAAGGACCGCATTGTCCACGAGCTGCCCGGTCCCCACCGTCAGGAGCGAGGCGACCAGCGCCGCGACGGCCGTCGCCAGCGCCACCCAGTACGGCAGGCGGGACGTGCGGCCGGTGGCCATGCCGACCACCAGGGTGACCAGGATGCCGACGCCCACCGTGATCTCGGGATCCAGTCCCGGCGTCATCATCCGCGCTCACCCCCGCGCACGGCGGTCGCCGCCGCCGGCAGGCTGGTGTGCCCGACGGTCCCCGTGACGCTCGCCGGCCAGACCCCGAGGAGCGTCACCACGGCCCCCAGCACCCCGATCACCGCCACCTGGCCGACCCCGAGGTCCGCCAGCGTGACGGCGCGGCGCGGCCCCTGCATCGCCCCCTGGAACAGCCGGATCATGTACCAGCTCGCCACGACCAGCACGACGCCGGCCACCACCGCCACCGTCACGTTCTGGACCACCAGCCCCTGGAAGATCATGTACTCGCCGGCGAATCCCGGCAGGCCCGGCAGGCCCAGCGTCGCCAGCGCGAACAGCTGGAACCACCCGGACAGCCGCGGCGCCTGGCGGTTCAGCCCGGAGAGGGCGCCCAAGTCCCGCGTCCCGGTCCGGTCCTCGAGCCAGCCGAGGAGCAGGAAGAGGCCGCCCACCATGAGCCCGTGGGCCACCATGTAGAACACCGCGCCGACCTCGCCTGGACGGGTCAGCGAGAAGATCCCGAGCGACATCATGGCCAGGTGCGAGAGCGACGCGTAGGCCGCCACCATCTTCACGTCCCGGAGGCGGAGCGCCATCGCCGCCCCGTACACCAGCCCGACCGCCGCCAGGGCCATCAGGTAGGGCTGCCAGCGCGCCATCTCGGGGAAGAACAGGGGGACCAGGACCCGGATCATCCCGTAGACGCCGAGCTTGGACAGGACGCCGGAGAGGACCGCCGTGACCGGGGCCGGCGCCTCGCCGTAGGCCGAAGGCATCCAGCCGTGCAGCGGCCACAGCGGCGCCTTGATGAGGAACGCGACGAAGAATCCGAGGAAGATCCAGGGCACCGCCCAGGGCGCGTAGGCGGTGTGGGCCAGCTGGGCCAGCTGGAACGTCACCACCCCGGTCTCCTCCGCGTGCAGGACGCCCACCGCGATGAGCGCCACGAGCAGGAAGAAGCTTCCGAACAGGTTCATGATGAGCCAGCGGAGCGCGGCGGCGCGGCCGCCCTCGCCGCCCCAGCCGGTGAGGAGGAAGAAGACGGGGATGAGGACGACTTCCCAGAAGACGTAGAACGTCACCAGGTCGCGAGCGAAGAACACCCCGGCCGCGCTCGACAACGCCAGGAGCAGCCAGAAGTAGTAGGCCGGCCCCGCCTCCCGCCGCGAGGCCAGGATCGCCGCCAGGGTCACCACGGCCGCCAAACCGGCGAGCACCAGGCTCGTGCCGTCCACGGCGAGGTGGAAGTGCACGCCCAGGTCCGGGATCCAGTTCCAGTCCACGCTCGCCTGCCCGAGGGCCCACAGCCGGGCGAAGAGCAGGACCTCCACGGCGCCCACGACCGCGGCGGCGGCTTTGGCCCAAGACCGCGGTAGGGCGAACAGGGCCGCCCCGACCCAGGGCCACGCCACTAGCCAGAACACCAGCATCGAACGGCCTCCTTACCCAGTTGCCCGGAAGATGCGCGGTGCGGCGCTAGAGCCGCACCAGGAAGTAGGCCAGCACGGCCGCCGTGCCGACGAGCACCGACAGGGTGTAGCGCCGCACCTGGCCCGTCTGGATGGGCCGGAGGTCCTCCGCCCAGGCCAGCACGCCGTCGGCCACCCGGTCGACCACCGCCACGAACCCGCCGTTCGCCCAGCGCACGAAGTCCCCCAGGGCCTTGGCGGGCAGCACCGCCACCCAGGCCCAGGCCGTGTCCAGCCCCCATCCGCCCAGTCCCGCCCGCGCGACGGCGCTCTCCGCGGCCGCGGGCGCCTCCCGTCGGACGTACAGGGCGTACGCGGCCGCGATGCCGGCCAGCGCCAGCAGCACCACCACCCCGGTGGCCCAGAGCGGCCCCTCGCCGAGCGCCCAGTGGCCCGCCCCCGGCCACGCCGTGAAGGTGGGGGCGAGCCACGTGTCGAGCCATCCGCCGAGCCCGTCGCCGAGGACCGACAACACCGCCAGGACGACCACCGGAACGGTCATCACCCAGGGGGCCTCGTGGGCGTGCTCGAAGAGGTGCGCGTCCCGGGGCCGGCCGAGGAAGGTGAGGAAGAAGACGCGGAACATGTAGAACGCCGTCAGCCCGGCCGTGAGCGCCCCGACCAGCCACAGGCCGGTGTGGCCGAGTGCGAGGACCTGGCCCAGGATGGCCTCCTTGGAGAAGAACCCCGAAAACCCAGGAATGCCGGCGATGGCCAGGGTCGCCACCAGGAAGCTCGCCGCCGTCCACGGCATCTTGCGCCACAGCCCTCCCATGGCGCCGAGGTCCTGCTCGCCGGCCAGCGCGTGGATGACGCTCCCCGCCGCCATGAACAGCAGGGCCTTGAAGAAGGCGTGGGTCATGAAGTGGAACACGCCCGCCGCGAAGGCGCCGACGCCCACCGCCATGAACATGTAGCCCAGCTGGCTCACCGTGGAGTAGGCCAGCGCCCGCTTGATGTCCTGCTGGAAGACGGCCACCGAGGCGGCGAAGAGCGCCGTCAGCGCCCCGATGGCGGCCACCGCCTCACCCATGCCGGGTGCCAGCCGGAACAGCGGGTAGATGCGGGCCACGAGGTAGACGCCCGCGGTGACCATCGTGGCGGCGTGGATCAGGGCCGAGACCGGCGTGGGGCCTTCCATGGCGTCCGGCAACCAGATGTGGAGCGGGAACTGGGCCGACTTGGCCATCGCGCCGACGTACAGCAGCAGCGCGGTCCAGAGGAAGAGCGGCTGGCCGGGCGCGCTCCGGGCGAAGGCGGCGAACAACCCGCCGTACGCGAGGGTGCCGTAGTGCAGCCACAACAGCACCAGGGCGAGGAGCATGGCCACGTCGCCCACCGTGTTGACCACGAAGGCCTTCTTGGCCGCCTGCACGGCGCTGGCCCGCTCGTACCAGAATCCGATGAGCAGGTACGACGAGAGGCCCACCAACGCCCAGCCGATGAGCAGGACGAGCAGGTTCCCCGCCAGCACCAGCACCAGCATGGAGAAGACGAACAGGTTCAGTTCGGCGAAGAACCGCCCCACGTCGGGATCGTCGGCCATGTACCCGTTGGAGTAGACGTGGATGAGAAAGCCGACGCCGGTCACGATGAGGATCCACGCCGCCGACAGCGGGTCGAGGTACAGCCGCCAGCCGATGGCGGGACCGAACCCGTTCGCCCAGGTGAACAGCGTCCCGGTGATGACCCGGTGGTCCGCCGGCAGGCCCGCCAAGCGCACCATGGCGACCCAGGACAGGGCGAACGCGGCCCCGACCAGGGCGCTGGCCCAGATGCCCGGCATGCGCCGCGGCAGGATGCCCTTGAAGACCAGGAGACTGGCGGCGCCGAGGAGCGGCAGGCCCACAATCTCCGCAAGTAGCGTCATCCGTGTCCTCTCCTTCACGCCCCGCCCCCGCCGGAAGACCGCGGGGGCGCGCGGCGCCCGTCCTTAGCCCCGGAGGCGCGAGGCCTCGTCGATGTCCAAGCGCGGGCGGCGGTGGTAGTACCACACGATGAGCGCCAGCCCGATGCCCACCTCGGCCGCCGCCGTGCCCACGACGAGGAAGGCCATCACCTGGCCGGACAGGTCGTGCCAGGCCTCGGCGTAGGCGACGAACGCCAGGGCCGCCGCGTTCCACATCATCTCGGCCGCCATGAACATGATGAGCGGGTTGCGTCGCACCAGCACGCCCACGGCGCCCACGGCGAACAGCGCCGCGGCGAGGGCCACCACCCACCCGACGGGCATCACCGGCCACCTCCTCCGCCGGCCTCCGCCCGCGGCGGCTCCCCCTCCGGACCGGCCGCCGGGGACGGCGGCTCGGCGGATGCGGGCGGCGCCGCCGGCTCACGCCGGCGCTCCGGCCGGTTCATCACCATCACGCCGAGCGAGGCGGTGAGCAGCATCAGCGCCAGCACGGCCAGGTAGTCGAACCCGGGGCCCCAGAGCGCCCGCCCCATCGTGGCGAGGTTGCCGAAGGCGGCCGGCGGCGCTCCGCCCACGCCCACGCCGCCGGAGTACCGCACCGCGAACAGGGCCAGGCCCCCGCCCACGAGGACGGCGAAGATGCCCGCCCAGGTGCGCTGTCCCGCCAGCTCCTCCGGAAGCTCCCGCTCCTCCTTGCCCGCCGTGAGCAGCGTCACCACGAACAGGAACAGGACCATGATGGCGCCCGCGTACACGATGATCTGCGCCGCCGCCAGGAACTCGGCGTGCAGCAGCAGGTACAGCACCGCGAGGGTCACCACGTTGCCGATGAGCGCCAGCGCGCTGTGGACGGGGTGGGCCGCCACCACCACGCCGATGGCCGACGCCAGCGCGAGTCCGGCCAGGATCACAAAGCCGAGGATCACCGAACCGCCTCCGTTTCCCCGTCACTTGCGCACGGCCGGTCCCAGCAGGGCCGGCTTGTCGGCGACCATGTCGCGCCGGCTGTAGCCCGCCAGCTCCATGAACGGCGTCAGGCGCACGGCGTTGGTGGGACACGCCTCCTCGCACATGCCGCAGAAGATGCAGCGGATGAGGTCCACCTCGTAGTCCACGGCGTACCGCTCCGTCCACGACACCGGCCGGTCCTCGCCCGCGCCCGCCGCCACCACCCGGATCGCGTGCGCCGGGCACACCGCCTCGCACAGGCCGCAGCCCACGCACAGTTCGTGCCCGTCGTCGTCGGTGGCCAGCATGTGGCGGCCGCGGTAGCGCGGCGCCACCTCCCGCTTCTTCTCCGGCCACGGCACCGTGTCCCGCGGCTCCGCGAGCATCCGGAGCGTGGTCTTCATGCCGTTGGCCAGCGCCTTGAGTCCTTCGAACATGGTCTCCCTCCCTTCACCGTCCGCCGGCTCAGATGGCCCCGGTCACGAAGGCCGCCGTGCCCAGCAGGTAGAGGAACGCGATGGGCACCAGGACCTTCCACCCGAAGTTCATCAGGCGGTCGTAGCGGAAACGCGGCAGCGTCGCCCGGATCCAGATGAACACGAACACGAAGATGCCGACCTTGATGAGGAACCACAGGATGGGCGGCAGGAACGCCGGCCCGGACCAGCCGCCGAAGAAGAGGGTGACCGCCATCGCCGAGGCCGTGATGAGGTTGATGTACTCGGCGATGTAGAACATCGCGAACCGGATCCCCGAGTACTCCGTGTGGTAGCCGGCGACCAGCTCCGACTCCGCCTCCGGCAGGTCGAAGGGGATCCGGTTGGTCTCCGCGATGGCCGTGGTGAAGAACACCAGGAACGGGATGATCTGGGGGAAGACGAACCAGCCGTGCAGGTGCTGGATCATGTCGATCTGCTCCAGGTTGGCCGTCCCCGCCAGCATCAGCACGCCCATCACCGACAGGCCCATGGCCAGCTCGTAGGAGATGAGCTGGGCCGAAGAACGCACACCGCCCAACAGCGAGTACTTGTTCTGCGACGACCAGCCGGCCAGCACCAACCCGTAGACGCCGAGCGAGGAGAAGGCGAACGCGTACAGGAGGCCGATGTTGGGGTTGGCGATGTCGAGGGAGATCGTGGTGCCGAACAGGTGGATGGGCGGCCCGAAGGGGATCACCGCGTCAACGGCCAGCGCCGCGAACACCGAGACCACCGGCGCGAGCCGGAAGACCCAGGGATCCGCGCCCGCCGGGAGCAGATCCTCCTTCAGCACCATCTTCAGCCCGTCGGCGAGCGGCTGCAACAGCCCCGCCGGCCCCACCCGGTTCGGCCCCAGGCGGAGCTGGAAGAATCCCAAAAGCCGCCGCTCGAGCAGCATCGTGTAGGCGAACCCGCCCAGCAGGATGGCGATCAGGATGATGACCTTGACGACCAGGATGACGACGTCCAGGAGGGTCACCGGCGGGCCACCTCTTCCTCGCGCGTGATGGCCACCCGCGTACCCGGCCGGACCCGTTCGCGCCGGGCAAGACCGAGCGGCAGGAACAGCCGGCCGCGGGGGATGCGGGCGTCAGGCCGCGCGCCGACCACAAGCCGGCGGCCGTCCGCCTCGACCACCACCCGGCCCCCCTCCAGGGCCACCCCCAGCCGCGCCGCGTCCTCGGGCGCCAGCCGGGCGGGATGCGCCTCCTCGGTGCGGGTGAGAATCTCGCTCGGCCAGTGGTCGACGGCAACCACCTGGCCCAGGATCACCGTGAGTCCCTCGGCCGCGTCGAGCCGCGGGACCGGGACCGGGCCGAGCGGGGTGTCCGGGGGCGCCGGCAGTCGGAGCCGCTCGCCGTCCTGGTCCTCGAACGGGTCGAAGTCCTCCAGGTGGAAGGCGGCGCCGTAGGCGCGCGCCACGGCCCGGAGCACGGCGCCCGCGGGCCGGGCCTGCCCCGGGCTGTTGGCCGCCGGGCGCGCCACCTGCAGCCGACCCTCGAGGTTCACGTAGGTGCCGGCGACCTCCCCCCAGGCCGCCAGCGGCAACAGCGCCGTCATGCGCTCGCTGCCGGCCGGCGGGAACCAACCCGCCCAGAAGACGTCGGGACAGGCGGCCAGCGCCCGTTCCGCCAGGTCCGGGTCGGGGAAGTCCCGCAGGGGGTCGGCGCCCCACAGCACCAGCGTGCGGATCCGGCCGGCGGCCGCCGCCTCGAGGATGGCCCGGGTCGCGTCGGTGTCCGTGGGGATGCCCGCCCGGACCGCCCCGAGCCAGCTCCGGGGACCGTGCGTCGGCAGGATCGCCGTCCGGCGGTCGTCGCGCGCCCGGGCCAGGGCCTCGAGCACCGGCCCCGCCTCGGCGTCGAGGCCGTCCCACAGGACGGCGAGGTGCGTCGCCTCCAACAGCGCCCGGGCCATCGCCAGCGCCCCCTCGGGCACCGACACGCGGCCCCGCACCTCGGCCGCCACGGCGGCCAGGTCGGGATGGTCGGTCTCCGCCGCCAGGGCCGCGGCCAGCGTCGCCCCCACCGTGCCGGGCTCCACCACCACGTCACGGCCCACCAGGGTCTCCCGGGTCAACACCCGGTCCCCGAGGCCCCAGACCGCCGTCCGCCGCTTCCTCTGCGCCTCCCGGAGCATCAGGTGGACCACCGGCACGGCCTCGTACGGATCGACGTGCAGCAGCAGCACCGTGTCCGCCTGCGCGAGGTCCTCGTACGTGCCCAGGCGGGCGAGCGGCACCGCGCCGGGCACCGGCTTGACCAAGCCGAGGCGGGTCGTGCCCACGACCTCGCGGAAGAACGTGGCCACCGCGTGATCGTCCTCGACCGTGAGCGCCCCCCCGGTGAGCACCGCCACCGCGTCCGGACCGGCCTCGGCCACGGCCGCCTTCAGCCGTTCGCCCAAAAGCCGGGTGGCCTCCCCGAGGGTGGCGGGACGTCCCTCCACCACCGCCGTGGTCAGCCGGTCGGGGTGCCGGCCGAAGTCGTAGGAGAACCGCCCGGTGTCGCAGAGGAAGCCCCAGTTGCCGGGAATGGGACGGCCCTCCATCCGCACCAGCCGGCCGTCCCGCCCGGTGATGGCGGTGGGACAGCCCACCGGGCACTGCACGCAGGTCGACTCCTCGCGCTCGATGTTCCACGGCCGGGCCTTGAAGTGGTACGGCTCGGACAAGAGCGCCCCCACGGGGCAGAGGTCGATGACGTTGCCGGCGAACGGCGAGGTGGCGGGCCGGTCGTCGACGGTCGTGACCACCGTGTGCACGCCCCGGCCGGACAGCACCAGCTGCTCCTCCCCCACGTACTCGCCCAGGAACCGGACGCACCGCTGGCACAGCACGCAGCGCTCCTGGTCGAGGAGGATGTAGGGACTGACCGGGTAGTCCTTCTGCCGCTGGATCTTCGCCTCCTCGAACCGATTCTTGCCCGGCCCGTAGCGGAAGGCGTAGTCCTGCAGGAAGCACTCGCCGCCCTTGTCGCAGACCGGGCAGTCGAGCGGGTGGTTGATCAGCAGGAACTCCAGGATGCCCCGGCGGCCCTTGTCCACGGCCGGCCCCTGCGTCCGCACCACCATGCCCTCGGCCACCCGGGTGGTGCAGGCCGTCTGGAGCTTCGGCATCTTCTCGATCTCCACCAGGCAGATGCGGCAGGCCCCGAGCGACCCCAGCGCCTGGTGGTAGCAGTAGATCGGGATCTCGATGCCGATCTGCGCCGCCGCGTCGACCACCGTGGTGCCTTCCGGGACGACGACCTCCTGGCCGTCAATGGTTAACCGCACCATAGAGCTTCGCTCCCATCGGGCAGGTGCGCCCCGTGATATGCTCGACGAATTCGTCGCGGAAGTGCCGGATGGCCGAGACCATGAAGCCGACCGACGCGTCGCCGAGAGGGCAGAACGCCTTGCCGTTGATGTTGTCGGCCACGTCCAGCAGCATGTCGAGGTCGTCCGTGTCGCCCTCGCCCCGTTCCAGCCGGTCCAGCACGTCCGTCATCCAGTAGGTGCCCTCGCGGCAGGGCGTGCACTTGCCGCACGACTCGTCCCGGTAGAACCGCACCACGCGGGCGGCCGCCGCAACCATGCAGGTCGAGTCGTCCATGACGATGCAGCCCCCGGACCCCAGCATGGACCCGGCCGCCACCAGCGACTCGTAGTCCAGGCGCGTGTCGAGCTTGGAGGCCGGCAGCACGGGCATGGACGAGCCCCCCGGGATGACCGCCTTCACCCGGTGGCCCTCCCGCGGCCCCCCGGCCAGCTCGATGAGCTCGGCGAGCGTCAGGTCGAGCGGCACCTCGTAGTTGCCCGGCCGGCGCACGTGGCCGCTGACGGACATGATCTTGATCCCCGGGCTCTTCTCCGTGCCCCACTGGCGGTACCAGTCGGGTCCGTTCAGGACCAGCGGCGGCAGGTTCATGATGGTCTCCACGTTGTTGATGACCGTCGGCCGCCCGTAGAGGCCCGACACGGCCGGGAAGGGAGGCTTCAGGCGCGGGTTGCCCCGCTTGCCCTCGAGCGACTCCAGGAGCGCGCTCTCCTCCCCGCAGATGTAGGCGCCCGCCCCGCGGTAGACGTACATGCGGTGGGAGAACCCGCTGTCGAGGATGTTGTCCCCGATGTACCCGCGCGCCTTGGCCTCGGCGATGGCCCGGGTAAGCACCTCGTACCCGTGCAGGAACTCGCCCCGGATGTAGACGTAGGACTCCGGCGCCTCGGTGGCGTACGCGGTGATGAGCATCCCCTCGATGAGCTGGTGCGGGTTGTGCTCGATGAGCTCCCGGTCCTTGAACGTGCCCGGCTCGCCCTCGTCGGCGTTGACCACCAGGACCCGGGGCCGCCCGTCCTTGGGGAGGAAGCTCCACTTGAGCCCTGTCGGGAAGCCGGCCCCGCCCCGGCCGCGCAGCCCCGACGCCTTGCACAGCTCCACCAGCTCGCCCGGCTCGTACTCCTTGAGCGCCTTGCGCAGCCCGGCGTAGCCCTCGTTGGCCTCATACACCTCGAGGCGGTGGATCTCCGGCACGTCGCGGTGGCGGAGCAGGTAATGGCGGTCAAGTGTCTTCACGGATGTCGACCTCCTCCTGGAGCAGCCGGTCGGCCTCCTCGGGGGGCACCGGCCCCACGTACCGGAGGTTCACCTGGCAGGCCGGCGCCAGGGAGCACGCCGCCAGGCACTCGGCCTCCAGCAGCGTGTACCGGCCGTCCGGCGTCGTCTGGCCCACGGCGATGCCGAGCTTCCGCTCCAGGTTGGCGATGAGTTCGTCCGCGCCCGCGAGGGCACAGGACAGGCTGGTGCACACGTGGATGACGCGCTGGCCCACCGGCTCGGTCCGGAGCAGGGCGTAGAACGACACCACCGACTCGACGTACTGCCGCGACAGGCCCAGGAGATCCGCCGCCGCCTGGCGCGCCTCGGGCGAGAGCCACCCTTCCGCCGCCTGCACGCGGTGCAGGAACGGCAGCAGCGCCGACTGGGCCGCGGGGAACTCCGCCTTGGCCTCCTCGGCCCAGCGTGTCCATTCCGGTTTGATGCCCGTCGTCATTTGTCGACATCCCCCAACACGATGTCGATGCTGCCGATGGCGACGATGACGTCCGCCACCAGTCCGCCCCGGGCCATCGTCGGCAGCGACTGCAGGTTGTAGAAGGACGGCGTCCGGGCCCGCCAGCGGTACGGCTTGGATCCCCCGTCGGACACGATGTAGAAGCCCATCTCGCCCTTGGGGCCCTCCACCGCCTGGTAGACCTCGCCCTTCGGCACCGGGAAACCCTGGGTGACCAGCTTGAACTGATGGATGAGGGCCTCCATGTTGCCGTAGATCTCGTCGCGGGGCGGCAGCGCCACCTTCCGGTCCGACGTCATGTACGGTCCCTTCGGCTCAATCTTCGGCAACACCTGGCGGATGATGCGGACGCTCTGGTCCATCTCCTCCACCCGGACCCAGAAGCGGTCGTACGCGTCCCCGTTGTACCGCACCGGCACGTCGAACTCGAACTCGTCGTAGAAGCAGTAGGGCTGGACCTTGCGGAGGTCGAGGGGGATCCCCGTGGCCCGCAGGCACGGTCCCGTGACCGACAGCGCCAGCGCCTGCTCCTGGGTGAGCACCGCCACGCCCTTCAGCCGGTCGTTGATGAGCGGGTTGTCCTCGATGAGGGCCCGATAGGTCTTCATCCACCGCGGCCAGTCGTCCAGGAAGCGCTGGACCTTCTCGTGGAATCCGTCGGGCAGGTCGTAGGCCACGCCCCCGATGCGGAAGTAGCTCGGGTTCATCCGGACGCCGGCCGTGGCCTCGATGATGTCCAGGATGACCTCCCGCTCCCGGAAGGTGTAGAAGAACGGGCTCATGGCCCCGAGGTCCATCACCGACGTCCCGAGCCACACCAGGTGGCTGCCCAGCCGTGACAGTTCGGCGAACAGCACCCGGATGTACTGCGCCCGCTTGGGCACCTCAATGCCCATGAGCTTCTCCACCGCCAGCACGTAAGCGAGGTTGTTCGTGAGCGGGGAGAGGTAGTCCATCCGGTCCGTCAGCGTGTTGGCCTGCTGGTAGGTGTGGGTCTCGGCCGTCTTCTCGAAGCCCGTGTGCAAGTAGCCGATGACCGGCTCGGCGTTGACGACCTTCTCCCCGTCGAGCTCCAGCACCACCCGCAGCACCCCGTGGGTGCTCGGGTGCTGGGGCCCGAGGTTGATGGTCATCGTCTCCCGGGACAGCTCCGACCGGAGTTCTTCCGTCGACGCCTCCGCCATGGCTCTCCCCCCTAGTCCACCCGCGGGCCGGCCACGGGGTAGTCCTTGCGCAGCGGGTGGCCCTCCCAGTCGTCGGGCATGTAGATCCGCTTGAGGTTCGGATGGTTGGCGAACCGGATCCCGAACATGTCGTAGGCCTCCCGTTCGGGCCAGTTGGCCCCCGGCCACACCGCGGTGGCGCTCGGGACCTCCTCGTTCAGGTGCACCCAGGTCTTGACCCGCAGCCGACGCACGCGGACGGGGTCGAACAGGTGGTAGACCACCTCGAACCGGGGGCGCGCGGGGTACCAGTCCACGCCACAGACATCCAACAACAAACTGAAGCCCTGCTCATGTTTCAAAAACTCGAACAGGGCTAGCAGAATTTCTTTCGGCGCCCGCACGGTGGGCTGGTCGACCGCCGGGATCACCTCGAGACTGCCCGGGAAGCGGGCCTGAAGGTCCGAGAGGATCGGCGCCTCCGTGATCATGCCCCGCGGCCCTCCCTCAGCTCCAGCTCCTTGTACTTGGGCGGAATCCCCTGGGCGATCTTCTCCTGCAGCCGCAGGATGCCGAACATGAGCCCCTCCGGGGTCGGCGGGCACCCGGGCACGTAGACGTCGACCGGCACCACGTGGTCCACGCCCTGCACGATGGCGTAGTTGTCGAACACCCCGCCCGACGAGGCGCAGGCGCCCATGGAGATGACCCACTTCGGCTCCGGCATCTGCTCCCAGATCGTCCGCACGATGGGGGCCATCTTCTGACTCACCCGTCCCGCCACGATCATCAGGTCGGCCTGCCGGGGCGACGCCCGGAACACCTCCGACCCGAACCGGGCCAGGTCGAAGCGGGAATTGGTCGTGCTCATCATCTCGATGGCGCAGCAGGCCAGGCCGAACGTCGCCGGCCACACGGACGACTTGCGCGCCCAGCGGACCATGTGCTCGACCGTCGTCGTGAGCACGCCCCGTTCCACGTCACGGGCGGCGTCGGCCGCCAGCGAACCCGCCGCCCCCACGGACGCGCCCGACACATTCAATCCCATCGGAATCCCCCTTTCCGCCAGACGTACGCGAACGCCACGACCAGGACCGCGAAGAAGCCGAGCGCCTTGACGAACCCCTCGACGTGGACCGCCCGCATGGTGGTCGCCCACGGATAGAGCGCCATCACGCTGACGTCGAACACCAGGAAGAACATGGCCACCCGGTAGAACCGGACGGAAAAGTGCTGGACCGGTTGCTCGGGCACGATCCCCGACTCGTAGGCGACCCGCTTCAACCCCCCGGGCGCCCGGGGGCCTTCGAGCTGGGAGCCGTACGACATGGCGAGGGCGACGAGCGCCGCGACCACCAAGTACACCAAAATGGCGGCGTAGTCGGACACGCACCGCCACCCCCTGTCTCTTTAAGGTGCACCGACGGTCAAGACCTATCCGGTCTTGTTCCTCTGTTCACATACTAGGATTATACTCCTTTTCCCGTGGGCGCGCCGTCGTCAGGGTTCGGACCGCCCTCCGCCCACCGCCGGAGCCGCCGCCACCGATGGGCCACTCCCGACTTGCCCACCGGCGGTGACAACGCGCGGCCCAACTCGGCCAGGCTCCACTCGGGGTGCGCCAGCCGGAGCTCCGCCACCTCCCGGAGGGCCGGCGGCAGCTCGGCCCAGCGCGGCGTCTCCCGCACCGCCCGGAGCCAGTCGGCTTGGCGCACGCCGCTTTCCGCCGCCCGGCGCAGGTTGGCCGTCTCGCCGTTCACCCACCGGTTCACGTGGTTCTTCATGGACTTGACGACAAGCCAGCTCTCGAGGGCCAAGTGCGCCTGGTGGGCCCCCACCGCGGCCAGGAACCGCGCCACCTGCTCCTGGTCCCGGATCTGCAGCCGGATGCCGTGCCGGCCGGCGACGACCAGCGCCCCCAGCGCCAGCCGGCCCGCCAGCGCCCTGAGCTTGGCCGCCGTCGGGGCGTCCGGCACCCCGATCTCGAGGTGGTACGAGCGTTCCGGTGCCGCCACGTAGCCGCGGGCCAGAAACGCCCCCCGGAGCACCAGCCGCGGCGACCCCAGCCGACGCCCGAACAGCGTCTCCGCGCCGGGCAGGATCACCGTCACTGCACCCCGCCGTCCGGCCGCCAGCGTCTGGACCCCGGCCAGACCCGCCGCCTTGGCCGCCCCGTAGGCCCGCCGGGCCACGAGCGCGGACCCCAGCGTCAGGCGGCCGGCCCGGCCAGCCACGAGCCACATGCCGGCCAGCTCCGCCCGGGCCTCCTCGGGCTTCTTCCAGGCGATCCGGCACAGCTCCGTCTTAACTTCGCGCGTATGGGACCATCGCACGCGCCTTGTCCCCCCGATCCGCCCGGAGCCGCTGCTCCAGCCACAGGCTCTCCCACGGCCGCCCCCGCGCCCAGTCCGGCCGGAACCGGAGCAGCAGGCGGAGGATGGCGCGCGCGAGCTTGTCGGGATCGTGCCGCACCACGCCGTGCTCGATGGCCAGGAGCGGCGCCACGACCATCTCCACCCCCGGCCGGCCGCGCGCCCCCGGCACCACCGCGTCGGCGCCCTCCGCCCGGTAGCGCTCGAGCACGTCCGCAGGGACCGCCTCGCCGTTGACCAGCATCACGTCGACGAGCCGGGGCCCGGCGTGCTCCTCGATGGCCTGCAGGTGATCCCAGGCCGTGTAGCCCGCCGTCTCCCCCGGCTGGGTCATGGCGTTGGCCACGTAGCAGCGCAGCGCCCGGGTGCGCCGGACCGCCTCGGCGATGGGCGCGATGAGCAGGTTCGGGATGACGGAGGTGTAGAGGCTTCCCGGCCCGATGACCACCAGGTCGGCCGCCTCGATGGCCCGGAGCGCCTCCACCAGCGGCGTCGCGTCGCTGGGTTCGAGCCACACCCGCCGGATGCGGGCCGGGCTCCGCCCGATCTGACTCTCGCCCCGCAGAAGCCGGCCGTCCTCGAGTTCCGCCACCAGTTCCACCCGGTCGAGGGTCGCCGGCAGGACCGCCCCCCGCACCGCCAGCACCCGCGACGACTCCTTGAGCGCCGTGACGAAGTCCCCCGTGGTCTGCTCCATGGCGGCGAGGAAGAGGTTGCCGAAGCTGTGGCCGGCCAGCTCGCCCTGACGGAACCGGTACTGGAACAGGTCGCGCATCAGCGGCTCGGTATCCGCCAGCGCCACCAGGCAGTTGCGGATGTCCCCCGGGGGCAGCATGCCCAGCGCGCCCCGGAGCCGTCCCGAGCTGCCGCCGTCGTCCGCCACGGTGACGATGGCCGTGATGTTGCTGGTGTAGGCCTTGAGCCCCCGCAGCAGGGCGGGCAGCCCCGTGCCGCCGCCCAGCGCGACCACCCGCGGTCCTCGGGCGGCGCGCTGACGGCTCGCGAACAGCTCGGCCAGCACCGGCTCGGGGAGGTTCAGGGCCCGGGCCAGCGTCCGGATGCCCAGCCACCCGCCGGCACCCACCGCGACGAGACCGACGGCCCAGGTGCCCACCACCAGGTTGATCCGCGCCGCCCGGCTCGGATCCCCGAAGTGGGGCGCCACCACCCCCACCCCGACCCCGAAGCCGAGCAGGCCCAGCCCGAGGCCCACCAGCGCCACGTAGCGCTTGATGCCGAGACCCGGGAGCAGCCACCGCCACACTACGGCGTCGCCTCCTCCCGGCCCACGTCGCGGTGCTCGACCTCCGCCGCGTAGCCGCGCCGGCGCACGTGCTCCGCCAAGCGCTCGGCGAACACCACGGAGCGGTGGCGGCCGCCGGTGCACCCGATGGCCACCGTGAGGCCGGCCTTCCCCTCGGCCTGGTAGCGGGGCAGCAGGAAGTCCAGGAGGCGTTCCAGCTCGTGGAGCGTCGCCACGCTGTCCGGCGCCCGCATGACGTAGGCGGCGACTTCGGGGTCGTGGCCGGTCAGCGGACGCAGGTGCTCGACGTAGTGGGGGTTCGGCAGGAAGCGCACGTCGAGGACCAGGTCCGCGTCGGGCGGCAGGCCGTGCTTGTAGCCGAACGACACGAACCGGACCTGGAAAGGCCAGGCCGGACTCCGGAGGGCGAAGCGGCGGGCGATCCGCTCGCGCAGCGCCTGGGGCGTGAGCCGCGAGGTGTCGATGACCAGGTCCGCCTGCCCGCGCAGCCGCTCGAGGACCGTGCGCTCGTGGCGGATGGCGTCGAGCAGGGAGTACGCCGGCTCCAGCGGATGGGCGCGCCGCGACGCCTTGTAACGCCGGATGAGCACGTCCTCGTCGGCCGCGAGGAAGACCACCGCGAAGGGCTGGCCCGTCGCGCGGAGCCGTTCCAGGGCCTGGTCGAGGTCCTGGAAGAACGCCCCGCCCCGGACGTCGATGACCACGGCGGTGCCGGCGATGCGCTCGTCCTTGCGGACGAGATCCAAAAACGTCGGCAGCAGGGCCGGCGGCAGGTTGTCGACGCAGAAGTAGCCCAGGTCCTCGAACGCCCGGAGGGCCAACGTGCGGCCGGCACCGGACTGTCCGGTGATGATGATCACCCGCGACGTGGCGCTCCCTCCTCGCCTAGAGCTTATCACGCGCCGCCCGGGCGCGCCCGGGCGCCCGCCGGACCCGCCGTGCCGGGAGGAAGCCCGCCCGACGGCGCGAACGTCCCCAGGGAGTTCCGCACGAAAGGGGATGCCGGCCCATGACCGTCGAACACGTGGATCTCTACGCCCTGGAAGTCCCGCCGACGACTCCGCTCGGCAACAGCCAGCGCCGGTTCGACGCCTATCATTATCTCGTCGCCGTGGTCCACGCGGACGACGCCGTCGGCTACGGGTGGAGCTACACGCAGGGGGTGGGCGGCGCCGTGGTCTACGCCGCCGCCCGGGACGTCCTGGTCCCGGCCCTGCTGGGGGCGGATCCGTGGCAGACGGAGCGCATCTGGTCCGCCTGGCGGGTCGCCACGTACTCCTTGGGTCTGGTCGGCGCGGTCCGGATCGCCGCGGCGGCCCTGGACCTGGCGCTGTGGGACCTCAAGGCCAAGGCCGCCGGGCAGTCTCTGGCCGCGTTGCTCGGCGGGCCCCTGCTCCCCGCGGTGCCCGCCTACTGGAGTTCCGTGAACCTGACCTTCACGCCGGAGCAACTGGCCGAGGAAGCCGCCCAGGTCGGCCGGGCGGGCTTCGGCCGCTATAAGATGAAGATCGGCAAACCGACCCTGGCCGAGGACCTCGAGCGCATCCGCATCGCCCAGGAGGCCGCCGGACCGGGCGTGGAGATCTTGGTCGATGCCAACCAGGCCTTTTCGGCGGACGAGGCCGTGCGCCGCGGCCGCGCCCTCGTGGAGCACGGCGTGCGGTTCCTCGAGGAGCCGGTCCCGGCGACGGACTTCGCCGGGTATCGGCGCGTCGCGGCGGTCCCCGGCCTGACGGTGGCCGGAGGCGAGAGTCTCTATCAGCCGGAGTGGCTGGACGTGCTGGCCGCGACGGGCGTGGGCGTCATCCAGCCGGACCTGTTCCGGGTCGGCGGCATCACCCCCCTCCTGCCCCTCCTGGCGCGCGCCCCCGTTCACGGCCCGCAGGTGGCGCTCCACTGCGGGGAGGAGATCGCCGTCATCCTCGCCGCGGTCTTCCCGGTCATCACCATGGTGGAGCACATGCCGACCACGAGTCTGGCCGCCGTGGGCCTCGTCGACACCCCCCTCAGGGTTGAGGACGGCGTCCTCGTCGTGCCCGACGCCCCGGGCCACGGCGTCGTGTTCGACCCGGCACGGCTCCGCCGGTTCCGGAGCCTGGTGTAGCCCGGGACCGGGGCCGGCGGCACGCACCGCCGGCCCCGGTCGCCTCGGCCTTCAGCTCCGCCGGCGTTCGAGGAACCGCCGCGCGGCCTCCCGGTGGTCCTCCCGCAACATGGAGAGATGCTCCCACGCCAAGGAGACGTCGAGTACCTCCTCGACCGCCCGCCTGAGCTGCCGGTTGACCGCGAGCTTCGTCGCCCGCACCGCGTACGGCGGCAGCGCCGCCAACTCCCTGGCCAGCGCCATCGTCTCGGCGCGCAGGCGTTCGGCCGGCACCACCCGGTTGACCAGGCCGATGCGCTCGGCTTCCGCGGCGGGCACCAGGCGGCCGGTCATCAGGAACTCCTTGGCCTTGGCCATTCCCACGAGCAGCGGCCAGATCACCGCCCCGCCGTCGCCCGCCACCAGCCCGACGTTGACGTGCCGGTCCCCGAAGACGGCCCCCTCCGCAGCCACGATGATGTCGCAGAACAGCGCCAGCGTGGCCCCGAGCCCCACCGCCGGTCCGTTGACCATGGCGATGAGCGGCTTCTCCACCGCGAGCATCGCCTCGATGAGCCGCCGCCCCTCGTCCCGCACCTCCGCGTCGCGGCGCACCAAGTTGCTGCCCGCCGGCGAATCCATCCCCCCCACGTCGCCCCCGGAGCAGAATCCCCGCCCCGCGCCGGTGAGTACCACGACGCGCGACGCCTCGTCGAACTCCGCGTCGACGAACGCGCGGACCAGTTCTGTGTGCATCGTCCCGTCCACCGCGTTGAGCTTCTCGGGCCGGTTGAGCGTCATGACCAGGATGTCCTCTTCGCGCTCGAACCGGATCCGCTGGTAGTCCTCGAACCGCATCCCTGGAGCCCCCTTCCACCCTGTCGCCCGTTCCGCCCGGATCCCCGGCGACCTTCGCGAGCCTCGTCCCGATTCCTCCCGGACCCTGGTCCAGGTACCGAGACGTCTCGTCCCCGGACGCCGTCACCCCCCTCCGAAGCCGGACCGTCGGCTTCGCCCCTTCCCGAGACCGGTCCCCGCAACGAGGACGTCCGGGAAGGCCCTCCCGGACCCGGGGACGCAGGTTCTGGCCGCGTCCGCGGTCCTTTTGCGGCCCCGAGCGGCCCGGCCCCGGGCCGCGGCCGGTGCACCCGGCGGTCGCGGCGGCCCGTCCGGATGGGCGTCACATGCCCGTCCCGCCGGCCTCGTTCGGCGCGCCCAGGAAACGTGCGTCGAGGCGGGCGGGGTCCTCGGGGACGGCGGCGCTCAGGGGTGGTCTACGGCTGTTGAGGTCAGCTATGGGGGTGTGCCGGTGATCCGGAAAGCAACTGACCTTCGAGCCGAGGTCAATGCCCACTTGAAGCAAATCGCCCGGGCTGAGAACCAGGCCGAAGCGGCCTGATGCGGGAAGCGGTCGGGCGCCGGGTTCAGGAAGAGGAGGCCAAGGACGCGGCGTGGGCCGCGTTGACGGCGCGCTTCCTCAGCTGGCCTGCGGAGGGCACGGCCGCACGATGCGAGCCTTCGGAGGCCTACGCCGGCCAACCGGGCTGCGATACACGCGCTGGCTGACACCCACCTGCTCGTCTATGCCGCCGGCATCCTCGCGGCGCAGGAGCGCCAACAAGAGGCTCTTGCCGGGCTGGAGACGGTGCGGGGCCGGGCGTACATCGCCCTGCAGGGTCTGGGGAGTTGCGCGCCGAGGGCCTCTGCCACGGCATGCCGGTCGGGCAATGCTGGGCCATGGTCACCGCGTCGGCGCGCCTGGACGGTAATCGGGCGATCGACGGAGACCGTGGCGCTGTTCCTCACGGCGGTTTTTTTCACGGAAGATGGGTCCGCCGGGGCTGTGGTGGGCGGCATCCTGCCTCGCAATCCCTCCAGGCGCGACGACCACGGGAAGGATCACGGAGGAACGGATGACGGAAAGGATAGTGTCCGTGCGCTCCAGAGGAGCCGCCAGATACGGAGCCTGACCGGAAGCTCCCGGGTGTGCGGGAGGAAGACGGGCGGATCAGATCACACCGTGCCCTCCGGGGCCTGGTCGACACCGGTCAAGCAATGCGCCGCCGCCTGGTGAAACCGGTCTCGGAACCCCGTCGGGCGGCGCGGACAGGTCATTCCCCGGCTCCTGCCCGAACTCGGCAGGCCATCGTGCGGAGTCAGAGCCGACCACGCGAGTCGCGTTCCGTCAGGGCGGCGAGGACGTCCGCGTAAGATTGGGCCGCGGGCCTGGCAAGCACAGGACGGTGTCGTCGGCCAGGAAGTCGCGACCCAGGAGGCGCTACAGTCCGTCCGCCCCGTGACCGGCGAGGCGGGCGACCGCGTTGTGGCCGGAGCGCACCGTCCCGCTCACGAAAGCCTGGTCCAGGGCTTCCAGGGCCCACGATCCGGCAAAGCCCATACCAGTCCTCGGAGGTCACCGTCCCGACGCCATCCAGGGAGGCGTCGCCGATAGGAACGACCGCTGCGGCAGCAACCCTGAGGGAGCAGCGTCGTGGAGCGCCTCGTGGAACGCCCTCACAGAGGCATCCGGATCAGCGTCCGGGCCGGCTGATGCCGAAGACATAAGCCCCCCATCGACCATCGCCTCCCGGAACCGGGTGACGAAGGCACGGCCCGTCGGGCCCCGGGCGCCGTAGCCGGCGTGGCCGACGGGCCACGCGGGTCTACTCGCGACTGGCGACGGTCGGCGGCGCCGGGGCCCCGGGCGGCCCCAAGCCCTCCAACAACGGCGCCGGGACCAGGTGCCGCGCGGCGATAATGGCCAGGAGCTGTTCCAGTTCCTGCGGCAGGGTGGGATCCCAGTGCAACAGGATGATGTCCCCGGCCTCGAGCGGCCCGTGGTTCCAGGTGACCAGGCCGTGGGGACCCATCACCGCACTCCACATCACGATGCCCTTGAGGCCGGCGGCCGCGGCCGCCCGGGCCACCGTCGAATCCCACTGGCCGTATGGCGGCCGGCCGTAGGCGGGCACGGTCCCGAACCACTCGCGGAAGGCCGTGAGCGGCTCCTGCCACTGGGCCTCGACCGACGCGTAAGGCAAGGTGACCAGATCCGGATGGGTCGCCGTGTGGTCCTCAATGACGCCTCCCGCCGCCTGGAAGGCGCGCCAGTAGGCGAGGTCCCGGCGGGCCGCGGCCGCGATGAGAAAGGTCGTGAGCGGCAGGTGGCGGGTCGCCATCCAGTTCAGCACGGTCGGGCTCGGGACCCATCCGTCGTCGATCGTGATGTAGACCCGCCCGCCGGCTGGCGACCCGAACCAGTACACGGGCACCGGCGGAGGGGCGTCGGGCGGGGCGGGCCAGTCGGTCCGGACCGGTCGTGACACCACCACATGCCCCGTCGAGGTCGTGACCGCCGCGCCGGGGCGGTCGGGTTCCGTCGCGGGGCGGACCGGCGGCCCAGGGAGAGGACGGACGGCCGTCGGAACGGGCCGCGAGAGGTGCCCGGACCCCGCCCCGGTCGCCGTCGGCGACGTCGGCCGCGCCGGAACGGCCTCCTGGCCGCAACCGGCCAGCGCCGCCGCCAGGGCGAGGCTTGCCAAGATTCGGGTTCGCCAGGTTTGTCGCATGATACCCTGTCCTTCGCGCCCAAGCCGGGCCATTCCTCTTGGATCCCAGACCCTGGAAGAGAAAACGCGCCGGGCGAAGTCGAGGTGGCCATCCGCCCCCTCGTGCCGTCCGCTCCCTGGGACCGTCTTCCAGGAACTGGTCGACAAGTCTGCCTGTCACCGCGGAAGGAGTTCGGGCGGCGGAGTCGAACGCTGTCGCACGGTCATGAAAGCATCCCGCGCCACTCCGTCCTCGCGCGCCGGCACCGCCCGCTCCGCCGGACGCGCGCACCGCCGTCCGGCCGAGCGCCGCGACGCCCCGTCGCGCCGCGAACGCTCCCGGATCCGACGCCAGGCGCTCTGGGAACGTCGGTTCCGTTGGGCCTTCTGGCTGGTGGCCCTGGTGGTCTTCGCCGACCTCCTCTTCAACCTCGACCGGATCGTCTTCCGCTGGCCGTTCTAGGGGCTCCGGGCCACCCGCGCCACGGCCCGCACCAACCGGCTCGCGACCCCCGCGGTCCGGAGGAGCCGTTCGGCGGGCTCCACGAGACGCCCCGAGACCTTGCGGTCCGCGAGATAAAACCCGACGAGGCCCAGGGCGATCCACCGGTGATACCCGGCGTCGCGCAGCCGCCCGCACTCGGCCAGCGTGCGGCCGAACACCCGCGCCAGCCCCGCAGCGGCCGCTCGGTCCGACGGGTAGCAGGCCACGAAGTTGAAGTCGCCGCCGACGCGGTCCTCCTCCTGGTCCACAAAGTAGTCCAGGAGGATGTGCAGGGCCCCCATCCAGGGGCTGTAACACGCCAACAGGTCACGGACCCGGTCGGGCGGGACCGGTCCGGCGACCGCCTCCCGTACCAAGGCGAAGATCCCGAGGGTCGATCCGGCCGCCGCCGCCCACTCCCACCAGGCCAGGTCCTCCCCGGGCGCGCGGTGCGCCCGCACCCAGGCCGACAACGCCCGGGCCCGCCGCCCCACTTCCGGCTGGTGCTTGAGCGTCTGCAGCTCCGCGTAGCGGCGCGCCAACCGGAGCGCCGGCGCCGTCACCGTCGTCCACCCGGGCAGGTCCCGGCCGGCCGCCTGCACTTCGGCGACCAACCAGGCGGTGTAGCCCCCGTCGTTCCAAGGATGGCCGGCGAAGTAGGGACGCGGGGCCCGTCCCTCCACCGCGTCGAGCGCCGCGTCGTGCAGGCGGCGGATGGTCCGGGCGGGGACCAGCGGGCCCCGGTCGGTCACCGAGTCCAGGAAGTCCACCAGGGTCTGGTACGCCACCACCCACCGCACGGCGCGCGGATCCGGGCCGACGAGCGCCGCTCCGCCCTCGCAGTGGAACCGCTTGGTAGCCAACGCGACGAGGGCCGTCCGGCGCACCCGCTCGTCCGGGATGCCGGCGGCCCGGCGCTCCAGCGGAGCGAGGGCGCGGACGACGGCCGGACGGATCCGGACGACGTACTGGACGGTCTGGGCGACCGCGTACCCGTAGGTGAGTCGGATGACCCTCCCTCCCCGGGAGAGCCTATGAGGTCGTGACGAGATTTCTGCCGGGGAGCACGTATGCGTAGATAGCCTGGGCGAGGCCGTCCTCCTCCACGGGCGGCGCCACGACGTCCGCCGCCGCCCGGGCGGCCGGATGGGCCTGGCCCATGGCGATTCCGAGTCCGGCCCACCGCAGCATGTCGGCGTCGTTCTCCCCGTCGCCCACCGCCGCCACCGCCGCGCGGGGGACGGCCAGCCGCCCCGCCACCTCCGCCAGGGCGTGGCCCTTGCCGGCACCGAGCGGGAGGATCTCCAGGTAGTCGCGTTGCGACGACACGATCCGGACGACGTCGGACCAGGGAGCGAGCGCGGCGCGCAGGTCGGCCAATGCCGGCGGCTCGCCCTGGATCAGGATCTTGATGGGCGGGCTGGGCCATCGCGTGAGCTCGGCCGGCGGGCGGACCCACGCCGGAATGTGGTTGCTCTCGACATACCGCCGGACGCGGGGGTCCTCGCGGGACACCCACAACTCGTCGCCCACGTACACCTGGGTCAGGAACCCGCGGCCGGTGGCGGCCTCCACCACGGCCCGCGCCGGCCCGTCCGGCAGCGTCTTTTGGAACCACCACGACCCGGCCGGCAGCTCCAGCACGCCGGCGCCGTTGAAGCAGATGGTCGGACCGGGGTCGAGGTCCAACTCCCGCCAGTAGACGGCCGCCGACTGGCCCGTGCGGCCGGTGGCCAGCATCACGTGGATGCCAGCCGCGCGCGCGGCGGCCAGGGCCCGCCTGACCGCGGGGCTGATGCGATCCCCCGGTGCCATGACCGTCCCGTCCAGGTCCACCGCCAACAGCCGGATCGTCAACGGAGAATCCACCCCAGCACCCCCGAGACCAACCCGATGAGGAACGCCGCCACGACGGCGGCAAGAAAGCCCCGGACCTCGAACCCGGGCACGACCGCCGCGACGGCCCAGAGCAGGAGGCCCGAGACCACCCACGAAAACACTCCCAGTGTCAACATATTGAGGGGCAGCGTCAAGAGCGTCACCAGCGGCCGCACGAACAGGTTCACCGCCGCCAGCACCAGGGCGGCGGCCACCAGCGCCCCGATCCCGTGCGCCGTCACCCCGATGCCCAGTTGCGCCACCACCACCAGGGCGAGCCCGCTCAGGAGGGCCGCCCGGACCCGGCGCCTCACGAGGCCTCCGGGCCCGCGGCGGCCAGATGTTGCTTGACCGCCTCGGCCGCCGGCCGCGTCATGCCCGGGACCCGCGCAATCTCCTCCACCGTAGCCGCCCGCAGGGCGTCGAGGTTGGGGAAGGCCCGCAGCAAGGCGCGCCGCCGCGCCGGGCCGATTCCCGGCACCTCGTCCAGCAGGGAGCGGAGGTTGCGCCGGGTGCGCAGGGTGCGGTGGTAGGTGACGGCGAAGCGGTGGGCCTCGTCGCGCAGGTGGCGCAGCAGTTTGAGCGGCGGCGAGTTGGGATCCAGGATGATGGGATCCGGCCGCTCGGGGGCGAACAGCCACTCGTGCTCCTTGGCCAGGCCGAACACGGGCACGTCCACCCCGAGTTCCCGCATGACCGCCACAGCCGCGGACAACTGGCCCTTGCCGCCGTCGATGAGGACCAGGTCCGGCGTCTTAGCGAAGCGCGCGTACTCCGGGCCCGCCGCCTCGGCGTCGGCCGCCTGGTGGAGGAACCGCCGGCGGATCACCTCGGCCATGGAGGCGAAGTCGTTCGGCCCCGTGACGGTCCGGATCTTGAACCGCCGGTACTGGCTCTTGTCGGGCCGGCCCTCGGTGAACACGACCATCGAGGCCACCGACTCGGCGCCCTGGGTGTTGGAGATGTCGTAACACTCCATCCGGACCGGCCGGGTGGGGAGGCCCAGCGCATGCTGGATGCCGAGCAGCGCCTCCTCCCGCTCCTGCCGCCCGGCCTCGCTCCGGCGGGCGGCTTCGCTCTGGGCCAGGACGGCGTTCTGCCGGACCATCTCCAGAAGCCGCGCCTTCTCCCCGCGGCGCGGGACGGTGAGGGTCACCGGCCCCTGGCGCCGCGCGGCCAGCCAAGCCCGGAGCGCCGCGGCGTCGTCGGGCCGGATCGGCAGCAGGATCTCTCCCGGCACGTACGTCGCCCGCTCGTAGTACTGCAGGAGGAAGGCGCGCGCCAGTTCGGCCTCGGCCCCGGGGTCGACCCCCTCTAGCATGAAGCTCTCCCGGCCCACCAGGCGTCCTTCGCGCACGGTGAACACCTGCACCGCGGCGTCGTGGGCCCCCACGGCCCAGGCGATGGCGTCCAGCTCGCGGCCCGCCCGACCGGCCACCTTCTGCTGGGCCGTGATCTCGGCGAGCGCGCGGATCTGGTCGCGGAGTTCCGCCGCCCGCTCGAACTCGAGCCGCTCCACCGCCGCCTCGAGCTTCGCCTCCAGTTCCCGCGTGACGTCCTCGGCGCGCCCCTCGAGGACCCGCTCGACCTGCCGCACGGTCTCCCGGTACCGTTCCCGGTCGACGAGGTCCCGGCAGGGGGCCGAACACCGGCGGATGTGGTACTCCAGGCACGGCCGGGTCGCCGTGCGGAACTTCTGGTTGGTGCAGTTCCGCAGCGGGAAGATGCGCCTTAAGAGCCGGATGGTCTCGTGGACCGCTCCCGCCCGGGGATACGGCCCGAAGTAGCGGCTTCGGGGCTCCGCCGGCCGGCGCGCCACCAAAAGCCGCGGAAAGTCCTCCTCCCAGGTGATGCGGAGGTAGGGATAGGACTTGTCGTCCTTGAGCTGGATGTTGTAGCGCGGCTGATGCCGCTTGACCAGGGTCGCCTCCAGGATGAGCGCCTCGACCTCGGTGTCGCAGACGATGACCTCGAGGTCCGCGACGCGGCGCATCAGTGCCCGCACCTTGGGCGCCAGCCGCCCCGGGTCCTGGAAGTAGGACCGCACCCGGGCGCGGAGGTTGACCGCCTTCCCCACGTAGAGGATCTGCCCGCCGGCGTCCTTCATCAGGTAGACCCCCGGCCGCTCCGGCAGGGTCTTGACGCGCTCGGCCAGGGGTGTCGCCGCTGTCGCCACGGCTACCGCTCCACGGCCTCGGCGGCCCGGGGCATCAGGTGGGGCCGCAGGAACTGGCCGGTGTACGAGGCCGGCACCTGCGCCACCTCCTCCGGCGGTCCCTCGGCCACGAGCCGGCCGCCTTCCTCGCCCCCCTCGGGGCCGAGGTCGATGATCCAGTCCGCGGTCTTGATGACGTCCAGATTATGCTCGATGACCAGGACCGTGTCGCCCTGCTCGACGAGCCGCTCGAGCACCTTGAGCAGCTGCGCGATGTCCTCGCTGTGGAGCCCCGTGGTCGGCTCGTCCAGGATGTAGAGCGTCCGTCCGTCGGAGCGGCGCGACAACTCCGTGGCCAGCTTGACCCGCTGCGCCTCTCCGCCCGACAGGGTCGTGGCCGGCTGGCCCAGCTTGATGTAGCCGAGGCCCACGTCCTTGAGCGTCTTGAGCTTCCGCGCCAGGCGGGGGATGGCGCGGAAGAACTCCAGCGCCTCGTCGACGGTCATGTCCAGGACGTCGGCGATGGTCTTGCCGCGGTAGTGCACCCCGAGGGTCTCGCGGTTGTAGCGCTTGCCCTTGCACACCTCGCAGGGGACGTAGACGTCGGGCAGGAAGTGCATCTCGATGCGCAGGATGCCGTCCCCCCGGCAGGCCTCGCAGCGGCCGCCGCGCACGTTGAAGGAGAACCGCCCCGGACGGTAGCCGCGCACCTGCGCCTCCGGCGTGCCGGCGAACAGCTCCCGGATGAGGTCGAAGGCGCCGGTGTACGTCGCCGGGTTGGACCGCGGCGTCCGGCCGATGGGACTCTGGTCGATGGCGATGACCTTGGCCAGGTGCCCGATGCCCGTCATCCCGCGGTGGCGCCCCGGACGGCGCGTACGCGCCCCGTTGAGCTCGAGCTCCAGCCGCTTGCGGATGATCTCGTTGACCAGGGTGCTCTTGCCTGATCCCGACACGCCCGTCACCACGACGAACAGGCCGAGCGGGATGCGCACGGTGATGTCCTGGAGGTTGTGCTCCTGGGCCCCCTCCACCACCAGCCAGCGTCCCGTGGGCTGGCGCCGCACCGCCGGGACGGGGATGCGCCGCCGGCCCGACAGGTACTGCCCCGTCAGGCTGTCCGGGTGGGCCATGACCGCTTCGGGCGGACCCTCCGCCACCACGCGACCGCCGTAGATGCCCGGACCGGGCCCGATGTCCACGATCCAGTCGGCGGCCAGCATCGTCTCCTCGTCGTGTTCGACCACGATGACCGTGTTGCCCAGATCGCGCAGCCGCTTCAGCGTGGCAATGAGCTTCTGGTTGTCCCGCTGGTGCAGCCCGATCGACGGCTCGTCGAGGATGTACAGCACGCCCATGAGCGACGACCCGATCTGCGTCGCGAGGCGGATGCGCTGGGCCTCGCCGCCGGAGAGGGATCCGGCGGAGCGCGCCAGCGTGAGGTACCCCAACCCCACGTCGACCAGGAACCCGAGCCGCTCCAGGATCTCCTTCAGGATGGGCCGCCCGATGGCCTCCTCGCGCGGGGACAGCTCCAGCCCCTCGAGGAACACCCGGGCCTCCCGCACCGAGAGGGCCGTCAGCTCGGCGATGGACAGCCCCCCCACCTTGACCGCCAGCACCTCGGGCTTGAGCCGGCGGCCCTGGCAGGCCGGACAGGGCACCTCGCGCATGTACTCCTCGATCTCCGCCCGTTGGCTCTCGCTGTCGGTCTCCTTGTAGCGGCGCTCGAGGATGGGGATCACGCCCGCGTACGTGACCAGCTGCCGGTGCTGCCGGCCGTAGACGGTCTCGAACTGGAAAGGGACGGGGTCGGGCACGCCGTACAGGATCCAGCGCCGCTGCGCGTCCGACAGCTCGGCCCAGGGAGCGTCCAGCGGGATGCGGTACTGCCGACAGACGGCCTCCAGGAGGTCCGGGTAGTAGCGGGAGGTCCCGCGGAAGAACGGGGCCACGGCTCCCTCCCGGATCGACCGGCGCGGATCCGGGACGATGAGTTCGGGGTCCAGCTCCATGCGGAAGCCGAGTCCCGTGCAGGCGGGACACGCCCCGTAGGGCGCGTTGAAGGAGAACAGGCGCGGGGACAGCTCCTCCAGCGAGATCCCGCATTCGGGACAGGCGAGCTCCCGCCCGAACACCATCCGCGTCGGACCGTCGGGGTCGGCCACCTCCACGACCCCGCCCGCCAGATCCAACGCCTGTTCGATGGACTCCGCGGCCCGCGCGCGGACGTCGGGACGCACCGTGAGCCGGTCGACCACCACGGCGATGGTGTGCTTCTTGTTCTTGTCCAGCGCGGGCGGGCTGTCGGCCGCCACCAGCTCCCCGTCCACCCGGAGGCGCACGAACCCCTGGCGCACGACGTCCTCGAACACCTTCTCGTGGGTGCCCTTGCGGCCGCGCACGAGCGGCGCCCGCACCTCGACCCGCGTGCCCTCCGGCAGCTCGAGGACGCGGTCGACCATCTGCTCGACGGTCTGCTGGCTCACCGGCCGGCCGCAGGACGGGCAGTGCGGATGACCGATCCGCGCGTACAGGAGGCGGAGGTAGTCGTAGATCTCGGTGACCGTGCCCACGGTGGAGCGCGGATTGTGCGACGTCGTCTTCTGGTCGATGGAAATGGCCGGCGACAGGCCGTCGATGGCGTCGACATCCGGCTTGTCCATCTGGCCGAGGAACTGCCGGGCGTAGGACGACAGCGACTCCACGTAGCGGCGCTGCCCCTCGGCGTAGAGCGTGTCGAAGGCCAGCGACGACTTCCCCGAACCCGACACGCCGGTGATGACCACCAGCTTGTCGCGGGGAATGGTCACGTGGATGTTCTTCAGATTGTGCTGGCGGGCCCCGCGGATGACGATCTGGTCCCTAGCCACGGGTCCGGCCTCCCGCCACCGACCGGACCGGTCGCTGGGCCTCGAGTTCCATGAGCAGGTCGCGCAGCACCGCCGCCCGCTCGAACTCCCACTGCCGCGCCGCCTCCTTCATCTCCTTGCGCACCTGGGCGATCATCTTCAGCCGCTCCCGGGGCGACAGGTCCTTCACCGGCTTGGTCCGGACAGCCTTCTCCTCCACGGCCTTGGTGGCCTGGATGACCTCCCGCACGGCCTTGTTGACCGTGCGGGGGGTGATGTGGTGCTCGGCGTTGAAGGCCGCCTGGATGCTGCGGCGCCGCCGGGTCTCCCGGATGGCCCGCTCCATCGAGTCGGTGATCTGGTCGGCGTACATGATCACGTGCCCCTCCGCGTTGCGCGCCGCCCGGCCGATGGTCTGGACGAGCGACGTCTCCGAGCGCAGGTAGCCCTCCTTGTCGGCGTCCAGGATGGCGACCAGCCCCACCTCGGGCAGGTCCAAACCCTCCCGCAGGAGGTTGATGCCCACCAGCACGTCGAACTCGCCCAGGCGGAGATCCCGGATGATGGCCATCCGCTCGAGCGTGTCGATGTCCGAGTGCAGGTAGCGCACCCGGATCCCGCTCTCACGGAGGTACTCGGTCAGGTCCTCGGCCATCCGCTTGGTGAGCGTCGTCACCAGCACCCGCTGGTCCTTGGCCACGCGTTCGCGGATGGCCCCCAGCAGGTGATCGATCTGGCCCCGGGTCGGCTGCACCTCCACCTCGGGGTCCAAAAGGCCCGTCGGCCGCACGATCTGCTCCACCACCCGCTCGGCGACCCCCAGCTCGTAGGGCCCCGGCGTGGCTGACACGAACAGCACCGGCCCGATGCGCGCCTCGAACTCCTCGAAGGTGAGCGGCCGGTTGTCGAAGGCCGAAGGGAGCCGGAAGCCGTGCTCCACCAACGCCTCCTTGCGCGACCGGTCGCCGTGGTACATGCCCCGGATCTGCGGCACGGTGACGTGCGACTCGTCGATGATGGTGAGGAACTCCCCGGGGAAGTAGTCCAGCAGCGTGAACGGCGGGTCGCCCGCCATCCGCCCGGTGAGGTGCCGGGAGTAGTTCTCGATGCCGGGGCAGTGGCCGACCTCCTCCAGCATCTCGAGGTCGTAGAGCGTCCGCTGTTCCAGCCGCTGGGCCTCGAGGTCCTTGCCCGCGCGCCGGAGGGCCCGGAGCTGCTCGGCCAGCTCCTGGCGGATCCCCTCCAGCGCCGGCAGCATCCGCTCGTGCCGCGTGGCGTAGTGCGACGCCGGATAGATGGCGACGTGCTGGCGCTCGCCGAGGATCTCCCCGGTGACCGGGTCGAACTCGCGGATCCGCTCCACCGTGTCGCCGAACAGCTCGATGCGGATGGCCTGCTCCGACTGGTTCGACGGGAACACCTCGATCACGTCGCCGCGGGCGCGGAACTTGCCCCGCACGAAGTTGACGTCGTTCCGTTCGTACCGGATGGCCACGAGCGCCCGCAGGAGCTCCTGGCGGTCCCGTTCCGTCCCCACGCGCACGGACACCACCTGCTCGCGGTAGTCCTCCGGCGAGCCGAGGCCGTAGATGCACGACACCGAGGCCACGATGACCACGTCCGGCCGCTCGAACAAGGCCGAGGTGGCCGAGTGGCGGAGCTTGTCGATCTCGTCGTTGATCTGGGCGTCCTTCTCGATGTACGTGTCGCTCTGGGGGATGTAGGCCTCCGGCTGGTAGTAGTCGTAGTAGCTGACGAAGTACTCCACCGCGTTGCGGGGCAGAAACGCCTTGAGCTCCCCCGCCAGCTGCGCCGCCAGGGTCTTGTTGGGCGCGATCACCAGGGTGGGCTTCCCGACCCGGGCGATGGTGTGGGCCATCGTGAACGTCTTGCCCGACCCCGTCACGCCCAGCAGCACCTGCCGGCGAAGACCCGACCGGAACCCCTCCGCCAGCTGCTCGATGGCCTTGGGCTGGTCGCCGGCGGGCGCATAGGGCGCCTCCACGACGAACGACGCCACTTCTGCTCGCCCCCTTCCCGACTTCCCGAAAGAAAGCGGACAAAAGCCGATCCGGATCATTCTAACCGAGGGGGGAACCCCCCGTCCAATCCGGCGCGCGGCTCGGTCCCGGCCGCGGGATCCCGCCGCGCCGCGTGCCGCACCCCGGCCCGGCTCGGCGGGCGGACCGGAACCGGACGGGACCGCCCCGGGACGGAGGGTCCGCAGGACTGGGCGGCACCGCGATTTGGTGCTACCATGACGTCGTCCACAACGGACGACGTGCTGCGCGGGAGCCCGCAAGGGGCTGAGAGGGTGGCAAGGCCACCGACCGCCGAACCTGATCTGGGTCATGCCAGCGGAGGGAGTCCAGCCATGCCGACATCGCCTGTCTTCCTGGGCCTTTTCCCTCCTCCGGCGACCCGTCCGGGAGCGAAGGAGGGACATCCCGATGCCCAAGACGGAACGCCTGCCGACCGACATCCCCCCACTCCAGCCGTACCCGGCGAGCCGTAAAGTGTACGTGGTCGGATCCCGACCGGACGTCCGGGTGCCCATGCGCGAGGTCACGCTGGAACCCACCGTCACCCGGGACGGCCGCACGCCGAACGCCCCGATCCGCCTGTACGACACCACCGGGCCGTATACCGACCCCGACGTCCGGATCGACTTGTCCGCCGGTCTGCCGCCCATCCGCTTGCCCTGGATTCGCGAACGGGGCGACGTGGAAGAGGTGGACCGGGTCGACTCCGCCCGGTTCGCCGGCGCGCGCCCGTCGGAGCCGACGCCCGCCTATCCCCGCGGGCGCCGCCCGCTCCGTGCCAAGGACGGTCGGGCCGTCACGCAACGCGCCTACGCCCGGCGGGGCGTCATCACGCCGGAGATGGAGTTCGTCGCCATCCGGGAGGGGGTGTCGCCCGAGTTCGTCCGCCAGGAGGTCGCGGCCGGGCGGGCCATCATCCCGGCCAACATCAACCATCCCGAGTCGGAACCGATGATCATCGGGCGGAACTTCCTCGTGAAGGTCAACGCCAACCTGGGCACGTCCGCCGTGACGTCGTCCATCGCCGACGAAGTGGAGAAGATGGTCTGGGCGGTCTACTGGGGCGCGGACACCGTGATGGACCTGTCCACCGGGCGGCACATCCACGCCACCCGAGAGTGGATCCTCCGCAACGCGCCCGTCCCCGTGGGCACCGTCCCCGTCTACCAGGCGCTGGAGAAGGTGGGAGGCCGGCCGGAGGCGCTCACGTGGGAGGTGTACCGGGATACGCTCATCGAGCAGGCCGAGCAGGGCGTCGACTACTTCACCATCCATGCGGGCGTTCGGCTCGCGTACATCCCCCTGACAGCCAACCGGGTGACCGGCATCGTCTCGCGCGGCGGGTCCATCATGGCCGCGTGGTGTCTTGCCCACCACCAGGAGAACTTCCTCTACACCCACTTCGAGGAGATCTGCGAGATTCTCCGCCGCTACGACGTGGCCATCTCCCTCGGCGACGGGCTCCGGCCGGGGTCCATCGCCGACGCCAACGACCGGGCGCAGTTCGCCGAACTGGAGACGCTCGGGGAACTGACGGAGATCGCGTGGCGGCACGACGTGCAGGTGATGATCGAGGGGCCGGGCCACATCCCGCTCCACCTCATCCGGGAGAACGTCGAGAAGGAGCGGGCGTTGTGCCACGACGCGCCGTTCTACACCCTCGGGCCGCTGACGACCGACATCGCCCCCGGCTACGACCACATCACGTCCGCCATCGGCGCGGCGCTCATCGCCTGGTGCGGCACCGCCATGCTGTGCTACGTGACCCCCAAGGAGCACCTGGGCCTGCCGGACCGGGACGACGTCAAGGAGGGCCTCATCGCCTACCGGATCGCCGCCCACGCGGCGGACTTGGCCAAGGGCCACCCCGGCGCCCGACAGCGGGACGACGCGCTCTCCAAAGCCCGCTTCGAATTCCGGTGGCGCGACCAGTTCCATCTGGCCCTCGATCCGTTCCGGGCCCAGGCGTACCACGACGCCAGCCTCCCGGCCGAGCCGGCCAAGACGGCGCACTTCTGCTCCATGTGCGGGCCGAAGTTCTGCAGCATGCAGATCACCCACGAGATCCGGGCGTTCGCCGCGGCGCGCGGCCTGGACCCCGCGACCGCCCGGCAGGTCGGCTTGGCCGAGAAGGCGCAGGAATTCCGCGAGGCGGGTTCTAGCCTGTACCTCGAGCGCTGAGGCCGGACCGGGGATCCGGGCCGGCCGGTCGGACCGCCGGCCCGCCGCCCCCGGCCCCCGGGACCCGGACGCCGCCGGCGCCCGGCCCGGGCGGCCGGCCCCGGCGGGTGCCGCTCCCCGCGGTCCGCGGAACCGACCGCGCCTCACCCCGCGCGGACCGGGGCGCCCTCAGGCTCGGCCTGCACGTCGATGCGGGCGGCGTAGAACGTGGCTCCCCCGCCGGCATCCGCCACCCGCTGGCTGGTCAGCTGGTTGACGTTCGTCCCGTCGCCGTCCCCGTTCCAATGGACCGCGTAGCTCACCGCCGTGCCCGGTCGGGGCACGTCCGACACCACCAGGCGGAACACGGTGGACCCCTCGGCGTTCGAGGCCCGCACCCGCATGCCGTGGGCCAACCCTCGGCCGTGCGCGTCCGCGGCGGTCATGAGCAGGACCGGCTCCGGCTCGTGCCGCCGGAGGCTTTCGACGTTGCCGAAGCTCGACTTGATCGTCTCCCGCTTGGCCGGGGAGATGAGCCAGAGCCGGCCGTCCTCGGGCGGCGAAGCGGCCGGCGGCCGCATCCACGGCGGCGGCTGGAGGCGGATTCGCCCCGAGGGCGTCGGGATGGGGGTATCCACGAACGGGCGGGTACGGGGATCGAGCCGCACACGCTGGAGGGGCTCGGCGTACAGCCGCTCCAGGGTGATGCCCCGGAGCCAGGGATGATCGGTGTCGAGCGCATCCCGGATGAGGTCCTCGTCCGAGGCGTACAGGCGGGGATCCTCGAGACCCATCGCCCGCGCGAGGCGCCGGAAGAACTCCGTGTTGGAGACGGCCTCGCCCTCGGGGGGGCGCACCGGCCGGGAGAGCTGCAGGTAACGGTGGAAGTAGGACGTGTGCAGGTCCAGCGTCTCGAAGGCGAGAGCCGCCGGCAGCACCCAGTCCGCCCAGCGGGTGGTGTCGGTCAGCATCTGCTCGTGGACGACGACGAAGAGATCCTCCCGCGCCAGCCCCTGGAGCACGGCCCGCTGGTCCGGCGCCGTGGCCGCCGGGTTGGCGTTGTACACCACGAGAGCCTTCACCGGAGGGTGGGCCCGTTCTGACAGCGCCTCCCCCAGCTGGATCATGTTCACCCGCCGCACCGGGCGGTGCAAGAGATCCGGGGCGGTGAGCTTGGCGTGGTTCAGCGGGAACGCGTCGCGGTTGCTGCCCAGGAACCCACCCCCCACGTCCCGGAGGGCCCCGGCCACCACCGCCAAGGCCCCGAGGGCCCAGAAGGCCGCGCCGCCGTTGTCCTGCCGCTGGACCCCGTAGCCGGCGCGCACCAGGAGCGGCCGGACCCGGGCCACGCGCTGCGCCAGGTCCCAGATCGCCTCGGGGGCCAAGCCGGTCACCGCGGCCGTCCGTTCCAGGGTCCAGGGCCGGGCCTGCTCCCAGAGGGCTTCAAAGCCCTCGGTGTAGCGGTCCACGAAGTCCCGGTCGTAACGGCCGGTCTCCACCAGGAAGCGGATGAGCCCCAGGGCCAGGGCCGCGTCCGTCCCCGGCACGGGGGCCAGGTGGCGGTCATAGCGGCGCGCAGTCTCCGTCCGCAGGGGATCGATGGTCCAGATCTCGGCGCCGCGGGCGCGGGCCTCGTCCAACAGGGGAACGGCGTGGACGTTGGTCACGGCCGGGTTGGCCCCCCAGAGCAGGATGAGCCGCGCCTCGGGCAGCACCTCGGGGTCCGGGCCGAGGCGCGCTCCGAAGACCCAGCGGGTGGCGGCGTCGGCCGCCGCGGTACAGATGGTGCGGTCCAGGCGGGAGGCCCCGAGGGCGTGGAAGAAGCGCTGGTCCAGGGAGCCGTAGGCCAGGACGCCCATGTTGCCCGCAAAGCTGTAGGGCAGGATGGCTTCGCCGCCGTCGGTGCGAACAATCTCCCGAAGCCGCGCCGCGATGGCGGCCAAGGCCTCCTCCCAGCTGGCGCGGACGAACCGCCCCGCCCCCTTCGGACCCACCCGCCGGAGCGGGTACAGGACCCGGTCGCGGTGTGTCACCCGCTCGGGATACCGGCTCACCTTGAGGCAGACGAACCCCCGAGTGATGGGGTGCTCGGCCGCACCCCGGACGGCCCGGACGGCTCCCGCCTCGACCGTCACCTTCAGTCCGCACGTGTCGTAGCAGTCGTGCGGACACACCGCGTACCGTTCTTCCCGCGCGCTCACGGTTGGCCCTCCCTCGCGGCATCCCGCCGGCCGGTTCCTTCGGGTCCTACCGTACCATATCGGGCACGGCGCTGCTGCCGATGCGGTCGACCGGCTCGCCCCCCAAGGCTCCCCGCCGGCGCCGGTAGAGGCTCTCGAGGCGCCCCCGGTCCGCCATGCCCTGGAAGACGGTCGCCACGAACACCGCCCCGCCCACGAAGTTCCCCAGCAGGGTGAACAGTTGGTTGCGCGCCCAACCGAGGGGGCCGAATCCCCAGGTCAACCAGGCCTGATGGGCCGCGGCGGGTCCGACCAGGGCTGCCCAGCGGGGTTGCATCAGGAGCGGCAGCGCGAGAAAACCGATGTTGGCGATGGCGTGCTCGGTCATGCCGGCCACGAACGCCAGCGGGCCGTAGTAGGCCAGGATCATCTTGCCGACGTCCGTCCGGGCCTTGAGGTAGAGGAACATAGCCGTCTGCAAAAGCCACGTGCAGAGCACGCCCAGGGCGAAGGTACTCGCGTCGGAGGGCGCCAGGCGCTTGACCGCGAGCAGGTGGGCCTGGAGCAACCAGGGAGGCTGGGCGTAGGGGCCGGCGGCCGCGGCCACCAGCCCCATGAACGCCCAGGACCCTGCCGCATTGCCGAGGTAGCCGGCCAGCACGAAGGTCAGGTATTCGCGCCAGCGCAGGCGACGATGCCACAACGCCACCACGCCGAGAGCCATGTCGGCCGTGATGAGCGAGGCGCCGGCCACCATGATGATGACCAACGAGAAGCCGAACACCGCGCCCATGACCAGGTTGGCCAGGCCCGGCACCGTGATCCCCGCGCTCACCGACAGGCTCAGGAAGGCGCCGAAGGCGACCATCGCCCCGCCGGTGAACGCCTTCAGGCCGAAAGCCACCGGACGCTCCCGAAGCTCGGTCCACTTCGCGACCGCCAGGTCGGCGGCGCGGACCAACGTCTCCTCCAGCGGCCACACCGCCCCGTCGGATCCCGGGGCGGCCCGGCCCCGCCCCGCCTGGTCGACGCCACTCATCCTCTCCCTCCTTGGCGACCGCGCTCCACCTCGAGTTGCGTCAGCGACGGTGTGAGAATGGCCACGAACCACGCCTCGCGCGCCCGGCGGCTGGCGTAACTGCCGGACTGGTAGCCGGCGCTGCCGTCCGCCACGGCGACGGCCTCCGCCGCATGGAAGGCGAGCCGTCCCGCCGCCCGCCGGAGATGGACGAGGCGGCGCCACTCGGCCTCGGTGGCCGGCGGCGCGGCGGCCACGCCGGCGAGAGCCGTCTCGAGCCGCCGCCGCGCGCGCTCCAACCGCGCCGCCCACCAGGCCAGACCCGGACGGCGGCCGACACGCCGACCGACGTGGGCGGCGACATCGTCCGCCAAGCCGAGACCCAGGCCGACCTGGCTCAGGAGAAAGCCGGGACGGATCCGCGCCAGCCACGCGTCGGCATCTCGGGCGAGGACCCAGCGGGCCGGAACGGCCACGTCCACCAACCGTACGGCGTAGGTCGCCGTGCCGTTGAGGGCGACGAACCGGTCCCGCGGCACCAGCTCCACGCCCGGCGCATCGGCCGGCAGCAGCGCGGCCACCCGCCCCGCACCGGTCTCGGCCACGACGCCGAACCAATGGCCCGGTCCGAGGTTCGACACCGCGGCGAGGGTCCCGGAGATCCGGAATCCGTCCCCCGCCGGGGTCGCGCGGAGCCGGATCCGCTCCAGCCCCGCGGCCGCCTTCACGGGGTTGGAGAGGCCCGTGCCGGCGAGGACGGCGCCCTGCTCCAACGCCGGCAGCAGCTCGCTGCGGAGCCAGGGGCTGGCTCCGGTGCGCACGTAGACCACGGCCGCGGTGTGGCACCAGACCAGGAAAGCCGTCGCCAGGCAGCAGCGGGCGACGGCGCGGATGACGGCGAGCCGCTTCCGCTCGTAGGCCCAGGGGTCCAGGTCCCCGGCCGCCAGCGCGCCCGCCGTACCCAGCGCGTGCAGGACCGTTTCCGGGTATTCCCCCGCCGCGATCTGGTCCACCCGGGGAAGAAGCTCGCGGACGACCACGCCCGCCACATCCTCCCCGGCCGCCCACCGCAGGGGCGTCCCGACGTTCATCGCGGCCTCAGGCATTGAGGGTGGCCACCAGGCGCACCGGGTTCCGGATGGTGTTGGCCACCGGGGACCACCTGAGCGTCCGCTCGTGCAGTTCTCGTTCCTGCTCGGGAGTGAGGCCCGGTGCCTTCAGGCGCGTGCGGACCCGGATCTCCGTGAAGCCCGCGACCTGGTCCGGCGGCACCCGGGCCGTCCCCCAAACCGGCGAGATGTCGATGTCCCCCTCGAGTTCGAGGGTCAGTTCTTCCACCGTCAAGCCCATCGCCGTGGCGTTGGCCATGTAGCCCACCGAGAGGCAGGCGCCCAAGGCGGCGAGCACCGTGTCGGAAGGGTTGGGAGCGGTGTTGGTGCCCAAAAGCTGCTGCGGCTCGTCAATCATCACCGGCGGCAGATCCCGGATGTAACTGGCGGTCAGAAATCCGCCCCGGCACCGGGTGACGGCCCGGGCGACGCGGCGGTACTGCTCCGGGTGAGCTTCCGCGTCCTGGATCAGCGCCTGGAGGCCGGCGCGGTCGATACCGGCCAAACGGACATCGGCCATGGAACACGCTCCTCTCTGGGGATGGCGGCCGGGCAGCGGTGCTGCCCAAACCTGTTCTCCCGATATCCTATCTCATCTCTATGTAATAGGGAAGATCTCTCACCGAAGGACCACGCGGAGCCTCGGGACAACTCGCCCCACTCCTCCCGCCCGCCGCCGTGGCCCCGCCCCATGCGACGGGCGCGGATCCCGGGGAGGGGCGGGGCCGCCGGCAGGGATGCGCGGCGGACGCGGGTCCGCACGGGAGACGGAACGCATGCAGCGTCGATGCCCGCCTAAGACTCAAGCGGCTGGCTCGCACACCGGGCGGCGGGACGATCGAGCGGGAAGGGTCTGCTCCCTCGCGCTTTCCCGATCCCCTTGCGTCACGCGTGCGCGGCGGCGGTGAGCCGGGCTCAGGACTCTCCTCCGACGGCGGCCCGCAGGCCGGCAGCGGACGCCGAGACGCGGGTGGCGTCGGGCGCACGGCCGCGCGGTCGGCCGGCCGAACGGGATGCCCTCCCCCCGCTCCCTGGACGTGTCCGTGGCCGTTCTGCCGGGGACCCCGGAGGCCGTCCCGTCCGCCGGACCGGGGTTCGCGGTGGCGGCGTCGATCCGCGCCTCGAGATCGCGCCGTCCCCGTGGTCTTCCTCCGCCGGCACGCCCCGGCCCTGGCGGCGCGCCGGGGGGTCCCGAGACCGCGGCCTTGACGAGCACGGTCAGGGTGTTTGGCTGTGAGCCCCGCGCGACCCTCGGGTGCGGAGGCCGCCGTTTCACCCCGCAGGGCAAACGCCAGGGCCGGTCGTGGCGCGTATCGCCTCCTCAACGTCGGCTCCGGGTCGTGGGGCCCACGGCCTCCGCTCTCCGTCCCCGCGACGTCCGCGGGGGCCTCATCGCCGTCGCACCAACCGCCGCCAACCGCCTCCGGCACGGGGACCTCAGTCGTCGCCAGACATCGCCACCCGCGTCGCCCTTTTCCCCGAGGTGCACATCGGCAAGCGGAACGACATCGACGCGCACCGAACCGGTGTCACGCAACCGGAGGCACCAGGAGCGGTCCCGGGGGAGTCCGACCGGCACCCGTGCGGCTCGACCGGCGGCCCGAAGGCGTGACGATCCGACGCGTTGCCGCGGAGTGGCGCGCAGCCGACCGGGAGGCCCGGACTCCGGGGCGAGGTGCTCCCCCACTTGTCCGTCGGCTCGTCCGTCACAGACTGGGGCTGCGACGCGGTGGGGCCCCCTGGCCCGAAATCGGAAACCGACGAGCGACCATCCCGCGGCCGCGGGATCCCCCTGCCACGCAGCCGGCCAACTCCGGCTGCACCGACCGACCCGACCCCATCCCGCCCCGCGTCATCGCGCGGTCGGAGCCCGGTCCACGGTCGCTCTTCCATGGCATGCCAAATGCATCTCCATCAGACGGGAAGACCACGTAAGCCGTCGAGGCATGGTCTCTGTCCCCAGCGACCCCCAGTTCGATGAAAGGAGCGTGCCGGCCATGCGCGGAATCCGCATCCGAGCCCTTCACCACGGAAATCTTCGAACCGACTACGACGTGCTGGTGACGGCTCATCCCCGTTACCTCTTGACCCGCTCTGACCAGTCCAAGCCGCGGATTTGGTGCGAGGTGCCCTCACTGACCTACATCATCGAGCATCCTGACGGCAACGTCCTCTTCGATGCTTCCGTGCATCCCAACTGGGAACAGGAGTGGCTGCCGGACTACAAGGAGCTGGCACCGTGGGACGACCACACCCCGGAGCAGGTGTTCGAAGTGGCGCTGAAGAGGGCCGGATATGGTCCTGAGGACATCAAGTACGTGTTCATCAGCCACCTCCACACGGATCATGCCGGGAACACCCGTTTGTTCGCCGGTACGGATGCCAAAATCCTCATCCATGAGGCGGAGTACAAGGGGGTCGCCAATCTACCCCAGGACCAGAACTTCTTTCTCCGCTGCGACTACGACGTTCCCGGCCTGAAATGGACGCCGCTGTACGGGGACCAGGAGATCCTCCGGGACGTGTACGCCATCAGCCTCCCCGGCCACACGTGGGGCACGATGGGCCTGATGGTCCACCTGGAACACAGCGGGACGATCATCCTGCCTTCGGATGCCGTGTATCGGAAGGAGAGCTACGATCTCGAACACCCGTCGATGATTTCTCTGGATCCGGAGGAATGGCGACGCTCGTTGCGCAAGCTGAAGCTGCTCGCGCGCAACTACGACGCCACCATCGTCCCCGGTCACGACCATGCCGTCTGTCACGAAGGCCGAAGCCCCATTCGGGAGGAAGAACGGCTTCGCCTGCATCCCAACCTGTACGAGTGAGACGACTGCTGCCGGCGGGAACGTCCCGGGGAGGATGTCTCCCGCCGGTTACCCCCACGGGGCGGTGGCCCCCGTTGGTCGCCGGGACGATAATCCGAGGAGGTGCGCCGGGCGTGGCCGCCATGGAGCTGACAGCCGACGCGTTTCGAGCCGTGATGTCTCGATTTGTAACCGGCGTCTGTGTCGTGACCGTGTGCGACGAGGACGGTCGTCCGCGCGGACTGACCGTCAATGCCTTCACGTCCGTATCCTTGCAACCCCCGACCGTCCTCGTCAGCCTGGCTCACGCGTCCGAGACCCACCCGGTCGTGGTCCGCCGCGGGATGTTTGCGGTGAACATCCTTGCGGCGGACCAGCACGACCACGCCAGGAAGTTGGCCACGAAAGATCCCGACAAATTTCATCATGTGGGATGGAGCCAGGGCCCCCATGGCGTACCGCTCCTCCACGATGCCTTGGCCCACCTGGTGTGTCGTACCCAGCAACGCGTCACCGTGGCGGATCACGACCTCCTCATCGCCACGGTGGTGGACGCGAGCGTCAATCCGGGTTCGCCGCTCATCTTCTACGACCGGCGCTTTTGGGCTCTGCAAGACCTGTCCAACATCTCATGATCCGGGCCGTGCGGCCCCGGCCTCCGACGTCGCGAGCAGCACGCGCAACGGTCCGGAGGTTTTAATTCCGCATGTGCTTCAGCCGCCGGTAGATGGTGCTCCGGGAGACGCCCAGCCTCCGGGCGACGGCACTCACGTTCCCCCCCAGCTCGGCCAGGAGGTCTTCAAAGGAATCATGAAAAGTCGGGCCCCCGCGCCGGCGCCGGCCGCCGGACTCCGCCGGGGCAGCGGAAAGAGTGGGGGAGCGACCGGCTCCGCCATCTCCCGCCTCAGCCTGTGCCAAGGCATGCGCGAGATCCGGGCAAAGCGCCACCAGGTCCGGGGGGCTGAGGCACGCCGCCGGTTCGCTGAGCGTCACCACCCGTTCGATGACGTTGCGCAGCGCACGGACGTTCCCCGGCCAGGAATATCCGACCAATAACTCCCAGGCCTGGGGGGTCAGCTCAACCCGCTTGTGATGACGGGCATTGGACGCTTCCAGGAAGCGGGCTCCGAGCAGGCGCACTTCTGCCGGCCCACGGTCCCGAAGGGGAGGCAGCCGCAACGTGACCACGTTGAGGCGATAGAAGAGATCCTCACGGAATGCGCCGCGCGCCGTGGCCTGCTCCAGATCCTGGTTCGTGGCGGCAATCACCCGCACATGGACAGGAATGTCACGCGTCCCCCCGAGGCGACGGATACGCCCGTCCTCCAACGCGCGAAGCAGGTAGACCTGGAGATCGGCCGGCAACTCCGCGATTTCGTCCAGGAACAGGGTCCCGCCTTCGGCCTGTTCGAAATAACCCTTCTTCCCCCCTCGGCGCGCCCCGGAAAATGCCCCTTCCTCGTAGCCGAACAGCTCGCTCCCCAGCAAATCCGGAGGGATCGCGCCGCAGTTCACCGCCACGAAAGGCCCGGCGCGCCCGCTTTCGGCGTGGATGGCGCGGGCGACCAGCTCCTTGCCGGTGCCGGTTTCCCCCAACAACAGCACGGGACTGTCGCTCGTGGCCGCCCGGCGTGCCAACTCCAGCACGGCTCGAAAGACGGGGCTCTCGCCCCAGAGATCATCGACGCTCGTAATCCGATCGGCGGTCGGCGGCGTGGCCGAAGACGGTGCCGGGTGCCCGGCCCGACGCCGGTCCGGCGCCACCAGCACCCAGCCGACGAGGTCGTCGCCCCGCCGGACGGGCCAAGCTTGATGCGTCACCGCCTCGCTGTCCGACAAAGGGCTCACGGCCACGAACGTACCGGGGTGTTCGCCCAGGAATCCTCCTTCCAGGATGGGGCGCCACCCGGTCGGGGCGGCGGGCAACCCCGCCACCACGTCACCCCAACGCGTCACGGTCACCACACGATCACCGGGGTACTGCCGGCGCGTCCGCTCGAAGGCCTCCCGCAGAACCGTATGGTCACGTGCCTCTTCGGCATCCCACCGCTCGACGAGCAGGCGCCCCAGTACTTGGAGCATGGCCAGCGTGTGAGGGTGAAAGATGTTCCGGTACGCCGTGACATCCAGGATGCCCAGGGGGTGGCCGGAACGGCTGGCCAGCGGAAGCGAGAAACACGACCATGGGTGGAGCATCTCACAGTAGTGTTGCGACTGCACCACCAGAGCCGGGGTCCGGAGGGCATGGGCCAGGGCCAGTCCGTTGGTTCCGCTCGCCCCTAAGCCGAATAGCCCCCCCACGCTGATGTTCACGGCCCGGGCGCGTTCCACCGTCGCGGGGTTGCCGACCATGTCCAGGATCGTGCCGGCCGAGTCACTGAGGATCACGACGGTGTCCACCGCAGCAATCTCGTCGTGCACCTGTTGCAAGATGTCCCCCGACACCTGGAGCAGTCGTCGATGTTGCTGCTGAAGCGACGGGATGTCGCAGTCGGGTAAGCAGGGCGCTTTCGCCATAAGGGGGTCGACCCCCAGTTCCCGGCTGGCCTTCCACGATTCAGCGATGGGTTCCGGGACGCCGCGGGGCTCCTCCCCCTGCGCCAGGAAGCGCTCCCAAGCCCGGTAAATCTGGGCTTGCGTCTCCGCGCTCAGGGCCAGCCTCTCGATCATGCCGCTCGCCTCCCCTCGCGTCCAGCGTGAAGTCGATGCAGGGACGGCGACTGCCGTCACAATAGCGTCGGTGTTCGCGTTGTTCTGTGATTAGAATCCTACCATCCGATACGATGCTGGCAAGAGGTCTCCCGTCGGCCGCAAGTGGCATGGCGCATGCATCTTCAAGGGGGGGCAAGAAGGCCGCCCTGACCGCGAACGGAATCTTGCCGAAAGGGAGCGAGAGCATGATCGAGATCGGGATCTTCCACAACGGCGCCTCGGACCTGCCCACGGTGACGACGCCCAACGGCGTGGTGGTCAACGACGGGAGTTTGTCCGAGGTCCATCAGAGCATGCAACGTGTGATCATCAACCAGGTGCGTCAAGGCATTCTCGCCGAGAAGCTCGGCTACGACTATTTCTTCCTCACCGAACACCATTTCCAACCCGAGGGCGCGGAGTTCAGCCCAAACCCCCTCATGGTCGAGATGGCCATCGCGGCCCACACGAAACGCATTCGCCTCGGCCAATGCGCCAACATCATCGTGTGGCACCATCCGATCCGTTTCGCCGAGCAGGTCGCGACCTTGGACGTGCTGAGCGGTGGGCGGGTGGAGTGCGGCATCGGTCGGGGGTACCAGCCCCGGGAGAACGAAGTCCTGGGACGCCCGTACGGCTCGACCATCCAAGACCAGGAACGCAACCGCTCCGCCTACGAAGAAGCCTACGAGATCATTCTGAAGGCCTGGACGCAACCCTCCATGTCCCATCACGGGGAGAATTTCTCCATCCCCCCGTCGTACACGCGGTGGAACCATCGTCAGACCATCGCCTATTTCAACCAGGCGAAGGTGGAGCGCCGCGTCGAGGACGTCCTGAAGCTCGGCCCGCCTGACATGTACTCGGGCGGCAATCCGGTCCTGGCCACGACCACGACGCTCCGGGAGATCAGCGTGTTCCCCCAGCCCGTGCAAAAACCCTACCCGCAGCTGTGGGAACCCTTAACCAGCGAGCGGTCGGTTCGTTGGGCGGCCCAACGCGGGATCAACGGGTACTTCATCGTCGAGCCGAACTCACGGCTCAAAAAGAACATTGACATCTACTACGAAGAGGCCGAGAAGCACGGTTGGCCTGACCGGTTGAACCGTGGCCGATTCAAGCGCGGTTGGGACGCCGAACGACGGCGCGGGGTCGTGACCTGCCGGTATATCCACATCACCCGTCCGGGGCGGGAGAAGGAAAGCCTGGAACGGGCCGCGCGGGCCCTTGAGCTGCAGTGGGACTATTATGGGCCCTTCGGATTCGCGGCTGTCCTAGCCGAGGCCAACGAACCGTTCTACGACCTCAACATGAAAGTCACCGCCGATCTCCTCCGGCAAAAGGAAGTCGCCATCCACGGCTCCAAGCAGGAGGTGATCGACAAGATCATGCGCATCAAGGAAACCTGCGGCTACGAGGACTTCATGTTCTGCGCCTGGTTCGAGTTGGGTGGGTTCCGCGGCGAGGAGATCGAGGAGCAGATGTATCTCTTCGCCGAAGAGGTCATGCCCGTTCTCCGACGGGAATGCGGCGGATCACCCCCGATGCCGGTCTCCGACGTGAACCTTGACGTGGCGACGCCGGTGGCCTAGGGACATCCACGCGGAGGGCCGTCCGAACCGCCACGGGTGACGTGTGACGACGAGGGGGCGATGGACACGGGACGCCTGGGACTCGACCAGCGTCTGGCGCTTGGACAGCGCCCCCTTCTTTACCAGGTTCAGGCCATCTTACAGATGTCCACCGTAGCCCTGAAAGAGTTCTTGCGGAACAAAATGGAATCCAATCCCTTGCTGGAGGTCCGGTGGCCGGACGAAGAGGCAGGATGGATGCTTGCCGGCAGGACCGAAGGGACGACGCGGGATGACGACCGGAACCGGGAGGCGGTTTTGTCCCCGTGGGCGTCCGTCGACTTCTGGACCATGGGGACTGACCTGCGGGTGCAACTGGCCGGGATGCGGCTGTCGCCTCGAATCCGTACGATAGCCGAGTGGCTCATCGGCGAGCTGGACGATGCTGGCTACCTGGAAAGCGCACCAAGTGATCTCGCTACGCGACTCAACGTGCCGGTAGCTCTCGTCGAGGAGGCGCTTCGGGCTCTCCAAGCCTGCGAACCCCGCGGGATCGGCGCCCGCGATGTCCGGGAATGCCTGCTTCTTCAGCTTGATTCGACAGATCCGCTCGACAATCACGTACGTCGCTTGATTCAGGTACATTGGACAGATCTCGCCCGTTTGTCACCCGATACGGTCTCCCGTTGGCTTCACGTGGACCAAGACACGGCCGAGCGCATCATCCGTCGTCTGCGCAGCTTGGACCCGAAACCCGGCCGGGCGTTCGAGCCCCCCTTGCGCCTCAGCGTCGTCCCCGATGTGATATTCCGCCAGAACGAAGCCGGGCAGTGGACGGCGACGGTGAATCCCTGGGTGATGCCGGACCTCCGGATCGTGGCCGCCCCGGAATATGTCCCCCCTGAATCATGGGACGACGAAACCAAGAGCTTCCTCCGACTCTGCCGTCAGGAAGCTTTGTGGCTGAGGCGTGCGGTCGAACAACGCTGGCGCACCTTGACTCAGGTGGCCCAGGTCCTGGCCGACATCCAGCGGCCGTTCCTGGATGGCACAAGCGATCCCATTCCGTTGACGGCCCAGCATGTCGCCGCGGTGGTAGGCTGTCATCCCTCCACGGTCAGTCGAGCCGTGTCGGGGAAGTATTTCCAGAAGACATCAAGGGTCTATCCCCTTCAGTCCTTACTGCCCCGCCCCGTGGCTCACCGGGGGGCGACAAAACCGTGGTCCGCCGAGACCGTGAAGAAACGCATCCAGCATCTGATTGAGAAGGCAACGTGTGCGCCGACCGATGCAGCGATCCGCGACGCCCTGGCGGCGGAAGGCATCGTGGTCGCGCGTCGGACGGTGGCGAAATACCGGGCCGAGTTGGGGATCGAGGCCGCAAGACGACGAAAGTGTCGAAACCGGCACATTCCATCATGAAACCATTGCCGCTCCCTATGGGCCTGTCGGCGTGATGTCGCTTCTGCTAGGTGTTCTCATGCCGCCAGCGTGATGGAAAGTACGCCAACCATTGAGACATAACTCCGAACGGTTGTTTAGCTTCGATCTCGTGTACGATTGGAGGCCATGACGACTTCATGTACGGTCGAGCAGCGGTTCTCGAACAACCCGGTCATGATGTGGTGGTACGCGAGTTCCCCGTACCGGAACCGGAACCCGGGGCCATTCTGGTGCGCCTGACGCAGTGCAACATCTGCGGGTCCGATGTCCACGCATGGCGTGGAGACTTCCAGCTCAAAGAACTGGGAGGCGAGTTGCCCACCGTTCTCGGTCACGAAATGACCGGCGAGGCCTTCCGCCTGGGATCCGGCGTGGCGACCGATTCTCTGGGCCAGCCCCTGGCGCCGGGAGATCGCGTGGTGTTCCCGTATTTCACGTTCTGCGGGCGTTGTCCCTCCTGCACCAACGGCTTTCCGATTGGGTGTCGGCATCTCCGCATGGCGATGCTGTCGGGCGCTGACCGTTTCCCGTACTTTGTCGGCGGTTTCGCTGACTATTTCTACCTGCCTCCGGCCCATCCCATCATCAAAATACCCCGGGACCTCCCCGAGACGGTCGTGGCCGGAGCCAACTGCGCGTTGGCTCAGATCTGTTACGGGTTCCACCGAGCCGGTTTGGTCGGCGGCAAATCGCTGGTCGTGCAAGGAGCGGGCGGGCTCGGGCTCTACGCCACGGCGCTGGCCAACGCGCGAGGGTTGGCGCCGGTCATCGTGATCGACGCGGTGACGAGTCGGCTGGAACTCGCCCGAGCTTTCGGCGCGGATATCGTGGTCAATCTCCGGGAGACCACCCCAACCGAGCGGCGGCGTCTGGTCAGCGAGGCGACTGGCGGTCTCGGTGCAGACTTCGTGGTGGACGTCACCGGCAATCCGGCAGCCATTCCCGAAGGGTTGGGCATGCTGAGGGTCGGTGGGAAATACCTGGAGATTGGTTCAATCAATCGCGGACAGACCGTGCCGCTGGATCCTTCCAGGATCGTCTTCGGGAACAAGACCGTGATCGGGGTCTCCCTCTACGAACTTTTTGCCCTGGTCGAGGCAGTCCAGTTCCTCATCCGTTATGGGTCCCGGTATCCGTTCGCGGAAATGACCGCCACGACCTTTCCTCTGGAGCGTGTCAACGAGGCCTTGCGGTTGGCCGACGGTCGAGGTGCGCCCCGGGTTGCCCTGCGGATGCCGTGAACTGCGCAAGACGGCTTGGTACATCAAGCATTTCGGAGGAGAGCCAGCCATGAACGCGATGTCGTCACCGCTTCTCTTGAGAACACTGTTCGAGCGGGCAGTGCAATACTTTCCGCACAACGAGATCGTATCGCGGGAGGACGACAACGTTTTCCGGTATCGCTACAAGGACTTCGGGCTACGCGTACGACGCCTCGGTCACGCGCTCGAAGCGTTAGGGGTACGCCGGGGCGAGCGGGTCGCCACATTGGCGTGGAATCACTACCGGCATCTGGAACTATATTTTGCGGTACCCAGTTATGGCGCTGTGTTGCACACGGTAAACCTGCGCCTTGGCGACGAAGACCTCGTCTATATCGTGAATCATGCGGAAGACGCCGTGGTGTTCGTCGACCTCGACCTCCTGCCGGTCGTTGAACGCCTCGCACCCCGGCTGCGAAGTGTGCGCGCCTACGTGGTGCTGGACTCGGTCCTACCCTCGACACGCTTGCGCCCGGTATTTGCCTATGAGCAACTCCTAGAAGGCAGCCGCAGCGACTATGCGTTCCCGACCGTGGATGAGAACGCACCCGCTGGGATGTGCTACACATCGGCTACAACCGGCCGGCCCAAAGGCGTCGTCTACACGCAGCGCAGTCTCTACCTCCATACGCTGACGTTGGGGCTGGCCGACGTTCTCGCGGTATCCGAATACGACACCATCCTACCGGTCGTACCCATGTTTCATGTCAACTCGTGGGGCTTGCCGTTTGCGGGTGTCACCATGGGATCCAAATTGGTGCTCCCCGGAGTCCGACCCCGCCCGGAAGACCTCTTGCGCCTTATCGAGTCGGAACGCGTCACACTGGCGGCGGCAGCTGTGACAGTCGGCATCGACATGTTGAAAGTGCTGGCAGAGCATCCCTATGACATATCGTCGCTCCGCTACTTGATGCTCGGGGGGCAAGCCACTCCCCAAGCGGTCATGGAACAGTACTGGCTCCGCTATGGTGTGCCGATTTTCACCGCTTGGGGCGCGACCGAGACCTCGCCCATCGCAACGTGCGCCCATGTGCCGCGCCACCGCCTGACCGAGGGGGTCGAGGGACGCATCGCGGTGCATGTGCGGCAGGGACGTGTGGTGCCCGGGTTGGAACTCCGGGTTGTGGACGACAATGGGCAGGACGTACCGTGGGACGACCGCACCATGGGCGAGGTATGGGTGCGGGGCCCATGGGTGGCTCGGGAGTACTACCGCGATCTCCGTTCCCGCGAGTCTTTCGGCGACGGATGGTGGCACAGCGGCGACATCGCGACGATCGACGGCGACGGGATTCTCAGACTGGTGGACCGCAAGAAGGATCTCATCAAGAGCGGAGGCGAATGGATCTCCTCGGTGGACTTGGAAAACGAGCTGATGGCGCATCCGGACGTCGCCGAAGCCTGCGTCGTCGCCGTTCCCCACGAAAAGTGGCTGGAACGACCGGTAGCCTGCGTCGTGCTCCGTGGGACATCGAGGGACGAAGAGTCTGCCGCGGCCGAACTACGGGCATGGTTGGCCAACAAATTCCCGAAATGGTGGCTGCCTGATCGCTTCCTTTTCATGCACGAAATCCCCCGGACCGGTGCGGGCAAGTTCAACAAGCGGCGACTCCGGGAGGAGCTACGATCGCTCGCCCATGAATGGTAGGGTGAGTTCCCGAGCCATGCGCTCGCGGAATCGGCCGGCAGGGTCCAGCCACGACGCTGTCAGGCCGCCCGACGGCGTCGGCGTCCCGCTCTCCTCGAAGTTCATTCCTGCTCCTGCCCCCGGGTCAAGCCGACGCTCCGACAGGGAGGCAACCGCGGTGAAAAGATCGAACGACTCTGTTTCCGCCTCTGAGGCGGCCGTGCGTGCGGCCGTAGCACAGTTGCGCTCGGGAGGCATGGTTGTCGTCATCGATGATGCGGATCGGGAGAACGAAGGCGACCTCGTGATGGCCGCCCAGTTCGTGACGCCGGCCGCCGTTAATTTCATGGCCCGCTACGCCCGAGGACTGATTTGTGTCCCCATGACGGCCGAACGGCTCAAAGCACTGGACCTGCCGCAGATGGTCGAGAGACCTCAGGATTCTATGGGCACGGCGTTCACGGTCTCGGTCGACGCCCGGAACGGGGTCAGCACGGGGATTTCGGCGGCGGATCGGGCTCGGACCATCCAGGTGCTCATGGACCCGGCCACCGCCCCCGATGACTTGGTCCGCCCCGGACACGTCTTCCCCCTCCAAGCCAAGCCGGGCGGCGTCCTTCGCCGACCGGGACACACCGAGGCGGCGGTCGACCTCTGCCGGCTGGCCGGTCTGGAGCCGGCCGGCGTCATCTGCGAGATCCTCCGCGACGACGGGACCATGATGCGTGAACCGGAGCTGACGCACTTCGCCACCGCCCACGGCCTGCCTGTCTTGCGTATCGCCGATCTCGTCCGGTACCGCCTTCGGCGCGAGCGCCTGTTCGAGCGAGGCGCGGAAAGTCGCCTACCGACAACCTACGGCGAGTTTGTGGCCCGCGCTTATCACGAGCCGTTGACCGGTCTCACGCACCTCGCCCTCATCCTGGGTTCCGTCGACGACGGCCAGCCGGTGCTCGTGCGGGTGCACTCGGAATGCCTGACCGGCGATGTTTTCGGGTCATGGCGTTGCGATTGCGGGGACCAACTGCGCCAAGCCCTCGCACTCATCGCCGAGGAGGGGCGCGGCGTGCTCCTCTATATGCGCCAAGAAGGGCGTGGGATCGGTCTCGCCAACAAGATCCGCGCTTACGCGCTCCAAGACGAAGGCTACGATACGGTCACCGCCAATGAGGTTCTGGGATTCCCGCCGGACATGCGCGACTACGGCGTCGGTGCCCAGATCCTCGCCGATCTCGGCCTTCGAGACATCCGACTGCTAACCAACAACCCCAAGAAGTACTACGCGCTGGAGGGGTATGGATTAGCCATTGTGGAACGCATCCCCATTCGGACTGCAGCCCGGCCGGACAACGCTTCATACTTGGCCACCAAACGCGACAAACTGGGTCATTGGCTCGATTAGATAGAGCCTCGTATATGTCAAGTAGGAAGATTCCATTTGTACCGCGTCCCGATTGTTCGCCAGGCAACTGGACATGACCGGGCCACCCCGTCGGCCGGACCGTCTCCGGCCTCGAACCCGCCGCCTTCTGGCCCGAAACGCCCGCGGCCCGCTCGCCGCCGTCGCCCGCCGAGGCAGACGGCCGTATCGAGCCGGAACGGGATCCCGCCCGGTTCGGCGTGCGCCCGGTGACGGGGCGACAGCCTGAGGCGGACGGAGCCCCCGGGGGCTGCCTGAAACGGCCACGGGGGACCCCACCAGGACCACCCGGACTCCGTGCCCCGCCGTCCCCAACCTCTGGGCGGTCCGCACCCCCCGTCCCGTCCCGAAGGCCCGCCCCGGGCCGCGGCGCGGATGCCGCACCCCGCTCAAGACGCAGATCGGCCGGTCCGACCCCCTCCTGGCAGCCGTCACACCGGCCCTAAGCCCACCGTGCGGCCCCGCGCGGGACGCCCGGGTTCCCCATCCTTACCGGCGCCCCGTCGGCGCCACCTCCCACCGCGCCGGGGTTCAGTGGCCCGCCCGGTCAAGCCGTCCCTGGATCCAGGCCAGCGCCCGGTCCAGCTGCGGGTCCTGCCCCACGACGCCCGGCACGGCCGTCTTCGGCTCGGGCACCACCAGATTCGGGACAAGACCGCGATGCTCGATGTCGCTCCCGTCCGGGGTGAGGTACTTGGCCACGGTGAGCTTGAGGGAGGCACCCCCCGACAGGGGGATGAGCTGCTGCACGATGCCCTTGCCGTAGGTCCGGGTCCCGACGAGGATGCCTACGTGGCGCTGGGCCACCGCCGCGGCAAAGATCTCCGCCGCCGACGCGGTGTCCTGGTTGACCAGGACGGCCACCGGCCGTGTCGTGCCCGGCCCCGTCGAGTCGTAGGTCCGGTCCAGGCTGGCCTCCTTGTACTCCAGGCGCACCACCGGACCCGGCGGCACGAAGGCGGAGACCGCCTGGAGACACTCCGCGAGGGAGCCGCCGGGGTTGTTGCGGAGATCCACCACGTAGGCGCGGGCGCCCTCTTGGTCGAGCTGCCGGACGGCCGCCAGGACTTCGCCCCCGGTCCGGTAGCCGAACTCCGTCACGGCCAGGTAACCCACGTGCCCCGGGAGCATTCGGGGAAACACCGTCGGCACCTGGATGGTGGCCCGGTGGACGGTGACGGTCCGCTCCACCCCGCCGCGACTCACGGTCAACGTGACCGCGGTCCCGGCCGGGCCCCGGATGGCGGCCGCCACGGCGTCGGCCGTCTCGCCCGCGACCGTCCGGCCGTCCACCGCGAGAATCTGGTCGTCGGGCCTCAGGCCCGCGTGCGCCGCCGGCGTCCCCGGAAACACCTGCAGGATGACGAAGTGGCCGGCGGCCGTCTCGTCGAGGGCCACGCCGATGCCCGAGAGCGTGCTGTCCAGCTCCTGGTTCAGGGCCTGGGCAGCCTTGGGGGTGAGATAAACACTAAACGGGTCGGAGAGGCTGGCCACCATCCCCTGGATGGCCCCGTCCAGCAGACTGGTCGGGGTGTTGGGCCAGATGGCCTCGTGGCGGATGTCGCCATAGACGGTGAGAAACCGGCTGAAGGCGGGACTCGCCGCCAGTCCGGGCGGCAGCGGCGGTTCGGCGGCGGGGCCGCGCATCACCGCCCAGGTTATCCCGGCCCCCGCCAGTCCCGCCGCCAGGACGGCGGCCATCCAGGCGACCCGCTCGCGCATCGGCTGTCCCTCCGTGCCCGCCATTATACCGGACGGGGGCCCGACCCGCTCAGACGCGCAGGAACCGATGCACCGCCCACAGGCTCCCCAGGAGGCCCATCGCCGCCCCGGCGACGGCGGTGGCCATCCCCGTGGTCCGGATCACCACCGTGGCCGGGACCAGCGGCCAGAAGGCCAACGTGCGCCCCGCCGCCTCCGTCACCCAGCGATAGCCGAACCAGACCGCCGCGTCGGCCAAGCCGGCGCCGATGAGTCCGAGGAGAATCCCCTCGAGGAGGAACGGCCACCGGATGAACCAGTCGGTGGCTCCGACGAGCTTCATGACCGCGATCTCCCGCCGCCGGGCGAAGAGACCGAGCCGGATGGTGTTGGCGATGATGAACAAGGTCGCGACCCCCAACAGCGTCTCGATGCCGTAACCCACATCGCGGAGCACCTGCGTCACCACCATGAGGCGGCGCACCACGAGCGCCTGGTACTCCACCTGGTGGATGCCGGCGAGGTGCGTGAGGCGCTTAGCCACATCCGGCAGCACGTCGGCGCGGGTGGCGTAGAGGTCGAAGCCGTCGTAGAGGGGATTGCCCTGCTCCAGCAGCCGCCAGAGGTCCTGGTCGTTGGGGAATTCCCGCCTGAGCTGGGCCAGGGCCTGGGCCTTGGTGAAATACCGGGTCGACCGCACCCCCGGCCAGTGGTCCACCTGCGTCAGGATGCCGGCTTCGGCGCTCCGAGAAAGGCCGGGGTCGAAGAAGACGCGCACTTCGGCCTGGCGGTTCAGGGTCTGGGCCGCCTGATTGATGTTGAGTCCGAGCACGCCGAACACCGCGAAGACGAACAGCGCCACCGCGACGATGGTCACGGAGGCGAGGCTCATCCAGCCCGAGTAGGTCAGGCCGCGTCCCGCCTCGCGGACCACGTAGCCGCAGGTCCTAAGCCTCATGGCTGTACAGGCCGCGTTCCTCGTCCCGCACGATGCGCCCCTGGTCGATGGCCACCACCCGGCGGCCGAGCGCGTTGACGATGTCCCGCGCATGGGTGGCCATGACGACGGTCGCCCCCCGGCGGTTTATCTCCACCAAGAGCTGCACGATGCCCCGGGCCGTGTCCGGGTCCAGGTTGCCCGTGGGTTCGTCGGCGATGAGGTAGTGCGGATTGTTCACCAGCGCCCGGGCGATGCCCACCCGCTGCTGCTCGCCACCGGAGAGCTGGTGCGGATAATGGTGCTGGCGGTCCTGCAGCCCGACCAGGCGGAGCAGCTGGGGCACCCGCTTCTCAATCTCCCGCCGCGAGGCCTCCACGACCTCCATGGCGAACGCCACGTTCTGGTACACCGTCCGGTTGGACAGGAGCTTGACGTCCTGAAAGACGACGCCGAGTTGCCGCCGGAGCCGCGCCACCTGCCCCCGGCGCAGCCGGTTCACGCGGAACTGGTCCACGAACACGTCCCCCGTGGTGGGGCGCTCCTCCCCGTAGAGAAGCCGGATGAGCGTGGACTTCCCCGCCCCGCTCGGTCCCACCAGGAACACGAACTCACTCCGGTGGATGGTGAGCGAGACGTCGTGGAGGGCCACGTGGCCGTTGGGATACCGCTTCGACACGTGTTCGAGCCGAATCATCGCGCGCCTCTCCTTCGCCGCCGCTCCGCGATCATTCGACAACGGTGTCGACCATCCTTCCGGGGGCACCGTCGGCGTCGAACCGCCGTCGGACCGGCCGCGGACCGCGGCGGGGCCCCGGCCGGCCGTGTGGTATGGTGGACGGCGGAGGGAGGTGGTGCCGGTGCATCTGTCGGTGGTGGTCGCGTACCTCGCGGGGCTGGCTTCCTTCCTGTCCCCCTGCATCGTCCCCTTGGTCCCGTCCTACTTCTCGGCGCTCGCCGGGACCGTCGTGTCGCGGGACAACGCGGCGGCGCTCCGGGGACGCGTGCTGCGCCACGCGCTGGGGTTCGTCGCCGGGTTCACCCTGGTACTGGTGGCCTCGGGCCTCGCGGCCACCGGCCTGGGCCAGTTCGTCCGCGCCCACCAGCGGCTCATCGCGGAGCTGGGCGGCCTCGTCATGATGGTGTTCGGACTCGACCTGGCGGGCGTCATCCGCCTGGATCTGCTGAACCGCACGGCCCGCCTCGCCCCGCGGGGCCGACGGGGCACCCTGGTGGGTGCGTTCTCGCTGGGCCTGGTGTTCGCCGCGGGCTGGACGCCCTGCATCGGGCCCATCGCCGGGAGCATCCTCATCCTCGCCGCGCAGGCCCGCACGCTGGCTCAGGGCGGCACGCTCCTGCTCGTCTACGCCCTCGGCGTGGCCACGCCGTTCCTGGTCCTGGCCGCGCTCCTCGACCGGTCCGTCGGCGTCACGCGGCGGCTGGGTCCGTGGCTCCCCTGGGTGGGTCGGGCCGCCGGGGTGATGCTGGTCGCCCTCGGCCTGTCGCTTCTGACGGGCGTCTACGGACAGATTCCCGCTTATCTCTGACCGGTCGCCTCCGCTACCAACCGGCCAGACTCCGCCCCAGCGCCGCCGCCGCGACCGCCGCGACCACCGCCCAGCCGAGGTGACGGGTGGTCCAGCCGACCACGGCCGCCGCGGCCAGGGCGGCGACCACCGCGGGCGACCCGGACCGCGGCAGGTCGGCCACCACCAGCGCGGCGAAGGCGGCGGGCGCCAGATGCTCAAGCCAGCGCGCCGCCCGCTCCGACGGCGGGCGCCGCCGCGCCCACAGCCACGGGCCGAGCCGCTCGAGCGCGCTGGCGAGCATGAGCGCCGCGACCAGGACCCACGCCGACGCCGTCATCCCCGCCCCTCCCCGAGGCCCGGCGCGGGCCGGCGGCGCCGTTCGGCGAGCCAGAAGCTCAGGCTCGTCCCCGCCAGGATGGGCACCACCAGCAGGCTGGGCGGCGCCCCCCGCCAGCGGACCACCGCGGCCAGGAGGGCGGCCGCGGCCACTCCCGCGGCGGTCGCGCCGTCCCGCAGCCGGGGCAGCACCAGCGTGAGGAAGAGAGCCGGCAAGGCCAACGCCAGCACAGCCGTCCAGCCGGCCGGCACCAGGGCACCGAGGCCGAGGCCCACCCAGGTCCCCGCCTGCCACGTGGCCCAGGCCGCCGCCGCCAGCGCGAAGAGGCGGCGGGCGGGCCACTCCGGATGCGCCACGGCCGCAGCGTACACCTCGTCGGTCAGCAGCGGAGCGATGGCCCAGCGGGCGCGGTCACTCCACTCCGGATGCAGGCGTTCGAGGTGGGGACCGTAGAAGACGTGCCGGAGGTTGACCAGCACGCCCACCCCGACCATGGTGGGCACGTCCGCCCCCACCGCCCACAGCCCCAGCACGGCCGACTGCAGCGCGCCGGAGTACACCACCGCCGACAGCAGCACGGCCAGGATCCAGGGCAGGTGCAGCAGCCGCGCCAGGGCCCCGAAGGCCACGGCTGCCGGGAAATAGCCGCCCACCACGGCCGGCAGTACGTCACCCATGGACTGCGCCATCCCTCCCGGCCGCGGGACCGGCCTCCGCTCTTGACGCCGTCCCGCCCCTGTCTCAAGCTGGCCAGGGAGGGATGACGATGGAGGTCGTGAAGGTCACGCCCCGCGGCTACTGTTACGGCGTCGTGGACGCCCTCACGCTGGCCAAGCGCGCGGCCAAGGATCCCACGCTTCCGCGGCCCATCGTCGTCCTGGGCCAGATCGTCCACAACCGGCACGCCGTCGCCGAGCTGGAACGGCTCGGTATCGTGACGCTCGACGGGCCGGACCGGCTGGCCCTGCTCGACACCGTCCCCGACGGCGCCACGGTCATCTTCACCGCCCACGGGGTGGCCCCGGCCGTCAAGGCCCGCGCGGCCGCGCGGGGCCTACGGGTCCTGGACGCCACCTGCCCCGACGTCACGCGGACGCACGAGCTCATCCGGGAGCACGTGGCCGCGGGGGCGTACATCGTCTATGTGGGGACGCCCGGGCACCCCGAGCCGAACGGGGCCATGGGCGAGGCGCCCCCGGACCGCATCACCCTGGTCGCCACGGTCGAGGAGGCCGAGAGCGTGCCGCTGCCGCCCGGGCCGCTGGCCGTCATGACCCAGACCACGCTGAGCCAGTGGGACACCGCCGCCATCCTCGACGTCATCCGGGCCCGACGGCCGGACGCCGTCATCCACAACGACATCTGTCTCGCCACCCAGCTCCGGCAGGAGGCCGTGGTGGAAGCCGCCCGTGACGTGGACCTGGTCATCGTGGTGGGCGACGCCCGCAGCAACAACTCCAACCGCCTGGTGGAAGTCGTACAGCAGGTGGCGCACAAGCCCGCCCGTCGGGTCGACAGCGCGGCGGACCTCGACCCGTCGTGGTTCGTGGGCGTGCGCCGAGTCGCCGTCACGGCCGGGTCCTCCACCCCCACCGCCGTGACCCGCGAGGTCATCGCCCGCCTGGAAGCCCTCGAGCCGACAGTGGAGGCGGGTCGCCGTGCGTAGGCGGTGGCGGCTCTGGGGCCATGCGGCGACCGTCGAGGACGTCGCCGCCGCCCGCTACTTCTACCAGGCGGTGGGTTGGCGCCCCGATCCCGCGACGGGGCTTCTGGTCGACGGCGACGGCCGCTACCTCTGGATTCGGCCGTGGGATCCGGAAGCCGACCCGGCCACGGCGGGAGGAACCCCGACCGCGGTGCGCCCGGGGTTCCTCCCCGTCTTCCTCGTGGCCGACTTCGACGCCGTCGTGGACGCCTGGGAGTCCCAGGGCGGCCGGATCCTGGGCCGCGAGCCGGTCGCCGGCCGCCCGGCCGTCCTGGCCCAGGACCGCGAGGGCGCCCGGCTCTTCCTGATGGCGGAGGCGGACTAGCCGCCCGCTGAGACCCCCGCCCGGCCCGGCTCGGTCTGGCTCCAGGGGTCGAGGATCCGTTCCACCTCTTCGGGCGGCAGGATGTTCTCCTCCAGCACCAGCTCCCGCACCGTCCGCCGCGTCTCGTACGACTTCTTCGCGATCTGGGCCGCCCGGTCGTACCCGATCACCGGGGCCAGGGCCGTCACCATGGCCAGGCTCTGTTCGATGAGGCTCGCGGCGTGCTCGCGGTCCGCCTTGAGTCCCCGCAGGAGCCGGGCCTCGAAGTTCCGGGCCGAGGTCGCGAGGAGGTGGATGGACTGGAGCAGGTTGTGGGCCAGCACCGGCATCATCACGTTGAGCTCGAAGTTGCCCAGGGCCCCCGCGGTGGTGATGGTGACGTCGTTGCCGAACACCTGGGCGCACACCATCATGACCGACTCCGCGATGACGGGGTTCACCTTGCCGGGCATGATGCTGGAACCGGGCTGGGTCTCGGGCAGGATCAGTTCGCCGATGCCGCAGCGCGGGCCGGAGCCGAGGAACCGGATGTCGTTGGCGATCTTCATGAAGCTCACGGCCACGGTCTTGAGCGACCCGCTCATCTGCACGGCTGCGTCCTTGGCGCCCTGGGCCTCGAAGTGGTTCTCCGCCTCGCGGAAGGACAGGCCCGTCAGCTCGCTGAGCCGCTTGGCCATGCGGGCGCCGAACTCGGGGTGGGTGTTGATGCCCGTCCCGACCGCCGTGCCCCCGATGGCCAGCTCCCGGAGCCCCTCGGCGGCGTCCCGCACGCGCCGGATGCCGTGCTCGATCTGGCTCGCGTAACCGCTGAACTCCTGGCCCATGCGGATGGGCGTGGCGTCCTGGAGGTGGGTCCGCCCGATCTTGATCACGTCGTCGAACTCCCGCGCCTTGGCCGCCAGTCCTTCGTGCAGCACGGCCAGCGCGGGCAACAGCTCCCGCTCCACCTGCTCCAGGGCAGCGACGTGGATGGCGCCGGGGATGACGTCGTTGCTGGACTGCCCCATGTTGACGTGGTCGTTGGGATGCACGGCCTTCGACCCGCGGGGCTCGCCCAGGATCTCGGCCGCCCGGTTGGCGATGACCTCGTTAGCGTTCATGTTGGTCGAGGTCCCCGACCCAGTCTGGAAGATGTCCAGGACGAACTGGTCGTCGAGCTTGCCCTCGGCCACCTCCTCCGCCGCCTGGACGATGGCCCGGCCGATCCGCGGGTCGAGGAGGCCAAGGTCCATGTTGACTTCCGCAGCCGCCTTCTTGATGAGTCCCAGCGCCCGGATGAACGGACGGGAGAAACGGATGCCGCTGATGGGGAAGTTGAGCACGGCCCGCTGGGTCTGCGCGCCGTAATACGCGTCCGCCGGGACCTGCATCTCGCCCATGGAGTCGCGTTCAATGCGGTAGGTGTCCATCGGTTTGCGCTGCCCTCCTCGCTTCTGGCCCATGGCCTGTCGGACCAAACCACTATCATACCAACCCAGCCCGTCCCACCCGTCAAGGCGCCATCCGGCCCAGGGCCGGGTCAAGCTTTGGTAGGTGAATTCCTCGGAGGCGCCGAACGGGATTATCCGATGGCCTAGCCCACGAGCTCCCGCCAGAGACAGCGGACCCAGGGCCCGCCGGCGTGCGGCCGCGGAGCACCGGCACCCGGGCGGGAGCCGGGTCGGCGGCGTCCCCGGGCTCTCGCTGAAGCCAAGACTCCGCCCGCCGGGCCGGCGCGGGCCCCGGCCCGGCCCCGGGCCGGACGCGGGGCCGCTCCGTGTCCCACGGATTACCATGCGTGGGTTCATTGGAGAAGGCCCCATATGCAATACTGAGAACAGAGGGGCGATACAGGGGGGTTACGCCGTCGTGGGGATGATCGTCCGCCTGGACCATCGCACGCGGTTGGTGATCCCGGCACCGCTGCGATCGGCGCTCAATGTGCACCCGGGTGACCCCTGTGGGTCGAAGTGACCTCGGACGGCACCCCGCGGGTCATGCCCTTGCGCACCCGGCTGGCCGGGGCGAAAGGCGTGTTCCGGGCCTACCGCAAGCCGGGCGTGAGCGTCGTGGAGGAATTGCTGGCCGAACGCCGGCAAGAGGCTGTCCAGGAGACGGCGGCGCCGGAGGCTGAGTCCGAGGGCCCGACACCGTGAGCGTGAGCGGTGTCCTCGACGCGTCCACCCTGCTGGCGCTCCTGTTCGACAAACCCGGTGCCGGTGTTGTCGCGGCTTGTGGCCGAACCACCCGCGATATCCACCGGGAACCGGAGGGAGGTCCTGACCAAGCTGCAGGACCACGGGCTGACGGAGTCCGTGGCCCTCGAGACCTTAGCGAGTCAGGGCATCCTCGACGCGATGCAACTCGTCGCCTTCGACGCGGATCACGCGCGGGCCGCAGCCCGTTTGCGTGCGGCAACGCGCGCACTGGGCCTGTCCTTCGCGGATCGCGCCTGTATGGCTTTAGCCCAGGCCTACCAGGTCCCCGCGGTGACGGCCGACCGAACGTGGGCCGCCTTGTCGTTCGTTTCGGTAGTGGTGGTGCGCTGAAGTCGGCCGGACGACCGCCGCCCGCCCCAGGGCATTGCCCTGGGGGGACTTCTTGAGGCTCATCATGCCCACCCCGCGCCCCCGACGGCCATCCGGGTACAGTCGATGGGCCGGGATGCCAAGAGCCTCAAATCGCCCGGCGGCCGCACACCGGCCAGAGGCGCACCGCCCCGTGATAGGACGTTCTCCAGGGCCCACGGCACCGCCCGCGTCGGCACGGTCGGTGACCAGCGCCCCCGGGCCGGGATCCCCCTACGCCGGGGCGAGCGGGCCATACCGGCCCCCCGTGCGCCGGTCCTGGACGGGGCGGCGGCGAAACGTGACCGGCCCGAACACCGTCTTAACCGTCCGCGGCACCCTCCCCACCCCCGTGACGGCGTCCTCCCGCGTCGCGTTCATCCGGTCGTCCCAGCACTCCAGGGCGGCCGCCACCCCGGCTGGCCCAGCCTGCGGCAGCCATCGCGCCGAACGCCTCGTGTCGGCGTCGCGACGTCGGCGCGGTCTCCCCCTTCCGCTGCAACGCCCCCGCCCAGGGCAGGATCCGCTCACGCCTTGCCGACTCGGCCACCTCGCGAGCCCTTCGACCCTCCTCCGGTGTTCTGGATGAACTGCACGCGAGGCATCCGCGGGAATCCGAGCAGGCCCGCGGGAAGGTCTCGCGCTCTTGTCCATCCCTGACCGACAAATACCCTACACGCTCCCGGCCCAGCCCGGCCGGTCCCGACGTCCCGGCCGTGGCGGGATTCGCGGATGTCGCACAATCGCGACGTCGTCCGCTTGCCTCGTCCTCCGCGGGCGGGGAAAATGAAGACGGCCGGAGATGCCGGCCGCCTCCTGAGACAACGTGTCCGGTTACCGGAAAGGACGATGACCATGTCCCTCCTGCATCAACCGGCGCCCGACTTCTCGCTCGACGCCACGGACGGGCGCGTCAGCCTGGGCGCCTACCGGGGCAAGAAGCTCATCCTGGCCTTCTTCCCGTTGGCGTTCACCCCCGGGTGAATCACGGAACTGACCTCGTGGCGAGGTTACATGGACCGCATCCGCGCGGCGGGCGCCGAGATCCTGGCCTGCTCCACCGACTCCGTCTTCACCGAGCGCGTGTTCGCCGCTAGTCTGGGCGGCCTCCCCTTCCCCGTCGCCTCCGACTTCGGCCGCACGGTGACGGCCGCCTACGGCGTGCTCCGACCGGAGGGCTACGCCATCCGCTCGGTCTTCGTCATCGACGAGGCGGGAACGGTGGTCTACGAGAACCGGGCGTTCCAGGCCAACAACCCGGCGCACTACGAAGAGGCGCTGGCGGCGTTGTCCGCCTCCCGCGCCGGGTAGGCGCCCCGGCTCCGCGGGGCGGGTCGACCCCGCCCCGCTCCGGCCGACCGCCCCCCCGCGGCCGGCTCGCCCGTCAGAACGACAGGGCGACGCCGTCGTCCAGCACGAACTCCATCGCCGCCACCGCCCCCACCTTCCGGATCTCCGGCAGGAGGACGTCGCCCAGGCGGCGCTTCTCCACGCACGGCGTACAGGCCCAGATTTCGCCGCCCCCCTCGAGAAAGGTGCGCACCAGCTCTGCCAGCGGCGGCAGCCCCGGCTCCGCCACCGCGTCCAGCACCCGCTGTACGCCCAGGCGGACCCCCTCCGACGAGAGCAGCACCACCACCCGGCGCTCGAGACTCAAGGCCGCGTTGGCCATCACGAACGCCACGGTCACCCGGTCCGGATCCTCCGGCCCCCGGGTTATCGTCACCAGCATGCGGCTCGCCACCGTCGCCCCTCCTCACTGCTCCTCGCCCGCTCCGCGGCGGGCGGCGGCCCTGAGGACCGCCGCGTCGACCCAGGCCTTGACCGCCGTCACGTCCACGTCCGTGGCGACGGCCACCGGCCCGTCGTCCCGTTCCTGCCACAACCAGCCGCGCGTGTCGCGCCCGCCCGGCTCGACCCGAAACCGCCCCCGGCGCCACGCAAACCACGTCGGCCGATGCCACGCGGCCACCGCCACGGCGTCGTGGACGGCCACGCCGCGCTCCGGCCCGTCGCCCCGCCCGGCGTAGTAGCCGAACATCGCCGCCAGCGCCGCCCCCAAGGCCGGCCGCACGGCCGCGAAGGCGTCCGCCCAGCGTTCCAACTCAGCGGCAGTCCAGCGCACCCGTTCGGTCACGTCCAGGCCGACGACGTAAACCGGCACCGGAGCCTCGCGGAGCACCCAGTCGGCGGCGTGCGGGTCCACGTAGAAGTTGAACTCCGCCAGCGGCGAGATGTTGCCGCCGCGGGCAAGGCTGCCGCCCATCACCCACAGCGCCCGCACCCGCCGGGCGGCCGCCGGGCTGCCCGCCAGAAACCGCGCCACGTTGGTGAGCGGCCCGGTCGCGATGAGGTCGAACGGCTCCGCCGCGCGCGCGAACGCCTCCCGCAGCGCGTCCACGGCGTGCACGGAGGGCACCGGACCGGCGGGGGGCAGGCGGTCGAGTCCCAGGAGCCGTCCCGCCGGACCGTGGACGGTACCCGCCGTCTCCAGCGGCCAGTGCAAGGGTCGTTCGCTGCCGGCGTAGACCGGCACCGGCACGCCCAAGGCGGCGAGCACGCGCCGCGCGTGGGCATCCGTGTCGGCCAGCGCGTGGTTACCCGCCACCGTGCTGACCCCCACCAGTTCCGTGGTGCCGACCAGCGCGAGCAGAGCCGCGATGTCGTCGACCCCGGGGTCCATGTCCGCCCAGACCATGCTCTGTCCCCCTCAAAGCCAGCCGGTGCGCCGCACCGCCTCGAGGGTCGGGGCGGCCGTCTGGGTGCCGGGGCGGGTGCAGGCCAGTGCGGCGGCCGCCGCCGCCTCGCGGATGGCCTCCGACCATCCCGCCCCGCGGTCGAGGGCGGCGGCCAAGCCGCCCGCGAACACGTCCCCGGCCCCCGTTGTGTCGACGGCCTCCACCTCGAACGCCGGCAGGTAGAACACCCCGCTCTTGGCTGCCCAAACCAGGCCGTCGCCGCCGAGCTTCACGATGCCGATGCGCGCCCCCCCGTCGAGCAGGGCGCGCGCCGCCGCCTTGGCGTCGCGCACGTCGCGGATGCGCACCCCGAGGATCCGCTCGGCCTCGCTCCGGTTCGGCATGAGGGCGTCGGCGCGCCACAGCGCGGGCGGCAGGCGGTCCGGCGCGGGGGCCGGGTCGACCAAGAGGCGCGCCCGGGCGCGCCCCGCCCCCGGGGCCCCGGCCCCCGCGGGCCCCCCCGGGCCCCCAAACCCCCCCCGGACGGGGTCCTCCCGCCCCCGGGCGCCAGCCCCCACCATTACGAGTTTACCGCCGAGGAGATGAAGTTCCTCTCCGATGCGGACCTGCTGGTGATCGTGGGCCTCGACCTTATCCCCTGGGAGGAGGAAATCATTACCAAGACGGTAGGACCGGACCTCGTCGTCAGGGCGGGGGAGGCGGTCCCCGTGGATGAACTGTTGCCCGCGGAAGGCGGGGATGACGGCACGGAGGCGGGCGCGCACGGGGCATATGATCCTCACGTGTGGCTCGACCCGGTTCTTCTGAAGTACGCCGTGGAGGCGGTGCGGAAGGGGCTGGAGGAGGCGGATCCGCGTCACGCCTCCTCCTACAGGGAGAGAGCGGCCTCTTTTATTTCGGAGCTGGATGAGTTGCACGGGGAGATCGCGCGGAGGACGGCCGCCTTTACGCATCGGGAGTTCATAGCCTTCCATTCCTCCTGGACCTATTTCGCCCGCCGTTACGGACTGCGGCAGGTGGGGGTCATCGAGGAGAGGCCGGGGCAGGAGCCGTCGGCCGGGGAGATTGCGAAGCTGGTGGAGATGGCGCGCGGTTGGGGGGTTAAGGCCGTCTTCGCGGAGGCGCAGTTCAGTCCACGCGTGGCGGAGGCGGTGGCGGAGGAATCCGGGGGCGAGGTGCGGGTGTGGTTGCTCGATCCCCTGGGGGACCCTGGAAACCCGGAAAAGGGGGATTACTGCCGGCTCATGAGGCATAACCTGTCCGTGATGGAGGAGGCCCTCAGGTGAGGG
>JAIMBI010000027.1 GCA_023565505.1 Actinomycetes bacterium | reverse complement strand
GGCTCCCGCCCCGGCCCCGGCCGCTCCCGCCGCCCCGGCGGCCCCCGCGCCGGCGGCGGCCGCCGCGGCCCCGACTCCGGCGCCTGTCCCCGCGGTGGTGGAGCCGGGCGACGAGGTCGTGCCGCTCACCCAGATCCGCCGCGTCATCGCCGAGCGGATGGTCCGCTCGAAGCAGACCGTGCCCCACGCCTGGCTCATGGTGGAGGCCGACGTGAGTGGGCTGGTGGCGCTCCGCGAGCGGCACAAGACGGCGTTCCGGGAACGGGAGGGCGTGGCGCTCACCTACCTGCCGTTCATGATCCGGGCGGTGGTGGAGGGACTCCGGGCCGTCCCCGTGGTCAACGCGCAGTGGAACGGGGACGCCATCGTCCTGAAGAAGCGGATCAACATCGGGATTGCGGTGGCCACCGACCGGGGCCTCATCGTCCCGGTGGTGAAGGATGCGGACCAGAAGAACGTCGTCGGCCTGGCCAAGGCCACCCAGGATCTGGCGGAGCGGGCGCGGACGGGCCGGCTTCAGCTCGAGGACGTCACCGGCGGCACCTTCACCGTGGACAACACCGGGGCGGTGGGCACGGTGCTCACGTATCCGGTCATCAACGCGCCCGAGGTCGCCATCGTGACGATGGAGTCCATCGTCAAGCGGCCGGTGGTCGTCGGCGACGCCATCGCCATCCGGTCCATGGTGAACCTCTGCATCTCGTTCGACCACCGGGTGGTCGACGGGGCCGACGCGGCGCGTTTCCTCAACGTGGTCAAACGGCACCTGGAGGGGATCGGGCCGGAGACGTCGCTGTACTGAAGGGCGGGTCCCCCGGATCGCGTCAGGAAGGGAGGCGGGACCATGGAACCGGTACCGCTGCCGATGGCCGCCGGTCGCCGGCCGGCCGCCGCGGAGGCGAAGAACCTGCCGCCGTGGCTCAAGGTCAAGCTGTCGAACGGGCCGAACTTTCTCGAACTGAAGGGGCTCATGCGGGGCCACGCGCTCCACACCGTGTGCGAGGAGGCGCGGTGTCCCAACATCTACGAGTGCTGGGAGCAGCGGACGGCGACCTTCCTCATCCTGGGGGACGTGTGCACCCGGAACTGCGGCTTCTGTGCCATCAAGAGCGGCCGGCCAACCTGGTTCGACGACGACGAGCCCCGGCGGGTCGCCGAGACCGTGGCGCTCATGGGGCTCAAGCACGTCGTCATCACGTCCGTGACGCGGGACGACCTCCCGGACGGCGGCGCGGGCATCTTCGCGGCGACCATCGCGGCGATCCGGGAGCGCCGGCCCGACTGCGGCGTCGAGGTGCTCATCCCCGACCTGATGGGTAACTGGGAGGCGCTCGGGACCATCATGCGGGCCCGCCCGGACATCCTGAACCACAACACCGAGACGGTGCCGCGGCTGTATCGCCGGGTCCGGCCCAAGGCCCGCTACGAGCGCTCGCTGGAGCTGCTCCGGCGGGCCAAGGAGATGGACCCCGCCGTGGTCACCAAGTCGGGCCTCATGGTGGGGCTGGGCGAGGAGCGCGACGAGCTCTTGGCGGTCTTCCGGGATCTCCGGGAGCACGCCGTGGACGTGCTCACGGTGGGCCAGTACATGCGCCCGGATCCCAGGCACCTGCCGGTCGTGCGCTACTACACGCCCGAGGAGTTCGCCGAGCTCAAGGCGCTGGCCCTGGCGCTGGGCTTCCGCCACGTCGAGTCGGGCCCGCTGGTCCGCAGCTCGTATCACGCGGCCAGCCAGGTGCCGGCGCCGGCCGCGAGGGGGTGAGGGCGATGCAGGCGTGGTGCGTGGACCTGGGCCGGATGGAATACGGCGAAGCCTGGGAGTGGCAGCGGCGGGTGCATGCCCTGGTGCGGGACGGTCTGGCCCCGGACACGCTGCTCCTGGTGGAGCACCCTCCGGTGTACACCATCGGGCGGGGGGCGATGGGCAGCCGCGCCAACGTCCTCTGGTCCGACGCGGAGCGCGAGCGCCACGGCATCGCGCTTTACGAGGTGGACCGCGGCGGCGACGTGACGTACCATGGGCCGGGCCAGCAGGTGGGCTATCCCATCCTCCGGTTGGACCGTCACGGCCACGACCTCTTGGTCTACCTGCGGGACCTGGAGGAGGCCTTCATCCGGCTCCTGGCGGAGTTCGACATCCGGGCGGAGCGCATCCCGCCCCACACGGGGGTGTGGGTGGGATCGGACAAGATCGTCGCCATCGGGGTCAAAGCCTCCAAAGGAGTCACCATGCACGGTTTCGCCTTCAACGTGGACCCGGACCTGGGCCACTTCGCCGGCATCATCCCGTGCGGCATCCGCGGCAAGGGCGTGACGTCCCTGGCCGCCTTGCTCGGGCACCCGGTGACCCTCGAGGCCGTGCGTCCCCTGGTGCTGAAGCATCTCGGAGCGGTCCTGGGCTGCACGTGGGAACCCGTCGACCTGGGGCGGCTCCGCGAGCAGGTCGCGAGCGTGTCCTGACGATGCCCCGGCGCCCGGCCGACCCCTCGCCGCTCAGCTGGGTGGATCCCGGCTTCCTCCGGATGGCCCTGGCCCTGGCGCGGGAGGAGGCCGCGGCGGGGGCCGAGTGGTTCTGGCCCGAGCGGCTGGCGTGGCTCGCCCAGACCGCCGTGGAGACCCACCCGTGGGGCGGCGGCCCGGCGGCCGGCGCGGAGGCGGCGCCGGTGGCCGTCGCGGTGGTGGTGGCCATCGTCGACGGCCGCAGAGTCTGGTTGCTGCCCGGCCCGGGCGGGCCGAGGCTGCCCGACGGGCCGCCCCGCTCCGACGAAGGCCTGGCGGCGGCCGTGCGGCGCGTCGCCCGGGAGGCCACCGGCTGGGCGGTGGCGCCCGGACCGGTCACGGGCCTCTACCATACGGCGGCCGCCGGGCGGATCGACGTCGTGGTGCGGGCGGCCGTCGCCGGGGGCCGGCCGACGGCCGGGGCCTGGTACGACCTCCGGACGGCGGGCACCTGGGCCCCCGGCGCCGGGCCGCGGGCGGCGGACGCCCTGGCGTTTGCGGGGCGGGCCGTGTTCCGGTCCGCGTGACGGCCGGGGCCCGTCGAGCGCGGCGGCCGATCCGCACGGCGGGCGGAACACGTACAATGAGAGGGCCGAGACCACGCGGCAGCGGAGCCCGGTCGGCGTCCGGGTGAGGGAGGAGGAGCCGATGACGGAGCAAGAAAAGGAAGCGCGCCTGTTGGAGCGGCTCGAGCGGGGCGAGCTCGTCGAGAGCCCGGAGGAAATGACGGAGGAGTACCGCGAGAACCTGATCCACCTCATGCTCATGCAGGCGGATTCGGAGATCGCGGGGGCGTTCGGCTACGTGCCCTGGATCATGAAAGCTCCCACGCCGGCGGAGATGCTGGCGGTGGCGTCCATCACCCGGGACGAGGTGCGCCACGGACGGGTGGTCTACAAACTGTTGGAAGACCTGGGCGTTGACGTCGAGAGCCGTATCCGCCAGTACGACTTCACCCTGCGGGTGGGGGAGAACGACTACCTCGGCCAGGCGCGGGCGTCGGACGACCAGCGGGTCAACATCTTCTACTATCCCATCGAGACCTGGACCGATTTCATCCTCTTCAACGTCCTCATGGACCGGGCGGCCGGCCACCAGCTGGAGGACGTGCTCCAGGGCAGCTACGGACCCTGGCGGCGGGTCATGCAGGGCATCATGAAAGAGGAGACCATGCACATCGCCCACGGCGACACGTGGCTCAAGCGGCTCGGCCGAAATCCCGAGACGCACGACGAACTGCAGGCGGGCCTCGAGAAATGGTGGCCGCGGGTGATGAACGTCTTCGGCCGGCCCCGGACCCGGCGCAACGCCATCTACCGCAAGTGGCGGCTCAAGATTCGGGACAACGACGAGGTGCGCCAGGCGTTTGTCGCCGACGTGGCGAAGCCCATCGCGGAGGCCGGGCTGGTGATGCCCACGTGGACGCCGGACTGGGAAAAGGTGCCGGAGGAAGCGCAGGCGGCCGGATGACGGATCTGGGCGCCGCACGGGTGCTGGACCTCGTGGAACGCTCCCCCGCCGTGGTCGAGGTCCTGGCGGCCCACGGCATCGTGTTCTGCCCGGGGTGCTACGTGGCGCTGGCCTCCCCGCTCCGGGAGGTGGCGGACTACAACGCCGTCCGCGACGTCGCAGGCTTCCTGCGCCAGGTCGCGGACGCCCTCGATGCGGGCCGGCCTCCCGCCGGGTCCTGAACCGGCGCCGGAGGCCGGCCCTCAGCTTTCCCAGAGCCGCTCGCCGGCCCGGGTGGCGTCGTAGCCCGGCAGGTCGCCCAGCGTGGCGCGCACGGCGGGATGGGCGAGCACGCCGAGCAGCCGTTCGACGCCGGGACCGGGTTCGCGCGCCAGGATCCAGTCGAAGGGTTCGGCGGCCCACGGTTCGAAGGCGAGACCGTACAGGGCCGCGGCCGGCGCGGTGGTGACGGTCGCGTCGGCGTGGCCGTCCCGCACCCAGCGGGCCGCCTCGGTATGCGACCGGGCGGGCGGGCCGGCCCAGCGCACCGGGCCGAGACCGGCCGCGCGGGCCTGGCGCTCGGCCAGCGCCCGGGCTTCGCTGCCCTCCTCGCGCACTGCGAACCGCCCCGCCGCCCAGGCTTCGCCCCAGCGGGCGAGGTCGCCGGGCGTCCGGGCGGCCAGCCCCGCCTCCCAGACCGCCCCCCGCACGCTCATGCGTCCGCGCCCCTCGGCCCAGCGGCGGTTGTAGCCGTCGGGGTGGTAGAGGTGGATTCCGGCCACGTGGACCAGCCCCTCCGCGAACCAGGCGAGAGCCGGCCGGCTGGCCAGGGGCACGACGTCGCACCACCATCCCGGGTGAAGCGCCGTGAACCAGCGGGCGATGACGTGGAGCGCGGGGTCGCACCCGGCCACGACCACCACCCGTTCCGGGGGCCGCGCCTCCGGGAGGGCGACGACCCGGCCGTCGTGCCAGCTCACGTCGGCCACCAAGTCCTCGGCGGGGTAGAGCACCGTGCCGGCCGGAGCGGCCGCCCACCGGGCCCGGGCGGCCGGTGGCCCCGCCCACCGCGCCGGCTCGGCCGGAGCGAAGAGGGCCTCCACGCTGACGCCCAGCGCGCGAGCGAGGCGGACGGCCGTGTCCGCCCGGGGTATGTGGCCGCGTTCAATCGCGAACAGCGCCTGGCGGGAAATCCCCGCCGCCCGGGCCAGTTCCGCCGCGCTGAGCCCGCGCTGCCGGCGGAGCGCCCGAATTCGATCCGCGGTCGTCGTCATCGTCGTCCACCTCCGGTGCCCAGAATCCGACCCGCGCCGGCGCGCCCTCCGCCGGGGCGTCGTCGGCGGCGTACGCCTCCACCACCGTACCGTCGGCGGTCTCCAGTTCGACGAGCCAGCCGTCCCCGGCGGGGCGGCGGCGCCGGACCGTCCCCGTGACCCGCACGGGGCAGCGGTCCGGGTGGGTCCACTCGGCCCGGCGGGGGTGCAGGGCGTACCTGCCCAACCGGGCGGTGTAGCCCAGGAGCCGGGCCACCGCCGCCCCCGGCGGCCGGCGGAAGAGGTCTTGGGGCCGGCCTTGGGCCAGGAGCGTCCCCGCGTCCAGGATGAGGACCTGGTCGGCCAGGCGTTCCACTTCTTCCCAGACGTGGCTGGAGAGGAGTACCACCCGTCGACCGGCGGCGGCCCAGGCGGCCACCAGGTCGCCCGCGCGCCGGCGCCAGAGGGGATCCAGGCCCGAGAACGGCTCGTCCAGCAGCAGGATCTCGGGCTCGCGGGCCAGCGCCCGGGCGAGGGCCGCCCGCTGCGCCTGACCCCCGGACAGCGCGGCGGGGCGCCGGTCGAGCAGGTCGCCGAGGCCGAGCCGGGCGACCCAGTCCCGGGCGACCGCGTCGAAGCGCCGGGACGGGCGCGCCTCCGCGATCTGGCGCCGGACGGTCCAGTGGGGGAAGAGGCTCGGATCCTGGGCCACGTAGCCCACGGGGCGCTCCCAGGGCTTCAGGCGCCCGATCTCCCGGTCCTGCCAGCGCACCGTCCCCACCGTCTCCACGAGACCCGTCACGGCCCGGATGAGGGTCGTCTTGCCGGCGCCGGACGGGCCGAACAGGGCGGTCACCGTGCCGGGCGCCTGTTCCCAGGCCGCCCGGACCCGGGTGCTGCCCCCGGCCGTCGCCGTCAGGTCAACGCGCAGCACGGCGGGCCCACCCCAACGCGGCCAGGGGCAGCGGCCAGGCCACGGCCACGAGCAGCAGCGCCAAGGGCAAGGCCGCGGAGAGGCCGAACTCCTCCAGGGTGACCCAGATTCCCACGGGCAGCCCCATGGGATGGTAGCTCAGCACGATGGGCGCGCCGAACGCCCCCATCGCCCGGCTCCAGGCCATGGCCGCGCCCACGGCGAGTTCGGGCGCGGCCAGGGGCAGGGCCACCTGGAACAGGGTGCGGGTCGGCGCGAACCCCAGGGTGGCGGCCGCGTCCCAGTAGGCCGGGGCCACGCCGCCGAGCGCCGCCCAGGCGACGAAGACGTAGTACGGGGCGGCCTCGTACACCTCCGCGACCACCAGGCCGGCGAAGGTATTGTCCCAGCCCAGGTGGGGGAACCGCTCCGGGCCGAGCACGTAGGCCAGGACCAGCCCGAGGACCAGGGGAGGCAGGAGCAGCGGCCCCGACAACACCAGCTCGGCCGTCAGCCGGCCGCGCCCGCCGAGGCGCGCCAGATACCAGGCCAGCGGCGTCCCGCCCGCGACCGTGATCCCGAGCGCCAGGGCCGACGCGGCGAGGGACGTGGCCGTCCACGCGGACACGGGAACGGGCGGCCAGGTGCCGTGCCGCGCCGCCTCCGCGAAGAGCAGGAGCACGGGCAGGACCAAAAGTCCGCCGAGGACCCCGGCCCAGGCCACGGCGCCGGGGCCGTCAGGGCGACTCACGGCGGATGGCGGCCGGGACCGCCGCCGCGTTGCCCCAGTAGGAGAAGGGGATCCAGCGGTAGCCGTCCCGTTCGAAGATCCGGCGCCCGGCCGGCGAGAGGGCGTAGCTCAGGAACCGGAGGCCGAGTCGGCTGTGGTCGAGGACGGTGGCGGCCACGGCCAAGGGCGCGCCCCGCACGGTGCCCGCGTGGGGCAGGGTGAGCGAGGCCTGCGCGTACAGGGGGGCGTCGGCCGGATCCGCGAAGTTGAGGGCGTTGGGCAGGGCGATGTAGGGCAGGTGCCGCTCCACCGCCTCGGGCAGGAACGCGCTCGACGCGTCCAGGGCCCCGGCCTCCAGTTGGCTCAGGATACCCGTTTCGGAGAACACCTGGCGCGGATTGTCGGGCGGGCCGAGGATCCGGCGGGCCGTCCCGTCGGGCAGGTGGTAGAGCTGTTGCGCCAGTTCCACCATGAGGTAGAAGGCCCGCCCCTGGGGGTCCGTGGCCGGGTTGGTGCGGCCAAGGTGGAAGCCGGGCCGGGCCATGAGGCTGAAGAGGTCCTGGATCGGCCGCCGGCCCTCCCGGATCTGGTCCAGCTCCGGCGCGTACGGGCTCTTGGGGTTGTACGCCACCACCAGGGGCGAGGTCGCGAACTCGACCGCCCAGGTGGTCTTCGACCGCAGGGCGTCGAGCGGGGCGGTCCCCATGCTGAAGAACACGTCCGCGGGGACGGTGCCCGACGCGATCTCCTGCGCCAAGCCGAAGGACCCGCCGCCGCGCCCCTGGTAGGCGACGTGCGTGGCGCGGGTGAAGGCGGGACCGAGTTGCTGGTCCATGAGCGCGGCGAGGGAGCCGGCGTAGGCGACCGACACGGTGGGGGCGGCGGCACCGCAGCCGGCCAGCAGGGCCAGGCCGCCCAGCGCCGCGGCGGCCGCGCCGACGAAGCGGGGACGGGACACCGCGCATCCTCCGTTCACGATGGGATAGCCCCGCGAAGCGGGGAGGGACACGCTCCCAACGTAAAAAACGTCGAACGCCGGTGTCAAGAACTATGTACACACCGGTGCCGCCTCAGGGGGAGAGGGCCCGGAGGATGCGGCGCAGGATGTCGGTCGGGGAGCCCGCTCCGCCCGGTCCGTCGTCCGCCCCCGGGGCGGGGTTCGGGCCGCCGCTCCCGCATCCCGGGCTGACACGGGTCGGGACGTGGCCGGCGATGAAGACCTCCCGGTAGGCGGTGCAGCAGCCGTTGGCCAAGAGGCCGGTCCGCTCGCAGATGCGGCGCCAGACGATGTGCGGCGGGGCGGAGAACCGCGCCACGGGGAGCCCCGCCAGCGCGCGGGCCATGAACTGGGCCCACACCGGACCGGCCGCTTGGTCACCGGTCATGTAGATGGGGGTGTCGTCGTCGTTGCCGACCCACACCACGCCGACCAGCTGGGGCGTGAAGCCGGCGAGCCACGCGTCCCGCTGCCGGGACGAGGTCCCGGTCTTCGCGTCGGCGGGCCGCCACATCACCCCCGTGAGGTCGTGGGCCGTGCCGTCCGCCGCTTGGAGCGGGGCCGTGAACAGTTGGTCCACGACGTAGGCCACCTGGGGGGTGATGACCCGGACGCGGTGCGGCGACCCCCGGTAGATGACCCGGCCGTCGGCGTCGGTCACCCGGACCACCGCGTAGGGGGTCACCCGGAAGCCGCCGTTGGCCAGGGGGCAGAGCGCCTGGGCCAGGTTGAGCGGGCTGACGGATCCCGACCCCAGGGCGGTCGTCAGGTTGTCCGGAAGCGGGGTCGAGATTCCCAAGCTCCGCGCCAGGGCGTTGATGCGGGCCGGACCGAGGGTGTCGGCCCACTTCAGGGCGACGATGTCGTCGGAGAGGGCGATGGCCCGGCGCATGGTCAGCGGCCCGTTGTAGACGTCGCCGAAGTTGTGCGGGACGTAGGTGCCCCCGTGTCCGTCCGGGAAGGCGACCGGGGCCGAGACCTTGACCGTCGAGGGAGGATACCCGGCGGCCACCGCGGCGGTGTAGACGAAGTACTTGAAGGCCGACCCGGGCTGGCGCAGGGCCCGGGTGGCCCGGTTGAACGGGGAGGCGGCGTAGTTGCGGCCGCCGACCATGGCCAGCACGGCGCCTGTGGCCGGGTCGAGCCCCACCACGGCTCCCTCCGGCTCCACCACGCCGTGCACGGGCGTGCCGGGCGGCATGGCCGTGGCCATCGCCTGGTCCGCCGCCCGTTGCGCCTTGAGGCTCAGGGTGGTGGTGATCCGGAGGCCGCCGGTGCGGAGCAGCGCGGCGAGCCGGGGGCTCGCCCGGGACAGGGTGTCCTCGACGTAGTGCACGAAGTAGGGGGCGAGGTTCGGCACCGGGCCGGGCGGCTTGAGCCCCAGCGGTGCCGCCTGGGCCAACCGGGCGGCCGCGGGGCTGATGTAGCCCAGCGCGGCCATCCGCGCCAGCACCTCGTTGCGGCGGGCCCGGGCCGCCTGAGGGTGGACCAGCGGGTCGTCGGCGCTGGGCGCGTTGACCAGCCCGGCCAGCAGCGCCGCCTCGGGCAGGGTGAGCGTCCGGGCGCTGTGGCCGAAGTAGACCTGGCTCGCCGCCTCGACGCCCCACGCGCCCTCCCCGAAGTAGACGTCGTTCAGGTACATGTCCAGGATCTCGGCCTTGGAGTAACGGCTGCCGAGCTTCAGCGTGATGACCAGCTCGGCCAGCTTGCGCCCGATGGTCCGCTCCGGGGACAGGTAGAGGTTCTTGGCCAGCTGCTGGGTGATGGTGGACCCGCCTTGGAGGATCCGCCCCGCCGAGACGTCGGTCACCACCGCCCGCAGGATGGCGACCGGGTCCACGTCGGGCTCCTCGTAGTAGCGGTCGTCCTCGATGGCCACCACGGCATTGCGCATCACGTCGGGAATGGCGTCGTGGGGGACGGGGATGCGGTTCTCCGCCCCGTAGAGAGTGGCCAGGAGCGCGCCGTTTTTCGCGTAGACGAGGGTGTCGGCGGGGAGCGACGGCGGCGGCAGGGCGAGCCACACGCCGGGCACCGCGACCGCCAGACCGCCCAGCACCAGGACGGGCAGACTCGCCCCGGCGGCGGCGCCGGCGATCCGGGCGGCGAGGCGGCGATACCAGGGAAGCCGTCGCCCGAACCGTTCCCGCCTGCGCATGGTCACTCCTCCCCGGGTAGCATGCGGTGCGGGCCGCGGCGCCATGCGCCGTTGCGGGGGACAGGTCCACCCTATATAATTGGTCCGGAATTTTTGGGGGCCGCCGAGGAGGGCGCAGATTGCTGGCAACACCGCAGAGATACACCCTGGTCGCGGGCACGGCGGAGGGGCGGACCCGTCTCAACGCCTTCGACCACGCCCTGTTGGCGGCCGGTATCGGCAACTTGAACCTGATCCGCGTGAGCTCCATCCTGCCGCCGGCGGCCGTGGAGGCCGACCGGGTGGAGGCGACGCCGGGCTCCCTCACGCCGACGGCCTACGGCAGCATCACCTCGGACGTGGAGGGGGAGGTCATCGCCGCGGCGGTGGGCGTCGGGATCGGGGATCCCGACGAGTACGGCGTCATCATGGAGTTCTCCGGGCGGTGTACCCGCGCCGAGGCGGAGGCGGAAGTCCGCGCCATGCTGGAGGAGGCCTTCGAGACGCGGGGCCGGGCCCTCAAGGTGGTCAAGATCCGGGCGGTCGAGCACCGGGTGCGCAACGTGGGCTGCGCCCTCGCGGCCGTCGCCCTGTGGGGGTAGTCATGGGGCGGGAAGTCTGGTTTTCGGAGTGGCAGACCGACGACGTCAAGCTCTCGCTCCGGGTGAAGGCGGTCCTGTGGGAGGAGAAGACGCCCTACCAGGAGTTGCTGGTGGTCGACACCGACGCCTACGGCCGGGTCCTGATCCTCGACGGGGCGATCCAGACGACGGAGCGGGACGAGTTCGTCTACCATGAGATGATCGCCCACGTTCCTCTGAGCATCCACCCCCGCCCGCGCCGGGTGGCGGTCATCGGCGGAGGCGACGGGGGCGCCATCCGGGAGATCTTGAAGCACCCGGAGGTCGAAGAGGCGCACCTGGTGGAGATCGACGAGCGGGTCATCGCCGCCTCGCGTCGCTTCTTTCCCGCCATCGCCGCCGGCCTCGACGATCCCCGGGTGACGATCCACGTGACCGACGGCATCCGCTGGGTGGCCGAGGAAGCCCGGGACTTCGACGTCATCATCGTGGACTCCACGGATCCGGTGGGGCCGGCGGAGAACCTGTTCGGCGAGCCGTTCTACCGTTCGGTGGCGGCGGCCCTTGGCCCGGACGGCATCCTCGTGGCGCAGTCGGAGTCGCCGCTTCTGGAGCCGGAGCTGGTCCGGCGGGTGCAGCGGGGACTCCGAGCGGTTTTCCCCGTGGTGTCGCTGTACACGGCCGCCGTGGCCACGTATCCCACCGGGCTCTGGACCTTCGGCTTCGGCAGCAAGGGGCCGCGCCCCCCGCGGCCGCGGCCGGACGTGGCCCGCTTCGCCACCCGCTACTGGACCCCGGCCGTCCAGGAGGCGGCCTTCGTCCTGCCGCCCATGGTGGAGGAGCTGACCCGTTGACCGGTTTCGTCCGGGCAGGGCGGTTCCTCGGCTGCGACGCCCCCTACGAGCAGGCCGCCTGGGTCCTGTTCGGCGTGCCCTTCGACGGGACCGCGTCCTTCCAGCCGGGGTCGCGGTTCGGCCCGCCGCGCATCCGGGAGGCGTCGTGGAACCTGGAGACGTATTCGCCGCGGCTCGGCCGCGACCTGGCCGCCGCGGCGGTGCACGACGCCGGGGATCTGGAGCTGCCGCTCGGCAACGTGGCGGCGAGCCTGGCCGCCGCGGAGGCGGCGGCGCGTCGGTTCCTGGCCGACGGCAAGCGGTGGATCGCCCTTGGCGGGGAGCACCTGGTCACCCTGCCGCTGGTCCGGGCGGCCTTGGAGCGCTGGCCGGACTTGGTGGTGGCGCATTTCGACGCCCATGCGGACCTCCGCGACACGTACCTCGGCGAACGGCTGTCCCATGCCACCGTGCTGCGCCGGGTGTGGGAGCTGGTGGGCGACGGGCGCCTGTTCCAGTTCGGCATCCGCTCCGGGACGGCGGAGGAGTGGGCCTTCGCCGCCGCCCACGCCCGCACGTTTCCCGACGCCGTGGTCGAGCCGCTCCGGGCGGCTCGCGCCGCCTGGGCCGGACGGCCGGTCTACGTGACGTTCGACGTGGACGTCATCGACCCGGCGTTTCTGCCCGGGACGGGGACGCCCGAGCCGGGGGGGATCACCGCCGGGGAGGCGTTCGAGGCGGCGGCGCTGTTCCGGGACGTGGAGGTCGTGGGCATCGACGTGGTCGAGACGATGCCGCTCCACGACACGTCGCAGCGCACGGCCCTGGTGGCGGCCAAGCTGGTGCGGGAGTTCGCCCTCGCGGTCGCGGGGCGGTGAGACGGTGACGGAGGAGGCGGGGCCGATGGCGGCGGATCGGTGGACGGCGGCGCGCGAACGCATTGCCGCGGTCGTGGCCGACGGGCTCGCGGCCGAGGGCGTGCCGGCGGGCGCCGTGACGGTCGAGGTCACGGAGCCGACGGAAGCCGGCCACGGGGACCTCACGACGAACGCCGCCCTGCGGGCGGCCCGGCACCTCCGCCGGCCGCCCCAGGCCATCGCGGCGGCGCTGGCCGCCCGGTGGCCGGCCTTGCCCGAGGTCGAGCGGGTGGAGGCCGCCGGTCCGGGGTTCCTCAACGTGACCCTATCCACGCCGTGGCTCCAGGGCGTCGTGGCCGACGTGCGCGCGGGCCGCGCCGACTTCGGCCGGTCGGCGCTGGGCGGCGGGCGACGCGTGCTGTTGGAGTTCGTCTCGGCCAACCCTACCGGGCCGCTGGTGGCGGTCAACGGGCGGGCCGCGGCCCTCGGCGACGCCCTGGCGCGCCTCCTGGAGTGGTGCGGGTACCGGGTGGACCGGGAGTACTACGTCAACAACGCGGGCGTGCAGATCCAACGGCTGGGTCAGGCGCTGTGGCTCCGCCTGGAGGAACTCCGGGGCGTCGAGGTGGAGTCGTCCTGGCCGGAGGGGGTGTACCCCGGCGCGTACGTCAAGGACTTGGCCCGCGCCTATCTCGCGGAGGTCGGCCCTCCGGCCGCGCCCGACTACCAGGCGCTGGGGGCCTGGGCGGCGGACCGGCTCCGGGCCGAGCACGAGGCGGTGCTGCGCCGCTTCGGCGTCACGTTCGACCACTGGACCGAGGAACGGGCGCTGCGCGAGGCCGGCGCCCCCGAGGCGGTGGTCGCGGAACTCCGGGCCCGGGGCCTGGTCCGGGAGGAAGACGGCGCCCTCTGGTTCTGCTCGACGCGGTTCGGCGACGACAAGGACCGCGTACTGGTGAAGTCGGACGGCGAGTACACCTACCTGGTGCCCGACGCCGCGTATCACCGGGACAAGTTCGCCCGGGGCTACGACCTGCTCATCGATCTTCTCGGGCCCGACCACCACGGCTACGTGGGACGCATCCGGGCCATCGTGGAGGCGTTGACCGGGCGGGGCGGGCAGCTGGAGATCATCATCGTGCAGCTGGTGCGCCTGCTGCGCGACGGTGAGCCGGTGCGGATGTCCAAGCGGGGCGGGGCGTTCGTCACCCTGGAGGAGGTCCTGGACGAGACCGGGGTCGACGCGGCGCGGTACTTCTTCGTGGAGCGGGCGCCGGACACGCCGGTGGACTTCGACCTCAATCTGGCCCAGCTGAAGACCCAGGCCAATCCCGTCTATTACATCCAATACGCCGGGGCGCGCATCCACTCGTTGCTCCGCCGGGCGGGAGCCGTGCCGCCGGAACCGGATCTCGCCCCGCTGACGGACCCCACGGAACGGGCGCTCCTGGTCGACCTGGCGCGCTTTCCCGAGGTGGTGCGCGAGGCCGCCCGCCTGCGCGGACCTCATCTCGTCGCCCGCTACCTCCTGGATCTGGCTTCGCATTTCCACACGTTCTACCGCTTCAACCGCATCCTGGGCGAGGCGCCGGAGGTCGAGGCGGCCCGGCTGGCCCTGGCGGAAGCCGTGCTCATCGTCCTGGAGCGGGCGGCAGGACTCATCGGCGTGCGCATCCCGGAGACGATGTAGCCGGCCGACTCCTCGGCGGGCGGGGGAGCAGGGCGACGGGCGCGCGGTGCGCCCCGCCGCTTTGGCCATGCCGTGGCGCACCCGGGAGGCCGGGTCGATGACGTGGACGGCACCCTCGGGGCGGGCTTTCCGGGCGCCTCCCGTCGTCACCGCACCGCTTGCTGCAGGAGCGCCGCAATCCGGGCGGCGTCGGCGTCGGTCAACGTCGTCAGCGCGTAGGCCACCGGCCACATGGCGCCGTCGTCGAGGCTCGCCGCGTCGGAGAAACCCAACGTCGCATAGCGCGTCTTGAACTTGTGCGCCCCTTGGAAGAAGCAGACGACCCGCCCGTCCCGGGCATACGCCGGCATCCCGTACCAGAGTCGGGGCGCAAGGATGGGCGCGCTGGCCTTGACGATGGCATGGATCCGTTCGGCCAGGGTGCGATCCGGTTCCGGCATGGCCGCGATCTTCGCGAGCACGGCGTGCTCCCCGTTGTCGCCGGCCCCCCGCGCAGCCCGGCGAGCCGACGCCTTGAGTTCGTCCCGGCGCTCCTGCATCGCCGCGCGTTCCTCGGCGGTGAAGCCCGGCACGGTCCGGTCGGGCGCGGGCGTCCTCCTCGTGGCCTTTGGGGTGTCCTTCGCGGGACTCATGGCAACCTCCCGACGTTCAAGGCTTGAGAGCTTGAGGGACCGACGGACCTCGCCCGCTCCGCAGGGGGATTCGCGCCGGGCCGACACCCGCCCGCCCGGGTCCGTGCCGACCGGCCCCGTCGATCCGCTTCGGGACCACGGCGGCGAGGTCCTTCCGGACGTGCGCGCGAGGATGCGGGCGGGGCGGCCGGAGGCCCGGCCGCCCGCCTTGGTTTCAGTCCGCCCCCGCGACCTGGGCCACCCGGTAGGTGGGCTCGCCGGGATAGAAGTTGCGGATGTCGTTCATGACCTCCTGCAGGGTGGGATCGCTTAGGGCGTCGGCGAGGACCTGCGACGACGGGAAGTAGAGGTGGGCGACGAGTTGGTCGGGACCCGGGGACCCGTCCGTCGGGTCGATGAGGTCGCGGAGAATCTCGGCCCGGACCAGTCCGAGCGGGGCCAGCACCCGGGCCGCCAGCGGCAGGTGGCGCTCGAAATAGTAGGTCTCGTCGAACGGCAACTCCCTCTTGTAGCTCACCATGAACACGACCACGGCCGGTTCCTCCTTGTGTCGGCGGCAGGGCGCCCGACGGCGCCGCTGCGGGGGCCGGATGCGCTCCGCGCCCGCGGCCTCCCTGCCGGGACCCCGGGGGCCGGAGGGCGAGGACCTTCACTGTAACCGACGCCGAGACGATAATCAAGTCGGTCAGATGGGACAATTGCGTCGCCAAGACGGATCCCGCGGCCCTGGTCCGCCGGGCCGCTCGGGTTTACGTCCGCGGTCGGCTCCCGTATGCTGGCGGTATGGTATCCCAGGGCGCCCGACCCCGGGCCCCGAGGAAAGCGAGGCGTCGCCGACGACGGATCCGAACCGCCACCGTGCCCAGACGGTCGCGCCGCCCGCGGGGCTGCCTCCGGGCCCGTTCGTCCTGCTGCTCGCCGTCATCTTCGGCCTCGTCTTCATGCAGCGCACCGGTCCCGGACTGGTGGGGCCCACGCTCATCCGCACCTTCCACGTCACGCCCGTCGTGCTGTCGGCGATGACCGTGGTCCAGTACCTCGCCTATGCGGTGCTGCAGATCCCGGTGGGGTACTGGGGGCAGCGGTACGGCCCGGAACGGTTCATCGTGCTGGGGACGATCCTCGACGGCGTCGGCACGCTGGTCTTCGGCGGGGCGCCGTCCTTTGCCTGGATCGTGGTGGCCCGGTTCCTGGTGGGGATCGGCGACGGCTTCATCTGGCTGAACCTGGTCATGGTGCTGGCCCGACGGGTGCCGCCGGCGGCCTACGGCCGGGCCCTGGGGCTGGTCCAGATGGGGGGGACCGTGGGCGCGCTCATGGCCAGCATCCCCCTCGCCGGGTGGATCGAGGCGGCGGGGTGGCGGCTGCCCTTCGTCGTGATGGGGGCGGTGCTCGTGACCTTCGGCGTGTTGGCGCGCCGCTGGCTCGGGGTGCCGGGCGGGATCCGCCCGTCCGGGGCGCCGGCGGGGCCGGCCATCGGGCGGCACGTCCGGATCGTGCTCGGGTACGGGGCCCGCACGTATGCGCCCATGGCGACCGGCTTCGGGTTCATGGGGACGTTCATGGGGTTCTCGAGCCTGATGCTCGTGCCCTACCTGGAGGGGGCGTACGGCCTGTCGCGGGTGGGTGCCAGCGCGCTGGAGGCGGCCGGGCTGGTGGGGATGTTCTTCGCCGCCCCGCTGGTCGGCGCCCTGTCGGACCGCGTGGGCCGGAAGGGACCGCTGGTCGCGCTCGGCCTCGTCAACGTGCTGGTCTGGGCGGTCATGGCCGCCCGGCCGACGGGTCTCCCGGGCCCCGCGATGGTCGTCTTGTTCGCCGCCATGGGGTGCTCCGCCGGGGGCATCCTGGTGCTGATGTTCGCCGCCCTGCGGGAGGTCCAGGCCCCCGAGGACATCGGCGTGGCCTCGGGGCTGGCCAACGCGGCGAACTTCATGGCCGCGGGGATCGTGCCCCTGGCGATGGGCGCCGCGTTGACGCATTGGGCGGCCCTGCCGCCCAGTCCGCGCTTCGGCCTGATGTTGCTGGCGCCCTTGGCCACGGCCCTGGTGGGCCTGCTGGGCGCGCTCCGGATGCCGGTCGAGGCGCCGCGGCCCGCCCCCGCCGAGAACCGTTACGGGATGTAGGCGACCGTCGTCCGCGTGGTCCGCACCTTGGTGGCGGACGTGCCCGGGGGTTCCAGCCGGAGCGCGGCGTCCGTCCCGCTGTGGCGCGCGGCCCACACCTGGGCCTCCTCCTTGCTCAGGCAGGACTCCACCGGCCGGCGGTCCAGGGCGGCCAGGGCCTCCTGCACGAGGCGGGCCTCGTCCCGCAGGACCCGGAGGATGACAGGGTGGGTCGGCCGCATGCCGGTCCAGCCCAGGAAGACCGACGGCAGGGCGTTGTGGCGGCTGTGGTTGCACGCCCGGCAGGCGACGACCAGGTTGTCCGGCACCGTCCGGCCGCCCCAGCAGACGGGGATGACGTGGTCGACGGTGGATCCGAACCCTCCGCACCAGGCACAGCGGTAGCCGTCGCGGCGGAGTACCCGCCGCACCGCCCGCCGGTAGGCCAGGGGTCGATAGCGGAGGCGGAGGACGCCCCCCTCGAGGACGGCCAGTCCTTGCTCCACGTTCTGCCGTGCCTTCTCGGGGGTGCAGGGGGTGAAGACCCGGCCGTCCAGGTCGACGACCGGGACCGGGTCCGGAAGGACCACGGCGGTCGAGGGATCCGCGACCAACCCGACACCTGCCTTGTCGATGTGTTCCTGCCCTCAGGGCTCCCCGGAACCCGGGTCGCCGACTCTACTATAGCGTATCGACGGCCCGTACCGGACCACCGGGGGTCGGGACGGGCCGGCGCCGAGACCGAGCGCCCCGGCGAGGGCCAGGGTGGCGTAGCGGAGGAGCAGGCCCAGCGGAAAGAGACGATGGCGGACCAGCACCCGGAGGGGGTTCCCGGGGGGGTACAGGGCGTGGACCGCTAGCGAGCCGAAGGAGTTCGCATCGTCCGCCAGCCCGCCCAGGGTGACGAGGGCCAGCGCGCCCGGCGGCCACTCCGCGAGGACGCCGAACGCCAGCACCCACAGCATGTATTGGGGGGAGAACACCTTGTTGGCGATCATCCAGCCGGTGAAGACCGCGGCGGCCGCTCGGGCCGGATCCCATCCGCGGCCGACGCCCCCCAGGGCGGCCACCCCCATGGCCAGGACCAGGAGGAGCGAGAGCAGGTCCACCGTGTGGGGCCGGATGTGCGGCCACACCAGCACCCACAGGTCCGCGATGGCCAGCCGGCCGGTGTTGTAGCGGACGAACTGGGTCCAGTTGTGCCAGTTGGCCCAGGCGAACGGGGCGTTGACCAGGACCACGGTCCCGAGCAGCGCGAGGGACAAGATCGCCGCGTCGCGCCGCCGCCCCGCGGTCCACCAGGCCCAGGCCATGAAAGGCCAGGAGGCGAGGGGGAAGAGCTTGGTGGACGCGCCCAGACCGACGAACACGCCCGCCCAGGCGGGGCGGTCCTCGCGATAGGCCCACCAGGACGCCGCCAGCCAGACGATGCCGAAGAGGTCCCAGTTGACGAGGCCGTAGGCGGCGACGAGGGGACTGGCGGCGAACATCCACCAGCGGCGGGGGGCCGCCCGTCGGAACGCCGCCAGGGCGACCAGGCCGCTCAGGGCCAGCAGGGCGGCGGTCGCGAGGAAGTATCCTACCAGGCCCGGTACCCAGGCGGCCGCCCACATCGCGAGGTCCATGAGGACCGGATACTCCACAGGCTGGTGGACGATGGGCAGCGCGTGGGCCGCCAGGTGCCGCTCGCCGTAGAGCGTCAGGATGTCCGAGTAGCTGAAGTGGCTGTAGGCCCAGGGATAATAGGCGGCGGGCAGGCCGCTCCCGCCGGGGGGCGGCCGGAGGGCCGCCGGCGGCAGCGTCCGCACCGCCGCGAGGACCATCCAGGCCAGAAAGCCCCCGGCGACCAGCACGCCGCGCCAGCGTTCCGCCCTGTGCTCCACCCGGTGCCCTCCCCCGTCGCCCGTCGTGTCCTCTACGGTTCAAACGCCGGCCGGGGTCGGACGGTGGCGGCGCTTCAGGGGCCGGTGGGCCGGCCCAGGCGGGGATCCCGCGGGCGTGCGGGGGAGAGCGCTGCGGCGGCCGGCTCGTCGTCGAGCAACAGCCGGCGGGCCGTGGTTCCGGCGATGCGGGCGAACGCCTCGTCGTCGAGGCCGGCGGCCTCGCGCAACCGGAGCAGCTTCTGGTACTCCTCCCGGAAACGGGGCGGCCCGCCGCCGGAGCCGAAGACGAGCCGACCCGGGCCCAGGGCCGCCACCGCGTCGCGCAGGAACTCCACGGGGACGTGCGAGGTCTCGAGGTACACGCGGTCGCGGGTCGACGCCCACAACAGCGTCTCCTCGAGGAACGGCCCCGCCCGGCCCGCGGAGACGACGACGACCGTCAGCCGCGATTCGGCCAGCACCCAGTCGTCCCAGTCCTGGGGATGGGCCAGCCTGAGCGGCCCGGGCCCGGGACCGGCGTGGACGAAGAGGGGTCGACCGGCCTGCGCGGCGAGCCGGACCACCGGTTCCCAGGCCGCGTCCCAGGCCGGTCGTCCCGCCCGGGCGGGATCGGCGAAGGCCCCCCGGGCCCCTTCGGCGAGGAGGGTGGCCAGGACCTCGGGCGCGTCGGGGCGGGCGGGGGCCAGGGCGGCGGCGCGCGGCACCTCCCGCGCCTCGGCGAGGAGCCGACGGCTCGCGGCCAGGGGATCCGCCACGGTCAGGAGGTCCCAGTCCAACAGCACCCGGCGCTCCGGTTCGGGGTCCCCGGCCGGGGCGAGGGGGGCGGCGGCGTCGGCGTCCACCCGGGCGAGGGGCCAGCCGTGCGTCGCATCGACCACCCCCAGGTGGATCAGGGCGGCCCCGGAGGGACCGGGGACGATCACCCCGGGAGCGTCCGTGGGCGCGGTGAGCGCCCGTCCGCGGTGGGCCACCAGCGCGCCGCCGACGTACGCGGCCCCGCCGAACCGGCCCTGGAGCGGCGCCAGCACGACCGTCCCCCCGATCTCCAAGCTGCGGGCGAGCGCCCGGTCCTGCAGCGCGGCGCGCTCGCGCGGGGTGCGGGCGCTGGTCGCCATCACCACCAGGTCCGGGGCGGCCCGCCGGGCCTCCTCCCAGCGGACGGGGTCCAGCGCGTCGAGCCCCAGCAGGATGACGATCCGGCCGAAGACCGAATCGATGGGCACGACGCCCTCGGCGGGATCGAACCACGGCCGCTCGGCGGCGTAGAAGGCGCACTTGGCCTGACTGCCGACGATCCGGCCGCCGGGGTCGATGACCGCCGCGCGCTGCTGCTTGTGGCCGGAAACCGGGTCGATGGCCCGGAGGCTTCCGGTCACGACGCCCAGGGAGAGTTCCCGGGCGGCGTCGGCCAAGATGCGCAGGGGGCGCCCCGGGAACGTCTCGAGAGGGTTGAGGCCCAGAAACCACTCGGGGAACACCACGAGGTCCGCGCCCAGGCGTCGGGCCTGGCGCATGTGGTCGAGGGCCCGGGGCAGGCACGTCTCCACCTCCCGGGCGTAGGGCGCCTGGCTGACGGCGACGCGGAGCGTCATGACATCCCTCCTGCTAATACCAAAACATACCAATTTCTGGTTTATAATGGCAATGTATAGGCGACCACCGTCTCGGCCTCCGGGTGGGCGTCGGCCCGCGGCGCCACCGCGACCGCCCGGACGTGGTCGCCGTCGCGGACGTAGATGGCGCTCGGCCCCTCGAAGCGGACGTCGAAGAGACGCGCGAGCAGATGGGCCGTAATGCCGGCGCGGATGCGGGGCTCCGCCCGCATGGCGGCGGGGAGGCTCTCCTCCTCCCACTGTTCGCGGCGGCGGCGGTGGTCGCCGGGTCCGGCGAAGACCCAGGGTTCCTCCCAGGGCCAGGGGTTCGCGGCCGGTTGCGCGACGACGTCCACGCCTCGGGCGGCCAGCAGCGGGACGAGCGGCGTGAAGCCGGGTTCGCGGTCGGTGTGGGGCCGGACGAACGCGTCGTAGCAGATCGCGGTGCCCAGCCGCAGGGAACCGACCGGGACCGGGTCCGGGAGCGGGGCGGTTCCGGGGGCGAGGTCGAGGACGTCCTCCTGGGTCGGGACCAGGTTCCGCTTCTTGGTGACGGCACGGACCCTGCCGTCGGGACCGAAGGTCAGCGAGAGGTTGTACACGGGTCCGCCGCGGCTTTGGAAGCGGTCCGAGGTGTAGCCGAACGCGTTGTCGGGGAGCAGGGCGGAGCCGGCCACGACGACGGCGTCGAGCCGGCGGGCGATCCGGGCGAAGGTGCGGTACCAGGCCCCGTAGACCGTCGGGGCCGCCCAGTGGAAGAAGGCGCGGCGCAGGGAGCGGGTGCGGAGCCGCGCCATGGTGGCCAGAAGAGGGGCCCAGGCGCGCCGCCCGATGAGGCCGAACGCATGGTCCAGCGTCGAGGCGCTCCGGACCTCGGGCGGGGCGGCGAGGAGGGCGAGGAAGGTGCCGATGTCCTCCGGGAACACCACCACCGCCTCGGGGGACCGCCGGAGCGCCTCGACGCGGTCGGCGAGCCGGTCCAGGTGGGCGGCGAAGCGTTCTTCGGCGAGGTAGTCCGCAAGCTCGACGTAAGGTTGGACGGCCACGAGGTCCATAGGCGCCTCCTTCCGGTTGCGGGCGGGGGTGTGCGGCGGCACGTCGTGTCCGCCCCGGGGCGGACATTAGGTGTCCGCCGGCCCGGTTCCTGCCGATTGCCTGGCGGCAATGCAGGATAGACGCGGCAGGAGGCGAAAGAATGACCCGAAGCGGTTTGGGGGGCAACACGGTGGGCGACGGCGAGAGTGGGCGGCAGCAGCACCGGGCGGGCGGCACGCGACGAGCGCGGCGGTTCGGGCCGGCTCCCCCGGGCGCCGGCCCGCGGCGCCGACGGCCGGAGGGACGCCCATGAGGCGACCGGATCCCGCCTCGGAGGCACGCCGGTGGGTGGAGCTGATGCATACCGCCTTGGGGAACTGGCCCCACCGCGTGTGGATCGCGGAGGGGTCGCCCCTGGTGCTCCGCGCCGAAGCGGGGGCCCCCTTGGAACCCCCGCCGGCCGACCTTCCCGCCGCGGGGCGCCTTCCCCTGCGCCTCAGGACGTCCGGCGCCGTCCACGTGGTGCTGAACGTGGCCGCCGACGTCACCATCGGGCTGACGGTGCCGCCCGACCGGCAGCATCCGCTCCTGGACGGCATCCTCCTGCTCGGGGGGGAGCTGTGGGAACGGCAGGGCCTGCTCCGTCGGCTGAACTGGGAGGCGCAGGCTCTGGCCCACGAGATGCGCAACCCGCTCATGCTGCTCGGCGGTTACGCCGAACTCCTCGGCGAGCGCGGCGAGACGGATCTCGCGCGGCTGTTGCAGGATGAGATCCGGCGGATGGACCAGAGCATCGAGGAGTTCCTCATGGCCGGCCGGGATCCCCGCCGCCAGCCGGTCGACGTGGCCCAGTTGGTGCACGATGTCGCCGACCGGCACCGTCCGTACGCCGAGCGCCACGGGGTGAGCGTGGTCGAGCGGCTGGAGCCGGCGGTGGTGGAAGCCGACCCGGTGCAGATCCAGAGCGTGGTGGCGAACCTGGTCCGCAACGCCCTCGAAGCCATGTCGACGGGGGGACTGTTGACGCTCGTGGCCCGGCCGGCTCCGGGCGGCGTGGAGATCGTGGTCCGGGACACCGGACCGGGCTTGGCTCACGAGATGCTGGACCAGTTGTTCGCCCCGTACGTCTCGACCAAGCCGGGGGGCCACGGTCTGGGCTTGGCCCGGGCGCAGGAGATCGTGGCGCGCCACGGCGGGTCGCTGGTCGCGTTGCCCGACCCCGGGGGCGCGACGTTTCGGGTGTTCCTCCCCCGCGGGGACGACGGCGGCGAGTAGCTCCCGCCCTGTTGGCGTCGCTCCGCCGTTCGGTCACAATGGGAACGATGTGACCCGTACCGTGACCCGAAGCGAGCGAGGGCGTCGGCGCACGCCGGGCCCCTCGGAGGAGGGCGGCGATGTCGGCCACCGCGATCTTCCGCCGGGCCTGGGAGGACCTCTGGCGGAACCCCGGTGTCTTCAACCTGGTCTTCTGGAGTCTCATGCTGGCGCTGGGGGTCGACTACGTGTTCGAGACCCGGCTCGCGCCCCTTCTGCCGGCGGCTCTCACCGATCCCCGCCGCTGGCTGGTCGCCCCGCCCACCGACTTGTGGCGCCACCTGGCGCCGGGGACGGCGCTACGCTTCGGATTGTTCCTGGCCACCACCCTCTTCGTCGTCACGCCGTTCCGGGTGGCGGGCCTCTACGGCGGGGCGGCGGAACTCATCCGGGGACGAAGCCCGCGCTGGCTCTGGTTCCAGTTCTTCACGACCGGCTGGCGGCGGTTCTGGCGGGGCCTGGAGACGACCGCGGCCGGTGTGCTGCTGGGCCTGGCGCTGGTCCTGGTGCTGGCGGCTTTCTCCGTCCTGGGGACCGTGTGGAACGTGCTCGGGGTGGCCCTGCTGCTGGTGTGGGTCGCGTTGGTGCTGTGGGCCGTGGGCCTGGGGCTGGTGGGACTGGGGGCGCTCATGGCGGCCGACCGGCGTCCCTTGGAGCTCTTGGGCGAGGCGGTGGGCTGGGCGCTCCGCCACCGGGGCCTGGTGTTCGGCCTGGGGGCGACCTTCGCCGCCCTGCTGGTGGCGGTGTTCCTGTTGGTGGCGGCCCTCGCCGCCGTGCCCCTGGTCGGCCCCGTGGCCGGCGTGGTCGGACTCTGGCTCCTGACGGGATTCGGGGCCGTGTTGCCGACGACCGCCTACCGCGAGACCGTAGAGCGCGGCGTCTAAGTCCGCCGCCGGCCGGGGGTGAGGAGCCGCACCAGGCCCGCCGCCACCAGCACGTACGGGAAGAAAAGCCCGAGGGCCAGGCCCCCGGGGCGGCGGGCGGCGAAGCTGGCGGCGCCGAGACCGGCGAGGTAGACGAGGACGGAGAAGCCGGCCACGGCGACGGGCCATCCGAGGCGACGGGCGACGAGGAGGTCCAGCGCCAGCGGGATCCACGGCCACAGGCGGTCGAGCGCCGAGGAATCCCGCGGGGGGCGGCAGGCCAGGCAGCCTCCGGGCCGCCGGCAGCGGGCGCAGACCGCCCGACCGCAGGCCGGGCATGTGCCGACCCGGTCGGCGCCGTGCCGGGGACAGACGGACACCCGGCGGGGCGGGGCGTCCGCCGACCCCGCGCCGCCCGGCGGTCGCCGGCGCAGCGCGGCGTAGGCCGCGTTGATCTCCCGCAGGCGCGCCTCGGCCTGCTGTCGCGCCGCGGGGTCGCGGGCATGGCGGTCGGGGTGGTGGAGGCGCACCAGCCGTCGGTAGGCGGCGCGCACGACATCCGGCGGGGCGCCGGGATCGACGCCCAGAACCGCGTGGGGATCCGGCGGACCGGGCTCGGCGGGCGGCCCGACGTGGCGGGACATGGCGTGCGGGATCATCCTCCTCCCGATGACCTACCGGACCGTATGCCGCGTACCGGCCGGGCATGCCGACCGCCGGGCCGGAGGCGGCCGAAGGGGGGATGGCGCGTGGGACAAGCCCGGGACCCCGCCCCGACGGTGCCGCCCCTGCTCGCGGAGGGGCTGGACGTGGTCTTCGTGGGGTACAACCCCGGCCGGCATTCGGCCCGGACCGGCCACCACTTCGCCGGGCCGGGCAACTACTTCTGGGTGCTGCTGCACGAGGCGGGCTTCACCGGGGCGCTGCTCCGCCCGGAACAGGACGGCGAGCTGCTCTGGTGGGGGATTGGGATCGCCAACCTCGTCGAGCGGGTCACGGCGTCGGCCGCGGACCTCGCCCCGGCCGAGCTCCGGGCCGGGGCGGCCCGGCTGCGCGGGACGCTCGGCCGGCTCGCGCCCCGGGCGGTGTGCTTCCTGGGCAAGGAGCTGTACCGGTACTGGGCCGGCTGGCCGGCCTCGGTGCCCGTGGCCTGGGGTCCGGCGGCGGCCCCCCGGCTCCCGGGGGTGCTGGAGTTCGTGGCGCCCAATCCGAGCCGCCGGTCCACCGTGCCGTACAGCGTGCGCCTGGCGTGGTTCGTCCGCCTGCGGGGCATGCTGCCCGACGGGGGGCGTCGAGGGACGCCGCCGGCCGGGCTGGTATAATGGCAGGTAGTCCTGGGGTTCCGTCGAGCCGCGCGTGCCGCGGCACAGTCTCGCGACAGGGAAGTTGATGGTGATGGGACAGATCGAGGCCCCGGCCGCGGTGGCCGTGGGTCAGCCGGCCCCGGAGATCACGCTGGAGACGGAGGCCGGGCCGCTTTCGCTGGCGAGCTTTCGCGGCCGGATCCTGGTCCTGTACTTCTACCCCCGTGACATGACGCCGGGCTGCACCAACGAGGCCTGCGACTTCCGCGACGCCTACGGCGAGTTCCAACGCCTCGGCGCGAGCGTGGTGGGGGTCAGCCCCGACACGCTGGAGAGTCACGCCCGCTTCGTGGCCAAACACCAACTCCCGTTCGTGTTGGCCAGCGATCCCCGCGGGGTGGCCGCCCAGGCGTTCGGGGCCTGGAAGGAAAAGACGCTGTACGGCAAGAAGAGCCTCGGGGTGGAGCGGTCCACGTTCGTCATCGACCGGGAGGGCATCGTGCGGGGCATTTTCCGCCGGGTCAAGGTGCCGGGCCACGTGCAGGCGGTGCTGGACCTTGTCCGGCGCCTCTGAACGGCCCGGTCCGGCGCGGGCGCGGGTCCGCCGCGTGCTCGCGGCGCTCGGGGAGACCTACCGGGGCGCCTCCACCGCGCTCGTCTACCGGACCCGCTGGCAGCTGCTCGTGGCCACCATCCTCTCGGCCCAGTGCACCGACGAACGGGTCAACCGGATCACCGCCCGCCTGTTCCGGGTGGCGCCGGACGCGCCGAGTCTGGCGGCGCTGTCGGAGGAGGAGATCGCGGCGCTCATCCGGGAGTGCGGGCTGTTCCGGTCCAAGGCGCGTCATCTCGCCGCGACCAGCCGGATCGTGGCGGCCCGGTGGGGCGCGGACCTGCCGCCCGCGCTGACGCGCGAAGACCTTATGGCGCTGCCCGGCGTGGGCCGGAAGACCGCCAACGTCGTGCTGGCGAACGCCTACGGCGCCGACGCGCTTGCCGTCGACACCCACGTGTTCCGGGTGGCCCACCGGCTGGGATGGTCCGATGCGCCCGACGCCCGCCGCACCGAGGAGGACCTGCTCCGCATCATCCCCCGGTCGCAGTGGAAAGACGCCCATCATTGGCTCATCTGGCACGGCCGGCGGGTCTGCCGCGCCCGGCGCCCCGCCTGCGGGACCTGCGTGGTGGCCCGCTGGTGTCCGAGCGCCGACCGTGTCGGGGAGGGACAGCCGCATGACGCTCCTGGCCGTGGTCAGGGACCTGGGATTCCAGAGCCGCATCCTGGAGACGCTCGCCGGGCTGGACGTGCGGGTGCGCTTCGTGTCGCCCGGTCCGACGCTTGAGGCGGCCCTCGCGGCCGAGCGGTTCGACGCGGCGGTGGTGGATCTCACCGTGGCGGACGCCGAGGTCTTCCGCGCGCTCGGCGCCGTGGGCCGGGTGCTCGCCTTCGGCCCCCACGTGGAGCGGGAGCGCTTCCGCCAGGCCCGGGCCGCCGGCGTGGCGCGGGTGGTGGCCAACGGACGGCTGGACCGGGTGCTGCCCCGGTGGCTGGCCGGCGAGCCGGTGGCGGACGAGGCGTAGCCGTGTTGGGCCTCGTGCTGTCGGGCGGCGGGGTGTACGGTTTCCTCCACGTCGGGGTGCTGCAGGGCCTGGCGGAGCTGGGCATCGTCCCCGACTTCGCCGTGGGGACGTCCGCCGGCGCCTTGGTGGCGGGCCTCTGGGCGGCCGGCTACGACCCCGACCGGCTCGTCGCGATGGCCCGCACCCTGGAGACGGGGGACCTCCCCATCGACTGGCGGCACATCTCCCACCAGCTGGTGCGCCGGCGCCGGCTGCCCGACCACCTGGTGTCGGTCGAGCCGCTGATGGCGAAGGTGGCGCCCTGGGTGGAAGGCCTCACGGTGCGGACGCTCCCCCGGCGCTGCTGGATCACGGCGACCTCGCTCACCCGCCGGCGGGGCGTCGTCTTCGGGCCGCCCCTGGCGCCGGCGGGGCCGCCCATGGCGGTGGAGGCGTGGCCCGAGGACGTGCCCCTGGCGACGGCCATCCGCGCGAGCATCGCCGTCCCGGGCCTGTTCCGTCCGGTACGGGTCGGCGGCGAGTGGCTCGTCGACGGCGGGGTGGTCGACGACTATCCGGTCGACGTGGCGGTGTTCGCCGGCGCCACCCGGCTCATCGGGGTGATGATCGAGGACCGGGCGGCCGAATGGACCGCGGCGGAGACGCCGGATCTCTTCACCACCGCGCTCAAAAGCCTCACGTTGATGCTGGAGGACGCCGCCGGCACCCGCCGGGAGCTGGTCGCGCGCACGTTCGGGGTGCGGGCGGTGGAGCTCCGCCTGGCGGTGGAAGGCCAGGGCCTCATCGACTTCCGGCAGCGCGACCAGCTCATCGCCCTCGGCCTGGAGGCCACCCGCGCCCGGGCGGACGCGCTCCGCCGGCTGGCGGCGGCCTAAGGCTCCGCCGCGGCCGGACGGGCGGCGTAGTATTCCCGGAGGATGTCCAGGACCTCGGGCCGGCTGAACGTGTCGGGGACGGGTTCGCCCTGCTCCAGGCGGCGACGCAGCTCCGTGCCGCTGATGACCAGCCGGTCGGCGGGGTCGTGGGGGCAGGTGCGGAGCGACGCCACGGTCGCGCACCGGGCGCAGTAGAACGTCCAGTCGAAGCAGAGCGGCCGGGTGGCGAGGACGCCCTCCGGGATCCGGGCGAAAATCCGCTGGGCGTCGTAGGGTCCGTAGAAGTGTCCCACGCCGGCGTGGTCCCGCCCTACGATGAGGTGGCTGGCGCCGTAGTTCTGCCGCACCACGGCGTGCAGGAGCGCCTCCCGCGGTCCGGCGTAGCGCATCGCGGCGGGGTACCCCGCGACCACGACCCGCTCCCGGGGGAGGTAGTGGCGCACCAGGGCGTCCACCGCGCGCACCCGGACGGGGGCGGGGAGGTCGCCCGCCTTGAGGTCCCCCAGGACTTGGTGGATGAACAGGCCGTCGGCGATCTCGAGGGCGATGCGGCAGAGATACTCGTGGGAGCGGTGCAGCGGGTTTCGGGTCTGGAAGGCGACCACGGTGGACCAGCCGCGGGCCGTGAAGGCGGCGCGGGCCTCGGCGGGCGTGGCCGCCAGGGCGCCGAAGCGCTCGCGGGTCGGGCCTTCCGTGAGCACGGTGACGGCGCCGCCGACGTTGAGCGGCGGCTGGGCGCGGACCCGGGCGACGCCGGGGTGGGCGGCGTCCACCGTCCCGAAGACGGCTTGGCACTCCGCGTAGAGATCCGGCCGCCAGATCTCCTCGACGACCAGGATCCCGAGGAGCGTGCCGTCCGGCCCTTCCAACGCCGCCTCGGCGCCGACGCGGAGCCGGGCGGCGGTCGCCTCGGGGACGGCGCAGGTGATGGGGATGGGCCAGAAGGTGCCGTCGGCGAGCCGCATCCCCTCCAGGACCCCCCGCCAGTCGGCTTCCCCCATGAACCCCCGGAGGGGCGTGTAGGCGCCGATGCCCAGCATCTCCAGATCCGCGGCCTCCCGCGAGGACAGGCGGATGCGGGGCAGTCCGGCCGCGTGGCGCACGAGGGCCGGCCGGTCGGGAGCCGGTGCCAGCCGCGGCATGAGCCGGGCTTCGGGCCCGTAAGGTTGTACGAGCGACATCAAAAACCTCCTCGGCTTTCAGCCATACGCGCGACCGTGCGCTTGGTGCCCGCCCCACGGCTTGTGGGCGGGGGAGGGACGCGCTAGGATGCCAGCAAGGAGGCGAGGGCATGGCCGGGTCCCAGGGCGCCGATTCCCGGGCGGTCTTGAGGGGCGTGCGGGTGCCCTTCGTCCTGTGGCTGGTGCTGGTGCTCGCCGCCGTGGGGGCGGTGGCGTTCTGGGCGCTCAGGACCGTGGCGCTGGCGAGCCCCCGGGACCGGGTCGGCCCGACCCCCGTGCTGTCGGCCACCGGCCGCCGGATTCCGCTGGACCGCCAAACGGCGGGCGCGGCGCTCTTGACCTTCCTGCCCGCCGGGGACGCCGACAACCTGGGGACGGCGATGTGCCGGGCCACCGGCCAGACCGCCTGCCCCGTGCCGAACGGATTTCCCGGCACCGTGACGGTGCGGCCCGGGCCGCGCGGACGGTGGGCGGTGACGGTGACCCTCACGGTGAACGTCCCCGAGCTGCTGCGGCGGGGGGAGATCGTGACGGGGTCGGTGCCGGGGGCGTCCGACCTGCGCACCGGCCAGCTCGCCGTGTCCACGAACGACGCGGTCTACGGCGTTACGATGGATCCCCGGACCCGGCAGGCGGTGTTCAGTTATCTGCTCGCGCCCGACGACAGCGCCGTGTGGGCGCTCAACTGGAACGCCCTGGGCGCGGTGAGCCAGAGCACGTCGTTGCAGTAGGCTCCGGGGCGGCGCGACGGGCGGATGCCGCGTCGGTTCCGCGGCCGGCGCCCGCGACCGTGCGCCGGGCGGTCAGGTAGGCCGCGTGCGACCACGCCAGCGGCGTCACGGACACCGGCCGCCCGGTCCGGGCGTCCACCTGCTCCGGCAGGACGCCGGGGTCCACCGCGGTCCGCTCCACCCAGGCGAGCAGTTCCCGCGCCCGGGCCGTCTCGCCGGCCCGGGCGCTCCATTCGGCCAACCAACAGGTGGTGACGACCCAGGGGTTCCCGGGGACGTCCGGCGGGAGGTCGGGGTCGCGGCAGTACGGGTCCCCGGCGTAGCGGGCGATGCCCCCGACCCCGGGGACGGCCAGGGTCCGGAGGAGCGTGCGGCGAGTCTCCTCCGCCTCCGGCGCCGACGCCGGGACCACGCCGAACGTCACCAGGCCCCACAGGGAGGCGTCCGGGGTCGGGTCCGGGCGGTAGCCCGCACCGTCCGGGACGAGCGTGCGCACGAGCCGGCCGGATGCGGGGTCCCGGAAGGCCCGCCGGGCGGCTTCGGCGATCTCCTCCGCCGCCCGGCGCCAGCGCCGGCACTCGTGGTCCGCCCGTCCTTCGGCCAGGCGCGCCGCCGCGAGGAGCGCCGCATACGTGGCGCCGGCGGTCCAGGCGTGGATGCCGTAACGCTCCTCCCACAGGTCCCAGCACGGCGCGACCAGCCCGTCCGCGGTCCGGAAACGGGCCAGGAAGTTCGCGCACGGGATCACGAGGCGCGGCAACAGTTCCGCCGCCAGGGCCCGGTCCCCGGTGCGGCGCACGTAGTGGTCCAGGGCCACCAGGGTCAGCGCCGTCTCGTCGGCCTGGATGGGGGCGACCGCCTGGCCTTCGAGGTAGGCCGGGTGCCAGGTGGATCCGGGACTGCCGTCGGGGTTGTACTTGTGCGCGAGGTAGCCCTCGGCGGACACGCCGCGGGCGACGAAACGGAAATAGGGGGCCACCGCGCCGCCGGCGCCCGCGTCGACCAGCGCCATGGCGACCAGGGCGGCGTCGCGCGGCCAGACGTAGCCGTAATGATCCCGGTTGAACTCCACGGTGTCGGAGTCGACGCCGGCGACGATGCCGCCCCCATGGTCCACGAACGCCCGCAACAACACGCGGGAGCGCTCCGCCAGCGTCGGCTCCCCGGGACCGGCGCGCCCGGACCCGAGCCGGCGGCGCCAGGTCCGCTCCGCCGCCGCGACCAGATCGTTCGCGGCGCGGCCGGCTACCGTGCGGTGCACGCCGGCCACCGCGTCCAGACTGTCGCCCAGGACGAGCCAGAAGGTCCCTTGGGCCGCTTCGCCGGGCCCGACGGCGACGGTCACCGCCGCCGTACTGTCCACGGAGCCGTGGGCGACGGGGTTCGATTCCAGCCGGCCGTCTTCGGCGTCCCGCCAGGTCCCCTCGAGGCGGCGGAAGCGCTTGACGCCGCAGGTCCACTGGCTCAGGCCCGGCCCGGGCGTCCCCCGCCCGGACAGCAGGGCATAGACCCGGCGCTTGTAGTGCACCAGGGCGTCCAATGCCGGATGGTACAGCACGGTGTCGCCGAGAGGCGATTCGTCGAGCGACAGGTCGAGGTGGAAGAACAGGTCCACCGCCAGCGGCTGGTCCCCGATGTTGCGGACGTCGACGCGGCGCAACAGGACGTCGTGGTCCGGCAGCACCGTGTCGGTGAAGACCAGCGTGAGGGGCCAGTCGTCGCGTCGGGCCGTCGTCACGGCGACCAGGGCCCCGGGGGACAGGGTGGGGGCCAGCGACCAGGCGGGATCCGCCAGCCAGGCGAACCGGCCGCCGACCGCCACCCCGAAGCGGCTCGGCCAGCCGGCGGCGTGGTTGGGTTGCCCGACGGCGGGCCAGCACAGGTCGCGCAGCTGGCCCTCGGCGTCGAACCCCACCCAGAGCCGCCCGTTGGCGAGCACGACAGGGCGCACGGTCCTCCCCCTCCGCTTCTCCCGTCCCACATTCCGACCTCACCCTATGCCCCGCGGCGCCGGTCCGCCGGGGGCCGCCGCGCCGTCCGACCGGGGCGGGCGGCGGCCCCCGACGACGCCGGCGGGAGGCGCGACCTGAGCCGTGCGTCGTCCAGCTTTCCCGTGTCGTCCCGGACAACGCGCCGCCTGTGCGCCCGATCCTACCGCGTCCGGCTCCCGGCGTCGAAGGGTGCCAGCGGGGACTGTCGCAGCCGTGCCCCGTCCCCCGGTCGCACCGGGGGCGGATGCGCCTTCGGGCACAGGCGGGGGTCGTGTGCCGGGGACGAAGACCCCCGGGGCGGGCGGGCGTGGGCGATCCGGGCCGGTCGTGAGGCGGAGGACGGCGTCCCGCAGGGGCGGGGCCCGGCTCCGGGCCGGCTCCGACGCCGACGCCGGGGCGGTCGCACCCCTTGAGGGCGTGCGCCGGGTCCGATAGGGTGTCTTCGTATAAGGTTGGCTTTAAGGAGGGCTTTGGAAACCGGCGCCTCATGGCGGCAGGGGAGCGTGCCCGCCGGGCGCAAGGGGGCGGGAACGCGCCGCGTGGGGTCGGGTCCGGTTGCGTCGCCCGGGGTTTGGCGGTGTCGGCGCATCCGGCGGTTCGGGACGCCCGGGATCCGGGCGCGGGGAGGGGAGCATGCGGCAGGTGTACGTGCCGGCGGCCGGGGTAGCCGTGGCCGCCGTGGGCCAGGGGACGTGGCGCATGGGCGAGGCGCCGGAGCGCCACCGGGAGGAGGTCGAGGCGCTTCGGCTCGGCATCGCCCTCGGGATGACGCTCATCGACACGGCGGAGTACTACGGGGCCGGCGGGGCGGAGCGGGTGGTCGGCGACGCCATCGCCGACCAGCGGGAACGGGTGTTCGTGGTGACCAAGGTCTGGCCGTCGCACGCCGGCGAGGAGGCGGCCATCCGGGCGGTTCGCGCCTCGCTCAGGCGGCTTCGGACCGACTACGTCGACGCCGTCCTCCTCCACTGGCCGACCCGGTCGGTGCCACTCGAAGAGACGCTCCGGGCCTTCGCCCGACTCGAGCGCGAGGGTCTGGTGCGGTTCAGCGGGGTGAGCAACTTTACGCCCGCGTGGTTGGCCCGGCTGGATGCGGCGTGGGGGCGGATGGCCGAGCGGCCGCGCCTCGCCTTGCACCAAGTCCCCTACAGCGTGGGCGACCGGCGGGTGGAGAGCCGGGTCCTTCCCGACGCCGAGCGGCGGGGATGGGGTGTGATGGCCTACAGCCCCCTGGGGCAGGGGCGGCTCGAGCGGGTACGCGGCTACGACGCGCTGGTCCGGGTGGCGCGGGGCCGGGGCGTGTCGCCCTACCAGGTGGCGCTGAACTGGTTGCTCCGGCGCCCCGGCGTGGTGGTGATCCCCAAGGCGACGAACCTGGCGCATGTCCGCGACAACGCCGCGGCCGGCACGTGGACCTTGGAGCCGGAGGAGGTCGGGGTCCTCGAGGACGCCCTCGGTCCGCCGCGCGGGGACCTGGCCACGGGGCTTCCGCCGTGGGGACCGTTCTTCGCCTTGGCCTATTGGTTCGAGACGCGGCGGACGGGCCGGCGCGGGGACGGCCGGCCGGCCACGGCGTCGTAGGCGGGACAGAAGGGGAGGCGCGATGGATCCGGGACGGTCGGGGCGGCAGGCGGTGGTGACCGGTGCCAGCCGGGGCATCGGCCGGGCGGTGGCGCTGCAGCTGGCGCGCGAAGGGGTGGACGTGGCCGTGGTGAGCCGACACCGCGACCCGATCACGGCGGCGGGGGCCATCGCGGCCGGGACGGGAAGCTGGGTCCTGCCCTTTGTGGCCGACCTGGGCGACGCGGCGGCCGCGGAGGCGCGCATGACCGCCGCGGTCACGGCGCACATCCTGGTCAACAACGGGGCCGGGTGAGCGGCGGGGAACCCGAGGACTTCGAGCACGTTACCGAGGCGCTCATCCTGCGCGACGTCGAGGAGAAGGTCCTGGGCACCTCCGCTGTGCGCGCCTGGCCATCCCGTGGATGCGCCGGGGCGGGTTCGGGCGCCTCGTCAACCTCAGCGGCTACGCCGCGCGGACGGCGGGACCGATCCGCGCGGGGATCCGGAACGCGGCGGAGGCGCACCTCACGCGGTCCCTGGCGTTCGCCATGGGGCGGGACAACATCACCGTCAACGCGATCTATCCCGCGGTCACGGTCACCAAGACGCTGGAGGCGCGGCTGCCCGCCCAGGCGGCCGCGGAGGGGCGCACCGTCGAGGCGGTGCCGGCCGAGGAGGCGGCGCGGCGCCATCGGGCGGCTCGTGCGGGCGGAGGAAATCGCCGACGTGGTGACGTTCCTTGCCCCCTCCGCGGGAGCGGGATCACCGGCGAGGGGATCGCGGTCGCGGGCGGCGCGGAGCGGGCCGTCCGGTACTGAGCTACGCCGGGACCGACTGGGCCACGTAGGGGATGGTCATCGGTCCTTCGGGGAGGACGGCGATGCGCGCGTCCGGTCCGTGGGCGGCCAGCGCCCGGGCCAGGGCGGCTTCGACGGAGGGGGCCGGCTCTAGCAAGGCGTCGCGTACCACCTGGTCGTCGAGCGAGGACACCAGGATGACGCGGGCCTTGAGCAGGACCGTGGCCAGCTTCTGCGCCTCCCACTGGTCGAACATGTGAAAGTCGGGCTGATGGATGAGCTCCAGGAGTTCCTGCGGGGTCCGGCGGAGCTTGAGGATCTCCTTGAAGCGGCCGTGGTCGGGGACGCCGTCGCGGCACTCGGCCACGGCCACGATGGTGCCGCCGGGCCGCACGATCTCCGCGGCGGCCGACATCCCCTTGACCGCCTGGTACAGATTCTGGTCCAGGGGGTAGCCGCTGTTCGTCGTAACGACCACGTCGAACGGCGCGGGGACGGGCGTCATGGCCACCTCGCGCTCGAAGCGGCAGCCGGCCTCGAAGGCGTCCGGCATGCCGCCGGCGAACACGCCGGTGATCCGGCGGTCCGCGTTGAGGGTGACGTTGAGCAGGAAGTCGGGCCGCACCAGATCCCACACGGCCCGGGCCTCCTCCTGCAGGGGGTTGCCGTCGAGGACGCCCCAGGTCGCGCGCGGGTGCCCGATCATCGCCGCGTTGTGGAAGTGCATGATGCTTCGGATGCCGGCCACGCCGGGGAACAGGCCCTTGGGGCCGCCGGAGAAGCCGGCGAAGAAATGCGGCTCGATGAACCCCGTGATGATCTTCACGTCCGCCTCCACGACGGTGCGGTTCAGGTACACCTCGGCGCCGGTCGGCACCCGACCGAGGTGCACCAGGGCGGCGTCGTCGAACGCGTCGTGGTTGACGACCCGGTAGCGGGCCACGATGTCGGGCCCGTACATGCGGTTAAGCTCCTCGGGCGTGTTGGGCCGGTGGGTGCCGGTCCCGTTGACCAGCACGACGTGGTCGTCCGGCACGCCCGCCGCCGCCACCTCCTCCAGGAGCCACGGCAGCACGCGGTCGTTGGGCATGGGACGGGTGATATCGGCCGTGACCACGACCACCCGGGCAGTCGGCCGGAGGAGGTCCTTGAGCGGCCGGGAGCCGATGGGGTGGCGGAGGGCGGCCAGGACGGCGCCGCGCTCGTCGGGCAGGCCGGCGACGGGTCGCGGGGTCAGGACGACCGCGTGATCCGGGACCTCGGCCTCCAGACGGCCGGAGCCGTAGGGCAGGGCAATGCGCATGGTGCTCGACTCCCCCTGCCGGCCGACGGGCCGGCGTGATGTTCTGCCTGCATTGTAAGGGATGCGGGGCGCGGCGGGGGCGGGCGGACCGGAAGCCGGCGCCGTGGTCTCGCCTGGCACGGGCTGGCAGGATTCACCCGCCCGGGGGGCGAAGTTGTCGCCGATGTCTCAAGCGCATCGGTTTCGCGGCACGCGGTCGCCCGCGGCCGGGTAAGGGGGAAGAGACGGCGGGCATGGTCGAGGCGCTGACGTTCGACGTGTTCGGGACGGTCGTGGATTGGCGCGGCAGCATCCAACGCCTCGGGGAGCGGTTCGGACGGGAACGGGGGTTGGTCGTCGACTGGGGAGCGCTGGCGGACGCGTGGCGGGCGGGCTATCGCCCCGCCATGGACCGCGTGCGGCGCGGGGAGTGGCCGTGGATGAACCTCGACCACCTGCACCGCCGCATCCTGGACGAGATCCTGCCGCGCTTCGGCCTGGGCGGCCTCGGCGAGTCCGAGCGGCGCACGTTGGTGCGGTTCTGGCATCAGCTCGATCCCTGGCCCGACGTGGTGGCGGGGCTGAGACGCCTGAAGCGCCGGTACCTGGTGGCGACCCTGTCCAACGGTCATGTCCGCCTGCTGGCCGACATGGCCCGCCGGGCGGAACTCCCCTGGGACGTCATCCTGTCGGCCGAGCTGGCCCGCCAGTACAAGCCGGATCCCGCCGTGTACCGGACGGCGGCGGAGCTGTTGGACCTGCCCCCGTCGGAGGTCATGATGGTGGCCGCCCACGGCGACGATCTCCGTGCGGCGGCGGCGGTGGGCTTCCGGACCGCCTTCGTGCGGCGGCCGCTGGAACATGGGGAGGCGGGACGGGGGGCGGACGAGGCCGAGGCGCAGTTCGACCTCGTCGCGGAAGACTTCCTCGCTCTGGCCGAGGCCCTGGGCACCTGATCCGGACATCCGCCGAGTCCTGCCCGTCGGCGTCAGACAGTCAGCGGGAGAAAGAGGGCGACGCGATGGCCTGTGTGTTCTGCCGCATCGCGGCCGGCGAGCTTCCGGCGCACGTCGTCTGGGAGGGGGACGACCTCCTGGCGTTCCTGGACATCCGGCCGCTGAACCCCGGTCACCTCCTGGTGGTGCCGCGCGAGCACGTTCCCACCGTGTACGACCTTCCGCCGCCCCGGTACGCGGCCCTGATGGACGGAGCGCGCCGGATGGCCGGGCGGGTCGCGGAGCGGCTCCAGCCGGCGCGGGTGGGGCTGATGGTGGTGGGATTCGACGTCGACCACGCCCACGTCCACGTGGTGCCGCTCCATGCCGTGGCGGACCTCAACCTCGCCCGGACCCTCGCCCCGGACTACCGGCCCCCCACGGCCGAGGAGCTCGCGGCCATGCGGCGCCGCCTCGGCGACGACTGAGCGAGGGTGCGTGACGGCCGCCGGAGGCGCGGGCGGCCGCGGTCGTCGGGTCGGTGGAAAGGCGGACGGGGCGGCCCGGTTCGGCCGCCCCGTCGCCCCGCTTGGCCTCAGGCGCTTACCCCGCGCGGCGGTGAGACGCGTGCCGCCTGGCCCTCGCGGATGCGCACGAACGACATGAGGAAGGCCATGAATAGGGCGGCAATGCCGAGGAAGAGGAAGGCCGCCTCGTAGCCGTGGGTGCTCGTCACCAGCATGCCGACCACCAGCGGGCCGAAGAAGCCGCCCAGGTTGCCGATGGCGTTGACGAACCCCATCAGCGGTCCGGCCACGTCGGCCGGGAAGGTCTGCTCCACCATGGTCCAGAAGGGCCCGAGGAACGCGTACAGGCCCCAGCCGGCGATGATGAGCAGGATGATGGAGAGGATGGGCAGGGAGTTCTGGAACAGGGAGCTGATGATGAGCGAGGCTCCCGTGATGCCCATCGGGATCATGACGTGGATGCGCCGCTTCATGGAGCGGTCGGAGAGGAACCCGTGCACCAGGATGCCGATGATGGCCATCGCGAACGGCAGCGCCGTCAGGATGCCCACCGTCCCGATCGGGAAGCCGGCCTTCTTCAGCAGGCTCGGCAGGAAGAACGCGATGCCGTAGCCGGGGAAGGCCTGGCAGACGTACGCGAAGGTGTACATCCAGGCCGCCTTGGTGCCCAGCGCCTGGCCCAGGGTGACGTTCTTCATCTCGCGGTCCTCGCGCTCGGCGGCGATGCTGGTCTCGATGAAGGTCCGCTCCTCCGGAGCGAGCCAGGAGGCCTGGTGCGGCCAGTCGACGATGGCGATGGCCCATACGATGGCCCAGACCCACGGGATGAAGCCCTCGATGACGAACAGCCAGTGCCAGTTGCTCACCGACAGGATGTAACCGGACAACGGCGCCTGCATCACCGAGGCGAAGGGCAGACACAGCACCCAGAGGTTCCGGGCCCGGGCGCGCTCCTCGCGGGGGAACCAGTGGCCGATGAGCACCAGCGTCGCCGGCCACACGCCGCCCTCGGCCACGCCGACCAGGAAGCGGACGATGAGCAGCTCGGTGACGTTGGTCACCAGGCCGGTGAGCATGGCGAAGGCGCCCCACACGAAGAGGGCGATGAGGATGAACTTCTTGGCGCTCCACTTCTCGGCCAGGTGGCCTCCCGGCATCTGGAAGAACAGGTAGCCGATGAAAAGGATCCCCGACGCCAGGCCGGCGACGGAGGGGTTGAAGTGGAGATCCTTCTCCATGTACGGGAGCGCCATCCCGATGTTCAGCCGGTCCATGAAGGCGATGGTGTACATCAGGAAGGCGACCGGGATGATGCGCGAGAACCGCCGCCGCGGAATGCTTACCGCGCTCGCCGTCACGATACGCGACCCCCTTTTGCGCCAGACGGATGCTGAATGGACGAAGCCCGTCGAACCCACGTTCTGTGTCCGGGAGCTTCTCGCTCGAATGAGAACATTCCACAGACACCTGAGGAAACGTTGCACATCGACCGGCCGATCTCCTTCGTGAACTGCGCTATAGGGAAAAATTTTTGTGTCGCCATAGCGAATGTTGATGGGTCTGGGTGCCGCTATATGCGTTTTTGTGGGAAAAGTCTGGTCCGATGGAGGGGCGTCCACGGCAAGGGGCCCGCGGCGATGCGCCGCAGGTGCTTTGAACGGCCGGCCGTCCCCGAAACGACGCGCCCTGCCGGGCCGCGGGGAAGGCCAGCAGGGCGCGTCGGAGCCGGTAGGCCAATACAAGAACACGGGGCCCCCGGAGCGGCCGGGCCCGGGCGCGGGCCCGGCGGGAATGGGGCCCAACCCCGGTGCTAGCCGCCGAGGAGCTTCTGCAACTGAGACAGTTCGGCGTCGAACTGCTGGAGTTCCTGGTTCAGCGTCGGCACGGACTTCTGCAAGGCGGCGCGGGTGGCCGCCGGGAGCGGGGCGGAAGCCGGCACGACTACCGTTTTGGGCGCGCTCGCCGCCGCCGGATGGCTCGGGGACCCCCCGTGGTGCGGGACCGCCGGGGCGGCCCCGCACCCGGCCAGGAACAGGCTCATCCCCAGGGCGGCGGACCCGCCGCGGATGAACAGACGTAGGCGCATCCTACCCGACCTCCTCCCTGACGGACCGCGGGCGCCGGCCCTCCTGCTTGCCCGGGAACCCGCGGGGCCGGCGGCCCCGGGGTTAGGTGGGCGATGACGACGACGTTCCCGTGGACGGGGAACTCCCGCCGGGCGTGGTGCTTGTCCCCGTGCCCGTGCCCGCAGTCGATCCCGGCGTGCTGCCGCTGGTGCTCGAAGCCGACGGCGCGGTCCCCAGCGTGGCGGCGTCGGACTGCAGACTCGAGGCGGCCGTGTTCAGGGCCGCCGCGATGGCATCCCAGCGCAGCACGTTGGCCTCTAGGGCGGCGAGCGAGTTGCCGGGGCTGCCCGAGGCGGGGATTCCGAGCTGGCGGGCGGCTTTCAGGGCCTGCTCCAGCGTGGCGTCGACCTTTTCCAGGTCGCTGATGGCGGTCCCCACAGCCTGGACGTTGCCGGCGTTGACCGCCTGCTGCACCGCCAGCACGAAGGCCACCCGTGCGCTCTCAAGCGCTTGGCGGGCTTGGAACGCCTGTTGCTGCGCCTGGTGCAGGGCACTAACCAGCGACTGGACCGAGGATCCGTTGGAGCTCGTGGTCGACGCGGACGAGGAGGTGCCGGATGCGTTCCCCGTCCCGCTCGTCGAAGCCGTTCCCGACCCGGAACCGGTGGCCCCGCCCGACGTCCCGGTTCCGGTGCCCGGGACTTGGCCCGCCTGCGACGCCGACTCCGCGTGCGACTCGTGCTCGTGCGACCGGTCGCTGTGGAGCAGCGCCTTCAGCTCCTTGCCGTGATCCTCCCCGGTCTGGGAGCCCGAGTCGGCCGTGGTGGACGGGGATGTCTGGGCGTTGTCCGCCTGGTCGCCCTGGTCCTGCGAGTCGGACTGATCTTGTTGATCTTGGTGATCTTGTTGATCTTGCTGGTCCTGTCCGTCCTGGCCGTCCTGCTGTTGATTGTCGACGGACGGTTGACCGGGCAGGTTGAGCAGCGAGTTGCCCGGCCCGCTCGGCGCGGTCGGGGCCGGCGGAGAGCTCGCATCTGCGGCCAGAGCAGGCGCCGCCCCTACGAGGGGGGCGAGAGCTGCGGCCAACCCGATGATCCATCGCGAGCGAAGCATCGCTATCTTCCTCCCTGTGTCCGGGTGGCGAGCGCGTCGCCATCCGACGGACTGGACATGGAGCGGACCGCCTGCCGACAGGGCGGTCGGTCCCCGAGTTGGAGGGCCCGTTCCTCGCGCTCCCGGTCCACTCCTTTTTTGAGGTGTCATGAACTGATTCGTGGGGGTGGCCACTTTTGTGGGGGTAATAGGAGGGCGGGGCGTTCCGGTGGTCGACCGACCCGCCTCGCGGCTCCGATTCCGGCTCCGGGGCGGGGGATGGGCTTCGGGGGCCGGCGTGGGCTGCGACCCGGGGGCTAGCGGACCCGGATCCAGACGAGGCGGGCCCCGCGGACGACGGCCGCGACCAGGGCGCCCAGCCCGAGGGCCACACAGGAGAAGCCGGCGAGCATGAGCGCGAAGTGAAGCCCGTCGAGCATGACGACCGAGGTCGGGGCGGCCACGATCCAGTCCCGCCCCGCGTAGGCCGGGAGCGCCAGACCCGTCGCGGCGTGGGCCAGCGGTCCCAGGAAGACGGGGGTGTAGAGGGCGGCGAGGACGGCATGCAGCAGGCGGGCCAGAAAGTAGGGCTTCATCGAGATGTCCGTCCCGGTGAGCACGGACGCGACCTGGCCGTGCACCGAGAGGCCGCTCCAGGCGATGATGGCCGAGATCAACATCAGCTGCTGGAGGAAGGGGGCGTGACTCTGGGCGACGGCCGCCGCCCCGATGTCGATCTCAAAGACCCCCTTGATGGCCGGGCCGACCAGAGCCGGCGACCACCCCAGGAGGTGGAAGGCGGCCGTGATCGGGGCGGCGAGGACGGGCAGCACGTTCATGGCCTCGAGCACCCGGAGCAGGACGGCGAACAGCACGATGAAGCTCATGATCATGAACAGGGTAGCGACGGATTCCGAAATGGCCTCGTTGACGATTCGGCCCATCGGTCGACCGTCCTCGATGCGGGCCCGGTACAGTTCGTCGAGGGCGCGGCGGAACAATCCCTTGAGTCGGGCGGATTCAGGCCGGTAAGGTTCCTGGCGGGCCCCGTAGAAGCGGTACAGGATGCCTACGGAGAGACCGGAGGCGTAGTGGGCGAACGCCAGGGCGGCGCCCAGCGCCGGCTGTCCGAACATCCCCACGGCGACGGCACCGAAAATGAAGAGGGGATCTCCTCGGTTGAACTAGTGAAGCTCGGCAAAAGAGGGAGGATCAGGGTGGAGCCGGCCGCCGTCCGTCAAACCTTGTGGGAAGGCCTCGCGGCCTTCGGGGGGCGGGCGGAGCGGCGGCGATGAACCATGAGGTTCCGCGCGCCTCTTGGGTACTCGCCCGAGGTGGCTCCGACAAGGCCGGCGCTCCCGCTCAGCTACAGGCGGCAGCGCGCCCGCGGAGGCGGCGCGCAGCGCCGCGGCTCGAGGGCCGTCTCGTGGAGGTGGGGCGGTAACGGCCGCGGAAGGCCGGCGGCCCGCTGCAGGCACACCGAGACGGTGCCGGCCGCCACGCCGACTGATGTCGCGCACGGAGCAGCCGAGGGCATGAAGCCGCAGGATTTCCCGGATTTTACGCAGATGGATCCTCGAACGCCAAGGTACGGTCCTCCACTCCCCGTGCGTCAGCCGGGTGTGTGCTCACGCATGTCGGGGAGCAGAGGGCCAATTCGTGGCGGCCTCACGTCAGAAGGCCGCTGCAGCCTCGGTCGGCGGTAAGGGATCCCACGGTCGGTCGGGCGCTCGGGGGACCGACCCGGGGACTGGAGAGGGCTGTTCGACTGCGGATCAGAATTGCTGTTCGACTCGACTTCACCCAGGATCCGCAAGCCGGTCGCTCACGGTCCTGCCGCCGTCCCGCCATCCCAACGGCCGGGTCTACCAGTGGCTCCGTGAGCCTGCGGGCCCATTGCCGGCGATTCCCGACCCTATTTTTCTCGAGGCGGTACTTGCGGCGGGCCCGCGCTCGGTGGCGCCCCATCCGTCCGCACTCGCCGCACTCGTGCCCGCCTCGACGGGAGCTGGCCGCGTCCCCGCGCGGCTCGCTTCGTCGGGAGCTGGTCCCCCGTCGACCCGACGCGGGACCGCCTCGTGCTGGACATGCCGTGCCCGCAAGCCGCTATGCACATGACGGCGGACGATACAACGCCACTGCCGACTTCCGGTGGCCGGCGACTGTCGGATTCCGCCGCCTGCACGACCTCTGCCGGCACCCACCCGGCGGGATCTCGCGCGCTGCCCCCGCCCCGGTACCGACCCTGCCGCGGTGCGCGGCTTCCGCCGGCTGAGAGCCGCCGGAAGGGCCCTCGGGGCCGTCGGGTCGCGTACAATAAAAGCCAGGAGGCGGCGCCCATGGGTCTTAGGCTGGATCTCGCGCAGCCGGTCAGCGACGCGGATCTCCGGCGCCTGAGTGCGGCAAACCCCGGCTACCAGTTTGAGCGGACCGCCGAAGGGGTGTTGCTTGTGTCGCCGACGGGCGGCGAAAGTGGACGCCGGAGCGGAGAGGTCTTCGCGCAGCTGCACGCGTGGAACCGTACCGCCGCTCTCGGCGTGGTGTTTGACAGCTCCACCGGCTTTCGCCTCCCGGATGGCGCATGCCTCTCGCCGGATGCCGCGTGGGTGGCCGGGGAGCGCTGGCGCGCCTTGACGCCGGCGGAGCGCGAAGGGTTTCCCCCCTTGTGCCCTGATGCGGTCTTCGAGATCCGGTCGGCCACGGACGCGCCCCAGGCCCTGCAGGACAAACTGCAGAGCTATCTGGCCAACGGAGCCCGCGTGGCGGTGCTGGTGGATCCCTACCTCCGCCGGGTCACCGTCGGCCGGCCGCACCAAGCCCTCCAGGTGTTCGAGGCGCCTGACACGGTGGCGTTGGATCCCGACCTGCCCGGGTTCGCGCTGGCGTGCGCCCCGTTATGGGCAGAGGACGGGACCCCGTGACCGCCGGGCTTGAGCGTCGTCTTCCCTGGACGCTCGGCGCCCTCCACGTAACCGTCCACTCCTGTTTTCATGGTTCGCCAGTGGGGTGGACCAGGCGGTCGCTAATGTGACCGGCATCCATAAACCCTTCCGGCATGCCGACATCAAGACCACCAGTCACCATGTCGTACCGCGCGGCGGGCGCGGGCGGTGTCGGCTGACGGGGTAGGCCCTGTTCGACCGGGGGCGACCCTGACCCAGGCGCTCCGGGGCGCGGCGGTCGACGGGGAGACCCTCCGTCGGCCCGGCGAAGGGGTCGGCCTGTGGCGGGGGACGCGGGAGGCGCGGCCCAAGCGGCGGTGGCAACGGGCCGGGTGCCCGCGCCGACGGGGCCGGGACCGGCCGGCCCTTGGTGGTGGCGATTGAGGGGACACCGGGTTACACCGACGGGGCGTGGCATGAAACGCAGGCGGTGGTGTGTCGGACGGGGGCGGCGCCCACGGGATCGGGGACGATACGCGGCTGTCTTGCGGCGGGCCCGGCAAGCCGATGGTCGAGATTCCGGATGATGACCACGCGCCCAACATGCCTGCGCGGTCGCCCCTGCTCTATATGCGGAGGACGCGGCTGCCGTAGCGCAACGAGACCGTGCGTACTTCGCCTATCATGCCGGGCGGATGGACGACCGGATCTGCCGGCGTTAAGGCCTGCCTATGAGGGCGGGGACCGTCGGCGGCGCCGGGAAGTTGATACTCAAGCAGCGGGTCAGGCACGGCACCAGGCGGGGAACCGCCGCCGGCGCCCAAACCGTCCGAAAGGCCGCACCTTCTTGAACCAAGTCCCCTTGCGCGAATCCCGCGGTCTCCGCTCGCCGTGCAGAGGATCTTAAAGCCCTTCAAAAGCCGTCCGCGGCAGTTCCGGCAGGCGTCAGCCGCCGTGGAGGAACACGACCCCGTCAGGGCCTCACCCTACAACCCGCTGCTCGCTGCACGGGGGGCGGTAGGGCGCTCATGCCGTCGCGGATCGCTGGCACTCTCCGCGTTGGCATGGACGGTCTGGCGGGACGGGGGTCGGCATAGGGTCAGGCCGGGAGGGTGACGGCGTATGCGCATCATCGTGCGATTCGTGGATCGCCTGTCGGGTGAACCCGTCCCGACGCCCACCGAGCAACAGCTCGACGCGGCGGCGGACCGGTTCGTGCGCCGGGTTTTGGCCATTCTCTATCCGAGCGCCGCGCTGCGCCCTCGCGAGCCGGCCACAGCAACCGACACTGCCGGGTAGCGGCCGCCGGCCATGGTGCGTGCTCTGGCGCCTGACGCGCCGCCCCGGGCGGCACTGTACGTACGCGTTTCGACGGAGGAACAGGCCACGGAGGGTCTTTCGCTCGACGCCCAGCTGCGCGCCCTGCGTGCCTACTGTGCAGCGCACGGATGGGTGGAGGCGGCGGCGTTCGTGGACGCGGGGGAGTCCGCCCGGACGGACAAGCGCCCGGAGTTCCAGCGAATGATCGCGGTGGCGCAGCGCAAGCCTCGGCCCTTCGACGTCATTCTGGTCCACAAGACGGATCGATTCGCACGCAACCGCGAGGACTCGGCCGTTTACAAGTCGCTGCTCCGCAAGCAGTGCGGCATCGAGGTTGTCAGCGCCACGGAGCAGTTCGACGACACACCGGCCGGCAAGCTGACCGAAGGCATCCTCGAGACCATCGCGGAGTTCTACTCCGCCAATCTGAGCCAGGAAGTCCGCAAGGGCATGATCGAGGCGGCGCGTCGCGGGCGCGCCCTCGGCCTGCCGCCGCTCGGCTACCGCATCGGGGAGGACGGGCGGTTGGCCGTGGTCGAGGAGGACGCGGCCGTAGTGCGGTGGATCTTCGCGGAGTACGCGAGCGGGCGGGTGGGCATGAACACCCTGGCGCGGCACCTTCGGCAAGCCCCGTTGAGTCCACGGGCACAAAGATACCGCTGGTCCGCGCAGGCGATTCGGGGGATCTTGACCAACCGGACGTATCTCGGCGAGTTCCGCTGGCGCTCGCGCGACGGCAAACACGATCCCATTGTGGTGCCGAATGCACATCCTGCGATTGTCGACGAAGCCACCTTTCGCGCGGTACAGACGCGCCTTGGGCGCGAGCGGCCGCCCCGGACCCGTTGGGGCGACTATGCGCTGCGGGGCCTTGGCCGCTGCGCGGCATGCGGGGCTTCCCTATCGTTTTATCGCGAACAGTCGCGGCCGAATAGGCGGACGGGGGCGCGGCGCACGCGGGACCTCCTGGTGTGCAGCGCGTACTACCGCTACCGGTGTACGGGCGGCTACCGCAACTGGATTTTGCTGGCCCAGTGCGAGGAGGCCATCTGGACGACGCTTCGGCAGGTGGTGGCCGGGCATGTGACGGTCGACCCGGACCGCGTGGAGTGGTCCGAGCGGGATACGTGGCAGCGCCGTCTCGCAGCCGTCCGCCGGCAGCTCGAGGCCATCGCTGCGCGACAGGAGCGGCTGCTGGTCGCCTACGAAACGGGGGTGCTGGACCTTTCCGAGTTCCAGGCCGCCAAACGGCGGTTGGCGGACGCGCGCGCGGCGCTGGAGGGGGAGGCGGCGGCGTTGGAGCGGCAGCTGGTCGCACCGACGGTTCCGATCTCGACGTTGAAGGATCGGATTGAGCAGGTGTTGGCCGCGGGCTGGGAGACGATGGCGCCGACCGAGCGCCGGGAACTCTTGGAGGCGGTCGTCTCCCATTTCACATGGTCGCGCCGGACCGGCACGCTGGTGGTAACGTTCAAGGTGTAAGACCGCGTCAGGACAGGCTCGGTTACCCTTTGCGTCCTCCTCTTGAGTATCCAAGGGAACCGACCGGCAAGACGCCATCTTGCGGGTTCCCCCGGTACTGGTGCCGATCACGACACAGCCCGCTACGTAGCCGGCTGCGATGGGGGGGCGCATCGCCCCGGCGAGGCCCGCTCGCCTACGGGCGGTGGCCGTTTGACGGCTGATTGTCCGAGCGGCGTCGATTCTTCCCGAGGGAAACGTACGGCAAGAAACGCGTCGCTCTCGGCATGCTCGCTGGGATCGTGGGTGCCCGGACCACCGATACCGATGCTTTCCGAGGAGGTCATGCGGTGCGGGCGGACAGCCGGGTTACGATGGCCTCGATGGTCCCGGCGTCGAGGTACGTGCCCTCCGGGTTTTACTGTGTGACCTCCACCGGCCTCGGCAGAGAGCGCGGCCGGGACTCATGTTTCAAGACGTGGTTGGCGTTGCCGGGAAAAAGTCCGGACGGTCCTCCTGGGCTTGTGCCAGGAGACCGCCGTCGAGCTGCCGGTCCACCTGGATAGCCTTCTTCCCGATGATGACTAGCACCGCACTGGCACCTCCACCCGACGGATCCGGCTCACCGCGTCGGCCGTCTACAGTTCGCGGGCGAAGGGCAGGTCGGCCGGTGCCTCGAGTGCCGGCAGCAGATTCCGCACGTCTTCGGGCCGAGTCGGGTCCGGGCTTCCATTGGACGTATTCGTCGCGAGGGGGCATCGTAAGCCTCCTCCGGGTCACATGCGGCGGGAGCAAATACTCGGAGCGAGCTGAGCCGGCTATGGCGTCCCCTTCCAACCGCGCGGCGGCGGGCCCACCCGCGGCGAGGAATCCGAGAAGTCCCAAATCCCTCAAAGGCCCTGGTAGGACCGCAATGCGGTGGCAACGACGCGCGTCGAACGTGTCCGTGCGGGACCGCACCGTCGAAAATGAAGAGAGAGCGACCCACAGTCTCCGGGGAGCGTCGCCCGGCAATTTGACAAGTATTCGCGGCAGCATTTCAGCCCGGATTCCGCCGCTGCCGGGAAGCCTGTATTGGATTAGTCCGAACCTTCGGCCGGAAGGGGGGATTCGAACAACAGGACGCCTCCTGGTGGGACGGTGGCGGTCGCCTCTTGGGAAGTTCTTCTTCGCATAAGCTGTCCCGAGCTGCCGCACGATGTTTTTAGAAATAGAGAGGGGAGAATCTGCGGTGGGCAAAGTGGTTGCCACCTTTGAAGATGCTCGGGCAGCAGAAGAGGCGATCCACGCTCTCAAGGAGCAGGGGTTTAAGGACAACGAGATTTCGCTCATATCCAAAGACCCTCGTCGCGAGGTCGGAGCCGGTGAGCGTCATAACCTTACCACCGGGACAACGGTGGGCGCCGGAGTGGGTGCCGGCGCCACCTTGCTGGCTGCTGCAGGGACCCTGGCCATTCCCGGTATCGGCCCCATTTTGGCCCTGGGACCGCTCGCCGCCGGCCTGACCGGTGCAGCCGCCGGGGGCCTTTTGGGTGCGTTGGTAGACTGGGGCATTCCCCGAGCCGAGGGCCAACACCTCTGTTAGCTCCCACTTTATTTGGCGGAGACTTGGAGAGGTTTTCTTAGGATCTCTGTCGGCGTGATCGCCTCTGTGTG
>JAIMBI010000004.1 GCA_023565505.1 Actinomycetes bacterium | reverse complement strand
GGGCCATTAGCTCAGCTGGTTAGAGCATCCGCCTTTTAAGCGGAGTGTCGAAGGTTCGAATCCTTCATGGCCCACCAGGATTAGACGCAGGCCAGTAGCTCCAATGGTAGAGCAGCGGTCTCCAAAACCGCGGGTTGGGGGTTCGAATCCCTCCTGGCCTGCCAAATTATTGAGCTTTACGGGTGAGTTCGAGCGGGTGTAGCTCAATGGTAGAGCCCCAGCCTTCCAAGCTGGTTACGTGGGTTCGATTCCCATCACCCGCTCCAGTTTTTGTGTCCCGCCCGAGGACCGTGGGGCGGTAGCTCAGCTGGGAGAGCACCAGATTTGCATTCTGGGGGTCGCGGGTTCGAATCCCGTCCGCTCCACCACGATTTACAAGGCGTTGGGGGTATCCGGGGACACGGCGGAGGCGGCCGTGTCCCCTGTCGTGTCCCCGCCAAACCCCAGCGCCTGTCCCAACGTCGCGGCTGCGGCCCGCTGCGCGGTCAAGTCGGCATGCAAATAGGTCTGGGCGGTGAAACTGACCGCCGTATGGCCGAGGCGGTCGGCAATGACCCGCCAATCCACCCCCAGGGCTCGGAGGAGCGTCCCATGGGTGTGCCGCAGGTCGTGCCACCGAATGCGCGGCACGCCGAGTTGGGTTTGGAGCCGGTCGAACACGCGCGCGAGGTTGCGGGGCGCCACCGGCGTGCCCAGTCGCGTCGTGATGACCAGCCCGGACTCGACCCACTCCGCCCCGGCGCGTTGGCGGGCAGCCGCTTGTTGGGCGGCAATCCGGTCCAAGACGGCTTCCGTGGTCGGATCCAAGGCCACGGCGCGGACACTCCGCGCGGTTTTGGGGGGGCCGAACTCAGCGCGGGCCGTGTGCAGGCGCACCTGTCGGACCCACAGGACCCCGCGCGTCCGGTCCACATCCGCCCAGCGCAGCCCCAACAGTTCGCCCTGGCGCAAGCCGGTCAGAATCGCCAAGGTCCACGCCCCCCAGAGAGGATGATCGGCCGTCGCCGCCACAAAACGCCGGGCGGTCTCGACATCCCACCACTGAGCCAAGCGCGGGGGGCCGCTGGGGAGGGTCACCGCCTCGGCCGGATTCGTGGCGATCCAGCCCCACCGCACCGCTTGGCGCAACGCCGCATGGAGGATGGTATACGCGAGGGCGACGGTGCGCGGGGTGACCACGCCCCGGCCGTTGGCCTTGGGCCGGTGCGCCCATTGATCGACGGCCGCCTGAATCTCGCCCGCCGTGAGGCGCCGGAGTTCCAGCGCGCCCAGCGCGGGCGTGATATAGCGGTCGAGATACATCCGATAGAGCCGGGCCGTATTCGGGCGGAGTGGCCGGCCACTGGTGGTCCGAAAGGTATACCAGCGCTCCATCAGATCGGCGACGGTGCGGCGCGTGGGATCCCGGCCTTGGCCTTTATCCAATTCGGCCTGATGCTCGCGCCAGATGCGCTCGGCCTCCTTGCGGGTCTTGGCGGCGACCACTTTCGTTTCTTGTCGGCGCTGGCCGGTCACCGGGTCGCGTCCCAATTCCCACCACAGGCGCCACTGGCCGGGACCATGCGGGCGAATCTTCACGCCGGCGTCACCCCCGATCCCCACACGTGCGGCGACGGGCGCCACGCCGCCCGAAACGCCTGCCAGTGGGGCGCCGTCGCGGCGTCCAGCCACCGCGCGACGCTCTGCTCGAACGTGACGGCCTGGTCGGGGGTGAACCAGCCCCGGTGGGCGGCGTAGCGGCCGTAAATCAGGGCGGTGGTCAAGACATCGCGTTCGCAGTACGCCCGGATGGCAGCGAGGTCCCCGGCCTGCCAGAGCGTCAACACATCCTCGCCGCGCACGCTGCCTTTGCCCGGCAGTCCGCAGGCGGTCGCCATCTCGTGGAGGCTCACGCGCGGCGACGCGCCATAGCCGGACAGCAGGTCCATGAGATCGATGTGGCTCTCTTCGTCGTACCGCTTGCGGTAGCCGTGGTACGGTTCGCCGACGCGATAGAAGGCCGGCGTCGCGATGCCGTGCAACACCGCCCGGTAGACGAGCACCGGCAGGTCGAACCCGCTGGAATTCCAGCCCACGATCCGGGGACGGTGCCGGCCGACAATCTCGAACCACGCGGCGAGCAACCGGGCCTCGTCCCAGTCCGGCTCGCCGAGGGCACGGCAGTCGCGGAAGGCTCCATCCGGCGTGATCCACGCGACCGCCAGCGCGACCACTTGGCAGAAGGGGGGCTTCGGCATCGCCTCGCTCAAGCTCGCATATGCTATCGTGTCTTCTACGGACGCGTCCACAATGTTGGCCGCCCGACAACGAATCAAGTCAGGAACTGTTTCGCAATCAAAGACAAGTATGCCTGCCATCTATGCGTCTACCTCCGATTCATGAAAACAACTTATCCAAAACGGGGAGGATCCCCGATATCCCGACTCAAATGCATAACCGACATCCTTGACGGACATGCTGAAGATCCGTAAGCAGAGTAAGCAGGGTGAGGAGACAAGATGAGTGTTCTCGTGCGCCAGTGAGCAAGGAGGCGACCGGATATGCGTGCCCCGCCTGCTGATGAGCCCGAGCGCAAGGTTGAAGCGAAGATTATGAAGCTATGGGAGGACTTTCGGGAGGCCCATCCGAACGTGGCGGAAGATGTGGCGCGTTGGCAGGCGGAGTTGAGGCAATATCCGATTCCGCATGTCCCGCCGGCGCCCCCGAAGCCGCGGCAGCAGTTCGCGAGTTACTCGGCGGCTGGGGAATAGGGGTTGCGAGTACGGACAGGGAGGCGTGACGCGTTTCGATAAGTTTGGCGTGTTGGGACTGGCGGAGGAATGTATCGCTGCGCAGATACAACTCCCATACGAGTTTCCATCGCGGGTCACTGCTGTCTAAGGCGGTGACCCGCAAGTGATAAGTGTCCTGTGCCTCGCGCGCCGAGATCGCGAGACCATGCGACTGCCGGTTGTGCGCTAAGCGCCTTGCTGTTTCGCGCGCCCATGTGTCCTCGTCCGGCGCCGCCAGCATGGAGTGTCTCAAGAACCGATAAGCCGTCTCTTCCGCTTCGGCGATGGACTTACGCGCGAGATCGATGAGGGGCAAGTCGAATTTCTGGGACACCAGGACATCAGCAGGGTCGATACGCCCTTTCTGATTAACGCTGTCGTAAAAGGTCTCGTAACTGTCGACAATGGCGTGAGCCGGGATCATGCCGTTGACCCATGGAACTTGAGGATCGATCGGCCCTAACTGCGACGGCGGCCCCATGTAGATTTCGTCGGCTCCCAGGGCGATCAATGTTCCCGCACTTTTGGCCGCGTGCGGCACCCAGACGCGCAAAGTGCGGCAATGGTCCCGTAAACGTGTCACAATATGGGCGGCCGCGGCACCTAACCCGCCCGGCGTATTTAACACAAAGTCCAAGTCAGCTCCAGGCGGGATCGTCTCTAACGCGGACTCAATGCCCGTCATGTCATCCGGAACCAGCGCGTTGCCGTAAAAATCCAAGGGGGCGATGTAGGTCAAAACACGGCCCCCTGTGCTGCGCTCGATTCGGCTGATGAGTCGTGCGCGACTCGTCCGGCCGCCAGTCGCAGCATCGGCAAGGACGCGATTAAAAATCGGATCCATGTTGGACCTGACCCTCCTCCTGCGTGCCAACTTTATGAACCCGACGAACGACTGTTGGCTCGCCGGTAGCTCTCGATCAACACCAACACCGACCGCCGCTGTTCCGGCGTCAGGCCGGCCAGCAAATCCTCAGCCGCCGGGCGCGTCTCCGGGGGCGGAGGAGGCGTCGTGGGGAGCTGCACCCGCTGCACCTGGACCACCACGCCCTGGATCCGGTCCTGCGACGGGTCGATGACCACGTCCGGGTAGGCGGGGTTCGCGGCGCGGAGGAGCCAGCGGTCGCCGCCCAGCGGGTTGGGATCGACCACCAGGAACTTGACTGTCACCTCGCCGCCGACCAAAGCCGCGACAATCCGGCCGGGCGGCACCGCTTGCCACGCCTCGACCTTCTGACACACCACGAGGTCGCCGTCCTGGATGCCCGCGCCCACCATGCTGTCGCCCCGGACCCGGAGCGCGAAGTCGCCGGGCACGTCGGGCGTGATCCACGCGGTGCCTTCGCGGTTTTCCTCCGCGTCGACGGGCCGGCCCGCCGGGATGGTGCCCAAAATCGGAATCGGCTTGACGGGCAGGATATCGGACACCGCTCGTTCGACCGCATCGGCGACAGCCGCCCGTGCGACGGACGGATCCGGGAGATCGCCGAAGAGAAACCACTTGATGTCCCGATGCAGTAAGCGCCCATATTTATGAAGCCGGTCGGCCGAGATTGGCCGGTCACCGTTCTCGTCGCGGCTGACCGTTGAGTTCGACACCTGCGCCGCGCGGGCCAGATCCCCTTGGTCCCACCCGACCGCTTCACGGGCCCGCCGAATGCGGTCCCCGACGGTCCGCCAGTCGATACCCATGACCGCCTCCTCTTTCACGCGCTGCAAAAGTTTTTTCACCGACCCCTTGACATCCTGCGGCGTAGAGTGAAAAGATGTTTGCAGTAACAGCAAGACTTGCAGACACAGCAAGGGGAGGCGGCTATGCCACGGAACCAGGGCCGACGCGCCCCGCGCGCGCAGGAAGTCGAGGCCACATGGGGACGACCGTTAGCCGAGATTCTGCGCGAGCTGTACATCGAGCAGAACCTGACCATCCCCGAAGTGGCTGATCGGTTAGGCGTGGCATGGAGCACAGTCCTGCGGTGGCTGCGCAAAGCGGGCATTACCCCTCGCCGGTGGCGCATCCCCCCCACCGCCTCGTCCTGACCGTACCACCGCGCGCGACACCGCACGTGGCATGTGGCGCCAAAGGAGGGAAGGCCCCATGGCTTGGTTGACGCCGCGCCAAGCGGCGCGCCTGCTCCATGTGCGCGAGGCGACGGTCTACGCCTGGTGCCGGGAGGATCCCGACTTCCCAGCCGTTCAGGTCAGCGAGCACCGCTGGCGCATCGCGGAGAGCCAATTGGAAGCGTGGGCCGCCAAACGCCGGGCGCGGGAGTTCGCCGCGAAGGAGGCCGCGACGCCATGACCGTCCTGCCGGGTTCTGAGTGTGTGCCCATCGACTGGTGGGAGTGCGGTGCCTGCGGCCGAAGGTTTTTCCAATCCCCCAACCGCCGCCCCGGCTGGCTCGGGGCCGCGATTGGGGCGCACTGGCTGATCGCCCATGGGCGCTCCGTGACCGGGCGCTATCACTACGAACCGGGCGACCGGCTGGTCATCATCCGGCCTCCGGCGGCGTGAGGGACGGAGGCGGCACAGTCGGGCATCTCGCGCCTGCGCCCGCCGGCGGGGATCCGCTCACCCCGACCGCGCCGCGTGCGTCCCCGCCCCCGACGGCCCGTCTTGCTCACCCGGACCGTCGGGGGTCGGGACGCCCGACCCGAGGGAGGAGGCACGACATGGTCCGCATTCTGTGTTGGCACCCGATGGGCCAAGCGATCCGCGCCGCGCGGCACGACCGCGGGTGGACGCTGGAGGAGCTGGCCCGCCGGATCCCGATCAGTGCGTCGCAGCTCGCGCGCATCGAGCGGGGCCGGCATCCCGTGGACTGGCGGCTGGCCGTCGCGGTGGCGCGGGCTCTGCAAGACCCGCGCATCACGCGGCTGGCGGTAGCGCTGGTCCGGGAGACGATTGAGGGGGTCGGCGACGACGCGGCGTAAGCGCGTCGCCGACCTTGCTGCGAGAAAGGAGATGCGTCGTGACACTGCCCGACGCCGTGCAGGCTCAGGTGCTTGAGGCCTGTACGCGGATCGTTCAAGCGATCCAGGCCAGACAGCGGCCGTGGGAGCACGTGGTGACGATCCCTGTCACCGATCAAACAGCAGTACGTATCCACATTCGAGGCACCGAAACGGCCACACACTGACGCCTTTGCCCACCTGGGTCCCGGGCGCGACGGACGGGTGAAACACCCCCACGACATCGGCTGCGGCCAACCACACTTGATGAGGTTCCGCGTAGGGCTGGAGGCGATTCGAGTGGCAGATCGGGCAGTGGATTTGCGATGGGTCCAGCATCAGCGGTCACTCCTTTCCCGGCCCGCGCCGGAACACGAGGCGGCGCCGGCGCACGACCATCGGCACGTCCGACCGGCCGGTGAGCCAGTCGAGGGAGACGTCCAAGGCGTCGGCCAAGGCGACCGCCGTGGGCAGTGCGGGAAGCGTTTCGCCCTGCTCAAACTGCCCGACTGCGCGCTCGCTCAATCCGACGCGTCCGGCCAAGGCGCGTTTGGTGAGGCCCGCGTTGCGACGGGCCCGACTCAGGCGGAGCCGAAAAATTTCTTGGTCCAACCCTTTCGACCCCTATTGACTGAAGGACTACTTCAGCCCTATACTGAGGCCAGACCTGAAGGATGGCTTCAGGTGATGGCCGAGCGAGGTGACACCCGATGCAGCGCGTGCGAGAACTCCGGTTGCTGCGCGGCATGAGTCAAGAGGATCTCGGTCGCGCCATCGGCTGTACCGGCTCGTTCATTTCGCAAGTCGAACGCGGCGTCGCTTTGCCTCAGCCCCGGCGCCTCGTGAAGCTCGCCAAGGTGCTAGGCACGACCGTCGAGGACTTGCTTGCGGATAACGTACCAGATCGCGCGTCACCGCGCGTGGCGTCTCGCGCCGCGGGCACGGACGCGTAAACACGAAGGCCCCCGGCGCACGACCACCGGGGGCGAGAGGAGGCACGACAAAATGCTCCCACGCCATTTTAGCACACACGAGGCGACCGACGCCATGACCTATGCCGACGAATACGGCGAACTGCTGGGTGACACGGAGTGCGCCTTCTGCGGCGTCGAGATGGCCGAGGCCGACGGCTACCGCTTGGCCGACGCCATTCGGGTAGCCCTGGACCTGTCCGATGAGACGGTGTACTGCTCGGCGTCCTGCGCGACGCTCGACCTCGCGGAGATCCTGGAGCGGGACGGCGGCCTAAACGTTCCGGAAGGCTTGGTGGAACCCGTCACGCCTGTTGGGCACTCGGAGGCGCCTCCGGCCTCACTTCCCATGGTTTCCCAGGATGCCGTCGAGCGGTTCCTGCGAGCTCTCGGCATCTTCGCCGCGACGGCACGTGCGGAGACGGCAGCCTTCCACCCGGGAACAGCCCGAGCCTACCAGGCTATGTGGCGGACCATCCAGGAGGCGGCGCGCTTTTGGCTGGACATGGAGCTGCCGGATCTGACGGCGTACCCCGTTTCCACCATCAGGGAGGGGGCGTAGGGGATGGCGACATCACGCCTACCGACCATCACCACGCCGACGCGGGCTGACTGGCTGGCGGCCCGCCGGCAGGGTCTCGGCGGCAGCGACATGGCGGCCATCATGGGGCTGAACCCGTACAAGACGGCGCTTGACGTCTTCCTCGAGAAGATCGGCGAGGCCCCCGAAACCCCCGAGACGGAAGCCATGTACTGGGGCAGCCAACTCGAAGATCTGATCGCGCGCGAGTTTGCCCGGCGCACGGGCTACAAGGTGCAACGGCGCCGCGCGATGCTGCGCCACCCGACGATTCCCTACCTGCTGGGCAACGTCGACCGCATCGTGGTCAATCACCCTGACGGGCCCGCCGTGCTCGAATGCAAGACCACGCACGCGAACCGCCGGGGAGACTGGGCCGACGGACAGGCTCCGGTGTACTACGTGGTCCAGTTGCAGCACTACCTCGACCTGACCGGCTATCGCCAGGGCTATCTCGCGGTGCTCATCGGCGGCCAGGAATTTCGCATCGTACCTGTCCCGCGCAATGACGGCCTCATAGCCCAAATGCACGATGCGGCCGAGGCGTTCTGGCTGTGCGTCGAAACGCGGACGCCGCCCGTCATCGATGGCTCAGCGGCCGCCGCGAAGGCGCTCCAGTTGCTCTACCCGCAGGGTAACGGCACGGCGGTCGATCTACCGCCGGAAGCGGCCTACTGGAGTGCTCAATGGCTTCAGGCCCAGCGGCAGATTGCGGCCGCCGAGGCCGTCCAGCGCGAAGCCAGCAACCATTTGAAGGCGTTGCTGGGCGAGGCGGAACGGGGACGCGTGGCGGGGTACGACATCCGCTGGGCGGTCCGGACGCGCAAGACCGTCGATACCAAGGCCCTGAAGGCCGCACGCCCCGATGTGGCCGCCGCATTCGAGCGAGAAACGACCTATCGGGAATTCACGGTGAAGGAGGTCTGAGTCATGAGCGCAGACGGCTTGATGGTCGTGCGCGACGCGACGCCGGTCGCCCCCGACTGGACGCGCGACCAAATTGAGTTGATCAAAGCCACGGTCGCCAAGGGCGCGACAGACGCTGAACTGCAACTGTTCTTGTATCAAGCGCGGCGCACAGGTCTGGACCCACTGACACGGCAGATTTACTGCATCAAGCGGCAGCCCAACGAACCGGCGAGCATCCAGACCAGCATCGACGGCTTCCGCCTCATCGCCGAGCGCACGGGGAAGTACGCCGGCCAAGTCGGCCCGTGGTGGTGCGGGAAAGACGGCGTATGGCAAGAGGTCTGGCTCAGCGACGAGCCACCTGTCGCGGCGAAGGTCGGCGTCCTGCGCCGGGACTTCGCGGAGCCGCTATTCGCGGTCGCGAAATATTCCTCCTATGTCCAACTGACTCGCGACCGCGAGACGGGCAAGATGCGTCCAAATGCCATGTGGGCCAAGATGCCGGACCTGATGCTGGCAAAGGTTGCCGAGGCTCTGGCCCTGCGTAAGGCCTTCCCGCAGGACCTGAGTGGCATCTACACGAGCGAAGAAATGGGACAGGCCGAGAACCGCGCCTCGGACAACGCGGTCACTGTGGACACAACGCCAGGGGACGGGGCGCGGCCCAAGGCGCAACATCCGCTCGAGGCGGCGGGTCTCCCGCGACGCGCCCTGCGGCTGTTGTTGGACTGGATCGGCAACGGCAAAGCCCCGAAGGACTGGACGCCGCAGCAGCGGGAGGCGGCCCAGCAAGCATCGAGCATCACCAAACAGGCCTTGGAGGCAGGAGTCGCGCCGACCGAGATCGCGAGTGTCTTAGAAAGCTACGCCGCGCGTCCCGACCGGTCCGTGGACGACGTCGCGGCCTACGTCGCACAGGTCGAGGCCCTGTTGTCGCAGCCCGTCGATGATGAGGGATTAGTGCCCGACGGAGACACCACCGATGAAGTCCCCTTCTAAGGTCTATCGCCTCCGCCCCGGCTCGTGCGCGTGGTGGGCGAGCCGGGCCCTGGGCCTCCTGGCCCTGGGCGCGTGGAGCATTGTGATGGTCGCGATCTGGCTCTGGCTGATGGATGGGACGCGGTGAGAGGAGGCGCGCGATGAAAAGCGTGATCGTGACGAAAAGCGTGATCTACCGGCACATCCCCGATTGGGCCTTGGCCGAGTACAGCAACACCCTAGCGCGACTTCGCGCCGCGCATGAGGCACTCGATCATGTTGATCCTGGCTCACCATATGTGTCCGCCATCGTCAAGGAAATCGCGGCCATTGAAGCCCGGTTGGCCGCGTGGCGGGAAACCTGGCACTTGCCGGTGCGGACGCGGCTCGTCGGGCGCGATCCGGCGACGGGCCGGCTCCAATGGGCCACCGAGGAGGAGATGTCCCATGCTCCTGCCGCCGACGCGTGAGGAGCGTCAGGAGCGCGAGGTCTTGTTGGGCCTGCGCTGTGGCTGGGCCGACCGGCGCCTCGGTCTCCCGGTGTGGGCGTGCGGCGCGGACGACGGCATCGCCCGCACCCTGGCGTGGTGGACCGGGTATTGGGTGGCGGCGCTCGCGCCCGAACCCCGTGCGGTGATGGCCCGCTTTGGCTTGGTGGTGCAGGGGGATCGCGTCTATGAGCGGGTGCTCGCATGACCGCGTCCGCCTGTGGGCCGAACAGGACGGCTGGGTGTGGACCTGCCTCGCCTGCCGGCGGGAGGGGTGGATCCCCGGCGGGTGGCCCGACGAGCGGCCCCGGCGCGGCGCTGCAAGCCTACGCGGCCGCGTTAGCCGCCTGGATCCGAGACCCGTCGCCGGCCACGCGAGCGGCCCTGACCGCCGCACGGCGGCGGGCGCACTACGCGGTCTTAGTGACCCCGCCGTGGGAGCGGCAGGAGGGGTGAGGTCATGACCATCGTGCTGACGCGTAATGGCGTCCGGCGGCGATTGCGAGTGCAGCCCCGTGCGCGACGACGCGCGCGGGCTTGGACGAGTGGGCGCGCCCAGGGCACGCGCGAGGCGGCCGATCTGGTCGAGGCTCTTGGCTATCCCGAGCTGGCGCAGACCCTTCGTGCCGTCATGGCGGCGCGACCGCAGGGCGAACGGTTCGCTGACTAATCGCTAAAGGAGCATTCCCTCTCGATGGCATGGATTGAGAGTCACCAGAGTCTCCTCCGGCACCGGAAAACCAACCGCGTCGTGGCCCTCCTAGGCATTCATCGCTGCCAACTCATCGGCCATCTGCATTGCCTGTGGTGGTGGGCCCTCGACAATGTGCCGGTGGATGGCGCGCTGGGGGATCTCTCGGATACCGAGATTGCCAGGGCGGCCGAGTGGGACGGCGATCCCACTGCCTTTGTCCGGGCCCTGACCGTCGCCGGGTTTATCGACGAACGACCCGAGGGGCGCTTCCTCCACGACTGGATCGACTACGCCGTGCATGAGGACGAGGAGCATGCCGCGCAATAAAGGCTGGTTTCGCGTCTATGACCGCATGATCGACAGCCCGGAAATCCTGGAGCTGTCTGATACGGAGTTTCGCCTCCTCGTGTCCTTGTGGGCGCTCGCCAGTGCCGCCGGCGACCACGGGCGGCTGGCGGGGTATCGGCACACCACGCTTCAGCGCCGCCTGCTGCCGACCCAATCGGTGGAGGCCGTGGCCGCGATGATGGCCCATCTGGTCGATCTCGGTCTGGTCGAGGGCGAAGAAGGCGCGTATCGCATTGCGCGCTGGGATGAACACCAGTATGGCTATCCGTCGCGGATTCCTGAGGATCGGGCCGATAGGTCAGGGAAGGACAAAGTTTCGGAAAGCGAACGGAAAGCGATGGGACAGTCTTCGGACAGGGATGGGGCAGCCATTGCGCAGCGAACGGATAGCGAACGGAAAGACAACGGAAAGCTAGATCCAGATCCAGATCCAGATCAAGAGACACAAAAAGATTTCCCCGCGCGCGCGCACGAAGGGACGCCGGAACAGCTGGATGAGTTTTTGGCTTGGTTCCCGCCCTTGGCCCCCTTACGTCCGCAGCTGGCCGGCTTTGCGGATCGCGACTTACGCCGCAGTACGGGCGACCACCTGACCCGCTTCGTCGCCCAGGGCATGGCGCTCGACCTCATCGCCCTGGGCTTGCAGGAAGCTCTGGATCGCGGCAAGGGCATGGCTTACGCCCTGACCATTCTGCGGGGGTACTACGCCGAGGGATACCGCACCCTCGCCGACTACGACCGTGCGCACCAGGGGCCCCGATCTCTCTCTCCGGGCCGGCCGCTGGCGACGGGGCCGCCGGCGCGGGCGGCGCCGGCCGAGGCGGACTGGGAGGCCGAGGCGCGCGCGTTGGCCGCGCAAGGTCGCCGGTATCAAGATCTGCCCATCGTGGCGCGGTAGGAGGCGACGGCGGTGGTGGGCTTCCAGCCGCTCGCCAACCAACTGGAGCAGTGGTGGATCGGCACCATCCTGGGCCGGCCGGAACAGGCGGTGCGGTGGCTCGCGGAGTTGCCCTTGGACGTGCTCCAAGACGCGCGGGTGCGTCAGGTGGCCCAAGGGATCGCCGAGTGGGTCGCGAACGGCCGGCGCTGGGAGCTGGCGGATGCGGTCGCGCGGTGGCCGGAGTGGGCGGCCGACCTGATGGCCTGGGCGAACGAAGCCCTGGTCACGGCACCCTACCCGGACCTCCTCGCGGACCAACTGCGCCAGCATGCGCTGCGCGAACGCACGCGCCAGATCCTCCAGCAGGGCTTGGCGGATCTCGAGCGCACGGCCGACGCGACGCCGGCGCCGCGGATTGTGGCGGCCTTGGAAGCCCTGGTGCGCGATCACCAGACCGTCGCCGTCTGGGAGCCGGACGAAGCCGCCCGGCGCGTGGAAGACTGGCTGGAACGCCGACAAGCGCTCGACCGCACGCCGGTCTTGACCACGCCGTGGCCCTACCTGTCCCAAACGGGCGGGGGCTTGGGCCCCGACGAGCTGATCGTCGTCGCGGCGCGTCCGGGGGTCGGCAAGACGAGCTTCGCCCTCCAACTCGCGACGCATGTGGCGGAGCGGGGGACGCCGACGCTGGTGGTCAGCCTCGAAATGACGCCGGAACGGTGTCTCGCGCAGATTCTGGCCCAGCGGTTCGGGTTCGACCGGTACCGGCTGACGCACACGAAGCTCCAGGAGGCCGAGTGGGCGCACGTCACGCGGGCGACGGGAACCGTGCGCACATGGCCCTTGTACTGGTGGGCCCGGTCCGAGCGCCCCACCTTTGAGGCGATTGCGGCGGCCGTGGCGCGATTGGCGGCCCGGCAGCCGCCGTTGCAGGTGCTCGTCGTGGACTATCTCGACCTCGTGCCGCTGCCAGGGCGGCGGGGGCGCCCGGAAGAACTCGGCGACCTCACCTATGCCTTCAAGTTCCTGGCCGGGCGGTACCAGCTGAGCGTGGTCCTCTGCCAGCAGCTGTCCCGCGCGGTGGAGCAGGAGAAGCGGCCCCCGCAGTTGTCGGACCTGCGCTGGTCGGGCGGCGTCGAGCAGGCGGCGGACAAGGTCTGGATGTTGCAGGAGCTGCCGGACGGGACGCGCCGGTGTTGGATTCGCAAGCACCGGGAGGGCCCGTTGGGGGTTGTCGACCTCGCGTGGGACGGGGCCCGGTCGCGGCTGGTGCAGGCGGTCGAGCAACCGATGTGGGAACAGGAGGGGTCGGAGCGTGGCTAAGCGGGCGGCAGCGGCCGTCTACTGCGCGGGCAAGATTGCGAAAAACGACTGGCGTCACACCTTATTCCCCGGCTTGCGGGGAGCGGGACCGGACGACTGGCTGGAGCGGGACGGGTTGGTCTACACCGGCCCCTGGTTCGTCAGCTGCGACCATGGCTGTGCGCACGGGCCGCACACGCATGGGACGGGCCCGGCGTGCGGGGAGGACGATGACCCGGTGACCGTGTGGAATCGGCGGCAGATGACCCTGCTGCAAGGACGCGCCGGGTTATTGCGGGCCGATGTGGTGTTCGCGTGGATTGACGCGCCGACGGCCTTTGGGACGTTCGTCGAACTGGGGTATGCCTTAGGGCGCGGCAAGGGCGTCTTCGTCGCGTTCCCCGGCTTCCGAACGGATTCGCTCAAGAAGCTGACCCCGTTCACGCCGACGCGCGCCTGGGTCCGCGACCTCTGGTGGCTCTGCCATGCCGTTCATGAGGCCATCGAAGCGCCGACCGTGGAGGCCGCCTGGGAGCGGTTTGTGGCGTGGTTGGATGGGACATGGGCCACGGCGGACGCGTTGGCGCGGGCGCGGCGTCCCGGTTTAGGGGCGGGCTTTGCCCTGAACAACTGGCCCTGGGAGGACGATCCAGCATGACCCGCGCCGAGTACCAGGCTAGGCACGCCCAATGGGTCGCGTGGGCGCGGCAGGGGTGGACGCCGCGGCAGATCGCGGCCGTGGCGGGCGTGACGCCGGATCGGGTGCGCGAGGTGCTGCGGCGTGATGGCTGGCACGGATCGAAGCGACCGGTCACGGCGGCGGAAGTCGCGCAGTGGATCCGCTGGCGCCAGCAGGGGTGGAGCATCGACCGGATCGCGGCGCGCACCGGCCGCGGGTGGGGGGTGGTCCAGCGGCACCTCCAGCAGGCGGGGGAACCGCCCCGGCGGGCGGTGGTCTCGCGCGTGGCCTGCCCGCCCCTGACGCCGGCCGAGCAAGCCGATGTGGAGCGCCTGCGCTGGCTGTTCGCCCACATCCGCCCCGGCGCCTCGGTCGACGCGGTGCTGGGGGCGCTCCAGGCGGCGGGCGACTGGCGGGGGCTGATCGACGATCTCCGGGCGCGGGCCCGGTTGGTGCAGGCGAGGTGATCCCGATGGCGGAACGCTGGGCGCGGTGCGAGCGGCGCGGGGATCGGGGAATCCATGGCGTCCGGCCGGTCCTGACCCCCCACGCGATCCGGCGGTGGCAGGAGCGGGGGGGGCAGGCGGCGACCCGGCTGCCGGCGGCCAACGCCTGGGCCGAGGCTCAGCGGCACTGGGCCGGGACGGTGGGGCGGTGGTGGGGGTATCGGATCGCCGACTGGGTGTTCGTCGTCGGCGACCGGCACGGGCAGTACGCGGTCGTGACCTGCTGGCCGTGGGCCTGGTGGGCGCGGCGGCTGGGCGAGGAGGGACGGGTGTCGTGAGAACCGCCTTCTGGCGGGGATGGGTCGGCGGCGTGACGGTGGCGGTGGCCTGCGCCGCGCTCAGTGGGTGGACGCAGGGCGCGGGGTGGACGTGGGGGATCCCGGCGGCGCTGGCGGTGGGGGTGTGGGGCGCATGGCGGAGTGGACGCTGAAGATTGCGCCGCCGTGGTTCGACGCGGTGGCGTCGGGTCAGAAGACGCTTGAACTGCGACGCGAGGACACCCGGCGGTTTGAGCCGGGGGATGTGCTCGTGCTGCGAGAGTGGCGTACGGATCTCGACATCCCCGAGTGGCGTCGAGCGGTCCAGGCTGCGTGGATGGAAGAGCCGGACCCAGACCGGCGACGCGCTCGCATTGCAGCCATCTACGCCCACTATGAGTCCCGCTGCTATACCGGCCGCACTTGCCGCGTGCGCGTGACCCACGTGCTGCGGCATGCCGATGTGCCGGACCTGCTGCCGCCCGGGGTGGCGGCGCTGTCGATCCGGCGGATGGAGGAGGATGGCCCATGAGCGGACGGCCTGGACCGTACCAGTACTACTGGGTGTGCAGGCGCTGTCAACGGCTGACCTGCATTGCCAACCGGCACTTTGTCGACCGGTTCTTCGCACCCGATCCGTGCCCGCGCTGTGGGGCGTCCCGGTACGAGCACACCGCGCGGTTGCAACGCTGGATCAGCACCGAGGTATGGTGGCGACCACGGACATGGGGTACGGGTTATTGGGAGGTCCTGCGGGATGACATCTTCGCATCGTGAAGCCCGCTGTCCTGCCTGCGGCGCTTGGTCGCCGGTGGCGTGGGACGACACGCTCCCGCCCGGTGGCTACTGGTGGCGCGACAGCGCGGGGTGCCCGCAGTGCGGGTATCTCGCCCTGGTGGAGAGCGAGTGCGAAATCCGGCGGATAGAGGAGGGTGCGTAGGATGAACAAGATCATGCGACGGGTCATGCGGCGGCGGTATGCCCAGGACTCCGCTGCGGCCCGGCTGTTGCGCCGGATGACGGAAGCTAGGCATCGGCCCTGGCGAGATCCTGAGGACATTTATTGGGACCACATTCAGGAACTGCGAGCGATGTTGCTGCAGCGGCGCTGTCGATCCGGCGACTAGAGGCGGAGGCGTGAGGGATGGTGCATGTGACCATGACCCCAGAGGAGATCTTGCGCGTGCTGCAACGTCGGCACGCGAATGACCTCTGGTTCCTGGAGGTCAAGGACGGGGCGACATTGACCCGCGCGCACCGGCGCCTAGATGCGTTGGCCATCCGCCCGAGTTGGTCGAAGCCCCGCTTTGTCGGGTATGAGGTCAAGGTCAGTCGCCATGACTTCCTGCGGGACGACAAGTGGGACGGGTACGTGCCCCTCGTGCACCAGTTCAGTTTCGCGTGCCCTTGGGGCGTCATCGGCCGCGAGGAGATTCCCGAGGGCATTGGCCTGTACTGGGTCAAGCCGGACGGGACGATCAGGCAGGTCCGCCGTCCGGTGTTGCGTCCGATGGACCGGCTTCCGGCCGAACTCCTGTACTATCTCGTCCTCAGCCGCCTGCAACCGGATCGCCACCCGTGGTGGAGTGACCGACGTGAGTATTTGGCCGCCTGGGTCGAGGACAAGGCGGCTCGGCATGAACTGGGGCGGCGTGTCGGGTCGAAATTGGCGCAACAGGTGGCGCATCTTCAGGCTGAGCTGGACCAGGAGCGCCGCGCCCGCTATGCCGTCGAATCAGACTGGAAAGCGGTAAAGCGCGTGCTCGACCGGCACGGGTTGCCGACCGGCGAGTGGGCACACCGACTGGACGAGGCCCTGACGCGGTTAGAACAAGCCGCGGCGCAAGGCATCGACCATACGACGCTATACCAGCTGCGGTTAGCCGCCGATGCGCTGGATCGCGTGTTGGCACGCTGGGCAACGCCAGCGCCGCGATAAGCGGCGGTAGCGAGTCGGCGGCTGGAGGAGGGGGAGGCAGGACCGACCCGCAACAGGCTCTCGTGGCCGATCTAGCGGCGCGGCTGGCGCCGGTGTTGGGCCATGAAGTGGTGTACGAGGTGACGGCTGGCCGGTGCGCGCGCGGGCACTACAGGCTGAGCTACGTCCCCGATGCCGCCGCGTGCCCCGTGTGCGGTACCCCGGTGACCTGGGATCCGCTGCGGCCCAAGGATTGGCTCCACCCAGGCCTCCTCTGGCCCCTGTGGGAGCGGTGGAATGCGACCCGCGACTACGTGATCGAGATCTGGCCAGCGGAGGGCGGAGCGTATCTGGCCGAGATGTGGGAGACGGGCGACGACCGCCGGGATCTGAACGAGTGGGCCCGGGGCCTCACGGCGACGGAAGCTGTCGCCCGCGCGTGGCTGCGCGTGTTAGGAGAGGAGGCGGAGGACAATGGTTGACGACCGCGCCGCCCTCAACGCGGCCTTCGCGCGGCATGTGGCGCGGGTGCTGGGGCTAGCCGCAGCGTATCATCCCGCCGCGACGTGCCCCCAGGGCCATCCGCATGACGACCCGGAGTGCGGGGGGTATCTGTACCCTATCGGCCATCTCTGTATGCGGTGCGTCAACGAGGCTTATTGGCCTGCCGATGAGGCCGTCGAGCAGGCCATGACGGACGCCGAACGGGATGCCGTCACGGACCGCATCTGGGCGGACCTGGACGCCCACCGCGACGACCCGAATTGGCACCCGGAGTGGCGGATCGGCGTCGGGGAACCGTTCGACTTCTGCGGGAGTCTGGATCGAACCGTGTCCGCCCTCAACGCGCTCGGCCTGCGGTGGTCCTACCGAACCGGTGACGGTGTGCGTGTGGAATCTCGCACGGCACGCGGGTTCCATGCCTTCACGTATGCGCGCGACGAGACGGCCTCCGCTGTCGCGATGGCGTTGGTCCGCGCGGCCCTGCGCGTGCTGGAGGCGACGCCCCATGATTGAGACAGCGGATGGGTGGCGCGAGCCGGTGCCCTGCCGTGCGTGTCGGCAGGTGGTGGGATCCGTCGCGTACAACCCGGACACCCACCGCTTTGAGGGCTGGGACCCCGCTGGCCGGCTCGTCATTCAGGACACGTACATCGACCGCGTGCGGCGCGCGCTGCGGCAGGTGCATACCCATGACGGATCGCGCGCGTGATCGGCTCCTCGACGGCCGCCCCGTGGCGCGGCGGGGCTGGCGGATCACGTTGTACCCGGTGCGCGGCGGCTGGGAGGTCTGCCGGGCGCACAAAGGGGGCCGCCTGACCTGCGTGCGGGTGGCGACGCAGGAGGCGGCCCTGGCGGTCGCGGCTCAGTGGTGGGCGGATCCGTCATCGGCGTGACGCGGGACGCGCGCGAAGACGGGGCTGGGCCGGACCTGGATGGGCGTCGGGATCAGCCACGTGCCGGCCGCCTTGCGCGCGCCGACGATGCGACCCGCGAGCAGGAGCTGCCGGACGCGCGACGGGTTGACGCCGAGCAGGGCGGCGGCCTCGGTGGTCGTGACCCAGTCGGTCATGGCGTTGGCTCCAGGTAAATCAGCGACGGGTCTTCCCGCGCAATGACCACGGCTTCCTCCAAGGTCACCGAACGCGCGTCGTCCACAGGGTCCGCGTACTTCGCCAACCGCCCGCCGTGGGCTTTCGCCCACTCGATGGCGGCCCAGCCTACGAGCCGGGGGCCGATGAGGCCCCACCCGTGTTCATCGATCCATCCCTCGTCAGCGTCCGCCACCCAGGCGGGTGCGCCGTGATTGCAAAGCCATTGGATGAGCGCCTGGTCGTCCTCGCCCGATCCGTCGTGGTCGCGGCCGAGGATGGCGCGCACTTGGGGCCAGGGGAGTGTGACGGCCGCATACCGCTGGCCGTGCCCGTCGCTGTAGATCGTCTCGAATGGCATGGGGTCGTGCCTCCTCTCTGCCGTCAGCATAACGGATACGTTAGGACGTGTCAACAAGGTCGGCCCAATTTTTTTGCAGCGGGCCCGACTGTGCTATACTGATGGCGAGCAAGACGGGCCGATGCTGGATCGAGGAGGCCGCCAGCATTGGACCACCCCGAAGTCCTAGAGGACTTCGTGCCAGGCCCCACCACCTGCCCGGCGGCGGTGAACTGCCGCAACGCGGGGGCCTGGTGTACCGCGTGCGTCTGGCCGGAAGAGGCCATGGCGCCGTCCTACTATGTGCCCCGTGACTCCAAGACGAAGATCCCCGCCATCGAAGCCCGCAAAAATGCGCGTCGACGCGCGCGCCGGGCCGCGCGCCAATCGGTTGCCGCCCAGCGCGGTGCTCGGGCCAAAGACAAGGGGACGAAGGGCGAGCGGGAGTTTGCGCGCCTTGTCCGAGGGCAACGGGTGCCCTACTCGGGAAGTCTTGGCGGGTCGTTGAGCAATGACGTGGTGCTCCCCGACGGTTTGCAGGCCGAGGTCAAACGACGGGGGCCGGATGCCTTCAAAGAGTTATACCGCTGGGTGCTCGATGAGCGCGAGCAGCCGGATCTGGTCGCCATTCGGGCGGACGGGCGGCCCTGGCTCATCGTGCAAACGCTGGAGCACTGGCAGGCGTCGCGGCAGGCGGCGCCGGTGGACCTAGCCAAGCTCATCGAAGCAAAGCGCTTGTTGGAAGAAGCGCTGGGGGAGAGGTAGGCATGGCCCGTCCGTTGGACGAATGGCAACAACTCGTTGCCGAGGCGCTGAGCCACGAGCGCACCATGCAATGGACCCTGGCGGCGCTCGCATACGAGGGCGCCATCCCGCCGCCGGAGGGGCTCGGGCTGACGCCGAAGGAGATGGCGGGCCCGCTCCAATGCTCGGCCTCGCGGGTCCGGCGCCTCATCCAAGTGTGGCGGGCCTTTCCAGACCCGGCCCAGCGCCCGCCGACGCTGTATTTCGAGCACTTTGTCGTGGCCGTGGCGACGGCGGATCCGCAGGGTTGGGTGGACACCGCCGCCGACCGCGAATGGAGCGTGGCCCAACTGCGGGATGCCATCCGGGCGCTCAAAGCGGCGGACCCGGACGAGGTGCGCCGTACGACGGTCGAGCGCCGCTGGCGGGCGTGGTGCAATGCGTACGAGGCGGCGGACCCGCAAACCCAGGCGTCGATGCGCCAACAGGTGGCCGACTGGTTGGCGGCTCATCCCGTGGCGCGGCGGCCGGTGGCTTAACAGGAGGGGGAGACCGATGAGTCTGGTGGACAAGAACGGGGTGCCGCTCGTGCGGCCGGACGGCACGCCGTATTCGCCGGCCGAGCGGGCGGCGTTGCGGAAGCAACTGGAATTCCTGCAAGCGCCGCCGAGCCGCCAAGAACTCGGGCAGCAGTTGCCCCAACTGGTCGGTCAGGTCTTCGACGTGGCCATCCTGCCCAACCTCTTGCGCCTCCTGGAAGCCCGGTATGGTCTTAAGCCGGTCGAGGGGTGGGGCGAGTTGCCAGCCTGGGACGGCCCACGGGTGCCGCCGGTTGAGGCCGCCTCGGTCCCACCGACGGCGGCGCCCGCCGAAGGGGAATCGCCATGATTGTGCTCTGGCAGGCGTGCTATCTGCATTGGTCGCCGCACGCCGATCATCTGCATGTCGAGGTGGTGGGAGCGAGCGGGCGGCGTTACGAGGACCCCGCGTGGCCGTGGCTCACGTGGTGGACCGATGCGCACGATCGCACGGTGCGTGTCGACGCGCAACCGTTTCGCCCGCACGCGTTGGAGGGCATCCTGCGCCATCTCGTGGCGCGGTCCCCCTTGCCGTTGCCGGTCTGGGACGAGGCGGTGTGGGCGATTCGGCGGGAGGGGCACGACGGATGAGCACGATCACGCACGGCGATGCCGACTGGGGCGGCCAGGGCAGTCTCGATCAAGCGCGGCACGCGGACAAACTCAAACAAGCGATCAAGGAGCGGCTGCCGCAGATCGTCGGCCAGACGCCGATCATCAGCGGCGACCCGCGCCAGCCGGTGCCGGTACGGGTGCCCATCCTCCAGATTCCGCAGTTCCGGCCGAAGCCGCCGAGCGAGCCGCCGGATGCAGGGATTGGGCAAGGCCCGGCGCAGCCGGGCGACATCGTGGGCCAGCGGCCCCGGCCTGGCGAGGGATCGGAATCGCAACCGGGCACGCAGCCCGGCGAGCATACCGTGACGGTCGAACTAGATCGCGAAACGTTGCTGGCGTGGGTGTTCGAGGACCTGCATTTGCCGCGCTTGCAAGACCGCCAGCCGCCGCGCATCCCGCAAACCGAGCCGGTCTGGCGGACCCGGCGCAAGCACGGGCCGTTGTCCACCTTGGCGATCCGGCAAACCCTGAAGGAAGCGCTGGCGCGGTCGCTGGCCGAAGGGCACGGGTTGACGTTCCATCCGGACGATCTGCGGTTTCGGGCCGCCGAGGAGGAGCCGCGCCCGTCCCAAAACGCGGTCGTCTACTTGCTGCGCGACATCAGTTGGAGCATGGCCGGCGACCGGACCTATCTCGCGCGAGTGCTCGCGTGGTGGATCGTCAACTGGCTCCGGTGGCAATATCAGCAGGTCCAGATTGAGTGGTGGGTGCATGACGCCGAGCCGGAGCGCGTGGAGACGGAGGCGCGCTTTTTCGGGTTGGAAGCAGGGAGCGGCACGCTGGCGGCCCCCGCCTACCGGGCGATGGGGACGCATCAGCAGCAGTTCTACCCGGCCGCGACCTGGAATGTCTACTGGCTGCATCTGACGGACGGCGAGGTGGGCGACCGCGAGGACGCGGTCGAGGCCGTGCGCCCGCTTTTGCCGCACCTCAACGCCTTGTGGCTCGTCGAGATCCAGCCCTGGGCGGCGGTCGGCTGGGACCGGTGGCAACTCGGCCCAGCGTTGGCTGCGGCCTTGCCTGACCCGCCGTATCGGGGAGTCCATCTGCGCGACCGAACGGATGTCGGGCGCGTCCTTCGGGAGCTGTTGGAGGATCGCTCATGATTGACACGCTGCGAGAGTGGTTGCCACGGATTGAAGCGACGGCCCACGACCTTCGTCTTGACCCGGGCGAGGTCGAGTTCCGCGTCGTCCCGGCTCCGCTCCTCTATGAAGTGACCGCCTATGGAGGCCTGGGCGGTTACAGCCACTGGTCTCGCGGGCGGGACTATTGGATCACCAAGCAGCGCTTGGAGCGCGGGGCGGGGCGCATCTACGAAGTCGTTTTTCCGGGCACGCCGCCGCTGGCGTATCTTTTGGATGGCAATACGCTGGCGGCGCAGATCTTGGTCATGGCGCATGTGCTGGGGCACACCCATCTTTTCCGCCATCATGTGCTCGGTGCGGCGGCCGACTGGGCGCAGGTGCAAGCGGCGGCCCGACATCGCTTCGCCGAATATGAGCGCCGGTGGGGCGCGGAACGGGTGGAGCGGACGCTGGATGCCGCCCTCGCGATCCGAGACCAGTGCGCGGAGGATCCGCCGCTGAAGCCGGATCCGGCGCCCACGGAGCCGCATCCCTACGAGCATCTGTGGCCGAGTCGCCCGTGGCCCCAACCGAAGCCCCCGCCGCGCTATCGCCTGCCGACTAGCGACCTGATCGGCTTTCTCGCGCGGGAGTCGCCGGTGCTGGAGGACTGGCAGCGCGACATCCTGCTCGTCGTGCGGCAGGAGGGCCTGATGCGGGCCAAGATGTGGCCCATCAAGACCATCCATGAGAGCTTCGCGGCATGGACCCATCGCGAAATCCTGCGACGGCTGACGCTCCCGGACCAGGAGGCCGTCGAGGCCATGGCGGTGCACGCGCGCGTCGTCGCGCCGGATCCGCTGGCCTTGAACCCATACAGCCTGTATCCGCTGCTGGATCAGCTCGTGGCCGAAGTCGGGACGGCCCGCGCGATTCAGATCTGGCAGGAGGAAACGGACGCCAGTCTGGTGCGCACGTGGCTCACGCGCGACCGGTGGGAGGCGTGCCGGTTGTACGGCTACCGCTGGGAGTCGGGCGAGACGGCCGACGTGGCGGTCCGCCTTGCCTATGCGGATGACGACGACTGGGCGGCGTGGCGCAACGCCTTGGCGGATGCGCTCGCGGTCGGGCCCCCGGAGGTGCGCGTGGTCGACGTGGGGCCGGACTATCAACTGCGCCTGATGGTGCCGCGGACGGTGCCGCCGTTGGATCGCGACTGGGCGCGCCTCGCGTGCCAAGCGGTGGCGCGCCTCTGGGGCGCGGGCGTGCGCTTGGAGACCCCCGACTGGACGGAGACGGTGGCGGCGCGGGAGCGGATCTAGCCCGCCGAAAGGAGGCGATCCCATGCTGGATCGGTTGCAAGCCTACGTGACGCAGGAGGCGACCCTCCGGTGGGAGGGCAGCTTGGCCGACTATCTGGAGATCGTGCGTCGGGATCCGGTTGTGACCCGGCTGGCGCATGCGCGCCTCTATGACATGATCCGGGCTGCGGGCGTCGAGGAGACGCCGGAGGGGCCGCGCTACCGCTTCTTCGCCGACAAGATCATCGGGCTGGATGTCGTGCTGCGCCAGATCATGGAGTATCTGGCTGGGGCCGCGCAGCGGCTGGACGTGCGAAAGCGCGTGCTCTTGCTCATCGGGCCGCCGGGCAGCGCGAAGTCCACGCTGGTCATCCACCTCAAGCGCGGGCTGGAGCAGTACACGCGCACGGACGCCGGGGCGCTCTACGGCATCGTGGGGTGCCCACTCCACGAGGAGCCCCTGCATCTCATCCCGCACGCGCTGCGCGAGGAGGTCGCGCAGGAGCTGGGCATCCCCCCGATTGAGGGCGAGCTCTGCCCGCGCTGTGCCCAGCGGTGGCAGGATCCCGCTGAGTGGGGCGGCGACTTTGGGAAGGTGCGCGTCGAGCGGATCCTGTTCTCGGAGCGGGACCGCGTCGGCATCGGCACCTTCACGCCGGGCGACCCGAAGGACCTCGACACGGCGATGCTGGTGGGCAGCCTGGACTTCTCGAAAATTGCCCAGTACGGCTCCGAGTCGGATCCCCGGGCGTACCGGTTCGACGGCGAACTCATGATCGCCAACCGGGGTCTTATGGAGGAACAGGAGTGGCTCAAGCAGCCCAAGGACTTTATGGCGCTCATCCTCACGCTGGCGCAGGAGCGGAACATCAAAACGCCTCGGTACAGCCTCATCTACGCGGATGAGGTCGTCATCGCCCACTCGAACCTCCACGAGTACGAGAAATTCATCGCGAACCCGGAGTTCGAGGCCATGAAGAACCGGACGTTCGTCGTCACGGTGCCCTACGTGCTCCGCGTAGACGACGAGGAAGCCATCTATCGGCTGATGCTCCGCGAGGGTGCCCCCCAGGGGCATCTCGCGCCGCACACGCTGACGATGGCCGCGTGGTTCACCGTGCTGTCCCGGCTGGAAGACCCCAAGGACCAGAGCCTGACGCTGGTTGACAAACTGCGTCTGTACAATGGGGAGCGGATCAAAGAGGTCACCGATCATCAGCTCCAAGAACTGCGGAAGCAACACCCGCGCGAGGGGCTGAGCGGCCTGTCGCCGCGCGACGCGTTGAACGTGCTCGCCCATGCCCAGGGGATGAGCGGCGTGCCCTGCGTGAACCCCGTGGACTATTTGCGGGCCGCGAAGCAGTTCGTGGAGGAGGGCCGGTTCTTGATCATGGCCGGTGCCGAGCAGCAGAAGCGGCTCCTCGACCTCCTCACGAAGACGCGGGAAGAATACGACCGGCGCGTGAAAGAGACGGTCATGCGGGCCTTCGTGCATGCGTTCGAAAGCGCGGCCCAGACACTCTTCGAGGCGTACCTCCAGCACGCGGAGGCGGATCTGGAAAAGCAGAAGGTGCCGGACCCGGTGACGGGCGAGCCGCGCGACCCGGACACGAAGTTCCTCCGCGAGATCGAAGGCCACGTGGGCGTGGGGGAAACGGCGGCCAAGGCCTTCCGCGAAGAGATGCTGCGCAAGGCGGGGAGTGCGGCGCGGCGGGGCGAGGTCTTCCGGTGGGATTCGCATCCCCGCCTCAAAGAGGGCATCGAGAAGCGCCTCTTTGCGGACGTCCGCACCCTGGTCAAAGGGACGCTCGGCACCAAGACGCCGGACCCCGAGCAGCAGGAGAAGCTGCAACAGGTGACCCAGCACCTCAAGGAGCGGGAAGGGTACTGCGACCATTGCGCGCAGGCTCTCCTGACCTATGCGGGCATCCTGCTCGCGCGGGAGGGGCAGTAACCATGCGGGCGCGGGCGGACCGGCTCTGTACCCGCTGCGGCGCGCCGTTTGCGCCGCGGACCGCCAACCAACAGTATTGCAGCGCCCCCTGTAAACGCGCCGCCCAGCGCGCGGCGGAACGGCGGGCCAAGGCCCGCGCCCGCGGGATCACCACCCGCGATGAGGAGCTGGCCGCGACGGTGCCGGATGTCAAACCCTGCGGGTACTGCGGTCAGCTGATGACGCGCCCGGCGACGATGGAGCGGAGCTTGTGGGCCGCGCGCCGCTACTGTTCGCCGCACTGTCGCGCGGCCGGGAAGGCGGCGCGGCTTCAGGCGGTGGCGGCCGGCACCACGACCGAAGCTGGGGGACTGCCGACGAGTCCGTTTGGGTGGGGCGCGTGGCTGGGGCGCCGGCTGTGCCGCGAACTGGGGCGCGCGCCGACCTGGGACGCGGGCCAATGGCGCGACTGCGTCCGGGGCTTGGTCGAGGCGGTGACCGCATGGGGCTTGTGACGCCGACCGCGACGACCGTGCGGCGCCTCCCGCTCGACCCGGCGTTGCCGTTTCCCGTCGCCATCGTCGCTGCCATCGACCAAGCGCGGACCTACGGGGCCCTAGGTCTCATCCGGGTCACGCTGTCGCCCCGCGACGCCCAGGCGTGGGTCGGCTATCAAGTCGAGCAGGACGTCGACGCGCCGCAACGCGGCATCGCCTTGGCCGACGGTACGATCTGCTGGATCGCCTATGGCCCGGCATCCTGGATCGAATGGTGGGATGCGTAGTGGACGCGGCCCAGCGCGCCTACTGTGTACACCGGTTCGAACGCTATTGGGACGAGCAAGCGCGGTTTCGCGAACTCACGAAATGGGAATACGACGGGATGCCGGTCCCGTTGCCGCCGGAGTTCCCGACGGATAGTGTGCGCTCGGCGCGGTTGGACGGACTGCCACAGGCGCGGGTGGCCTTCGGATCTAACCCGACCCTGCGGGTGGTCATGCAGCGGGAAGAAATCCTGCGCCGCGTCGCGCGGCTCCAGGCGGAAGGGCAGGCCCGGCTTCGGTGGCTCACCGACCGGATGCTGGGCATGTGGGAGTTCTGGCAGACGCTCAACCAGCGCGAGCAGTGGTTCATCCAGTGGCACTGGTGGGAGCGGATGTCGCTGGCCGAGGTGGCGGAAGCGTTTGTGGCCCACCGTGACTGGTTCGAGGCGCCGGGGCCGGAGTCGGAACGTACGGCCGAACGCTGGCGGGAGGACTTGCTCGAACGCGCGGCCTGGGCGTGGCTGGGAAACGGGCCGCCGCCGCCCGAACCGCCGGATCCGCCGGTCCCCGACCCGGACCGCCTCCGGTCGGCCTGACCCGGTGGCGGCCGATTGGCGGCGATCTGGTGCCAAAGTGGCGGCGATTTGGCAGGACAGGCTCGGATCCTCCGCCTAAAATGATACGCGAAGACATTGGGCCCGCCGCTCGACCGATGTGGGCGGCGGGTTTCGTATGCGCGTCGACGCGCGCGGGAAGGGAGGCGACGCGGGTGACGGCGACGACCCGTTCGGGGCGTCTCCATCCCCGCGCCGTCGAGTTCTTGCGCTACTACCCGCCGCGCCTCCTCATCGGGCGGGTTCCCTGCCCGCGCTGCCGGCAGTGGCGGACGGTCGACTTGCTCACGGGGCGGGTGCGACCCGCGTGCCATGGGGCGACGCTCGCGGAGGTCTGGCCGCGATTGCCCGTGCCGTCGGTGGTGCCGCTGTATCCCCTGGACCGCGTGCATCCGCTGGCGCCGTACTGGTGGACGCGCCCCGATGTCGCGGCGGTCCTGACCAGCTGCCGGTGTCCGGTCTGCCGCACCTGGATGCCAGTGGACCTGCTAAGGGGCACGGCGGTGTGCTGGGCCGAGACCTGCGGGGCCGTCTGGACGCTGGCGAGCCTCATTGACCGGGCGGCGGACCGGACGATGCGGGCGCGACCCCGACCGTCTGGCCCGTGAGAACCGTCAGGAGCGGCGCCCTCTTTCCGTGTTGTGAGGTCATGAGCCGATGAAAGATCTGTCGCCGCGCCAATTGCGGTTTGTCCAACTCTATGTGCGGCTCGGCAACGCCACGGAGGCGGCCCGACAGGCGGGCTACAAAGGCAATGTCGATGTCCAGGCCGCCCGACTGCTAGGAAATGCTAGAATCCGCCAGATGGTCGAGGCGGCCAAGCAGGACCTGCAAGCCTTGTTTGCGGCCGAAGCCTACGACAGTCTCATGGTGCTCAAGCGTCTCCGGGATACGGCGGAATCCGAGACGGTGCGGTTGCAGGCGGCGAAGGATCTCCTCGACCGCGCCGGCTACAAGCCGGCCGAGAAGGTGGAGCACGGCGGGCAGGTGAGCATGCATCATGACGCCGATCTCGGTGCCCTCGCCCAGCTTTTTGAGCGCCATCCCGAACTCGTTGCGGCGGTCTTGGACGACGGAGGATCTGCACCGGGCGGCGGCGCGGGCGAATCTTAGAGCCTATCTCCACTATGTGTCGCCCGCGTTTCGGACGGCCTGGGACAGTCGGCACATCCGCTTCCTCTGCGACAAGCTGATGGCAGTGGAGCGGGGGGCCATCAAGCGGCTGATGGTGTTCATGCCGCCGCGGCACCGGAAGAGCCAGACGGCCAACGCCCATTTCAGCGCCTGGTATCTGGGGCGGCACCCGGACCACCACATCATCACCGCGTCGTATGGGTCGAGTTTGGCGGAGGGCTTCAGTCGGCAAGCGCGGAACCTGACGCGGGAATATGGGCCGACGCTTTTTGGCATCCGCGTCTCCGAGGAATCCGCTGCGGCCGATCACTGGGCCCTAGCGGGTCATTACGGCAGCCTGACCGCCGTGGGCATTGGCGGCCCGATCACTGGGCGTGGCGCGCACTTGCTCATCATCGACGACCCGGTGAAGAACCGCGAAGAGGCCAGTAGCCCGACCCTCCGGGACCGGGCGTGGGATTGGTATACAAACGATGCGGTGACCCGGCTTGAACCCGATGGCGCTGTCATTCTCATCATGACGCGCTGGCATGAGGATGACTTGGCGGGTCGCCTGCTCAAGGCCATGGAGTTGGGCGACGGAGACCGTTGGGACGTTGTGCGCTTGCCCGCTTTTGCAGAGGCAGACGACCCGTTGGGCCGTCGGATCGGTGAGCCCCTATGGCCCGAGGAGTTTCCGGCGGACATCCTGGAGGCGACGCGGCAGCGGATTGGCACCCGGGCGTTCGTGAGCCTCTATCAACAACGCCCGCAGGAGCTGCAAGGGGGCGTCTTCCACGCGTCGTGGTTCCGATGGTACACGGCAGACGACGTAAGCTATGACCAGGCCGCCGAGTGCTGGCGGTTTCGCGGCGACCCCCTGCGTGTGTACATGGGCGTCGACTTGGCGACGACCCAGAAAACCGCTAGCGACGATTTTGCCTTGGTGGTCATCGGCGTCACCCCGGATCAAGCGGTCGTCGTCTTAGATGTCCTAGCGGCCCAACTCGACCCGGCCGTGCAGGCGCAAACTATTGCGGACTGGTATCAAGATTGGCTGCCCGATGTGGTGGCCATCGAGGACAACGCCGGTCAGGCGTACTTAGTGAGTGAAGTGCGCCGATGGCATCTGACCCATCCGGAATGCCCCGCTATTCCCGTGCGAGCGCGGACTAATGTCCAAGACAAATACGCGCGGATCAGCCGCCTAGCCCCCTTGGTGGAGAACGGGGGACTGTGGCTCCGGGCCGCGCGGCCTGACGAACCGGGTTGGGTAGACCTCGACCGGTTGCCGAGGCAACGCATCCACCGGAAGATGCAGAAACTCTACGAACAGCTAGTGACCTTCGGCCCGGTGCGCGGTCACGATGATGTGCCGGATGCGTTGGATCTGGCCGTCAACGTGGCGCGGGTTCGGCGCTGGCTCGAAGCGTGGGACACAGCGCCGGACAGCCGGGGTAGCGGCTCCATGAACCATCGGGCGCATGAGTGAACAGCCGGTAAGCCATCTACGATGTTGGATCCAACGCGCAAGGAGGCGACGCGATGGCGCGCCTACGGTTGCCGGACGGCACCTGGGCCGAAGGGACCCCCGAAGAGCTGGCCCGGCTGGCCCAGTTACTGAAAAGCCAACAGGAGACCCGCCCGGTGCGGATGCCGCGCTGGGTGGATCGGACGCAGGAGGCATCCTCGGATGCGCATTAAACGCCCCCGCAATGAGGACGGCAAGACGACGCCGATGTGCGACTATGCTCGCGGCGGCCACCATTTCGAACCGTTCGAGGTGCGCCACGGCGAGGCGCTGGCGGCGGTGATTGTGTGCCGTCGCTGCGGCGCGGAATTGGTCCCAGACGATGCCCCGTCCGCCTGACCGGGCCGCCCTGCCCCTACTGACGCCGAGCCGGACGCCCGTGGTCGACCCAAGGCCGGCCAACCCTTGGGTGCTCTGGCAGCCGGTGCGGGGGGCCGATCCGTACACCTGTTCGCGGTGCGGGGCGACGCAGACCGGCGAGCGGTACCTGGAACTCGGTGGCACGGAGCCGCGGGTGTGGCCCGTGTTGCCGCGCAACCCGGCGCAGATTCAGGTCATGACGAGCCGTGTCGGGCGGCAGGTGCTGTGTCCGGCGTGCCGGTGGGCGCAACCCGCGCCGCCGGCGCAGCCGAAGCGACGCAAGACGACGCTGGACTAAGGGAGGAGGGCAATCCGATGGCCGAGGACACGCACTGGACCGGCTATCAGATTGACCCGCACACGGGGCTCCTGCTCCCCGAACCGTTGGCCAAGAGTCGGGCGGAGTTGTCCGAACGCGCGGAACGCCAGGCCCGCGGCAAGTTCTTCAGCCAGATGGGTCGGGCGGAGCGCTACAACCAGATGGGGGCGCAAGAGAAGCCCCCGGACGAGCCGAGCTTCCGCTATCTCCGCGATGCCTATTGGGAGAGCCAAATCGACCAGCTCTGCGTGATGCACCGCCAAGCCCAGGTGCGGTCCGTAGCCCGGCGCATCACGCATGACAGCGACCACCGCATCGGGTGGACGGTGCGCCATCGGGACCACAGCTCGCCGCGATTCAAGGAAACCCCGGACATTCGGCGGCGCTGCCAGGAGATGGCCGAGATCATCGACCGGCCCTGGCGGGAAATTCACCCCGGCGGCTTTGCGGACTTTGCGGTCACGTCGGTCGAAGACGAACTCGTTTTGGACCGAAAAGCGATGATCGTCTTCAAGGATCGCCAAGGACTACCCGCGCGCTATTACGCCATCGACGGGGCGACCATCAAGCCGATTGTCCGGGTGCTCTACGAGTGGGTCGAGGAACACCGGGGCGAGCACACGCAATGGGGCCCGGATCTCTGGGATGTCGCCGCCGAGGCCTTGTCCTATCAAGTCGGCTTCGACTTGACCAAAGCGGCCTGGGTTCAGGAAATCGACGGGGTCATCACGGCCGCGTGGGCGGCGGACGAGATCAGCCTCGACCAGGTCTACCCGTCGGTCGAGATCAACCGGCTGGCCTACGGACGCGGCTCTCCGTTTCAGCGGAGCCTGACGCTCACCGACCTCTGGATCTCGCTCATCGACTATAACCGCGGCCTCTTCAGTATCAGTTATCCCGAAAACCTGTTGCTGCTGTTTGGCGACTACTCACCGGCGGGTTTGGAAGCTTTCACGCGGCAGTTGACCTCGCAGGTCGGCACCCGGAACTGGTCGCGGCTCGGCGTGATCACGGCGGACCCGGAGTTCAAGGCCGAGCTGATGAAGCTCCGGGACACGCCGAAGGACATGGTCTGGCCGTCGCTGGCGCGAATCATCATCGCCATGAAGACGGCGTGCTACGGCATGCACCCGTCGGAGATCAATTTCGCGAGCGACCGGGCGGATCGGCCGGTCCTCTCGGAGCGGAACCAGACGGCGGAACTGCTGTACGCCAAAGAAGAAGGCTTCGACGGCCTGCTGCACCACCTGAGCGACTGGATCAATCGGACACTGGTGTGGCCGCGCTATCCGGACCTCGAAATGGTCTGGGTCAACCTGCACCGGGAGAAGGAAGAGGACCGCATTCAGCTCGCGACCCAGCGAGTCGCCAGCTACTGGACCATCAACGAGGCGCGCCAACAAGAAAACCTGCCGCGGATCGACGAACCCTGGGCGGACATGCCCCTCCCGCTGGCCTTGCAACAGCACAAGGAAGCGGCCCAGACCGTGCCGGGCGCGACGGCGGACGATCTGTCGCCGACGGCGCCAACGGGCGGCGCCCCCTATCAGCCGCCCGAGCGCACCCCCGCCGAATCCGCGACGCCCGCCCCGTCCCGCTCCGGGGCGACCTCCTTGCGGCGGAGCGCGGTGCGCGTCTGGGCGCGGCAGCCCCAGGTCCTGGCGGCGACCACGCCGGAAGGCTGGTGGCGGGTGCAGGTCGGCGGCCGGCGGTACCTCATCGAGCCGACGCCGTATGGCACCCGGTTTCATGGCCCCAATGGCGCGCTGGTTTTTGCCACGGATCAGCGGGCGCGGAACGTGGACGAAGCGGTCGCGTGGTTACAAGACTACCTGGAGGAGGCACGGGATGGGGAGTCGGATTAAGCTGGGCGCGCAAATGGGCACCAGCGGCCCGCCAGTCCACCGGATCACCTTGCCGCAGGCGACGGACTTGCAGGCGCGCGCCGTCAGTGCCTTGGCGGAGAGCCTGGAACGGTTCGAACGGCAGGCCGACGAGCGGTATCACGCCCTGGTCGACCGGCAGAACACGCTGGAACAGCGGGTGGCGACGGATCTGGTCGAACTGCGCCAGGATCTCGCGAACCTCATGTTCCGCTTTTTCGGCTTGGTCGAAGCCCTCGCCCACCATCATCCGGCGATTCGGGACGAGCTGGATCAGGCGCTCGCGGCGTTGGCCGAGCGCGCCCGGCAACACGCGGCCCAGGAGGAGAGTGCGCATGAAGATTCGCCCGGTGACGCAGTATCACGTGACGCTGACGGACGCGGAGTATGAAGGGCTGGCGGAATTGGTCCGCCTGGGCGCGGCGGCGCTAGCCGATCCGGCTGACCCACGCCGGGAGCTGGCCGAGACGTTTGCGGCGTTGGCGCCGGTGCCCGACGAACCGAGCGATCCGGAGCCGGTGGACGTGCGGGAGACGGAACCGGCGCGGCCGGCTCGGCGTGGCGGGTTGGTCCGGCGGTTGATGGGCGCCTGACATGGCGACGGCGCCGCTCATCCTGCCCGGCTGGACGACGGCGCAGTTCCCGGTCGGACCGAGCGCGGAGGCGCGCCTGCCGTTTCCCGACGCCGCCCTGGCGGCGGCCGAAGATCAGGCCCTGACGGCGGTCCAGGAACCGGCCAATCGGCGCTGGTTGTGGTTGCTGGCGTGGCTGTTGGCGGCGTGGCCCTTGGACGAGCCTGCTTATGGCCGCTGGCGGCGGCAGCTGACGACCCTGGCGGTACCGGTCGATCCCTGGCGCCATGCGTTGGCCCACGCGCAGCGGGCCGGTGCGCAGACCGTCCGGCGGGCGGGCGGCCGGACCCTGTCCCGGCCACCGGTGTGGATCGATCGCGTCGCCCCGGAGCGGCTGTGGATCGATGGCTGGGCCGAGGCGCAACGCGCGTGGGATCACGCGGTCCTCGAGGCGCTGCGGGCGGGGGCGGATCGCGCCGATCTCCGCCGCGTGGCCGCCGACCTCTGGCGGCGCCAGGGTGTCGCATGGCGGCGCCGGATTGTGACGGAACTCAGTCGCGCGTACCAAACCGGGTTGTTGACCGCCTTGCCGGGGCCGGCTTGGGGCTATGTGGCGCCGATCGGCGACGCGCGCGTGTGTGCCCGGTGCCACCGGTTGCTGGAAGGCCGGTGGTTTCGGCTGCTGCCGGCCCCGCCGCGCGCGCCGACGCGCACCGAATGGCTCACGGCGTTCTGGCCGGGGAAGCCCGCACAATGGCAGGGCCGCGACGTGCCCGCCCTCCCGCAGCATCCCTTCTGTCGCCACCTCATTCAGCGCATTCGCTTCCAACCTCCTCCGGAAAGGCGGTGACGGCGCATGCCCGCGTCGGTCGTGCGGACGCCGCGCGAGGAACGGCTGTGGGAGCAGGCCAAGCAGCGGGCCGCCCGGCAGGGGCACGCTGGCGACTGGGCCTACGTGATGGGCGTTTTTGAGCGGCTGCGGACCCGCGTCGGCGGGGCGAAAGGCCGCGACGCTTACCGCCGGCGGCTGCGGCGCAACGCGCAGGGCCGCCTCGTGTTCCGCCGGGCCGTATTGCGGGAGCAAGGCGTCGCCTCCAATCCCCAGGATGGGGACGGTCCGGGCCAGGTGCTGATTCGCGAGAACGGCGTGGTTGATCCCGTGACGGAAGAGCCGCAGGGCATCAGCCCCAACCCGCAGCCCGGCTATGTGCGCGTGTATGACCGCTACGGGCGGCCCACGCGCCTCGTGATCAACCCGCAGGCGCATGCCAAGCCGATGGTGTTCTCGCGGCGACCGGGCTTGGCCAAAGCCGGCGCGCAGGCGTCGGCCCGCGATCCCCGCGGGCGCTTTATCCGGGATCGCGGGGCGGCCCATCGGCGCAGCTGGGATCCAAACCCCCCGCGTCTAGTGCTCCGCGGGCCGTCCAATACACCCGCGCCGCCCCAGATCGGGCCGGGGCACACGCACCCCATGGCCGAGTCGTCGATGCAGGTCATGCACGCCATCTCGGCCTCGCGGCGGCAGGATCCACGTGCCGCCGAGTGGCCTGCGGGCTGGGGGTTCGACCCGCTCGCCAACCTGCCAGGTCGCACGGATCGGCCGCGGCCCGTCGGGACGCCGAGCGTCATCCTCTACAAGAGCGACCCCGCGATCCGGGCGGCGGTCGCGGACTACGCGGCGCTCCTCGACGCGGGGAAACCGCCGAGCGTGGCGATCCGGCTTCTAAGCCAACGGTACCCGTGGGCGGTGGAATTTGACACCCCGCGGGGGCGCGACTGGTGGGCAGCGGTGCGGCGCGCCCAGCTGCCGTATCCGCCAGCGTTTGACTTGGAAGCGGATTCGGAGGCCGACGACTATCCGCGTCCGCGGCGCGCGGTATTCTGGCGGCCCGATGTCGCGAACCTGGGCCAAGGCATCATGGCCCCGACCGGCAGCGGCGGGGCGGGGAGGTAGTCGTCGTGGTCGGCACGCTTCTGCGCTCGAAGCTGCCGGAGGCGCTCCGACAGCGCGTCGCGGCTGGGCAGGCGCACTGGGTTACTGTTACGGACGAAAGTAGTCCGCTCCGCGGCCGTCATCTGTTGATCGATGGGCCACGGCCGCCGAAAGGGACAACCAGTCGAGGGCGTATCTTGGCCGGGCACGGCATTCCGCCCCATGTGATCGAACGCCTCACCGGGGCGACGCATGCGCATCATGTCGCGCATCAGGTGACGGAGGGGCCCGACGAAGACATCGCGGCGTGGGTGCGGACGCATGTTAAGCATCTCACCGGCCATGTGCGGGTCGAACACGCGCCCGGCCATGGGCTGCGCCTGCACCTCCACCCCGGCAATTGGGCGGAACGCGGGTCGGCGTTGGCGGACGCGGTCCGGCGTCTCCCGTTGCCGGCCGCTGTGCGCCAGCGCGTGGAGGCGTTAGAGAAACAGGCTCGGGCGGCTGCGGACTGGGAGGAAAAGGATCGTTTACGAGACGAGGCCGAGCGCCTCCGCACGGCGTTTTATGACCGGGTTGAGCGGTTCCTGGCCGACCACCCGCATTGGCTGGTCCCGACGGGCAGCGGCGAGTACAGCACGACGCTGGGCGCGTGGGGCGACCACGCGAATGTCTCCATTCGGACGCACCGCGTTCCTGTCCGCGTCAGTCCGGATCATCCCCGGGCGCATGAGACCTTGCATCCCGAGGTAGCTCAGCGCCGGATCGCCCACTACTTCGGGCGGCAGCGAGCGCGGCAGGCGCAGGCGGAACGCGATGCGCAGATCCGGACCAAGCGGGCCGTCGTGACCATCGCGGTCCACACGCCGGCGGGACGTACCGAGACCGAGACGCGTCAGGGATGGGTTTTCCCGGCGGTGCCTGGGGTCGGCGTCCATAAAGACGCCCACGGGTACACCATTACGCACTTGGCGAGCGGGGCCGCGTTGCTTACCGCCCCGTCCTTGACGGAGGCTAAGCAGATGGTGGCACGGCTCGGGCGCGCGGCGCGCTACTACAGGGTCTCGCCGACGGCGCCGAAGGCGCAGCTGCTGGCGCAGCGAGCCACTTGGAAAAAGGTCCTGGCCTATGCGCGGGCCGTCGATAGTCGAGGCGACCGCAATGCAGAGGCGGGTCCGGTGTCCTTCCGCCGGAAAACGTTACAGAAGGCACGAGGAGGCGTCACGAGCATGCTCGGCGAGGGGGCTCCTCCGCGGACCTCGGTGCTGCGTGCGGCGCTGGCGACGGCCGCACCTTTTCGGGCGGTTTTGCGGAAGAGCCAGCGTAACACGCACCACCTCGACCAATGGGACTACTGGGACTACGACGATCCCGGCGAGGCCGCCGACCGCCTGGCGGACGAGTTGGCGGTCATCGACCAGGAAGCGGAGGTCGCGCGGCCGCACCGGCCCGGCTATCACGCGAAGGGCTTCCGGCGCTCAACCACCGATGCCGAGCAGATGCGGGCGGCGGAAGACGCTCTGCGCAAGCTGGAGGCGATTCGGCGCGTCCTGGCGGAGGATGTGGCCCACGAGCGCGCCGAACTACGGATCCGCAAGAGTGAGACGCCCCATCGGCTGACGCCGGCCGAGCAGCGTCGCTACCTGAATCCCGACGGCACCTTCAAGGGCGGCTTCGACGGGGCGGTGCGGTATTTCGAGGCGCAGGGCTACGATCACGACACGGCGGTGAAGATCGCGGGCAAGATCGCCGTGCGGAAGCGGTTGCACAAAGCGGCGAGGTTGACCCGCGACCCAAAAGCTACTCGCTAGCGAAATCTCGCGTTCACGGTTACGTTAATCCGCGGTCTGGACGCTGGGTGGCGGACTACGACCGGCCGAAAGCCCCGATTCTCCCCGCGGCGCCGACACCGGACGCTGCGCGGCGGCAGTGGTTAGCCGCGTGGGCAGCGTATAGCCGCCGGTATGGGCGGCCCCACTTGCCCCGACAGTTTCGGCCTGTACCGGTCTATCTCTCTGAGGACTTTCTTCGGCACGAAACGCGGGAACGGTAGCCCCTGCATCGCGAGCGGTTTGCGGCTCTGCTCCCGTTGGCCGTGAGCGACCCCGATACGATCTGGCAAGACCGTGCGCCCGGCCGGTACACGCTGAATGCGTTCTTCGCTAGTCTGGAGCGCGCGACGGGCACACCGGAATTCTCGGTGAGCGTTGACTTGCGGTGGATCCCCGGCCGCGCCATGGTCGTGACGGCCTTTGAGGTGACCGACGAGGCGTGGCGGCAGCGCCGGGACAGCTGGCCTGTGGTGTATCAAAAACATCGCTCGCGACACGATTGAAGCCCCCGATGGGCCGTGCCGATCAGGGGCTTCGCCGTGAGCCGTTACCGCCACCGCGGTCGGCGCACTCTCTTTTGAGGCCCTCGCGCTGCCTGACCAGGCGAAGGACGCTGCCGGGCTTCTGATGCCGTCAAGGGGCGGCCCCGCACAGCGACTGGGACGCGGCTTAACATTTCACGGACGGGCGATCCATGCCGCGCGGTTAGGGGTGTTGCTCCGCCCGAGCACCCCGAGCCCGCTGTCTTAGGTCGAGGATAACACACGGATGGCGGCGTGAGGAGGGACGGCCCACGACCAGTCTCCAAGTCTACACCGACCGAGCCGAATACTCGCGCTACGGCCTAGAACCGGGCGACACGCGGAACCAGATCGGGGTGTACCTAGTGTTCGGGGGAGCCCAAAGCGGCGACACCGTCACGGTCAATCTGGTCCGCCTCTCGGGGTACACCGATGGGCAGCCGCAGACGCTGGCGACGCAGACCGTGGCGCCGACCACGAACCAGTCCAGCGCCACGGTCACGTTCGCGCTGGAGACGATTCGGGAGTACCAGCCGTTTGATCCGATCACGGCGGGGCCGGGATCGAACCTGATTGCACCGGCGTCGCGCGACAACGGCATCTACCGGGGCGTGGCGGGGATATGGCAGATCCAAGTCACCGTCACGAACGCCAACGGAAGTCCGGGCCCGACAGCGCAGTCCGAGCCGTTTCGCATCACCATCATTCCGACGGACGAGCTGCGGCACCTCTGGCTCCGGGGCGTGCCGTTGGAAGCCCTGGACGTGGTCGCGCCGCTCTTCCAGCCGCAGCAGGTGACCGGTGTGCGGATCCGGGATGTCGGCCAGAGCACGCTGGCGGGCGTGTATCCACTGACGTTCACGCCCGGATCGCCCCCGACGCTGGCCTGGGCCAACGGGCCGCCGCAGACCATCACCGGGACCGCGCGCCAGACGCTCGTCTGTCAGAGCCAAGACGGCCAGAGCTATGTGGTGCTGGAGGTCGTGCCGTGGCTCCTGCCGAGTGCCAGCGTGACGGAGACCATCCTGGTCAGCGGCAGCCAGTTCACGGACGACAACTTGCAACGGTACGTGGACTACGCCACCGGGCAACTGGAGAGCGCGTGGTACTTCTTCGTCGAGCCGCATACCAGCGACACGGACCCGCTGATCTCGGAAGAACAGGGCGCGTACACGCTGCAAGCGCGCGGGGTCGTGAGCAGCAGTTATCATGTCGAACACCAAGAGGTGCCCATGACCTATCGGCGCCCCCGCGACTTCGCGCACTGGATGAGCTTCAGCCTGCCGCGCAAGCAGATCCAGGTCGTCTACTACCTGTACGGCTACTTCAACCAGAGCCAGGCGGTCAGCATCGGGCGCGACTGGATCGTGTTCGACCCGGTGACGGGCGTCCTGGAATTGGTGCCGGACAACGGCGCGATTATCTCGTGGCAGTTCTACGGCGCGGCGATACTTCAGTTCTTCATCAACTATGACACCATTCCGTTAACACAATGGCGGCGCGGTGCGGCAACGCACCGTGGAACACCGGGCTATATCGGGGAACCTCCCAACGCCGTGCGGCAGTGGACAACCCCGACGGAAGTCGGCCACGTGGCTTGACCCGCTAGAGACTGTACGCCTGGCCTCCCTCCGGGAGGATGAGACAGTCCGACCTCGCCAGGAATGGCGAGACGGTGGCCGAAAGGACCATCGCACGTCGCGGGAGCGACGGGGTAACAGCGTGCATTCTGGCACTTTGGAATCGCCTCCGGCCTGAACCACTTGCATGGCGAGTACCAGATCGTCCGCGAGGCGGTCGCGAAACAGGCGGCGGTGAACATCCTGAGCGCCGCTGGGTTTGCGCTCAGTGGGGGCGCCCAAACGCGGTCGGTCAGCCGCGACGGCGTTTCGGACAGCCGCACCTATGCAGGTAAACAAGCCGGCGCCGAACTGCGCGCGCAATACGAGGAGTGGTTGCGCCAGCACGTCCGGCGCATTGGCCAACGGTATGGTGGCCTCACCCTGCAAGTTGTCTAACGCCAACCGGCCCGGCGCTGCCAGTGCCCGGGCCGTCACTATCGGCGCGCCGTGCGCGCTGAGAAAGGAGGGACCCGATGGCCCTCAATGACGCCGCCGTGCACGCCATCGACATGAGCGTGACGGGCAAGCAAATCCCGGTGGGCGGGATCCTCCGCGCCCTGCAAGAAGGCAAGACGGGCGCGGTGGGCGGGAAAAGCTACGCTGCGGGCTTTGATGCCACGGCCCTGAACGCGCTGCTGGCCGCGCAAGTGCATGTCACGGCGCAGCAGACGACCAGCGCGACGGCGGGCACCGCGACGACGGTCACGGTGTCCAATGTGCCCGTCGAACCGGTGCTGTGGGTGCCGATCAACGCCAGCGGGGATGTCCCGCCCAACATCCAGAGCATGAGCTACAACGCCAGCACGCAGACGGTGACCTTTACGGTCGCCTCGTCCATCGCCTCCCAGACCTATCAGATTCTCTTCATCTAGGAGGAGGCGGGCGGCGTGTGGTTCCCCCTCGCCAAGGCGCGCGAGGAGGTGCATCACGGGGAACGGCAGCGCATCGTCTACGGCCCGATCTCGGCCGAGGTGCCGGACGGCGTCCAGGACGTGGTGGTCCAAGACGGCATGGACTGCGAGCCGCTGGTGCGGGAAGGGTACGTCAACTGGGACCACCTCGACGGGCCTCAGCACTTGATCGGCGAACCGCTCAGTACGCGGCCCTGCAAATTGAATGATCGCGGCGAGATCGACGACCGCCACGGGACCATCCCGGCCACCGAAGGCCGGGTGCTCTTGTATCAGGGGCACCCGCCGAGCGATGCCGTCTGGTCGCTGATCCAAGCGCAGGAACGCACGCCCCACGCCAAACGGCGCGTGGGGTTTTCCGTGCAAGGCGAGATCCTGGAAAAACAGGGCCACTACATCACCAAGAGCCGCATCCGGCACTTGGCGATGAGCCATCAACCCCTGATGCCGCTGTCCTTCGCGGCCATTGCCAAGTCCTTGCGCAAGACGCAAGGGGCCGTCCCGGCGCTGCAGACGCTCAATCTCGACGCTGGCGACGGCTGGGTCTGGGGCCGGTGCCCGCGCGGGCGGCGCCCCTGCTATGACCCGCACACCTATCGGTTTCACGACGGCATCCGCGGGATGCTGGGGCATTTCGTGCGATGCCAGGGCTGGTCCCTGCCCTTCGCCAAGGCGGTGGTCCGGGGCTTGGCCCGCAGTCTGACAGGAGGTGCCTGATGGCGGACCTCGACCAGGCCGCGCGCGAGATCGCGGCCGAGTTGAATCCCGAACCTGCCCTGCGCGACCTGGCGAAGAGCCAGCGGATGCTCGCGCAGGCATTTGCGAAGAGCCGGGGGTACGACCCCGCGCTGGACGAGGAAGAGGACGAGATTAGTGCCCAGTTTGAGGACGACCACGACGAGTACGACCAGGAGGAAGACGAGGACCAGGACCCGGACAACCCGGACCTGGGCTCGGGCATTGACGACCTCCGGGGCGTCGTGGGATCGCCCAAGAAGCACCGGCGCGCGTATGCCGAGAAGTCGCGGCGGCGGCATCCCGTCGAGGAGGCGGAGGAGCGCCTGATGCGGGCGCGGGAGCGCCTGCGGCGGGCGGCCGAGGCGGAGCGCGACGCCGAAGAGGCGGACGACGCCGATCGCCTCGAGGAAGCCCGCAAGCGCCGCGAGGCGGCCGAGCACGAACTGGAGCGTGCCCGCAAGGTGCACCGGGCCGTGCTGGAACGGGCCCGCAAGAACAATGTGCCGGAAGACCGCCCCGCTTGGGCTGGTGACGAAGCCGAGTTCGAGGGCGACCGCCGTCGGCGGCAGCGGGTGGCCGATGAGTGGTACAGCGACGCTGAAGGCGCGTACTTCACGAACGAAGACGCGGACCACGAAGAAGACGCCGCCGTCCCGCCCGACGGCCCGGACGTGGGCGACGGGGACGACACCGATGTCTACACCATCGGCGCCCACAAGGTGCGGTCGGCGCGGGCGATGCGGCGGTCCCGGCGCGTCATGAGCCGGGAAGACCTCTACAAGAGTGTCGCGGCCCGCGGGCGCATCACCGAGGACACGCTGGACGCGGCGCCCGCCCTGGAAGAGCTGCTGGAGATCCTGGGCGACCAGCAAGACCTGCTGGCCAAGAGCGTGCGGCACCTCGACCGGCAGGACGACCGCATCCACGTGCTCGCGCGCGCGGTCTACGCGCAAGGCCGGGCGCTCCAGCAGTTCGGGAAGTCCTTGCAAGCGGTCCTCAAGCAGCCGGTCATGGACCCGACGAAGATCGGGTTCCCGCCGGGCTTCAATGTGCTGCTCGGCGGCCAGGCCAAGAAGACCAGCAAGCTCCAGAAGAGTCGGCAAGACCTCATCGTGGAGGCCGAGCAGGCGCTCCGCGCGGGGTTGATTGACGTGAACCAGTTCCAGACCATCGGACGGTTGGGCACGCCGGAAGAAATCGTCGCGGCGGTCCCGGAGCCGGTGGCCCGGCAGCTGGGCTGGAAGTAGGAGGCGACGATGGCGACGATGGCACAGCGCCCCGTGGCGGGCGCGCTGGATCCCCACCAGCGCCAACCGGGCGTCGTAGCGACGCCGGAGGCCTGGCAGTTGCCGGTGTCGGAACGCACCGCGCAGACCTATGAAAGCCTGCTGAAGAGCTACAATCCGGCGCGGGATGGGCAGGTCGCCAACACGGGCCGATTGCCGGTCAGCGGCGACGAAGCGATGATCTTCTATCACCTGGGCGCCAACCCGAACGTGGCGGCCTACGCCAACTTGCTCCGCTTGCAGAAGTCCTACAGCCTCATCCGGCAGAGTTTCCTCAATGGCCGGGCGCTGGACTTCGAACGGGCCCTCGCGTCGACGAACCTGGGTGCCGGCTACGCGGACGGCACGGCGCTGGCGACCCTGAACCTCGACACGACGATGACCTCGGTGCTGTACGACAACCAGCACCTGGTCCTGTGGAACTGGCTCAACCGGGTCCCGTCGATCAATCCGCTGTACCAGTGGACGGAGCGCGACCAGTACGGCTCGGTGCGCGGCGGCTTCGGCTTCGCGCAGGGCCGCGTGCCGCCGACGGGGGTCGCCGCGTGGACGCGGAATCAGGCCCAGGTCTGCTTCTTTGGCGTGCGGCGCGGCATCACGGATGTCGAGGCCCAGAGCGGGCTGTTGGGCGGTGTGATGGTCGACCCCGTGCAGGAAGAAGACCGGGATGGCGCGTTTCAGCTCCTGGGCTTGGCGGAAGCGAACTTCACGTGGGCCGACCCCTCGGTGACGGACAACTACGGGAATGTCGTGAACTACCCCGGGATCATCATGCAGATGGCCGACGGGGGCCAGTTCAACCTCCAGTACTTCGGCCCGAATGCCCTCAATGGCCAGCAGCATTACGGGCGGGCGCCGGCCGGGGTCAACTTCTTCGACCTCCAGGGCAAGTATCTGGAGTTCGGGGACCTGAACAACATCGCCGCCACGCTCTACCAGCAGGGTAAGTTGGGGTCGTTCGCCAATGTGCGGATGTTCGCGACCCCCCAGACGCTGGTCGATCTCTCGAACCTGCGGGCCTTCACCGAACGGCGCTTGTTGATGCCGGAGATCCCGGCGGGGCGGAGCGGCATCGGGTTCGTCACCGGTGAACCGATCCCCAGTCATATGACGCCCTTCGGCACGATCCCGTTCACCGCGAGCATCTTCCTCAACGAGGTGCCCAACGGCCAGCCGATCACGACGGGGCAGTCCGAGAACGGGGCCCCCGCACAACCGGGGGTGCTGACCTCGACCAATGTCACCGTGGGCGCGCCGCCGGCGGGCGTGACGAGCTATTTCCTCGCCGAAAATGGTGTCGGCCAGTCCGATGCCGGCACCTACTACTACTGGGTGTCGGCCGTCAACGACAATGGTGAGTCGGCCCCGGTGGGGACCGCCGCGGCGACCCCGACGGCGCCCGACCCCAGTGGGTACGCGGTCACGGTGGCGCCGGGCCAGATCGTGACCCTGCAAATCACGCCCGGGCCGTCCAACGGCAACCCCGTGACCCGCTTCCGGATCTACCGGGGGACCTACAACAGCCTGAGCGATCCAAACACGACGATCATCGGGCACGTGGCGGTGAATCCCAACAGTCCAGGCACAGTCACGTTCTATGACAACAACTCGACCCGCAACGGGACGAGCTGTGCCTTGATCCTGGAGCGGACACCCAACAACTTGGCGGTCGCCCAGTTGGCGCCGATGACGAAATACCCGCTGGCCATCGTCGAGACCAAGGTCGAGTGGTTGCTCCTGCTTTACCACGTCTTGGTCGTCAAGGCGCGGCAGCGGTGCGCGGTGATCTGGAACATCGGGCGGTTCCTGCCCTACGTGAACACCTAAGCCGAAGGCGGTGAGCCGGATGCGGATTCAAGCGCCCGCCGCGTGGGCGGGGCGCACGCTGGGGGCCTGCGACGCGACCGGCCCGTTCTGGGTGACGTTCGACGCGCAGGCCCAGGCCACCGTCACGGCCGCGCAGGCCGACCATCTGCGGCGCTATGCCGGGTTCCCGATTGCCGTCATCGACGAGGCGACCGCAAGCATCGCCGACGTGGAGGCGCCGACGCCCGCCGCGGCCGGTCTCGACGCGGAGGCATCGGGCGATGCTGCGCGCACTGGGCGTCGGCGCCGTCGGCGGGAGGAGGCCTAAGCGATGATCCCGCGTGGGCAGAACATTCTCGACATGCAGGCGCGCATGGCGGCCTCCTATGTCCCGCGGCACGGGCAAGTGACGGTCACCGCGGCCGACACCCCGCCCGTGACGGATCCGGAGACGGGCAACGCCCTGCCGGGCGGCCTCTTTTACCCCGGCGACCGGACGCTGCACACCGTGACGGTTCAGGGCACGTTCAGCGCGACGGTGGCGGTCCAGGGCAGCCAGGACAACCAGACGTTCCAGACGCTGATCCCGGATGCGACGCCCGCGGGGAGTCAAACCAGCGGGAGCATCAGCGCGCCTGGCGTGTTCGTGTACCGCGGCAACTATCGCTCGCTCCGCGTGACGTGCACCAGCTACACCAGCGGCACGGCCACGGTGCTGATCGAGTCCACCCGCGGCTAGCCTCATGTGGACGAGTCGGTTCTTCCAACGCGACCTGACGCGCTTTTTCCGCGACCATGCCGAAGTCGTCCAGTGGACCCCGGCGGCCCTGTGTTCGTGTGGGAGTACGCCTCAAGCGCCGGCCAATCCGGCCTGTGCGGCCTGCGGGGGCCTCGGCTACTTCTATCCGGATCCCCTCCAGACGATCCGGCTGGTGCTGACCCGGATTACGCAGCAGGAAATCCTGCGGACGGAGGGCTTGGCTCAGCCCGGCGACCTCTGGGCGGATCAGCCGCCCGGCACGCCGTCGCTGGCGCCGTGGGACCTGGTGCTGACGACGTGGACCACAGGCCAGCCCTTTCAAGGCGTCCAGCTGGTGCGCGGCACCGGGGCGACGGACACGCTGCCCTATCGGGCCGCCCAGGTCCGCGCGTGTTTGCAGGTCAATCCCCAGACGGGCGCCGTGACCGCGTACACGGCTGGTGTCGACTTCACGGTCAGCGGCAAGACGATCACGTGGCTCGGCACGGCGAACCAGCCGGCGGCGGGCAGCGTCTACAGCGTGCGGTACAACGCGACCTATGAATGGGTTGTGTTGCCGCCCGGTCTCGTGCGGATGGAGCGCGGCACCGATTTGGGCCCGCGCACCATTCTGCGCAAGCGGGAGTACGTACTGCCCAACGCGCCGGGGCCGCTGCTGCCAGGGTAAGGCGTGCAGCATGCTGACGATCACGTGGGAAATGGCCACCCTGACGCGCGCCGTCGATGTCTGGGCTCAGCGGGCCGCCGACGTGGTGCCGGACGCGACGCGGCGCGCCCTCGGCGGCTGGGTGGCGGCCACCTGGGAGGCGAGCGGACAAGGCCTCCAGTTGCCCGGCATGACCCGCCGGGTGCGCGTGCGGCCCTTTACGGCCCAGGTGGAGACGACCGCCGACGGCGTGCGTGTCCAGATTCCGGTCGATTTAGCGGAGCGGGTCGAACACGGGACGCCCGCGTGGGACATGAAGCCGGGCTTAACGCACGGACCGAAAAGTCGCGTCGGGCGGACCGGGGCGCGGTACAACATCATCCCCTTCCGCCATCGCGCGGAGACCGTTCCCGATGCGGTGCTGTGGGCCATCGTCGCCGGCCTCCGGTACCAGGGCACCGAAGGGGCTCGCACCAGCCTGAACGCGCCGTGGGTGGGACGCCGCCATCCCGAACAGGGCTACACGTGGCGCGCCGGCCTCTACAGCGGGATCCGGCTCGCGCGCGGCGGCCTGACGACGTGGCGCACGGTGTCCGAACGGTCGCCGGCGGCCTCCTGGTGGTACCCGGCGCGGCCCGGGACGCCCTGGGCGGAGCCGGTGTGGCAGTGGGTGGCTGAGGCGGTGACGACGGCCTGGCTCCAGGCTTGGGAAGCGCAGGTGTTCGGGCATGATTGATGTCGCCGATTGGGTGATCCAACAGCAGATCGCCCAGCAGTTGCAAACCGTGAAGCAGCAGGCGAGCACGTTGGTGCCGAGCCTGTTCGCGGCGCTGCCCGCCACCGAGCAAAACCAGCTCGTCACGGCATTGGCACAGTCGATCCCGGTCAACTTGGGCTACGTGCCGACCACCACGGTCAGTCTTCCGGGGATTTGGGTGTACGGCGACGCGGGCGCGGAACAGCCTGACCAGGATGTCATTGGGCAACAGTGGTACCAGACCACCAGCGGCTCGCCGCCGACGGCGACAGAGGCCTTTGTCGTCTTCGCGCAATCCACCTGGCGCTGTGTGGTCGTCAGCATCAACCTCACGCTAACCCTGGCCTTGGCGGCCTTGGTGCGCTGGGCGCTCTACCAAGCCCGGCCGGCCTTGAGCCAGCCCCCGACCCGATTCATCACGCAGGTCGTCAGCTGGGGCCCACTGCAGCCCGTCACCGACGCGGCGGGCGATGTCATCTTCCCGTATAGCCGCACCGTGACCTTGACCGCGCGCCATCCCGACACCTGGGCGACGACCGGCATTAGCACCGTCTCGCAGGCGACGGCCACGGTGCAACCGACGGCGTAAGGAGGTGCGGCTCTATGCCGCGCAAGGACGTCACGACAGTCTCGCGGCTGTCCTGCGACGACTGGCTGCGTCAACAGGCCAATTTGCCCCGCGAAGCGGTCGCGGGGTTTCGGGCGTTGGCCGCTCGCACCGGCTGGTGGGACACGCCGGAGGGGTGGCGCACGCGCTGGCAGATGTGGATGACCACGCCGCAGGGATAAAGGAGGACCCTCATGTCTGTTCCGTTCAACGGCCGGGTCTTGATCCAGCCGCAGGTTGTCACGGCCGTCAACACCCAGGCGCTGGCGCCCGCCAGCCCCGCGACGCCTTATGCGCTGGCTCTGGTCGGCCCGGCGAACCAAGGCCCGAACCAATGGGTCCAGGTCCAGTCCGTCGCGGACATCATCGCCACGCTGGGGGCGGACTCGGATCTGGCGAATGCGGCGGCCTTGGCGTTGGCGCCCTCGCCCGCGACCAACGGAGCCAATCCCTTGCTGGTCTACAACGTGAACCCGACCACCCAGGGCACGCTGGATCTCAACAACACCGCGACCACGCCCGCCGCGAGCATTGTCTGCACAACGACGCGGTACGGCGCGGCGGCCAACCAGATCAAGGTCGCGGTCAGCGCCGGTTCGCAACAGGGATACAAAGTCAGCGTCGGCGATGACTACAGCGGCCAAGTGCTGACGCAAGACAACATCGCCCTACCGGTCCTGTCGTTGGCTTATACGGGGACCACCTTGACCAATGTCACGGCGACGGTGACCGACAGCAGCTTCACGGTCGAAGCCGGCGCCACGCCGAGTCAGGTCTTCAGCATCAGCTTCAGCACCGCCACGACGGTCCAACAGCTCGTCAACCAGATCAACCAGCAGGCCGGCTTTGAAGCCACGCTCCTGGACCCGAATGCCAACGACGCCACGAGCGGCCTGTTCGACAATGTGACGAATGTTGCGATCACGAGCACGGCGACGACATTTTCGGCCAATGTCACCGCCGTCGTGCGGTCGCTGAACAGCGGCTGGCAACCCTGGGTCACCGCGGTCCGGCAGGCAAATGCCACGAACCTTGCGACCACGGGGGCGTGGGTCTATGCGAGCGGCGGCTCGACGGGCACGGCGACGACCGCGAACTGGCAGAATGCCTATACGGCGCTCCAGCAGCAGTACAACGTCCTCTGGGTCGTGCCGGTGACCCCAAACAGCAGCTACTGGGCGATGAACGACGCCCATTGCCAGTACATGGCGAGTCTGGGTTATGGTCGGTACGGCATCGTGGGGGGCACGGCGGGGACCACGGTGCAGCAGGCCCTGAGCAATGTGGCGAGTCTCAAGTCGGAGACGACCGGCTATTTGGTGAACGGGACGACCGGGACCAACTTGCAAGGGTCGTCCGTCACCTTCCCGCCCTACATCGTGGCGGCGCAGTTGGCCGCGATGGCCGCCGGGCAGCCGCTCAACGAGAGTCTCACGGCGAAGCCGGTTGCGGCGACGGGGCTGGAGCAGAGTTTCGCGGACAGCACGATTGACACCCTGACGGCGGCGGGGGCGATTGTCCTCAAGCAGGTGCCGTGGTCGAGCGTGCCGGTCGTCGTCAAGGGCCAGAGCACGGCCGCCGCGAATCCGAGCGGCAACGAGGACCAGATCCAGTTGAGCGCCGTGCAGGAACAGTTTGTGTTGGTCCGCCTGATCAACCAAGCCCTCCAGCCGTTTGTCGGCCAGCCGATTACGGGCACGACGGCCGCCAAGGTGCAGCAGACGGTGTTCCACACCCTCATGGACGCCTATACGCAACAGGGCCTCCTGGCGCAAGCGCCGACCCAGCAAGGCATCAGCGTCAGTATCAGCGGCACCGTGGTCACCGTCACGGCCCAGGTCGCGCTCACGCTGCCAGCGGACTTCATCTTGACGACGCTTCAGGCGACGCTGCCGATGGCGCAGGCCGCGTAAGCGGAAGGGAGGACGCTCATGCCGGTCCAGCAAGTCGGCAACCAGGTTGTCTACAGCGGCAACTACGCCGAGGTGGTCCTCAACGGCGTCGTGATCGGCGCCGCCAAGCAGTGGACGCTCGCGTATAGCGTCAACCTGTCGCCGGAAGGCGTCATCGGGACGGGCCTGCCGCTGGACTTGGTACCCACGCTCAGCTCCATCACGGTGACGCTCTCGAGCCTGTTCCTGAACAACCAAAACCTCACGCAGATCGGGATCGAGCCGCCGAATTCCCTGGCGGACATTGCCCAGATTCCGCCGTTCGTGGTGGCCGGATACGACACCCTGTTCGGCAGCTTCATCAAGGGCGCGCGCGGCTGCGTGTTCGACAGCAACACCATCACGGTGGCGGCCAATGCGGCCACGCTGTATAACGCGACGATCCTTGGGACGGATGTGTGGGGGCCGGGCTAAGCCGAGGAGGCTCACGCATGGATCAATTGCAGGCAAAGCGGCAACCGATTACGATCCAGCTCCCCGAAGGCACCTGGGTCTTGAAGGAACCGACCTTGGGCGTCTACCTCCAAGCGGCGGGGCGCGTGGCCGCCAAGCTCGGCGCCCCGCCCGACCAGGTCAGTGCCGAGGCGCGCGCCTTGGCCGAAGTGGTCGCCCTCATCGAACTGTGCACGCTCTCCGGACCGCCGGGGTGGGATTGGGCAGAGCAGCCCGACGACCGGGTGCTGATGCAAGTCTGGCAGCAGTGGCAGCAGGGGCGCCAAGCGTTTAAAAGCGGCGTGGGAGGCGGTGAAGCAGCAGGCGGCGCAGCAGGATAGCCAGACGCTGCTGTATTGGTATCGCCAACACTACCGCTTGCCGCGTCACGACCCACGCCTGCTGGAACTGACACCCGAGGAGCTGGAATACGAGGCCCTGCTCTGGCAGGCGTACAATCAGCCGCCGGAGCTGCCGAGCGATCCGCTCAAGGACGCCTGGTTTGAGGCGCTCCAGCGCGGCGAGGTCGACCCGAACGATCCCGCGAGCGTCGCGCGCTGGCGCGCGCAGCATGATCCCGCGATGGCGCCGGACTGGGAGCCGGTGCGCCCGGAAGAGGTGATCGCGCGTGGCCGACCACGAGATTGTCATCCGCCCGAAGCTGGATGATACGGATCTCAAGCGCCTCCAGGATCATCTCCGCCACGTCCATGCTCAGTTCCAGCAGATCGCCCAAGTGGCGCGGTCGATCCCGGTGCCCGGTCTCGGGGGCGGCGGGGGAGCAGGAGCCGGATTCGCGGCGGCGCCCGCCGGCCATCGGAGCCGGCGAACTGGTGGAGCGGGCCGGCCCGCGGGTCCGGCCTATGACCTCACGACGCTGTCCGGCCTCATCAACTGGGACCAGACGGTCTACGCGCCGGCGCAGGCGATCTTACGGACGCTGAATCAAGCGGATCGGCCCCCACGGGGGCGAGCGGCTAGTGGGCCGACGGGGTCCACGGCGTCGGCGATGACCAGCAGTCTCATGGCAAGCTGGATCGACTGGTTCACGCGGCTGACGCCGGAGCAACTCAAGGGCGCCGACGCGGCGGAGACCGCGCGGATGCAGGCGCTCCACGCCTCGACGCTCAGCTGGCTCCGCGGGGGCCCGGGCACACCGCTCAGCGCCTTCGTGCAAGAGTACGGGGCGACATTGGGCGCGCCGATGGCCGCACCGGGGACCTCGTGGTCGCAACGACTGGGCGCGCGGCTGAAGTCGGCCGGCGGGCAGTTTGTGGGCGGTCTGGCCTCCGGCTTACGGCGCGTCCTGCCGTTCGCCGGGGCCTATGCGGCGGGCGAAGCGCTCGTCGGTCTGTTCCAAGGGACACTCGGCCAAGGGTGGTCTGCGTATCAGCAACAGGCGACGGCCTTGTCGCCGCTCGTGCACAGCCTGGGCGCGACCACCCAAAGCCTGGAGCAGTTTCGCGAACGCGTTAACGAAGCCGGTCTGAGCTTCGGCTACTCGCTCCAACAGATTACGGGCGCGCTCCAGCAATTCCAGCCGTATGTCGGGACGAGCGGGGGACGGCTCCTCGGCCAGTTCCGGCAAGTCCTCGGGTTTGGCTTCGCCGAAGGCATCGCGCCGAGCCAGATGGCCCAAGCGGGTGGCATGTTGGCGCAGATGGGCTTTACCAGCGGCGTCGGCCGGTCCATGACGACGGCGCAGTTTCTCGGGCAGCTGGCGAATGCGATGGCGAACCCGCGCATGCAAGGGCGCCAAACGCAGGTGCTCAACGAACTGCTGAGCGTCACGCAAAATCTGGAGCGGTCGCTGGTCACCGCCCCTAATCCCGGTGTCCTGCTGGGGATTATCAACAGCCTGAACAGCACGGGCGTCCAGGGGTTGCAGGGCCAGCGCGGGGCGGCGCTCCTGAACCAGATCAACCAGGGGATCCTGTCGCCGGGCGGCGGGACGGCCGGGCAGGCGCTGATGATGCTGGCGCTCAACCCGACCGGGCAGCTGTCCTGGGCGCAGACGATGGCGCTCCAGCAGTATGGGTTGACGGGCCAGAACCCTGTGACGGGCCAGAGCAACTGGAGCGCCGTGATGCAGTTCGCGCGCCGGTTTTTCTTCGGGGGCCGGACGCCGAGCACCGTGAACGTGGGCGGCCAGTGGATGCCCACGCAGCAGGACGCCAGCCAGTTCCTGCTGTTCGCGAATTGGCTGGGTCTGACGGTGCCCCAAGCGGCGGCCCTGATGCACTACACCGGCGGCCTGACCGGGTCGCAGACCGATGCCATCAGCCGCCTGCTGCGCCAGATTCACGCGCCCGCCAATGCGCTCCAGCAGCTGCTCAACACCGGCAAAATCGGCGTGTTCGCGCAGCTGGCGCAGGGCGGCAATCCGGTAACCCTGGCCCAGCAGCTGCAACGACAGGGCGTCGCGCTGACACCTACCGAGCAGCATCTCCTCCAGCAGATCCAGGCGGATCAGCGGCTCATCGCGCAGAGCGGGGGCAATTTGACGGCAGGCCAATGGCGCATGGCGAGTCGGCAACTGCCCCAACTGGAACAGGACTTGCGGCGCCAACTGGCCCAAACGCTGGTGCAGAGCCCGAACACGTTGCAGAACAGCATCGACCAACTCAACAGCAGCATCAACAAGGCGCAGAGTCAGTGGAGCACGGTGGCGTCCAAGTTTACGAAGGCGGTGCAGACCTTTTACACGGCCTCGGAAGACTTCGCGAAGGCCATCAACCGCTTGACACGCAAGGGACCCAGCGCGGCGCCCGTGACGCCATGGAATCCCACAGGGAATCCCTGGGTGGCGGGGTTAGCCCAGACGACGGCCTATAATCCGGCAGGCGTGAACGGGCTGGGGGTCACGCTGGCGAGCTGGACCAGCCAGGCGTTGGGGGTGCAGGTGGCGGCCGCGGGGGGCGTGGGGAGCACCGGGCCGAGCAGTCCTATGCCGGCGCCGGCGTCCCAAGCGGCGTTCTTGAAGCAAATCGCGCCCTACGTGGCGCAAGCGAGTGCTGCGACCGGCTTGCCGGCGCCGTTGATTGCCGCGCAATGGGCGTTCGAATCGGGCTGGGGCACCTCGGCAGCCGCGCGGATGGACTGGAACCTCGCCGGTATCAAGCCGTGGGCGGGGGCGCGTGCCGGGCCCGACCCAGCGTACGCCGGCTATCACTCGCTGGCGGACTTCACCCAGGGTTATATCCAGTTCCTGGAGGCGAACACGAATTACCGAGCGCTGTTGCAGGCGGCGCACGCCGGCGCGCCCGTCGCACAGCTGGCCGCCCTGCTGACGCAGTCGGGCTATGCCGGTCACGATGCGACCTACGGTCAGAAGGTGCTGGCGCTGCTCCAGCAGATTGAGGCCAATACCCGTGACCGCAGTGCCCTGCTGAGTGGGGCGGGAGCCTATTATAACGGGAGCGGGTTATGAACGCAGCGGTGCCGGTTTACGCCCCCCAGGTCGACGTCCGGGCGTGGACGCCGGACGGGCGGTTTTACCATGCGGACCTGATGGGCGACCTGAAGCAGATCCAGACGCACAAGGATACGGTCAATCCCGCCGGCACCTTCGTGCTCACGTTCACGAGTCGGCAGGATGCCGCAGGGAGCTGGGCGAGTAAGCTTCCGCCGCGCACGTATGTTGAGATTCGGGCGGGCGTGGCGCAGCGGGGGAACCCGCCCATCTTGATGCGGGGCTTTGTGGACCAGAGCCAACAAGTGATGGCGATGCCGCCGCAGACGGGCGGTCCGCAGCGGCAGGTCCAGATCGTCGGGCGCGACTACGGCGGCCTCTTGGCCGATTGGCAGTTGCTTTACCTGTGGGCGGTGGATCCCATGTCCACCCTGCTGGCAGCGGCCATTCCGGGCTATCCGGTCAACTCGGTCAACTTCAACATCCCCCTGGACCCCACGCAGCCGCAACCCGTCGGCACAGCGCTCCAGCAAATCGTGGACCACATGATCGCGCCGAGCGTGGACGCGCTCCGGAACGCGTTGGCCCACGCGCCTCTTCCCGCCTTGCGGACCTGGATCTACCTGCCTAGCCGGTTTACCATCAACTTCATGAACGTGGAACCGTGGACAGGGGTGTACTGGAACCTCATCAACTTCCTAGCCTCGCCCCCGCTCGGCGAAGCGTTCGTGTTCGACGACGATCCGGGACCGACGCTGGTGGTGCGGCGCACGCCGTACAAAGCGTGGGACGGGACCTATCCGCTGGAGAGCCAGGATCCGGCGGCCCACGGCTTCTTCCCGGACATCACCGTGGACGGCGGCGCCCTTGCGGCCGGCCAGCAGGCGGCCCACCAACTGGGGATGGATGCCAGCGAGGTCTTCACGTATTACTTCGTCATGCCGGATCAGGCGGATATGTTCAACCAGCCGCCGACCCAGTTCTTTTACGCTGAAGGGCAAGCGGGCGCGCCGGGCACGAACGTGCCCGCCTCTGCGTTTGAGGGAGCGAGCGCAAACCCGATTTTTGATGCCGACCAGGCCCAGCGCTATGGGCTGCGCGTCCTCCAGATCCAAACCCCCTGGGTCTACTTAGGCGGCACTAGTGACACCGCCACGTATACGGCCATGGCCGCAAAGTGTGCCGAGTTGGCCACGTGGTGCTATCAGGTCTTTCGCTACAACGACCGGTACGTCGGCGGCACGATCACCCTGCACGGCCATGAGCAGTATCGCGTCGGGCGCTATGTGCGCATTCCGCCATGGCGGCTGGCGTTTTACCTCCAAGGCGTGGACCATCTCATCAACATCAGCGACGTCAATGCCACGTGGCAGACGACGCTGACCGTCGTGCGCGGACAGGAGGCGGCCTAATGCCGAAGCCGATGCAGGGGGCCTTGGCGGCGGCGCGGCAGCCGAATCCGTACCGCTGGCGGCCCGGCCCGCAACCCCAGTTGGCGCGCGTCATCGCGCGCCATCCTGACGACAACACGGTCGATGTCGTCTACGTGACGGGCGTAATGGGCGGCCACATCGACCGGCATGTCCCGTGGTGTGCCGGTACGGGATTAGGGACGCAAACCGGTGGACAGTATCTTCCGAAGACGACCACGGCCAATGCGCTGTCCACCGCTGCTGGGCCCTATGCGCCGCCCATCCCTGGCACCGAGGATGTGTACGTCTACGTCGACTGGGCCCACGGGTCCGGCCGCCAACCCATGGTCATTGGTATCGCGCCGGCGCCGAACAGCGCCATTGCGCCACAGCAGGAAGGCTGGGCGGTCTGGCGGCACGAATCCGGGGTGTGGTTCGCCTTAGACCCTGATGGGAATCTCACCCTCGCATGGCCGGATGGAACCACGCTCGCCATCGGGCCCAGCGGCCAGTCAGCGACACCGACCGACATCAACCCGAACTGGCCCCCCGCCAGCGGGCCGCCCGTTACCGTCGTCCTGAAGACAAGCGGCGGGGCTACGCTGGAGCTGTCCGGCCCCACGATCACGCTCAACGGGGGCACCGCAGGCGTGGCGCGCGTAGGCGACCCGGTCCAGGTGACCGTGAACGGCACGGTCTACACGGGGCAGATCACGGGCGGATCGAGTACGGTGAAAAGTGGCTAAGACTGCGCCTGCTGACCCCACTGAGCGACCACAGGCGGCATGCCTTGCCGTTCCAGTTGGACTAAGTAGGGTGTCGTCATGAGCGACAGGCCATTGACACTCAGTGTCCAAGTCGCTCCTTCTTGCTCCACCGAGAGCACGCCGCCTTGTGGGTTGATCAGATCGACTTGGACGAAATCTGTGTACGGTTCGCCGCCAAAGCCGCCCGCATGGGGGTTCATCCCATTCACGAGGAGCATCCGCCCCATCAGATTGACCAGCCATACTCGAATGCTGAGCGACGGGTCGGATAAGGAGGCAGTAGTGGCGTTCAGAGGGGACCAGGTTGCCGTTAGGACCCAATCTGTGCCCGTATAGCCCAGAGCGTTTGCGCCCCACTGCACGGTATCCGGCGTGAGTGTCCACGCTTGGCCAGCGAGACTCACATGGATGCGGCCGTCCTGGCCGACCTGAAAGATCGCGCCTTCTGCGGCCAACAAAGCGCGAAGCGACGCGGACGCCGAATTGGTGGCCCACACAAACCCATCCGTGGTGGGACGAGATACAGCGGGCGGCGATTGCGACGAGGATGCCGACCATGGCGGTGGAGTCGTTGTCGTCCCGACGCGGTCGGAGGGCGGCGAGGGCAAACATATGATCCGACCGGATTCTTGCACCGTCGGGCCCAGGCAACGCACCGACTGGCGATGAGATTGCCTGGACGTTGGGACCTGAAAGGTGTGCGTCGCGGGTGTCGAAAGGATGGACGTTCCGCAGCCACTTAAGACCACGCCGGCTACTATGATGATCCATGCTGTACGGTGCATCGCATCACTCGTCCTCCGTTGCGTCGAGAAATTGGTCAGCCGTAACCGCCCACCGCCACGGGTCCGGGCCGACCACGCGCAAGGGCGGTGTTCCTGTCGTATCGATCCGGATTACGCCGCCCCGTGGTTCGATCGTGATGCTCAGTACAGCATCCCACTCGAACCACCACGTCTGATCCGCGCCTTGCCACCAACAGCCGTCGAATCGGCACGCGAGCTGGCCCGTGCCTAACGGCTCGGACCCGGCCCAGCAGCGCACAGGGCCCCGCCACCACACGCCGTCCGCGTCACACGGCCACGGCGGCACAGGGGCAAAGGGCCGCGTCGGATGGCGCGGCGGCGCTTGTCGCCGGAGCCACCACCACGCATAACACAGCAACCCAAGCAAACCGCCCCAGAACATCTTGGGCTGAGTATACCAAATCGTCACACGGTGCTTTTGGCATCTGGTACCAGCAGGGAGGGGAGCAATGGCGCTGGGCGGATTTGACAACAGCGGCTTGCCCACACCCCTACCGGTTGGGTCGGCGCCGCCGGGCACAACAGGGTATGTGCGCCCGACCGACCAATGGAAACCGGATCGCCAGATTGTAGTCCGCGTGTTTCCCGGCCCAAGTGCCGCCCAAGCGGGGTCGCAGACGCATACGCTGGTGCTGCCCTTCGTGGAAACGTGGCAGCTCCAGTGGCCGATTCGCACGACGGCCACACAGACTATCGTCCGGGCCTACATCGACGACTTCGGGCTGGGCGTGCCGACTTTGCAGCTCAGCGGGCACACGGGCTGGCATGTCACGTACGGCCAGTACAACGGCCAACCTGTCGACGGCTATCAGGCCTTCCAGCATCTCTACTACGACATCGTCCTCTACTACTTTGACCTCGAAGCGCAGCAGGGGAGCCAGCAGCCGGATGTGACCTGTGAGGTGCTCAATGCGCCGGACGATCTGCACTACCGGGTGAAACCGACGCAGCAGTTCCAGGTCGTCCGGTCGAAGAGCCGCCCGTTGCTGTACCAGTGGTCACTGAGTTTCATCGTGCTGGAAGACTTGGCCGCTCCGGACGCGTTCACCCCGATTCCGAGTCCGGTTGATCCATTGCTCCCCGCGGGCGGTGGAGGAGCGGCTCCGTCGTCGACGCCCTCGCCGTCACGAGACCCCAGCCAAGCGCCGCCCGCACAGGCGCAGGCCCCGCCTGCGCAGCATTACAAGGTGGTCAGCGGTGACACGCTGTGGGGGATTGCCCTCAAATTTTACGGGAACGGCGCGGATTACCCGGTGATCGCACGCGCCAACCACCTCGCCAATCCGAACCTGATTTTTCCCCGCCAAGTGCTGACCATTCCCGCGCTGCCGTAGGAGGCGACCATGCTGGCCCACCCGACCTTCGCGCAAGCCTATCCCCAGGTGACGCAGCGGATCGCGGCGCAGGCGGCCCAGGAACCCGCTTGGAGACTATGGGCCATTCAGGGCAGCCGACTGTGGGCCGCCGCGCCGGTCCTCGACGCGACCGGTCTCACGCTTGCGCGCCGCGTGGCGCATCAGGCAGCGTGGACGCTGGACGCGCTCTGCGCGGCGCTCCCCGCCGATGTGTTCCTCTGGCTGTGGGCGGCCCCCGCCGTCACGGCCGCGTGGCAGACGTGGATCCAGTTGGCGACACAAGTTCCATCTGTGGCGCCGACCCAGACCCTCCAGCTCACCGCCGGTGCGCACGCGGCCCTGAGTCGCCTGCAAGCCTGGGATCCCGTGCTCGGCACCAATGCCCCGGCGGATCCCGGCGCCGTCTTGACGCAGGTGCTCCAAGGGCTGGCGGTCGTGCCCGTGACGACTCCTGCGCAACCGGCGGCAACGCCGCTCAAGCCCGTCACCGTGACGGCGGACCTCAGTCTGGTGGCCCTGGCGACGCGGGAACTCGGCGACCCGAACGCGTGGCCGGCCATTGTCGCCGCGAACGCGCTCCGGCCGCCGTACATCTCAAGCCGCCTGTGGGATGTCTACGGGCCGCCGCTTGCGGTCTGGAGCGTCAACGCCCCGGCGAATGGGCCGTGGCCTAGCGTCCCGCCCCTCACCGCCGGTGCGACGACGGTGACCCTGAACAACATCTTCCCGTTTTGGGTGCAACCGGGCATGGTCCTGGTGGCCGAGCAGCCCACGGCCACGGGGCGGCAGCAGGAAGTGCAGACGATCACCGCCTGGAACAGCGACACCTTGGTCGCCACCATTTCGCCGGGCTGGCAAGCCAGCTACCAGGCGGGTGCCCTCCTTGGCCTCATGCTAAGCCCGCAGCAGCAGTTGAGCCAGGTGCTCCAGCCGGGGCAGACGCTCTACGTGCCTCAGCCGGGCGCAATCCCCGCCGACCGGCCGGCGCCCACGGATCTCTATGGCACGGATCTCGCCCTGGACCCCACGGGGCAGTTCGTGGTGACAGGGACGGGCGACCTCGCCACAACCAGCGGCCCCGCGAATGTGCTGGGAGCGTTGGCCCGGCGGCTGGCGACGGCGCTCGGCGGCGTACCGCTCCAGCCGACTTACGGCAGTCGGCTCGCGGACGCGGTGGGCCTGCCCGTAGGGCAGGCCACGGCGTTGCGGAGCTACGTCCTGCAAGCGCTCCGGGCGGATCCGCGCGTCGCGGGCGTACCGCAGGTGACCGTGCGGGTCACGGGCACCGTGGTCCAGATCACCGCGCAGATTCAGATCGTCGGGCGGCCCGGCGCGCAAACGCTAGCGACTCAGGTGGCGCTGACGTAGGAGGACACGATGGCGCAACAGGCGACGGATGCCTTCGTCCCGTGGACTGCGGCGCAGACCACGCAGGATCTCATCCAGACGATCCAAGCGGTCGCACCGACGCTGACCGACTTCACGCCGGGGTCGGTCCTGCGGTCGCTGTGCGAGACCTGGGGCATCGAGAGCCAGAAGCTCGGCGAGCAGGTCCTCACCGCCATCGAGGGCACGATCCAGACGCTGATTCTGCGCGTCTTGGGCATCACGCCACAGCCGGCGCAAGCCGCCTATGGTCAAGTCCAGTTCAGCGTGACGACGGCCCCGAGCAGTCCGGTGACGCTCCCACAAGGGTTTACCGTCGCGATCCCGAACAGCCAATTGACCTATGTGCTGGGCGCGCCCGTGACGTGGCCAGCGGGCCAGACGAGTTTGCTGGCCGTCGTGACCTGTACGCAGGCCGGGGCCCAGGGCAATGCGCCGGCGAACACCATCACGCAAATCGTCTCGGCCGTGCCGAGCGGGTTGACGGGTCTGACCGTCAACAATCCGCAGGCGTTCATCACCGGGGCCGATGCGCAGACGGTCCAAGACGCACTCGCGCAGGTGCCCACCGCCCTGGCGCAATTGCGGACGGCCACGCCGAGCGCTGTCGCGGCGGCGGCCTTGGCCGCCGTCGTGACCGATAGCAATGGCTACGTCACCGAGCAGGTCGCCGCCGCCGTCGCGGCCACGGGCACCTATGTGCCGAATCCGAGCAATCCCCTGAGCCTCACGGCGGGCGGCAGTGGCTCCAGTCTCGCGGCCGGCACCGTCTATGTGGCAAACGACTTTACAACCGCCTATGGGCGGACGACGACCGGCTCCTCGCTGGCGAGCGTGACGGTCACGGCCGGGCAGACGATCACCACGACGATCACCCTGCCCACGGGGAGCACCGGCACGGGCCTCTATGTCGGCACCACCAACAACCCGCTCCTGCTCGGAACCATCAGTAGCACGGGCACGATCACGTACGCCGGCGGGGCGACGAGCGGGCTGGCGGTCACGGTCAACGGGAACACGCTGACCGTCACGATCAGCGCGACGGCGACGAACAGCGCACCGGCTGCCCAAAGCGTCTCGACCGGCTTCGCCGCCCTGCCGGGGTATGCGACGGTCTGGATCGCGAACAGCGCCAACACGCCGCCCAGCAGTTCGCTCCTCCAAAATGCCAGCAACCTCGTCTTCGGCTACACCGACAGCCAGGGCGTCTACCATCCGGGGTCGCTGGCCGCCGGTATCCAAGGCCAAGTGCTGCCGGCGACCCTGGTCAGTCAGCCCGTCACGGTGGCGATTTTGCCCCAGGTTGGCTACACGCTGGACATGGTGCAAACCGACGTGGAACTCGCGGTGACCGCGTACTTCGACGGGCTGGACATCGGGCAGGGCATCACGTGGACGCAACTGCTCCGGGCGATTCTCGCTGTCCCGACCGTGGCGGACGCCCAGTTGACGACGCCCAGCGGCGACGTCGCCGGAGTGGTGGGCCAGCGCTACATCCTCGGGGCGCTCACCGTGAGCCAACTGGGCTAGGAGGCGACCATGCTGCGACGGGATCTGAACCGGGTCTGGCGCGACTGGCTGGCGCATGACCTCCCGCAGTACCTGAGCCGCGACCCGCAGGCCGTGCCGGCCCTGCACCTGACGCCGCCGGCGGGCGCTACCGCGTTGGCCACGGTGCGGGACAGTCTCTTGACCATCCCCGGCACGGGCACCTGGGACCTGACGCAGTACACGCTGGGGCAACTCGCCCAAGCCCTCCAGGCGGCGGGGTGGGGCGCCACGCTCGCGAGTCCCGCCCTGGCGTCCCTCGCGGCCACGGCCCTGATTGAGACCGGCTCCGCCGCCGCGAGTTCGACGCCGGTACAGGACCTGACCGCGACGCCCTGGCTGTATGCGGCCACCGCGCCGGTCTGGCAGGTGCTCAAGCCCGTGGCGGATCAATGGGCACGGCATCACGCCGATGTCGTGGGGTTGACGCTCGGGGTGCTGGAAGGCCCGTGGCTCGACCACGTCGGCACGTATCTCGGCGTGCCCCGCCTGGGCGGCGAACCGGATGCGCTGTACAGCGAGCGGATTTACGGGCTCGCGCTCCTGACTAGCCCGAACGCCGTGAGCCTGACCCAGTGGTTCGCGGCGCTGGGCTATGCCGTCACCGTGACGACGCCGGAGCCGGCCCAGATGACGGTCACGGTCCAATGGCCCACCCAGCCGCCGCAGGGCTTCGTGTACACCCGGGCCCAGATCGCGGGGATGGTGGAGCAGCTCGCGGCGGTCGGCGTGCTGGTCACGGTGGTCTTCGCCTCGCAACTCGCCGACACGCTCAGCCTGGGTGACACGGCCACGGTCACGGCGCGGCTCCTGACGGGCGTGGTGTGGGGCGGGACGCTGCCGGACGGGACGGGAGCGGCGCAAGGGTTTCCGTGGAACGAGACGGTGTGGCGCTGAAGTGAGCCGATGGATCTGACCTACATCGAGACGGTGCTTGCGGACAAACCCGCCGCGTATTGGCCGCTGATGGAGACGCAAGGCACCACCGCCTACGATTGGGGGGCGGGCATCACGGCACGATCCAAGGTGGCGTGACGCTCGGCCAACCGACGGCACCCGGCTTGCCGGGGACGGCGATGGCATGCTCCGGCGGGGTTATCGTGCCCCGTGTCCCGGCTGTGATTGGGCCGTTGTCGCTGGAAGCATGGTTCAATCCGCCGAATAATCCCTCGACTTATGGCGGCATTGCGGGCTATCGGTTCGGGAGAGGTGCAAATCCGTCCGCGTCGACCTGGGGCGAGTTCTATTTGTTGCAGCTGGCCAACACGAATACATTGGAGTGCCGGTTCCAGAACAGTAGTGGGACCGATTATTCCTTCGAAAGCGTGCCGGTTACGCCGGCTACTTGGCATCACGCGGTCCTGACTTACGATGGTGCCACGCTACTCAGTCTGTATCTCGATGGCCTGTTGTACGGCACGCTATCCGCGAGCGGGACATTAGGTGACATTGGATCGAACGCCTTCGGGATTGGGGCGAATTATAACAGCGTCCAAGGGATCTTTAACCCCTTTGGCGGCAATATCGCGCATGTGGCGCTGTATCCGGCACTGTTGACCCCTGTTCAAGTCCAACGCCACTTCTTCGCGCGCCCACGGTCCCTCCTAGTTGCTTAACGGGTTAAGGAGGTCCCTATGGCCCAACTCTACGCGACCCCCGCGCTCCTGGCGGCGGGGCCGACCAACACATCGTTCCTTGCGGCGGTGCAAGACGCCAACAATCACATCGCCGTCGCCATGACGAAATTCACGCAGACACCGAGCGGCATCTTGGTCCCGGAGCAGACGGATGCGAACGGCTATGTGATCGAGCGCAGCACGCGGCTCGCGACCACGGTCTACAGCCAGGCCAATCTGACGCTGACCGCCAACGGCACCAGCGGGAGCCTCGCCGTCGGGACCTTCACCGAGCTGGCCCTGGACATCGATGTGACGGCGGTCAGCGGCACCAGTCCGACGTTGAATTTTGTCTTGAACCGGATCGGCCCCAACGGGAATGCCTACCAGATCTGGGCCGGGGCGCAAATCACCGCCACCGGGAGCCAATCGGCCAGCATTGGCGCGGGCTTGACGACGAACGTGAGCTTCGGCGCGACCGTGGAACTCGTCTGGACGGTGGGCGGCACGTCGCCGTCGTTTACGGTCACCCTCTCGATTGTCGGCAAGTAATGGTCAGGCTTGCCACGGCACGAGCCCATGGCCGTGCGGACAGCACCATTGACCATTCTGGCGGATGGCCCGGACACGACAGGACGGACAGCGCGGCGGCGTCAGGGCTTCCAGCGCCAGGCGCACGCCGGCCAAGATGTAGCCTGCCTGTTCCAGTTGAGCGCGCGTCTTGGCGTTTTGGGTCCTGGCTGCCACGAAGGAAATAGCCGCGCCGCCAGCCAACAGCCACCGACTCCAATCCCATTCATCAAACATCAGGCGTTCCTCCTTTCCGCTATCCATCATACCGACCGCCGTGGGGACACCCCAAGCAAGGAGGCCACGGATTTTGCAATCCGTTGTCAAAGAGGCGCTACGGGTCTACGGGCGCGTACGCGTGATCACGCGTCGCGTCGCCGATGGCACGGTCCTGACGGACACCGGTTGGCTCCCGAACCAGATTACCTATTACGCGGCCAACGCGCTTGCCGCGTGGCTCACCGGGACCATCAATCGCGGCCCCCAAGGCGTGCATTTCCCCCATTACATGGAACTCGGCACGGGGAGCGGCACGCCGAGTCCCAGCGACACCGCGCTCTTCAACGGTGTCTCGGCGACCTCGACGCCGTGCTCACAACTCAGCGTCGCCAATGACACGCCCAACAGCCCGATCTGGACCGCCGTGTGGGGCGGGGCGAACGCGGGGAACATTGCGGGCGCTTATAGCGAGGTGGGCTTATTCGACGCGGATGGTCATTTATGGGCCCATCTCGCGGGGCTGACCATCGAGGTCAGCACCAGCACCAGCACGACGGTCCAGTGGCAGTGGACCATCACCGTCTGAAGGGGGGTCTGACCCATGCCGACGAATCTGTATCAGGTCAGCCCCGGCAATCCGGCGAGCGCCCAGGACCTCAACCAGGTTCTCGCCGCGCTCAGCGGGCAGAACGACATCGGGATCGCGGCCTGCTACCAGCCCCTCGCCAACCCGCCCGCGCTCACCGCGACGGTTAGCAGTGCCAGCGGGCCGCTCAACGGCGCGTATGCGTACGTCGTCGTGTACCGCACGGGGTGGCTCGACGGCGACCAGCAGATCCACTACAGCGGCAACCAGACGGCGGCTGGCCAGCCCTCGAACGAGGTCAATCCGGCGGGCAACGCGGTCAGCTTGACGAATATCCCGCTCGGCCCGGCAGGCGTGGTGGCGCGCGACATCTATCGGACCACAGCGGGCGGGACCACCTACTACTACCTGACGACGCTCGCGGACAACGTCACGACCGAGTACACCGACACGACGGCCGACAGCAGCCTCGGGACGCAGACCGCGCCCACCGTCAACACCACGGGCACCGTCCTGCAATTGCCGGTCTTCCCGGCGGTGCCGGGCTTCACGGCCCCGGCGGGCGTGATCATCGCGGTCCAGCCGAGCGGCCAGCCGGTGACGCTGTACCAGAGCACGGGGAGCGGCTGGGTGCAGATCCCGGACCTCGCAACGGCGAACACCTGGCAGCAGGGACAGACGATGCCGACGCTGACGCTGGAGGCCCAGAGCAGCGCGGTCCCAAGCGCCGGCACCCTCTCCGTGGTCGACGGCCAGTTGTGGATCGGCACTGGGTCCGTCGGGGTGCCGGTGGGCAGCAACCCGCTCACGAATCCGATCAGCTTTTTTTGGTATTAAGGAGGCTTGCGCATGGCTGTCTCCCCGGCCGCCACGGGCTCCTACCGCCAACTCTACCAAGGCCAGCCCGGCACCAGCGCCGCAACGCTCTACACCGCGCCCGCCTCGGACGCGAACGTGCCGAGCCCGTATGCCACGGCCATCCTCAACGAGATCGTGCTGTGCAACACGACCAGCAGCGCCGCGACCATCACGCTCTACGTGGTGCCATCAGGCGGCACGGCGGGAGCGGCCACCGCGATCATCAGCGGGTTTAGCGTCGCGGCCAAGGATACGGTGGTGCTCACCGGTTTGCGCACCGCCATCCCGCCGAGCGGCACGATCCAAGGCGTGCAAGGCACCGCCAACGCGATCACGGTCACGATCTCCGGCGCGGAGGTGCAGTAGATGCCCCTCTATGACCTCAAAGGGTTGACGAATCCCTCGCTCCGGCAACTGAACGAGGGGATTGGACAGCCGGGACAAGGGCCGGGATGGTACCAGTCCATCGCGGTGCCGGGAAGCGGCAGCCAAACCTTCTCCACCCCCGGATCGTTCAGCCTCACCGTGCCGAGCGGGGTCACGCGGCTGCAGGCACTCCTGACGGGCGGCGGCGGCGGCGGAGGAGAAGGCGCCTCATGGGGGCTCCTAGCATTCGCCACGGGGGCCACGTCCACCACCGCGAACGTAACGGCGGGCGATACCATTCTGGTCCTCTACGGCGACGCCACCGATTCGACTGGCGGTGCCATCTCCGGGCGTTGCACGGTCGGCTCCGTGACGGCAACCAACTTCCTCGCAGCCGATAATTCTGCTGGTAAGCCCTATTCGCTGGGCATCCTTGGCTTTTATGCAGTCGCCAATACCACCGGCAGTGTGATGGTCTCTCTGTCTAACCTCTCAGGATTCCAAAGCGCAGGCACGTACGCTGTGTTGTTCGTCATCGACGTGGGGGCAGGCGTCACGCCGAGTGCCACCGGATTTGGCGCCACGGCGTTGCCCTCCACCAGCGGCAGCACAGTGACCGTGAATTTTGCCGCGCAAGCGGTCTCGTGTATTAACGTGGTTGGGGAGAATTCCTATTCCTATAACGCGGTGTCGGTCACATGGAGCGGCCAGGTGTCAGACGACACCACGTTCGGCCAACCGGTTGGTAACGTTGGTAACACATTCATGGCGGCGGCGTTCTACAACGCGGGGCAATCGGGTTCGGCGGTATGGGCGAACACCAATACCGACAGTAACCAACCTTACGTGTACGGAACCATTTTGCTGGAAGGAGGAGGAAGAGGAGGAGGAGGGGGCGCCACCGTGCTCACCAATCTGATCCCCGTCACGTCCGGTGACACCGTGTCCGGCACGGTCGGCGCAGGCGGCACCTCGGGGTCGTCACCCACTGCGGGCGGGAACACCACGCTCACGGTCGGCTCCACCACTTATACGGGCGCCGGAGGCGGCGCGGCCTCGTCCTCTAGCTACGGTTCGGGCGGGGCAGTTTCGACAGGGACGGGCATCTTGCTGTCGTCGGCAGGGCAGGCTGGCACAAGCCCAGCGGGAGGCGCGGCGGGGTCGATCAACGGCCAACTCGGCGGCGGGGCGGGCGCAACCAGTTCCGCCGCCCCGGGCGTCGGTGGCGGCGGGTGGGGGTCGTACAACGGCGGCAACGGGCAGGTGATTATTTGGTGGTAAGCACCCGCGCCAGCGTCGCGACAAAGGGCTGCCGCTGGACCGCCGCCCAAGCGGCGTCACCGAGTTGGGCTTGACGCGCGACGTCCCTCACCAGCGCGTGACACGCCTCGGCCAACGCCTCGTAGGGCACCCACACCGCCGCGTCGTGGTAGCCGTCGGGCACGGCCTCCGGCGTGGCCGCTTCCGACACCACCGCGCACCGGTTCGCCCAGAGATAGAGCAAGCGCACCAGTTCGGGCGCATCATCGGGACCAAACTGGTGGCAATTCAGGACCACGCGACTCCGCGCGAGGTAGGCATCCCGCGCGAGGCCATAGGCGTCCGTGGCCGCGACGACCGAGAGCCCCGCCTGGGCTAAACGGTCCAGCACGGCTCGGCGGCGGGGAGTCTGACTCCCATAGAACAGCACATCGATATCCTTCGCGGGGTGGGGCGGGAGCCGGGTCCATACGGGCACATACCCCAGCGGCACATGCTGTGCCGGCAGTCGCCAGGTGTCCCACAGCCACGCGACATTGCGGGCCGCGTAGTCCCACAGCGGATACCGCCGCCGCAACAGGGCGTCGTATCCCGGAAAGTGGGCCAGTTGGGTGGGAAACTGCTCGAAGTTGTACAGGATCACCGGCACCTGATCCAGGAGCGGCCATTGAGCCGGATTCAGCAAGTGCCCGCCCGGGACGATGTTCTGGGCCTCCGCCCGCAGGTTGTTGTCCTGGTACGACACGCGGTGCCCGAGCGCGGTCAAGGCGTAGACCAGTGCCGCCGCCACATCCTCGAAAGCGGCGGCCCAGGCGTACTGCGGCGGCCGGATTATCGTCACGTGCCACACGCGAGACAGTTGCGGCGCGTCCATGGGCGGGCGATTCGGCGCGTCGTCGCGCAGATCCTCCCAGAGGGGGCGATTCGGATCTTCTATTTCCTCTACAACCAGACCTCCGGCCTTATCCTCGCCGCCAACACAACCGGCTTCACGCCCGGCACCGGCGAGGCGGTCTTGGGGCCGCTGTCAAGCGCCGACACCAACGCCGTGGTAGCGTATCAGTACCCGCAACGGTTTCTGGTGCAAGGCAGTCCCGCCGCGCTGGTCGAACAGCCGTGGTGGGATGTCCAGGTGTCGCCCGCTAGCACGGCGGGACAGTACACGGTCACGGCCACGCTGCAAAATCCGCCGAGCACCCCGCCCAGCACGGCCACGCTGACCCTCGCAGGCGGGAGTCTTAGTGGAACGGTGTCCTCCAATCAGGTAAGCTGGACCATCGCGGTGCATCCGTCCGTCGCCAGCCAGCAGATCACGGCCACCGTCAGCGCCAGCGGCACGGTGAGCGGCACGGCGACCTTCGGGGGCACGGCCCAGTCAATCGGGTTGCAACTGGTGACGACCGCGAACCCGCCGCTAGTGGCCCCGGCGGGTCCCGGTTCGAAGGCGTATCTGAGAACGTACTTCTTAGGGCTCTCCGCCGACACCCAAATCGCGATCCTGACCGAAGCCCTCCAAGACCTGCTCGGCGCCGACACCATCCTGCTCCACATGCTCTTCGACGCCAAGACCGGCATCGTGGCGGCCTTGACGAGCGGGACGACGCCGCTGCTGACGCTGGATAGCAACACCGCGAACCTCGTCAGCGACATCCAGGCCAACATCCTGCCGCAGCTGCCCTTCACGCTCGACCAAGCCTATCCGAGCGGCGGCACGCGGTTCCCGCTGTACGAGAGCATGGTCACGATGGCCGGCACATTTGGCCAGGGCGCACTCGGCTACGTGCAGGCGCTCCAGACGCTGCCTAACTTACAATGATCGTGCTTTCAGCCACGTCGTCGGAAGAACAGCAGGATGGTCGCGACGGCTCCTATGAGGAAGGCGGGCAAAACCCAGTCTCTCGTCGCAGGTTGCTCACACAGGCCCCGTAGCACCCGGTCCAAGATTCCCAGAGCCGATGCCACTTCTGGATCGGCGTAATCCAACGCTTCCAGACCTAGCGATACCGCCAAGTTCGTCTCGGGTCGTTGGATTACCGCGCAAATACGGGCGGAGGCCACCGCGTTATCACGGATTAACTCGGCGCGGAGGCCATATTCGCCGCGCGTCGTGATATAGCGGGCCCAATAAAAACTGTCGCGTTGTCCTAGAGGCAGGTTCTGTATCAGGCGAGGGGCAGCCTGAGCCCATGCAGTCCGCTTGCGTTGCAGGTAACTGTCGAACGCTGCGCGATCCGCGTCGACCATCCTCCATCGCTCCTTTCAGGGGGTTTCTCTTATGCTAGCACGCCGCCTCGGGCTGGTGGTCCAGTCTGCTTGGCATCTCGCCCATGTCGCGGCCTGGGCCACGCAGCAGGGCCTGCGCGTCGTCGCGCAGGCCGGACTCCTCGTCCATGTGGAAGCGGACCCCGACCTGCTGGCCCTCGCGCTGGGAGGCGTGGGGGGTCCTGACTGGCACCGCGAACAGGATTGGCATTGGTCAGGACCCCTCCGCAAGCCACCGGGTGTCGTGGCCGTGACCGGGTTGTCCGCACGCGGGCGCGTGCATCCGCACGTGCAATGGCAGTCCCCGCCGCCCATCACCGACCCGCCGGGGCCGGGCCCGGGCTATCACCCGCAGCAGCTCTGGGCGGCGTACGGCTGTGCCGGCGCGGCCGAGGATGGCACGGGCCAAGTGATCGGGATTGCCGAATGGGGCGTGGGGTTCCAGCAGAGCGATTTGGACCAGTTCTGCCAGGACATGGGCCTCCCGCCCGTGACGCCCCAGGTCGTCAACGTCGGCGGCACCGCCCTGAGCTTCGACCCGTCCCAGGGGCCGGAAGCCACGCTGGACATCGCCTGGGCCCACGCGATGGCGCCGGGGGCGCAGATCCGCGTCTATCAGCACGCGGGCGCGTCGGACATCCAGAGCTTCGCGGCGGGCGTGTCCGAAGTCCTCAACGCGGTGTTGACGGACTCCGTTACGCCATGCTGCCTCAGCATCTCCTACGGGGATGGCGAGGACAGCTTCCACCCCGAAGACCTGCAAGCGTGGGAGCACCTGATTGCGGCCTTGGCGGCGAAGGGCATCACCGTCTTTGTCTCGGCGGGCGACCAGGGTGCCTACGGGCATCATGTACCCGGCTTGCAGCAGGTGCCGCGCGTGGAAGCGCCCGCATCCTGCCCCAGCGCGGTCGCCGTGGGCGGCACCTCGCTCTACATGAATCTGACCACCTTTGAGGACGAGCGGGTCTGGAGCAACCGCTACAACGCGGGGGCGACGGGCGGGGGCTACAGCGCGGTCTTCACAACGCCGGCCTACCAAACGGCGCTGCACCTCGCGAGCCGGGGCGTGCCGGACGTGGCGGCGGTCGCGGACCCGTGGACGCCGGCGTATCTGCGGTTTAACGGCCAGCCTGTCATCATCGGCGGGACCAGCTTGGCCGCCCCGGTGGTGGCGGGGATCTGGGCCCGCATCGCCCAGGCCCGGCACGCGGCCGGGCTCCCGCCCTTGGGCGATCCGCACGCGCTGCTCTATCAGCACGGGGCCCAGATCTGCCGCGACATCGTGGAGGGCACCAACACCTGCTTCGCGACCACGGGCTACCCGGCCAGCCCCGGATGGGACGCCTGCACGGGGTGGGGCAGTCCGCTGTATACCCAGTGGAAGACCGTGTTCGCGACGGCGGCAAGTCCCCCGTCGCCCGTCGACCCGAAGACCCTCACCGTGCGCCAACTCGCAGACGCCCCGGACGGCCAGTTCGGGGCGTCGTGGATCCCGCTACAACAGGCGGCACGGACAGTGATGGCGGCGGCCCAAGCCATCGGGCAGAACGCCCTCGCGGCGTTCGCCGAGCACCCGGTGGGCTACTACGACGCGATTCAGCGGGCGGCGGCGCAGCTGTGGATCGCTGGCGTCCGCTCCTAATCCTGCTGGCGCTGGGCGCCCTGGGGGCGGTCTGGCTCGGGGCCGCCCTCGTGCTCGCCCGGCTGGCGCGCGTCCTGGGAGGGCATGGCGGATGAGCTATCGCGTGGCCGATCTGCGTCCCGGCGACATCATCCTCGTCGTCGGGCGGTCGCTGCTTGCGAAAGCCATCCAATGCAGCACCGCCAGCCCGTTCTCGCACGCGGCCCTCGTCGGCGATGGCGTGCTGTGGCAGGCGGAGTGGCACGTCGAGACGGCCGCGCTGGACACGTATGCCGAGACGGGGTGGGTGTACCGGCCCGTCGATCCGCCGCCCGGCACCGTCGCGGACGCGCTGGCATGGGTCGCCGCGCAGCGGGGGCGCCGCTACGGGCTGACGGAACTGCTGCTCGACGCGCTCCGGTTCGACGCCCATGTGGTCCCGCGTGTGCGCCGGCCCCTGCGGCATTGGACGTGCTCCGGCCTCATCGCCGCGGCCTTCGCGCAGGCCGGCTGGCCGCTGACGCGCGCGCCGTGGTCGGCGCCCGTGGATCTGGCCTACAGCCCGCGACTCACCCCCATCCCGATGGACTAGGAGGCTGCCATGACCGACGACATCCCCGTCCGGGTCGCCCGGTTGGAAGAGCGGACGAAGAGCCTGGAAGACTGGCGGGAGGTCCTGACCGCCGACATCCGGGAGACGCAGGCCCTCATCGACCGGCTCCGGGAGGAGCAACGGCAGGAACTGAAGGAGCTGCGGGAACAGGACATCAAGCCGCTGAGCGCCAAGCTCGACAAGGCGCTCTTGGAGGCCGAACGGCGCATTCCGGGCTGGGTGTACTACGTCTTCGGGGTCCTGATCGCCCTCCTGAGCTTTGTGGGAGGCCGCCTCTGGCGATGAGCCGGTGGCGGCATTGGTGCCTGTGGCCGTTCCGCACGTCACCGGAGGAGGAAGCCGCCATTGACCGCCTGAACGTGTGGTTCGGCTCAGTACCGGGTATTAAACAGGTGGGGCTCGTGATCCTGGTCTGGATCGCCCTTCAGTTCGTGCTGCCGGCGCGGTGGCGCTGGGACCCGTACCCGTTCATCTTCCTGATGATGGTCATCACCGTCATCAGTCTGACCTCGAACCAGTGGCTGATGAACGCCTCCATCCGGGCGAACCGCCTGACCGACGCCGAACGCGCCGCCATCCTCAAGAACTCCGAGACCACCCTGCATCTCGCTCAGACCATGCTCGCCGTCCTGAAACGGCTGGAAGCGGCGGACCAAGCGCAACAGGCCCTGTTGGAAGACATTGCGGAGGAAGTCGGGGCGGAGCCGCCCGCGACCAAGGGGGGGACGTAGTCCGATGGCCGACACGGTCCCGGCGCACATCATCCGTCGTACGCTGACCGAGGTTGTCATCGACCCCCAGCACGCCCGGCGCCGGAACACGCCCGCCTTTCGGGCCGCCAAGCGACGGCTCAAGCAGGACGGCCACTGGCGGTGTTACATCTGCGGGGCGACGACGCGCCTCGAAGCCCATCATCGCGGGATGGAATACATGTTCGAGGCCGACACAGACTTCGCGGCCCTCAAAGCCTTCTGCGAGGAATGGGACCTCTACGGCTACGGGCGGCTCTTGCAACACCAGCCCATCACGACCGTCGATGATGTCCGTAACCTCATGGTGCTGTGCGCGACCCATCACCGCGAAGCCGAGACGGGCATCCACATGATCTCCTTCCCCGCGTGGATTGCCCAGAAGCTCGCCAAGCCGGGCGCAGACCCCGTCCCGCAGGAGGACGCCCATGCCTGACCCGGTGATCTGTCCGATCTGCGGCGCCGTCTGCCGCTGGCAGGCCGGCGGCTGGGTCTGCCCCGCCTGCGGCTGGCATCCCACCTGAGGCGACTGCACCTGACTCGCTGGAGGCGAGATCATGCGTGTCTATCCTCTGCGGGCCGACGCCCCGCACCCCTTCGACGTGCGCTGGCGCGACGCACATCCGGTGCCGGCGCGCGACCAATTGCCCGCGCAGGTCTCCCTTCTCGACCACTTCGGCCCCGTGAAGGACCAGGGCGCGGAAGGCTCCTGCTCGGCGCAGTCCGGCGCGGCCATCGTGGAAGCCCTGTGGCATCAGGCCCACGGCGAACGCGTGGTGCTGTCACCGGCCTTCCTGTACGAGGTCGAACGGCTCCTGCAAGGCGATGTCCAAGACGACACCGGCGCCCGCCTCCGCGTCACGCAAGCCGCGCTGATGGCCTACGGCGTGTGCCCGGAGGCCGACGACCCGTACACGCCCGCCGACTTCATCGTGCCCCTGACGGCGCGCCTGCTCGCCGACGCACGCCGCTACCGCATCGCGCGCGGGTGGTGGGCCCCTTCGCTGGACGAGATCCTGGCCGCGCTCGTGGCGGGCTATCCCGTCCAGATCGGTCTCGTGGTGACGCAGACGTTCGAGGCAGAGGCCGTGGCGCGCACCGGCCAGGTGCCGGTGCCGCCGCCCGGCGACCCCGTCCTCGGCGGGCACGCGATGGCGGCCTACGGCTACGACCGCGCCGCCGGCGTTGTGTGGGTCCGCAATTCGTGGGGAGCGGCGTGGGGCCACCAGGGTAATTGCGCCATCCCCTTCGCGTACTTCCGTGCCCCCAACCTGTTCCTGTCGGCCCGCGTCTACAGCTTGACCTAGGATTCGAGGAGGGATACGACATGCCAGCCGGTCGGCGTGTGATCGACGTATCGGAAAACAACGGCACCGCCACCTGGCTCCCCATCGACTGGGCGCAAGTCGTCGCCAGTCGGCAGGTGGAGGGGGTCTATGTCCGCGCCAGTCTAGGCGCCCTTCGCGCAGACCAGGCCTTCAGCCGCAATTGGGCGGCCTTGCGCCGTTCGCCTCTGCTCCAGGGGATCTACGTCTACGCCCTGCCGGGTGCCACGCCGAACGTGACGGCGCACGCCCAGCACCAGGCGCAATTCGTCTGGGGCATCCTGCGGCAAAACGGCGGCCCGCACCAGGACGATCTGCCGCCGATGCTCGACGTCGAGGTGACGGGCGGTCTCGCCCCGGCCACGCTGCAAGCCTGGACGGCGGCGGCACTGGCGGAGCTGTCGGCGCTGGCCGGCAAACCCGCCGTCCTCTACTCCGACGAATGGTTTCTCGTGACATATCTGAAGCCCCTGCTGGCTCAGCATCCGATCTGGATCGCCGCGTACCAAGCGCAGTGCCCCAGCCTGCCGGGAGCACACGTGGTGGCGTGGCAGTTCAGCCCGCGCGGCCGGATCCCCGGCATTCACACGCCCGTGGACTGCGATGAGTGGTATGGTCCCTGGCCCGCCGCGACGGGTCGCTGACGCCCCGCCCGCGCCGGGGCCACCCCACGCGACGCCATCGGGTCGGCCAAGTCCGTCGTGGATTCGGGCCGTGGCCCTCGAACGGCTCGCCCTGACCATCGTCCCCGCCTTCGCGGCGGCGAACCTGTTCGCGTGGCTCCTGGGGCTCTGGCTGCCCCTGCATCTCACCCCCTCGCTGCTCACCCTCGATGTGGACTGCCTGGAGTGGCTGGTCACCCCCCTCATTCTGGCCCTGGCCGGGACCTCCGCAGTGGGGGCGCTCTGGGGCGGCGGCTGGGGCGGCGGCGGCTGGGGCGGCTGGACGCCGCCACCCGGGCCTAGCGACCCCGTCCCGCCGGTAGGACCGCCAAATGATCCACCAGCTAACCCGTGATCCCTAGAAAGGGAGGACGCCCATGACCTGGCTCCAATTCGCCCAAGCTCTCGCCGCCGCTGCTGTGGTTGCCGGCGGCATCTACCTGCGGGTGTTCGCAACGCCGGCCCAGCGCGCCCAAGTCGCCGCGCTGTGGCAGGTGCTCCAGCCCGTCGCCGATGACCTCGTGCTCTGGATGGAGCACTTCGGGCCCACGGAAGGCGCCGCCAAGTTCGAGCAGGCGGTCCAGCAACTCGTCCAGATCGCCAAGCAGCGGGGCATCGTGCTGGCGCTCGATGAGGCGGCCCAGCTCATCCAGGGGGCCTACGCGCGGCAGAAAGCCGCCGGCACGCTGCAAGCCTCGGCCCCCGCGCCCAAGCCCGCACCCGCCCCGCCGCCGACGCCGTAATGCCCCATGGATCGCCGCACGCTGGTCCGCGTCGCCCCGACCCGCGCGAGCCTGGGCTGTCCCGATTGCGGGCGCGGCTGGCGGGCGGTCGAGGTCGACGCGTTGTTCGAGACATGCCCCGCCCGCTTCGCCATCTGGTGCTGCTGCGGCCAGTTTTGGCTCGTCGACGAGGACGCGGACGGCTTCGCGCTGCGGCCGGGGGCGCATACGGATCCGGGGCACTAATCACGGCGTACGCAAAAGAGAAGGGGGCGTCTTCCGACGCCGCCCTACGCGAACTTACGCATCTCGCTGATGGATCGCGCTCTCCCGCTGCCTTGATTGTATCACATGCGGGGCAGACAGTACTAAGGCAGCGAGGGCAACGACGCTGTGCCGCCTCGTCGGTGCCACTCTGCCTCAAGGTAGCGCTGGAGCGCGTTCCGCGCGTGCTCGGAGTACGCCCACACGGTGAACCCCGTCAGGCGACCATCCTCGAACGCATAACGCCAGGTAATGCTTTCATCGTTTTGGTCCGTCTCCGACAGTGCAGGGACGGGCCGACCAATGACACAGTAGAGGACATCCTGCTCTCGGTCGTACTCCCACTCAAGACCGGGGACGTTCGTCATAACGAATGCCCCCCTTCAACTCGGCCGGAGATGGTCCGGGCACCACCATCGCCGTGACGACGATGGCAGTGCCTGTGTATAGTCTACGACAGTCTTGACAAAGAGCATCGGGTAATTCGGGTGGGCGCCGAGCCCAAAGAAGAGCTGCCGTCCCTTATACTGCGAGCTGTATGTGACCAAGTGCGGCTCCAGTAACGATGTAGCCACAGGACTGACTACCGGCGACATCTCAGGATGGTTTTTCAGGATGTGCTGGTACGCCGACGAATAGAGGACGACCGGTTCGCCGAAGCGGGTCGCCGTCGTCAAGATGACCGTGTCAATCGGTGCCGCCCCCTTGCGGCGTGTGCCGCTGGACGATGGCTTGGAGGTTCGAGCCAGCCGCTTGTTGGGAGAGAGATTCTCTCAATCGGTCGATCTCCTCTGGGCCAAGGCGTTCCTGGAGCGGGATGGGACCGTATAACGATTCGTAGGCAGTAACGGCTTGACTCAGCCCGTTAGCGAGCTGCTTCGCGAGAACGGGACTCAGATAGACCACTGTGTCTGTCTCATCCGGTGGGATTTGAACCCCTACCCTTACATCGGTGGCCTGCCGCAGGACGAGGGCTAAATCCGCTGGCCCCATACGAATGGCAAACAAATTAGCGTAAAGCTGTGTGGGCATGTTTCTCGATCACTCCTCACGCCGCAAGTACTCTGTCGGATCATGTCTAGCATATCATTTGCGAATTCGACACCAATGGAGGGCCTCATTCTGGATGGAGCGCCCCACGAGAGGGAGGGCCGGTGAAACTCCGGCGGCCGGGGGTCCGTCGTTGTGCTAGGGATTTGTGCTACAATGAAGACCGGTCCGGACGCAGGAACGGTTGCTCGCAGCGGTAGGGCCAAACCGTGGTTGCACGGTCAACTCTGTCGCCCGAGTTACTCGCGTGCGGTGAGTCCAAAGGGCTGTGACACGGCCAGCCACATCGCACGAGGAGGGCCGTCTCCTGTAGTACATAACACAAACGCCCTCGCCCTGCGCGGGGGCGTTTTGGTGTCTCTAGCGGCGTGTCCCCTAGTGTGTCCCCATTTCAGTCAGGTGATCGGTGCACCCAGTCAGCAGACAGTCTCCGCCCGACGCTGCCGTCCGCCGCCCGAAGCGTTCTGCGGCAAGGGTTTCCGGGCACGGTCAGATCCGCCGAGCCGCACGGGGATGTCCCCGTCGCCCGTGGGCGGAGACCGGCGCCTAGTTTGCATTCTGGGGGTCGCGGGTTCGAATCCCGTCCGCTCCACCAAACATCACCAGGCTTGGGATCATACGGGCGGCATAGCCGAGGGCTATGCCGCCCCAATGTTCTCCGGCGTCCGTCCGTCGAGCCGGCGACGGACGCACCGGTGGGTTCGCGCGTCGACGACCCCTCGCCGGTTAGGCCGGTTCGGGACGAGCGGACTTAGAAGACGAGGACCAGACGACCGCGGACGCCGCCGGCCTCCAGCTTGCGGTGGGCCTCGGCGACGCGCTCCGGCAGGAAGGTTTCCGCCACGCGCAGGGTGAGCTTCCCGGCGCCGGCCAAGCGCCGCAGCTCGTCCAAGGCCGCCTGGTTGCGGGCGTAGTCGCTCACGGCGACCTGGTGGATGCGGATACCGCGCTCCGTGCCGCCCGTCCATTGCCGGACGGCGGCGACTTGGCCGCCGTCGCGCACGGCCGGCAGAACCGTCGGCCCCTGCACGGCCGCGTCGATCAACGCGTCCACGCCGTCGGGAACGACCGTCCGGATGGCTCGGGCCACGTCGTGACCCCGGGGGACGACGATGTCCGCCCCCAGGCTGCGCACCAACGCCTCGTCGGCCGGAGCGGCGTCGGCCACGACCCGGAGTCCGGCGACTTTCCCGAGTTGAATGGCGTAACCGCCCACGGCGCCGGCGGCGCCGGTCACCGCCAGGGTGGCTCCGGCGGGAAGGGCCAACAGGTCCAGGGCCCGGCGCACCGTGAGTCCGTTCATGGGCAAGGTGGCGGCCTCGACGAGCGTGGCCCTGTCGGGTACGGGGACGACCGACTCGGCGGGGACGACCACCAGTTCCGCCTGGGCTCCGCCCTGCGGCCGAAGGGGCAGCACGATGGCCATCACCTGCTCGCCCGGGCGGCGATCCGACACGCCCGGCCCCACGACGTCCACCGTGCCCGCCAGCTCCATGCCGGGGATGTAGGGCGGGGGCAGGTTCGTGGGACGGCGGCCGGACCGGAGGGAGATGTCCGTCGGGTTGACGGTGGCCGCCGCGACGCGGATGCGGACTTCGCCCGGCCCCGGTTGGGGTTTGGGCAGATCGGCGACCTCCAGCACTTCGGGACCCCCGAAACGGGGGATGATGACAGCCTTCATAGGAAGATTCTGCCTCTTGGAAGCGGCCGGGTCAAGCCGTCCGGGCGATGCGCCCGGCGAAGCCCCGGTGGGTGGCCGACCGCAACGGCTCCCGGGACGGGGCTCGCAGACCAGCGTGGAAAGCGGGGCGCGACTCGGTTGCCATGATGTCGTAAGGGACTTGCGGCGGCCGGGACGAAGGCAGCTGGTCAGACCGGAGGGTTGCGGGCAGACCCAGGGAGGAGCGTCGCGAAAGCCGCTTCCGCTGACGCGGTCGCGTTGACCCCGGGGAGGGGGATCGCACCGGTCGTCGAGGGCCGCGTGCACCAGCCAGGGCCGCAGGTCGCGACGACGAACGGTGCGTGGAGTCTTCGGGGCCTACGAGCTGCGCCGTCCGTACTCTTACGTCGGCCCGGCGGGTCATGGGTCGGCGGCGATGCGGCGTGGGCGCCGGGTTGACAGGCGACGCAGCACGGAAACGCGCGGCCTAGCGGCGGCACCGGCCGCGCGGGATGGACACCGCATCGGGGAGTGCGACAGACCGCCCGCCACGAGCGCGCCGCCGGCATACCGTGGCAGCCGACAGATTACCCGGCCTCTCGGCGCCAGGGCCTGCCGATGGGGTCGGGGACGGTCGAACGCGCCGGCAAGCGCGTGCTCGAGCGGCGGGTGAGCCAGGGCGGCACGCGGTGGACGGCCGCCGGGGCCAGGCCCTGCCCTCCAGGCGCGGCGTCGGGCGGGACGCGGAACGGCGTTGTAGGCCAGCCGACCGCTGACGCGGCGGGTGCCGCCGCGGCGCCGCTAGGCCGCCTGTTCACCATTGTGAGGCGCACCCTGGCCAGCCGCTTCCATGGTGCCGAGCGGCCGACTGTGCTATACTGCTTCGGCAGAACGAGCGGCCCGACGATCCTGGGGCCGCGGCAAAAGTGTGTTTTCTTCAGAAGTTGGGGCGTAGCCAAGCGGTAAGGCAGCGGACTTTGGATCCGCCATCCCAGGTTCGAATCCTGGCGCCCCAGCCACTTTTTGTGCCTCCCTGACGTTCTCCGGGCATCCCGCGATCTCGTGGGGCGGCCGGCGGAGCCGGGACCCTTGGCCGAACGGACCGGAGCAGCGGAGTCGGCCTTCTGCCTTCGCAGGCCCAGCGTCGGCGGGTCCACCCCGGGTGTCAGGCGGCCGCTCTGGGTCGTAGCGGTCTGGCCGCCGCCCCAGCCGGCCCGAACCCGCCGGGCGCCGTCCCCTCCTCGACGGATAGGGTGCGGTGGGAGCGTCGTCCCCCGGACACGGGACTCGGTGCGGCATGTTCCGGCGTGGCGGGCGTATGTCAGCCATGAGGACGGGGACCGACGGCCCGGTGCGCCGGCACCGGTATACCGAATCGGGGACCTGAGGAGACGCCGCGGAGAACGGGGGGCGGAAAGGTGCTGCGCATCATCGACGTGTCGGCGTGGCAGGGAAGTTATCAAGGCGCCCGCATCGACTGGCCGAAGGTGGCGCAGTCCGGTTTCGCGCAGGGGGTGTACATCCGGGCTGCGGCCGGGTTGATGGCTGACCCGGACGCGGCGGTCAACGTGGCCGGGGCCCGGGCGGCCGGGCTTCCCTACGGCTTCTACCAATACCTCGACGCGTCGGCGGAGGCCGTTGCGCAAGCCGATTTCTTCCTGGCGGTCGCCGAGCGGAACGGCGGCATCGGGGACCTGCCGCCGGCGTGTGACATCGAGACGTCGGCGGGCCAACCGCTGGCGGCGGTGGAAACCTGGTGCGCCCGGGTGGCGGGGGCGGTCCCGCCCGCTCAGACGCCCTTGGTCTACGCGTCGGAGAACTTCTTCCTCACCGCGCTCGTCGGTCTTGACGCGCGCTGGCGGCGTTGGGTCGCGGACTGGGGAGCGGAACCCCGGATCCCGTACGTGGGCTGGCAGTACACCGACGCGGCGACCTGCCCCGGCATCGTCGGACCCGTCGACGCGTCCTGGTTCGATCCGGCCGTGCTGCCGCCGCCCTCGCCGCTCTCGCCGCCGACGGCCGGCTACGTTCTCGCGGCGGCGGACGGTGGGGTGTTTACGTTCGGCACGGCGCGGTTCTTCGGGTCGATGGCCGGCCACCCCCTCAACCGGCCCGTGGTGGGGATCGCCGTGCGGCCGCAGGGCGACGGGTATTGGCTCTGCGCCGCGGACGGCGGCGTGTTCAGCTTCGGGGCGGCGCCGTTTCTGGGATCCATGGCGGGCCATCCCCTCAACGCGCCGGTGGTGGGGATGGCGGCGGCGCCCGACGGGAAGGGGTACTGGTTGTTCGCGGCGGACGGCGGGGTGTTCAGTTTCGGCAGCGCTCCCTTCTACGGATCGATGGGCGGGCGGCCCCTCAACGCGCCCGTCGTGGGCGGCGCGGCCTGGCCAACGGGGGGCACCTCCTAGGGTGGGGGCCGGGCCCCACGGAGGAGATGCGCCGTGGCCGGCGAAGAGCGTCCCGTACGGCAGAAGCAGGGAGGGAGGCGGCTCATGGTGGAGGCGAACCAGCCGGCGGGCCGGTCGCACGAGTCCGGGCAGGCCGGACGGTTTCGGTGGATGGCGGAGGGGCTGACCCGGGCAATGCAAACCCACGATCCCGGTGCCTCGCCGATCTTCCACGAGGTGGTCGCGTACGCGGACCCCGGCGGCCGTGTCCTCGACGTCGGGGCCGGCGTCGGCCGCTTTGCGGTCCCGCTGGCCCGAGCGGGACGGGACGTGATTGCCGTCGAGCCCGCGCCGGTGATGTGCGAGCGGCTGCGCCGCCACGTCGCGGAAGCCGCCGTGGAAGAACGGGTGCGGGTCGTCGAGGGGGCGTGGCCCGCGGTCGACGTGCCGCCGGTGGACGTGGCGCTGGGGGCCTTCGTGCTTCAATTCGCGGAGGATCCGGTGGCGTTCGTGCGGGCGATGGAACAGGTCGCCCGCCGGCGGGTGGTGCTTGCCCTCCATGTCGATCCCCTGCCCATGGCGGAGCTTCGGCGGCTCTTGGGCGACGAGGCCCCGAGGTCGGCCCCGTTGTTCGCCGACCTCTACCCGCGCCTGGAGGCGGCCGGCATCCGGCCCCGAGTCCAATTCATGGAGGACGACCATGTCCCGCCCTTGACCGACGAGGGGTCTGTGGAACGGTTTCTCGCCCACATGGGACTCGACGGGGATCCGGAACGGGTGCGTCGGGTCAAGGCGTTCGTGGCCGAACGCGTCGCCGACGGCTCCTGGACGCGGCCCCGGCGCTCCGCGCTCCTGAGCTGGACGCCGGGCGAAGGCGATTAGCCGTTCCCACGACGGGGCCCTACAGATGTCAGATATCAGCTTGTCGATGTAAGGTATTCATGATAACCTTTCACAGGTGACCGATTGCTCTGACCGACGACGTCATATTAGAGAGCACAGGAACCCCCTCCCGTGATGGCGCCGCCCGCCGTCGGAACGCGGCGCGCCCGGCGTCCGTCGACCCTCCGGCGGCTACGCTTGCCGGAACACCCAGCGAACGGGGCCTTTCGACATTGTTGACAGAACTCTATAGTTGGTTCGAAGGCCGCGCGGTGGTTCCGGAGGACCGGCCCGGACGCGGTCTTCGTCATGAGGAGGGAGATCGTGGCAACCATTCAGGAGTCCCGCCCCTACGGGACCCTGTCGCTGACGGCGGCGGAGCGCCCGGCGTTTTGGGCGACGTTCCTGGGCTGGGCCCTCGACGGCATGGACTACATGATCTACACCCTGGTCCTGCCGGCCCTGCTGGTGACCTTCAAGCTGACGACCGTCCAGGGCGGCGTGCTCGGCAGCACGACGCTCCTGGTCTCGGCCCTCGGCGGGATCATCGCCGGCACCGTGTCGGACCGGATCGGGCGGGTGCGCACCCTGGCGGCGGCCGTCGTCGTCTATTCCGTGTTCACCGCCCTTTCCGGCTTGGCGACGTCCTATTCCACGCTGCTCGTGTTCCGCGCGCTCGAAGGACTCGGGTTCGGGGGCGAGTGGGCCGTGGGGGCGGTCCTGGTGGCAGAGACGGTGCGCAACAGCGAGCGCGGCCGCGTGCTGGGCTACATGCAGAGCGCCTGGGCCATCGGATGGGGGATCGCCGAGATCGTCGCCCTCATCGTGCTCCCGATCGCCGGGGCGATGGGCTGGCGCATCCTGTTCTGGATCGGGATCCTGCCGGCGTTCCTGGCCTTCTACATCCTCCGGCGGGTGCCGGAGCCGGCGGTCTGGGTCAAGAAGGCCGACACGGCCCGCCAGGGGCTGAGCTTCTGGAAGATCTTCCGGCCCGGGCTGTTGCGCCGTACCGTGTTCGCGGCCCTTTTGGCGGCGGGGGCCGACAGCGGCTACTACGCCATCTTCACCTGGCTGCCCACGTATCTCAAGGCGGACCGGCACCTGTCGGTGGTGGGATCCGGGAGCTACCTGCTGCTGGTCATCCTGGGGTCGTTCGTGGGCTACGTCGTCTCCGGCTACATCGCGGACTGGCTCGGGCGCAAGGCCACGTTCGTGATCTACGCCGTGCTGAGCGCGGTGGTCATCCTCGCCTACACGCACTTCAACATCTCCAACGGGGCGATGCTGGGGCTGAGCTTCCCGCTGGGCTTCTTCGCCTCGGGGATCTTCAGCGGGTTCGGATCGTTCCTGGCGGAGTTGTTTCCCACCGAAGTGCGGGGCGCCGGGCAGGGCTTCACCTACAACGTGGGCCGGGGCGTCTCGGCGCTGGCGCCCCTCATCGTCGGAGCGCTGGCCACGACCTACGGGCTGGCGGGCGGGATCTCCATCTTCGCGCCCCTGGTGTACCTCGTGTGCCTCGTCTCGCTCTTGTTCCTGCCTGAGACCAAGCGGCTCGGACTGGCCGAGTAGGGCGCGGCGCCGCTCCGACGGGATGCGTCCCGGGGAGCGGCGTTCCTTTGTCGTCGACTCTAGGATATTCCTATAGTAAAGTAGAGGTGAGGTGAGCGTCATGGCCGGTCACTACCTCCGGGTGGGGGAAGCGGCCGCTCTGCTCGGCGTGTCGCCGGCCACCGTCCGGTGGTACGCGGCGCGGGGATGGTTGCCGACCTGGCGCGTCGGTCGGGGACAGGTGGCCCACCGCCGGATCCGGTATCCGGACCTGGTGCGTCTGGCCGAGCAGACCGGCCGCTTCGTCCCCGAGGAGCCGCGATGGGACCCGACCGTCCCCGTTACGGTGGAGATGGCGGGCCAGTACCTCGGCCTGTCGGCCCGGTTCCTGGTGGACGGGGGGTTCGTGCGGGCGGGTGCCGTGCTCTCGTGGGAGGAGCTTCAGGCGCTCGAGCGGCGGATCTTCGAGCCGGACGCGCCGGCACGGGACGCCGACGCCACGCCGCCTCGAGGGGAGGAATACCGCATGATGAGACACGAGGACGCGATGGGACCCCACCACGGCCCGCTGGGCCCCGGACCGGGTCTGGGTCCGCCGCGGGGCCGCGGCTGGCGGCGGCATGGATGGCCCGGGGCGGCCGTGGCACCACCGGAGGGCGCGAGTCTTCTGGCGCTCCGGCGGGCCAAACGGCACCTCGAGACCCTACGCGCCGACCTGGACGACCAGATCGCGGAACTCGAGCGGCGCATCCAGGCCCATCCCGACTACCGGCCGGAGTCGTAGGGCGGCGGCTCCCGGGAGACGGCCCGGGACCCCCGGGCCGTCCCGGGCCGGTCGCGGAGGAGACGGACCGCCTCCGTCGAATCTCCCGGCGAGGCAGCAGCAGAGAGGGGCGTGGCGGCTTGGCAACGCGCTGGGTGGAGCGATGGGTCGGGGATCGGCTGGTGGAGCGCCTCGAGCCGTACATCGAGGCGAAGATCCGGTCGGTGCTTACGTCCGAGCGGAATCGTGCGGCGCTGCTCGACCTGTTGGCGGAGACGGCGAGCGACCTCCTCATCCCGGGGGAGCGCGGCGCGAGCGACATGGCCGAGATGCTGGTGATGAAACTCGCCCTCCGGCTGTCGCGGGCCCGACCCGAGTTCCGGACGGCGCTGCGGGAGGCCCTCGACGGGCTCGACGCCCTCTCGCCGGCCTGAGGGGAACCGCCTCGGGCGCCGCGGCCGGCACGCGGGATCGGCGCCGCGTTTACAACGACAGAGCCGGTTGTTACACTGAAAGCACGCTAGGGGAGCCCGGAGGGGCTGAGAGGCGCGAGGCCGCGAGGCTTCGGCCAACCCTTGGAACCTGATCTGGATAATGCCAGCGAAGGGAAGCGGAAAGGTTCTGGCCATCCCTTCGGGATGGCCGATTTTTTTCGCCGGGCCGAGCCGCCCGGCCGGGAAAGGCGGGAGATGCCGTGGTCGAGCCGCAGACGGATCGGGCGTGGCGGATTGAACGGAACGGGGCCAACGCGGTCACCGCGGCCGAGCGCCACGCGACGGTGCGGGACGTGTTCTGGGTGTGGTTCGCGGCCAACCTGGCGATCCTGGGCCTGGTCCTGGGGGCCGTGGTGATGAGCTACGGTCTGTCGCTCGTCCAGGGCCTCCTTGCCCTGGTCGGGGTGTTCTCCTTCGTGCTCATCGGGTACTTCGCCGTGCCCGGAGCGCGGACCGGCGCGCCGACGATGGTCCTGTCCCGGATGGCGTTCGGCACGCGCGGCAACGTGCTGCCGAGCCTGGTGTCGTGGGTCAACCTGGTGGGGTGGGAGACGGTCGTGCTGGTGGTGGCCACCTACGCCCTCCAGGCCGCCTTCACGGCGGCGTTCGGTTGGCCGGCGTCGCCCGTCACCACCGTGCTGTCCCTGGTCGTCGTGATGGGGGTGGCCTTCTCCGTGGCGCTCCTGGGCCACGCCACCCTGGTGCGGGTCCAGACCGGGTTCGCCTACCTGTTCGGCGTGCTCACCGTGTTCGTGGCGGCCCTCCTGGTGCCGCACATCGACTGGGCGCGGCTCGTGCACCTGCCGGCCGGATCCTGGCTCAAGGGGTTCCTGCCGGCCCTGTCCATCGTCGTCGCGGGCACGGGGCTCTCGTGGGTCAATACGGCGGCGGACTACACCCGCTACCTGCCCCGCGAGGTCGAGGCGGGTCGGGTGGTCGCGGCGACCACGTGGGGTTCGGTCATCCCCGCCTTCGGCTTGATGGCGTTGGGCGTGCTGCTCTACGGGAGCCTGCCGAAACTGGCGACCGCCGCCAATCCGATCGGCCTGCTCCAGTCGCTCCTGCCCGCGTGGGTGGCGGTCCCGTACCTGCTGACCGCCGTCGGAAGCATGGTGACCGGCGACATCATGGACGTGTACTCGTCGGGCATGAGCCTTCTGGCGGCGGACGTGCGCATCCCGCGCTACAAGACCGTGTTGGTCGACGCGGTGCTGTCGGTGGGGGCCAGCCTCTACATCCTCCTCGCCGCGCAAAACTTCATCGCGACCTTCGAGGCGTTCCTCACGCTCCTGGCGGGCGCGCTGGCCCCTTGGGCGGCGGTCTTCCTGGTCGCGCTGGTTCGGACCCGCGGGGGGCGCGGGATCGTGGTGGAGGAACTGTACCGCGGGGCCGCGAGCCGCTACGGGACGTGGCGGTGGCCCGCTCTGACGGCGTGGGCCGTCGGGCTGGTGGTCTCGCTGGCCTTCACGTCCACCAGCCTGTTCTCCGGGCCGTTGGCGGTGGGCGTGTTCAACGGGTCGGACCTCGGCTTCCTCCTGGGCTTCCTGGTCAGTGCGGCGGTCTACGCCTTGTGGCCCGCCCCCCGCGGGGGCCCGTGATATGCTGGTGGCGGTCGTCGACGGGTCGCGGCTCAAGGCCGACTGGTTGGAACGGGCCCGGGCCGCTGCACCGGCCGTCGACGTGGTGGTGCTCCGGGTGAAGGACCGGCCGGCCCGGGAGCAGTGGGAGATGGCGCGGGCGCTGGTGGCGGCGGCCGCCCCCCGGCCGGTGCTCGTCGCCGACCGGCTGGACGTGGCGCAGGGGGCTGGCGCGGCCGGCGTGCACCTGCCGGAGGCGGGGCTGCCCGCCCCGGTGGCGCGCCGGCTGTGGCCGCGGGGCCTCATCGCGCAGGCGGTCCACGGCGTGGCCGGGGTCGACGGGCTGGTCGACGTCGACTGGCTGGTGTTCGGCCATCTCTTTCCCACCCGTTCCCACCCCGGCGAACCGGCCCGGGGCCTGGAGGCCGCCCGGCCGGTGAAGGCGGCGGCCCGGGTGCCGGTGGTGGGCATCGGGGGGATCACTGCGGCCAACGCGGGGGCGGTGCGGGCGGCGGGACTGGACGGGATTGCAGTGGTGGATGCGCTGTGGGAGGCGCCGGACCCGCTCGCGGCGGCCCGGGCGCTCCGGACGGCGTTCGGCGGGGAAGGAGAGGCCGGCCATGCGGCTCAAGATCAACGGCCAATGGCGTGAGGTGGCGGCGGTCGAGACGCTGGGGGCGCTCCTCGACCAGCTCCAGGTGAGCCACCAGGCCATCGGGGTGTTGCGCAACGGCGAGGTGGTGGCCCGCGAGGCGTTCGGCCGGACGCCGGTGGCGGAGGGCGACGAGCTCGAAATCGTGCGGTTCGTCGGCGGAGGTTAGAGCCGACCCGGCGGGGCCGGCGGGAGGAGGCACGGCATGCAAGAGGACACGTGGTCCGTCGGAGGGCGGACGTTTCGTTCGCGGCTCATCGTCGGGACGGGCAAGTACAGCACCTGGGACATCATGCGGGAGGCGCTCGTCGCGTCCGGCAGCGAGATGGTCACCGTGGCCGTCCGCCGGGTCAACCTGGACCGGCCGGACGAGCCGTCGCTGCTCGACTACATCCCGGCGGGCATGACGCTGTTGCCCAACACGGCCGGGGCCACGACCGCCGACGAGGCGGTGACCATCGCCCGGCTGGCCCGCGCCGCCGGGATGGGCGACTTCGTCAAAGTCGAAGTCGTGGGGGACGGCGAGCTCCTCTGGCCGGATCCCGTGGAGACCCTGAAGGCCACCGAGCGGCTGGTCGCCGAAGGCTTCGTGGTCATGGTCTACACCAGCCCGGACCCGGTGTTGGCGGTGCGGTTGGAAGAAGCCGGGGCGGCGGCGGTCATGCCGCTCGGGTCGCCCATCGGGTCGGGGCAGGGCGTGCTGGACGTGGAAGCGGTCATCCGCATCAAGGCCCGGGTGCGCGTTCCGGTGGTCGTCGACGCGGGCATCGGCGTGCCGTCGGACGCCGCGGCGGCCATGGAGGCCGGGGCCGATGCGGTGCTCATCAACACGGCCATCGCGCGGGCCAAGGACCCGGTGGGCATGGCGCGGGCCATGCGGGCCGGGGTGGAGGCCGGCCGGGCGGCCTACCTGGCGGGGCCGATGGAGCGGGCGCCGCGGGCCCGGCCGTCCTCGCCCACCGTGGGCCTCGTCGGGTCGGCGTGAGCGCCTTCCCCGTCATCCGGGACCCCGACCGGGTCCGGCGGCTCCTGGCCTTGCCGCATGTCCGCCCCAAGGCCATGGAGGCTCTCGCGCAAGCCCGGGTGGCGCTGGTCGGCCTGGGCGGCCTCGGGTCGGGGTCGGCCCCGTACCTCGCAGCCGCTGGCGTCGGCACACTCGTCCTCGTTGATCCCGACCGGGTGGCGGCGACCGACCTGGGCCGTCAGATCCTGTACACGCCCGACGACGTGGGGGCGCCGAAGGTCGCCGCGGCCGCGGCCCGGCTCCGCGCCATGAATCCGGCCGTCCGCATCGAGGCGCGCGCCGAGGCCGTGGAGGCCGACAACGTCGACGCCCTCCTGGCGGGTTGCGACGTGGTGCTGGACGGCCTCGACCAGGGTGCGCCGCGGGAGGTCCTGAACCGCTATGCGGTGATGCGCGGGGTGCCGCTGGTCTTCGCCGGGGCCCTCGGGTACGAGGGGCAGGTGATGGTGGTGCCGGGCGGCGGCCGGCCGTGCCTCGCCTGCCTCTTCGGCGACCTGGAGGGGGCGGTGGGGGACTGCGCCACCCAGGGCGTGCTCGGACCGCTGGTCGGGATGGTGGGCGCACTCGAGGCCCAGGAGGCCCTCAAGCTGCTCATGGGCCTCGGGACGCCGCTCGCCGGCCGGCTGTGGCTTTATGACGCGTACACGGGGGACACGCGGGTCGTCACCGTGCCGCCTCGTCCGGACTGCCGGGTGTGCGGGCCGAGCGCGCCGGCCCGAACGCCGCCGGGTCGTAACTCGGCGGCGGCGTCGAACCCGTCACCAGGGCGGTGACGACGTCGGCGGTGAGCGGCGACAGCAGGATGCCGTTGCGGTAGTGCCCCGTCGCCACCACCAGGCCCTCGAGGTCCGGCCACCGGCCCAGGTACGGCAAGCCGTCGGCGGTCCCCGGACGGAGGCCCGACCATGCCCGGTCGAACGGCAGGCGCAAGAGGTCCGGGGCGATGGCCGCGATCCGCCGGGCCACGGTGTAGAGGCCGTCGAGGGTGACCCGGCTGTCGTACCCGCTGTGGTCCTCGGTGGCGCCCAGCACCAGGAGCCCGTCGGCCTTGGGGGCGACGTAGGCCCCCGGGGCGAAGAGGACGTAGTCGAACGGCCGGACGGGGGCGCGGACGCCGAGCACCTGGCCGCGCACCGGCGCCACGTCGAGCCGGCGCTCCACGGTGGCGGCCAGGGGGGCCGACCATGCCCCCGCGGCGAGGACCACGGCCGCCGCCGGGATCCGGCCGTGGTCGGTCCGGACGCCCACTACCCGGTCGCCTTCCCGTTCCAAGGCCGTGACCAGCGTTCCCACCTCGAGGTTCACGCCCCGCCGGACCGCCGCCTGCAGCAGCGCGTCGAGATACCGCGGGCCGTGGATCTGGCCCTCGTGCGGCGACCAGATGGCGGCCGCCCAGCCCTCGGGGACGGGCGGCGCCCCGCCCGGCTCGACCCAGGTCACCGCGGGGTCGTAGCGGGTGCGCCAGGCCATCGAGGCCCGCTCCGCGGCCGCCTGCGCCGGCGCGACCAGACGCAGCACCCCCCGGGTCTCGAACTCGGGATCCGCCGCGCTGTCCTCCGCCAAGGCCGCGACCCAGGTCGGAAACCGCTCCAGACTGGCCCACAGCAGGCGAGTCAACGGGCCGTCGGCCGACGACTCGGCCAGCGGACCCAGGATGCCGGCCGCCGCCTGGGAGGACTGACCGCCCAGCGGCCCCGGCTCCACCACCGTCACGCGGAGACCCTGGCGGGCCAAGGCCCACGCCGACGCCAAGCCGACGACTCCGCCGCCCACGACCACGACGTCCGTCACCGTGCATGCCCCCTCGTTCTGGCGTCTACCCTAGCGGATTCGGGACCGGAAGACCAGGGCCGGTCGGCCCGGCCGCGCAGGGACGGTCGGTGGCGCCGGGGGTCGGCGACGGACCCGGGGGGACGGCAGGAGATCGGGTGGTCTGGGCGAAAAAAAGCACAGGGAGGTCACCGATGCAGGTACATGTCGGCGTGGAAGTGGATCCCAAGGGCCAGGCCATGGCGTGGGTGGGCGAGCTGCCCGGATGTTACACCCGCGGACGGACGGCCCAGGAGGCCCTCGACAAGATCCCCTTGGCCGTCTACGAGTATTGCGTGTGGCTGCAGGCCCACGGCGAGGAACTCGAGCCGCCCGGGCACGTCGAAATCGCCGACGTGGAGACGGTGCAGGTGACGTCCGACCTCGGCCAAGCCGAGAGCACGGGCCTCTTCACCTTCGACCTGCACCCGTTCCCCGGCACGCCGGCCCTGGCGCTCCGGGCGGCGCACTTCGCGCGGGCGGATCTGCTCGAACTGTTGCCCTCGCTGGGGCCGGACCTGCCGCGGGGCGACGTCGAGGGAGAAGCGCGGACCCTGAGCCAGACGCTCGACCACATCCTCCTGATGGACGTGCTGTACACCATCCGGATGCTGGACCCCACCGATCTGTCCGAGCGGGACTATCTGCTGCGCGCCATCCGCGACGCCTGCCTGCCGGTCATCGCCCGGTGGGCGGACGAGGCCGATCCGGCCCCCGTCCGGGTGTACACCGAGCCGACGGGCGGGGAGGGGCCGACGGAGGCCTGGACCGGGTACAAGGCGCTCCGCCGGCACGTGTGGCACGACCGCATCCACTACCGCAACCTGGCGCGCCGGCGCGACCGGCAGCGCGCGGCGCAGGGTTAGTCCGCGTCGGGGTCCGGCCACTCGGCCCCGACGGCGACGGGACGGTCGGGGTGGGCGATCCAGTCGCTCCAGCTGCCCACGTACACCCGCGGCGTCAGGCCGGCCCGCTCCATGGCGAGCGCGTTGACGCACGCGGTCACGCCGGAGCCGCAGTACACCACCGGTTCGGGGCCGAGGTCGGCGAACCGCCGCGCCAGATGCTCCGGCGGGAGGAGCCGGCCGTCCGGCCCGAAGACGCGCTGCCACTCGCGGTTCTTGGCGCCCGGGATGTGCCCGGCCACCGGGTCGAGAGGCTCCTCGTCGCCCCGGTACCGGGCCGCGGTCCGACTGTCCACCAGGCGGCCTTCCCGCGCCGCTCGGAGCACTTCGTCGGGGGAGGTCACGATCCGGTCCGGGCGCGGGTGCGGGACGAAGCGGGCGGGGTCGACGCGCGGCGTGTCCGTGCTGAGGGGTCCCCCGACGGCCTTCCAGGCCGGTAGACCCCCGTCCAGCAGCTGGACGGCGTCGTGGCCCAGGTAACGCAGGATCCACCACAGCCGGGCGGCCTTGTCGCCCAGACTGTCGTCGTAGGCGACCACCCAGGTGTCGTTGCCGATGCCGAGGCCCTCGAGGCAGCGGACCAGATCGGGGATGGGGGGCAGCGGGTGGCGCCCGCCCACCGGCCCGCGCGGGGCCGAGAGGTCCCGCTCGAGATGGGCGTAGACGGCTCCCGGCAGGTGCCCGGCGAGATAGCCGCGCCACCCGGCCTCCGGGTCCGTCAAGTCAAAGCGGCAGTCCACGATCCGGAGGCGGGGGTCGTCGAGGCGGCGCAAAAGGGTTTCCGGAGCCACGACCACGTCCATCAGAGAAATCCCTCCGTTTCTCAATTGGTCGTCTTCCCGCGGGGTCGTCCGAGGCCCGCCGGCTCAGCCGGCCCCGCGGTCGTCGGACCGGCCGTTCGGCGCGGGAACGGGAATGCGAGGGTAGCTGCCCAGCACCCTGAGCCATCGGCATGCCTGGCCGCAGCGTTCCACGGCCTCGGCGGTCGCCGGATCGGCCAGGTCGCCCTCGAATTCGAGGATGAACCGGGACGAAAAGGGCCGGACGTCGGGCCGGCTTTCGATCTTGTACAGGTTGATGTGGGCCTGGGCGAACGGCTCGAGCGCGTGGTACAGGGCCCCCGGCTGGTTGTTGAGGGCCAGCGCGATGGTCGTCGTCTGGGCTCGGCCCGGCAGGCGCGGCCGCCCCATGGGGCCGATGAGCCAGAAACGGGTACGGTTGTCGGACTGGCTCATGATGCGGTCGGCCAGGATCTCGAGCCCGTAGTTCTTGGCGGCCTGCCGGCTCGCGATGACGGCGACGTCGCGACGGCCCTCCTGCACGAGCTGGCGGGCGCTGCCGGCCGTGTCCAACGCCGGGACGAGCTCCCACGTCGTCCGGGCCAGGTACTGGTCGCATTGCGCCAGGGCCTGGGGATGGGAGATCACTCGGCGGATGTCCTCCAGCCGCGTGCCCGGCAGCGCCATGAGCACCTGCTCCACCGGCAGCAACAGGTCCGCGAAGATCATCAGCGTATGCTGCTGGATAAGGTCGTACACGGTGGGGACCGACCCGGCGTACGAGTTCTCCACGGGTACCGTGCCCCACTCCACCTGGTGGTCGCCCACCGCCTCGAAGACGGCGGCGAAGGTGGGCAGGCCCACCGGCTCCGCCTCCGGGACGAAGTAGCGGCACGCCTGCTCGCTGAACGCCCCCGGCTCCCCCTGATACGCGATCCGCACGCCCTCGACCTCGCTTGTCGTCGACTCTGCCTTCACAATACACCTCAGCCGGCCCGGCGGGGGTCGTTCGCCGGAGGGCATTTCCTCCGGCGGGGTGGGGCTGGTAGAATGACCACGGACCCGAGGGGGTCGACGGCGCCGGGAGAGCTTGTGCCGACCCGGACGCACGACAAGGATGGGGGCGGGCGGCGCGTGCTGCACATCGTCGCGTTCATCGTCATCGGGTTGGTGGTGGGATACCTCGTCGGATCGTCGCGCCGCACGGTGGCGCTCCCGACGGTGCTGGGACTCGTCGGCGGGTTTCTCGGGGGATGGATCCTGCATACCCATCGGTATCTGAGTCTCGTCACCGCCGTCGTCGGCGCCCTCATCCTGGCGTTCTTGGCGACGCTGGCGACGGCTCCGCGCCGACGGTAGCGGAGCGGGCCCCGACGCGTCCACCCGCCGGCCTTCCACGGAGGGAGGCGGCGGGCGGTTGGCGTGCGCCGAGAAGGCGGTATGCTATCGTGGCGAAGGGGGTGTCGTTGTGAGCGTGGGCGACGACGGACGACCGGCGCCCGGGGACCTGGCCGCCCTCGTCGACTGGTTTCCGGAACATCACGCCGAGACGCTGGCGATGCGTCCGGACATCCTCATCCTGGCCGCCCGGTTCGGCGACGGGCACATGCGGGCGGCGAAGGCCATCGCCTACCACCTGCTGTCGCAGCACGACGACCTTTCCGTCGGCCTTTTGGACTATTACGGTTTCGTCAATCCCCGGTTGGATCACACCATCCAGTGGGCGTACCTGACCTCGGTCCGCCGGGTGCCCTGGCTCTGGCGCTGGTTCTACGTGTCCACGCAGCGCATCGACCCGTCGTCCACGACGCAGGCGCTCCTCAACCGGATCGGCATGGAGCGGTTCTACGAGGCCATCCGGCCCCGCCCCCCCAAGGTCATCCTGTCGACGTACCCCACGGCGGCCGGCGTGGTGTCGACGCTCAAGCGGCGGCGCCTGCTCGACGTGGTCAACTACGTGGTGATGACCGACTACGGCGTCCACTCCCAGTGGATCCACGAGGGCGTCGACCGGTACTTCGTGGGCGGCGACGATATGGTCGAGGAACTCAAGCGCCGCGGCGTCGACCCCCGCAAGGTGGAGGTGACCGGCATCCCCGTGGACGACCGGTTCAGCCAACCGGCCGACCGCGTGGCCATCCTGCGCCGGCTGGGCCTCTCCCCGGACCGGCCGACCGTGCTCTACATGGGCGGGTCGTATCTCCCCCCGGGGCGCTACGAGCGCGTCCTAAAGGCACTCGACCGCATCGCGCCGCCGCACAACCTCATCATCGTGGGCGGGCGGGATCCCGCCCGGCAGCAGGCGGCCGAGGCGTTCGCCCGCCAGAGCCGCCATCCCACCTTGGCCCTGGGGTTCCGGAGCGACGTGCACGAGCTCATGGCGGCCGCGACGATCCTCATCACCAAAGCCGGGGGGCTGACGGTCACCGAGGCCCTCTGCCGGGGACTGCCGATGGTCATCTTCCGCCAGATCCCCGGTCAGGAGGATGAGAACGCCCGCTTCCTGGCGCGTCACGGAGCCGGGCGCATCGTGCGGCGCGAGGCGGACCTGGTCGCCGTCGTGACGACGCTCATCAACCGCCCCGACGAGCTCGCGCGCATGGCGCAGGCCGCCCGGGCGCTGGCCCGTCCGGATGCGGCGGAGCGCATCGCCCGGCGGCTCCGCGAGGCGCTGGAAAGGCAGTGGGTGAATGCTCCGGCTTAGCCGATGGTTCCCCTACCGCGTGCGTTCCAGCCAATGGGGTCTCATCGGCGTCCTGGGGGCGACGGAGTTCTCCCGCAGCGCCCTCATCGTCTCGTTGCTGCCGGCCTACGTGACGGGCCCGCTCGGCGCGTCGCTGACGCTGGTGGGTCTCGCCGTCTCCGTGCACTACCTCATGGACACGGCCTTCCGCAGCCCCGCGGGGTGGTTCGTCGACCGGGCCGGTCCCCAGGCGACGCTCGTCATCGGCGTGGCGCTGGAGGTCGCCTCGCTCGTCCTCGCGCTGCACGCCCGCAAGGCGGGCTGGCTCATCCTCTTCATGGGCATGATGGGGGTGGGGACGGCGGCCCACTGGCCCGCCGTGGTCACGGGGACGAACCGGCTCACGGATCCGGCCCACCGGGGCACGGTGATGGGGGCGGTGTTCGCCGGCTGGCTGGTCGGGTCGGGCCTGGGCCCGGTGGTTATCAACTTCGTCGTGGGAACGCTCGGCAGCGACCGGCTGGCGTTCTGGGTGCTCATCGCCGCCGACTTGGCCGCGTTTCTGGCTTCCTGGACGTTGACCGACCCGATGCTGCGGGAGATCCCGCCGGCCCCGCACCACCTGCCGCCGGGTCAGGGGCTCCGGGCCCTGTGGCCGCTGCGGGCGGTGCTGCCGGGGATGTTCGTGCAGACGATGGTGCTGGGCCTGCTCATGCCCCTGCTGCAGCCCTTGACGCACCGGGTGCTGCACCTCTCCCAGTGGGAGTTCGCGGGCCTGTTGCTCGGGTCCGGAGCGCTCACGGTCCTCCTCCTGGTGCCCATGGGGCGCCTCTCGGACCGGATGGGGCTCAAGCTCCCGCTGGTCGGCGGATTCTGGCTGGCGGGCGCGTCGCTCGTGGGACTGGCGACCATCCGGAGCTTCTGGCCGCTCGTGGTCGTGGGGGGCCTGCTCGGGCTGGCGTACGCCCTCATCCTGCCGGCCTGGAACGCCTTTCTCGCCCGGCTCATCCCCCCGGACCAGGAGGGGTTCCTGTGGGGCGTCTTCATGACCGTCGAGGGGCTGGGCATGACGGTCGGCCCGGTGGTTGGGACGCACCTGTTCGAGGCCTCGGTCGTGGCGCCGTTCGCCCTCGCCGCCGGCGTGCTGGGCGTGATGGGGGCGTTCTACCTGCTGTTTCCCACGCCGCGGCCGCGCGACGTCTAAAGGCGGCCCAAGGGAGGCGCGGAGCGTGACGCCGTGGGTGGTCGGCATCGCCCTCGCCATCGTGCTGGCGTACTGGGTGCTGCCGGATCTTTTGGGTCATTTCGGACAGATTGGGGCGGTGTGGGGCGACACGCGCGCCTACCGCTTCGCCCTGACCTTCGACGACGGGCCGGGGCCGGACACGGCGGCGGTCCTCGACCGCCTCGAGGCGCTGGGGGTGCGGGCCACCTTTTTCCTGGTCGCCGAACGCGCCCTCGAGCATCCCGAGGTGGTGCGCCGGATGGTCGCCCTGGGGCACGAGATCGGGCTGCACGGCATGACCCACCGCTCGGCGTGGACCATGGCGCCCTGGACCGCGGTCGCGGACCTGCTGCGGGGGCGGCGGGCGCTGGAGCGGCTGACGGGCCGGCGCATCCGCTACGTCCGGCCGCCCTGGGGCCACCACAACCTGGTGACGTGGGTGCTGCCCCGCCTCCTGGGCCTCCGGCGGGTGTTATGGACCGTCGCTCCCGACGACTGGCGGCCGGACCGTACCCCCGAGGCCATCGCCCGGCACGTCGTGCGCTTCGCCCAACCGGGGGGCATCGCGGTGCTGCACGACGCGGGCGGGGACCGGAGCCGGACGGTCGCGGCCCTCGACCCGCTGGTCGCGGGGCTCAAGGCGCTGGCCTTCGACTTGGTGCCGGTGGGCGAACTCGGGGAGGAGCGCTCCCTCCTCCGACGGTTGTGGTTCTGGTGGGAGGGGGTCTTCACGCGACTCGGAGCCATCGACACGGTTCCGGCCACGGACGGGGGGCCCCCGGTCATGCGACTCGGCCGGGCGGTCTACCGCGGTCCGCGGGTGGAGCCCGCCCCGGGGGTGGTCGTGCGCCCGGGGGACCCCATGGCCGAGATCCATTTCCAGAATCCCACCCTCGGCGCCGACAGCGTGCGCCGCACGGGGGCCGTACGTTCCTACGCGCGCGTGGCCCGGGGGCTGGCGGACGTCGCCCGGTGGATCGAGGCGGACCCGGCGTACCGGGACGTGGCCGTGGTCGGCGGCGTCACCGTGCTCGACGCGGCCCAGGCCATCGAGCGGCTGGGCTTCTTCCGGGTGCCGGTGGGGGGCCTGCGCATGTTCGGCATGCGCATCTACCTCGTCCTGCTGATGGCCGTCTTCCACGCCGAGGGCTGGCGGGTCCTCGGCCGCTTTTTCCGCCTCCGGCCGGTTCTCATCTTCCTGCCGCGCGATAAGTTCGTCGCCCGCTTCGGGCGCCCGGCCCCGGACCGGGCGCGGTCCCGGCGCGGGGACTGAGGCGGTTTCGGCGTGATACCATGGGGGAGGAAAATCCGCATGCCGGCCATGCCGGCGCCCTTCCGCCGCCCGGCGCGGCGGGCGGGCGGCGCGCGACCGCCGACCGTAGTGCGGCCAGGAGGCGAATCATGGAACTTCAGAACGAGGTGTTCATCGAGGCTCCGCCGGCCATCGTCTTCCGGGTGCTCACGGATCCCACCTACCTCCTGCGGACGATGCCCGGTCTCAAGGAACTGACGCCCGTCGAGCCGGACACCTACGCGGCGGTCCTGGAACTGGGCGTCGCGGCCATCCGGGGTCGGTACACGGGCACCATGCGGATTGTCGACGCCGACCCGCCGCACCGGTACCGGCTGGACATGGACGGCAAGGGCCCGGGCGCGTTCGTCAAGCTGACGATGGACATCGCCATCGCCGAGCGGGACGGCGGCAGCCAGGTGAGCTACCACGGCTCCGCCCAGGTGGGCGGTACCATCGCCGGCGTCGCCCAACGGGTCATGGGCGGAGTGGCCAACATGGTCCTGGGGCAGTTCTTCGAGGCGGTGCGCAAGGAAGCGGTGGCATTGGCCGGCTAGGGCGGGGGGATCGCGATGGCGTCAAGCCTGATGGAGGCGCGGACCGTCTGGAGTCACGTGCAGCAAGCGCGCGAACGCGGCGCCGCGGCCGTGCTGGCGGAGATCGTGGCGGTGGAGGGATCCGCCTATCGGCGGCCCGGGGCCCTCATGATGATGGCCCAGGACGGCAAGATGACGGGGACCATCAGCGGCGGGTGCCTCGAGGGCGACCTCTTCATGCGCGCCGAGCCGCTGTTCGCCGGCGGTCGACCGCTGCTCGTGGACTACGATCTCGCCGAGGACGAGATGTGGTCGCTGGGCATCGGCTGCAAGGGGCGGATCAAGGTCTGGGTACGGGCCGCGGACCCGGACGGCGCCGAAGGGAAGTGGATCGCGCGGGCGCTGGTGCACGGGGGGGTGCTGGCGGCCGAGCTGCCGGAGGGCAAGCTGGTCGGCTGGGTGCCCGGCGAGCCCTGGCCGGACGACCCCGTCCTGACCCGGCGAATGCAGGCGGCGTGGGACGGCGCCGAGGCCGCGTGGGCCGACGGCGTGTACGTGCGGGCGTGGCGGCCGGCCGACCGGCTGGTCCTGGTGGGGGCAGGCCATGACGCCGAACCGGTGGCGCGCCTGGCGCAGGAGGCCGGGTTCCAGGTCACGGTGGTGGACCCCCGGACGGCGTTCAACGACGACCGGCGCTTCCCCGGCTGCCGGCACCTGGTGACGGAGGCGCGGGACCTGGACCCCGAGGCCCATCCCGATTTGTTCGACGCGTACTGGGTGGTGATGAACCACCACAAGGAGCGCGACACCCAGGCGCTCGCCGCCGCCTTCCGGTTCCGGCCGCGGTTCGTGGGCGCCCTCGGCCCCTGGCAGCGGACGGCCGAGATCCTCGCCGGCCTGGGGACGGCCGTCGATCCGGAGCGCGTCAACGGGCCCGTGGGGCTCGACATCGGCGCCGAGACGCCGTTCGAAGTGGCCGTGAGCATCGTCGCCGAGCTGATGGCGCGGCGGCGCGGCCGGTTCGGAGGGAGCCTCAACCGGCGTGCCAAGCTCCACGGATAGCGGTCGGACGGACGAGGACATCGCGCCGGTCGTCCTGGCGGCGGGGTTGTCCCGCCGGATGGGCCGGCCCAAGCTGGTGCTTCCCGTGCACGGCCGGCCGGTGCTGTGGTGGACGGTGGAGGCGGTCCGGCGGCTGACCGGTACCCCGGCGTGGGTCGTGGTCCCGCCGGAGGGCCCGGTGGCCGACCTCGCCCGGGCGGAGCGCTGGCCCATCATCGTCAATCCCCATCCCGCGGCGGGGGTCGGGGCCTCGCTGGCGTGCGCCGCCGCCCGCCTGGCCCCCCGGCCGCTGCTCGTCTTCCTGGGCGACGAGCCGCAGGTGTCGCCGGACGCGACGCGGGCGGTGCTCGCCGCGGCCCGGGAGCGCCCGGAGGCGGCGGCGGTGGAGCCGACCTTCGGGGGGGTGCCGGGCCATCCGGTGTTGCTCCGGGGACCGGCCCTGGAACGGGTGCGTACGCTGACCGGGGATCGCGGCGCCCGATCGGTCCTGGGCGAGCTCGAGGCGGGACGGCGGGTGGTGGTCCCTGTCGCCGCGCCGCCGCCGCCGGATCTGGACACGCCGGAGGACTACGCCGCGCTGCTGGCCGGTTGGGGTGACCGAGCCCCCGAAGCAAAGGAGTGAAGCCGATGGCCGAGGCCCTGAGTTTCCAGCCCGAACCGGTGGCGTTCGTCCCGCCGGCGGAGTTGGTGCAGCACGCCAACCTCACCCGTTTTCTGGCCACGTGGGAGCTGAAGGACCGCCAGGCCCTGGAGCGGCGCGCCCGCGAGGACCCGGCCTGGTTCTGGGAGGCGGTGGTCCAGGATCTGGGGTGGCGGTTCGAGACGCCCTACGAGACCACGCTCGACCTGTCGGCCGGGCCGGCTTGGCCCCGGTGGTTCGTGGGGGGCACGACCAACCTGGCGCTCTCGTGTCTGGACCGCCACGCCACGGGGGCGCTGCGCAACCAGCTGGCGGTGATCTGGGAAGGCGAGGACGGGGCGGTCCAGAAGCTGACCTACCGGGAGCTGTACGAGGAGGCCAACCGCCTGGCCGGGGGGCTGGCGGCCCTGGGGGTGGGGCCGGGCGACGTCGTGGGGCTGTTTCTGCCCATGACGGTCGAGGCGGTGGTGGCGACGTACGCGGTGGCCAAGCTGGGGGCCGTCTACGTGCCCATGTTCTCGGGCTATGGGGCGCCGGCGGTGGCCACGCGGCTTAGGGACGCGGGGGCGACGGTGCTCGTCACGGCGGACGGCTTCCTGCGGCGCGGCCGGCCGGTGCCGATGAAGGCGGTGGCGGACGAGGCCGTCGCGGCGGCGCCGACGGTGCGGCACGTGGTGGTGGTGCGCCGGCTGGGGCAGGCCATCCCCTGGACGGCGGGGCGCGACCGATGGTGGGAGGAGGTCCGGGCGGCGGGCGACCCGGCGCGGCCGACGGCCATCGTGCCGAGCGAGACGCCGTTTCTCGTCATCTACACCTCGGGGACGACGGGGCGGCCGAAGGGGGCCGTGCACACGCACGTGGGCTTCCCGCTCAAGGCGGCCCAGGATCTGGCGCACTGCTTCGACCTCAAGCCGTCGGACACGCTGTTCTGGTTCACGGACATGGGATGGATGATGGGGCCGTGGGCGGTGTTGGGCGGCGGCGCGATCGGGGCGACGGTGATGCTGTACGAGGGGAGTCCCGACTGGCCCGCGCCCGACCGCCTGTGGGACCTCGTCGACCGCCACGGGGTGACGGTGTTCGGCATTTCGCCGACGGCCATCCGGAGCCTCATGGCGCAGGACGTGGACTGGGTGCGGCGGCACCGGCTGACGAGCCTGCGGATTCTGGGGTCCACGGGCGAGCCGTGGAATCCCGAACCGTGGTGGTGGTACTTCCGCGAGGTGGGGCGGGAGCGGTGCCCCATCATCAACTATTCCGGGGGGACGGAGATCGCCGGGGGCATCCTGACCAGCCTGCCCACGGAACCCCAGAAGCCCTGCGCCTTCAACGGGCCGGTGCCGGGGATGGCGGTGGACATTCTGAACGACGCGGGGGCGCCGGTGGGGCCGGAGGAGGTCGGGGAGCTGGCCATCCTGGGGCCGTGGCCGGGGATGACGCGGGGATTCTGGCAGGACCGGGAGCGGTACCTGGAGACGTACTGGAGCCGGTTTGACGGGGTGTGGGTGCACGGCGACTGGGCGGCCCGGGACCGCGACGGATTCTGGTACATCCTGGGGCGGAGCGACGACACCATCAAGGTGGCGGGCAAGCGGCTCGGGCCGGCGGAGGTGGAGTCGGCGCTGGTGGGCCATCCGGCGGTGCGCGAGGCGGCGGCCATCGGGGTGCCGCATCCGGTCAAGGGCGAGAGCGTGGTGGCGTTCGTGGTGCTGAAGCCGGGGGCGGAGGCGACGGCGGCGCTGGAAGAGACCCTGAAGGACGTGGTGGCGGCCCAGTTGGGCAAGGCGCTGAGGCCGGAACGGGTGCACGTGGTGGAGGATCTGCCGCGGACCCGCAACGCGAAGATCGTGCGGCGGGCGGTCCGGGCGCGGTACCTGGGGCGGGACCCGGGCGACACCAGCGCCATCGAGAACCTCGAGGCGCTGGAGGCCATCGACCGCGTCCGGCCCCGGTGACGCGGGCGGCGGCGGCGGGCGCGAGGCCCGCCGCCGTCGCGCGTCGGGCGTTCAGTAGCCGTTGCCGGGGTAGCTCCAGAGGTGGTGGCCGATGGGATTCTTGGCGCCCGGCACCACGCCCGCCGGCAACAGGTCCATGCCGTCCGGGTCGTTGAGGTAACCGGGCGCCGTTCCCGGCACCCCCGTGTGGCCGTACTGCCAGACGATCTGGTTGGTCTTGGGGTCGATCACGACCACGCGGTCGTTGTAGTCGTCGTTGAGCAGCACCAGCCCGTTGGGGAGCATGACGGCGAGCGACGGCATGTTGAGCTTGCCGGGGCCGGACGTCACGCGGTATTCCCACAGAAGCCGGCCTGAGGGGCTCATCTCCACCACCGCCCCGGGATTGGTGTAGAACGCGCAGATGATGTTGCCGTCGGGGGTAAAGTTGGCGTCCGACGGGTAGGACAGGTTCGACGGGAAGTGCACCGTCCACTGGACCTGCCCCTGGCGGTTGAGCAGGATGGCGTCGTTGCCGCCGATCTGGGTCACCAGCATGCCGCCGTCGGGGGCGGGGAAGTCGCCGTTGGGAGCGGCGTAGGTCACCGGCGGGTCGGCGCGCCGGACGCCCGTCTGGCCGTACTGCTTGATGATCCGCTTGGTGGCGCGGTCGATGAACAGGATGCGCTGGTTCTTGATGTCCGCCACCGTGATGATCTGGCGGCCGCCCTGGTCGAAGAGGAAGGCGTCGTCGGGCGTGTTGAGATAGCCCGGCGCGCTCCCCGGCTGACGGGGATGGCCGTAGCGCCAGACGATCTGCTTCGTCTTGAAGTTCAGGATGGCGATGGTGTGGTTGTCCTCTTCGTTGGTGATGATCTCGTCGAAGTGGGGGCCGAAGAACACGTCGTCGTTGTCGTAGAGCGGGGACGGCTGGCCGGGGTCGGGGAACTGCCAGACGATCCGCTTGTCCGGCGTGACGAGCAGGATCCGGTTGTTGCCCGCGTCGGCGATGAGGATGTCGCCGGGGAGGATCGACGACGCGTGGCGGCTGCCCCACGGCAGGGGGGGACCCGCCGGCCGGGCGGCCGGCTTGGGCCCGGCGGCCGGGTGGGGCGGCGGCGGGGCCGCCTGCCGGCCGCAGCCGGCCGCGACGGCGGCCAGGGCCACGGCCGCGAGCGCTTTGGCCCACGGGGCGGACGACGATGAGCGGACACGACTGGGCACCGCGGTTCCTCCTCGCACGTCAGAATCGGGAGCGAGACGGTTCGCTCCGGTGTACCATTAGGGTACGAGCCGCCGCCTCGGCTCCCGCCACCCCGCGGCGGGCGGGCGGCCGGCCACGGACAGCATGGTACCCAACGGGACCGGGCGCTGCAAACGGTCGAGCGGACCAACCCGGCGCCGGACCCGGGGAGGAGGCGCCGCATGCGGGACCGCGAGATGCCGCTCGAAGACCACCTCCAGGAGCTCCGGATCCGCATCTTCATCAGCTTGGCTGCGGTGCTGGTCGGCTTCGGGGTGGGCTACGTCACCGCGCGCCCGGTGCTGGCCTGGATGCTGCTCCGCATCGGCCTCCCGCACGGCGTCATCGTCACCGGGGTGACGGAGGCGTTCTTCGCCGTCCTCAAAATCGCCTTCGTCATCGGGTTGGTGCTCGCCTCGCCGGTCATCCTCTACCAGGCCGCGGCCTTCGTATTCCCCGGACTCCTGCCGCACGAGCGGCGCGCCGTGAGCATCCTCGTGGTGCCGGGGCTGTTGCTCTTCTTGGCGGGCATGGCGGCGGGCTTCTTCTGGATTGTGCCCGTGGTGCTCAGGATCATGCTGAGTTTCACCGGCCCGGACGTGCGGGCGTACTTCACGCTGGGCAAGATCCTCGCCTTCGTGCTCAACCTGACGCTGCCGTTCGGGATCATCGCCGAGTTGCCGCTCGTCGCCGGGGCCCTGGCCCGGCTGGGGATTCTGTCCCCCTCGTGGTTCGAGCGGCAGCGCCGTTACGCGGTGCTGTTGGCGTTCGTGCTGGCGGCCGCCCTGGCCCCCCCGGACGCGGTGTCGATGCTCCTGATGGCCCTGCCCATCTATCTCGTCTACGAGTTCGCGGCGTTGGTGGTCCGCCTGGCGTGGCGCGCGAAACCGGCGTTCGAGGGCGCCGCCGGCCTCGACGGTCCTCCCGAGGGGTAGGCGCGTTCCATCCGGCAAGAAAGGGCCGCGGGCGGGACCGCCGGAGCCCCCGGGGGGCTCGGCCGGCCGCGTCTTTCGGGTATTGTGGGAGGAGCCGGGCGGCCGACGGCGGCCGCCGCCGCGCCGCTGGCAGGGATTTCTTGACGTGTCAGCGTTTTAAGATTGGGTTGGCTCCCGGGAGCTCGTACACTCGCGTGATGGGGGGACATCATGGGCGTTGGGCATCTGCTGTTCATCCTGACGGTCGCCTTCGCGTTTTTGTGGTTCGGGCTGAAGGTGGCGGAGAAGGTGGCCTTCGTCCGGCTCGGCCAGCCGACCGTGCGCTGGGATCATCCGGCGGAGCGGTGGTGGGGCTGGGTCGTCAACGTGCTCGGGCAGAAGAAGCTGTTCAAGGACCGCGCGCCCGGTGCGATGCACTTCTTCATTTTCTGGGGCTTCGTGGTCCTGACCGTCGTGACGATCGACTTCCTGGCCCACGGCATCTTCCCCGGGTCATTCGCCTTCGTCGGGCCGGTGGCGAGCGTGCTCGCCACGTTGTCGGACGGGCTGGTGGTCCTGGTCCTGGCCGCGGTGGCGATGGCGGCGGTCCGGCGCTGGGTGGTGCGCGTCAAGCGGCTCGAACGCAACCTCGACGCCGCGCTGGTGTTGTTCTTCATCGCCGTCGTGGTCCTGTCGGACTTCGCCATCGAGAGTTTCAGCCTGGCCCAGAACCCGCACGCGTTCTACGCGCCCCTGGGGCTGCTGGTGGCGCGGGCGCTGGCGCCCATGGGGCCGCAGGCCCTCGGGACGGGGCTCACGGTGGCCCAGTGGGTCAAGCTGCTCGACCTGATGACGTTTTTGGTGTACCTGCCGTACTCGAAGCACTTCCACATGGTGGCGGCGCCGTTCAACGCGTGGTTCCGCAACCTCGAGCCGCCGGGCCGGCTGCCGGCGCTCAACTTCGAGGACGAGACCCAGGAGAGCTTCGGCGCGGGGCAGGTGACCGACCTCACGTGGCATGACCTCCTGGACGCCTACGCCTGCGTGCAGTGCGGCCGGTGCACGGCCCAGTGTCCGGCCAACCAGACGGGCAAGAGCCTGTCGCCCAAGGAGATCATCGTCTCGCTGCGGCACCAGCTGGAGGCGGTCGGCCCCATCCTGCTCAAGCCGGAGGCGGCCCGCACGCCGGAGGAGGTCGCCCGGCTCGAGATCCCGCTCGCCGGCGGCGTGGTGGCGGAGGAGGACCTGTGGGCCTGCACCACCTGCGGGGCGTGCGTGGAGGCCTGCCCCGTGTTCGACGAGCACGTGGTCAAGATCGTGAACATGCGGCGGCACCTGGTGCTCACCCAGGGGGAGATTCCGAACGAGGCGCAGCTGTTCTTCAAGAACCTGGAGAGCGTCTCGAACCCGTGGGGGCTGCCGCTGGACGAGCGCGAGCGCTTCGTGCGGGAGCTCGGGGTCAAGGATCTGTCGCAGGGCGGGACGGCCGAGGTGGTCTACTGGCTCGGCTGCATGGCCAGCTACGACGACCGGGCCCGCCGGGTGGCGAAGGCCACGGTGGCCTTGCTGAAGGAGGCCGGCGTCGACGTGGGGGTGCTCGGGGGACTGGAGCGCTGCACCGGGGACGCGGCGCGGCGGCTGGGCAACGAGTACCTGTTCCAGATGCTCGCCCAGGAGAACGTGGCCAACCTCAACAGCGTGGGGGTCCGGACCGTCATCACCACGTGCCCCCACTGCTTCAACACCCTGCGCAACGAATACCCGGACTTCGGGGGCCGGTACGAGGTGGTTCACCACAGCGACTACCTGGCCCGGCTGGTGCGCGAGGGCCGGCTGAAGCCCAAGGCCGGACGGCCGCTGCCGCTCAAGGTCACCTACCACGACTCGTGCTACCTCGGGCGCTACAACCGGATCTTCGACAGCCCGCGGGAGACGCTGGCGGCCATCCCGGGGGTGGAGCTGGTGGAGATGCGCCGGAGCCGCGAGCAGGGGTTCTGCTGCGGCGCCGGCGGCGGGCGGATGTGGCTCGAGGAACGGGTCGGCCAGCGCATCAACGTCAACCGTTCGGAGGAGGCGGTGGCGACGGGGGCGGACGCGGTGGCGACGGCGTGTCCGTTCTGCCTGACCATGCTCCGCGACGGGGTGCAGGCCGTGGGAGCCCAGGACCGGGTAGCCGTCAAGGACTTCGCCGAGCTGTTGGCGGAGTCGGTGCTGGGCGGCTAGACGCCCCGGGCGGGGCGTTCCTCCGCCGTGTGGACCCGCCGCCAGGACCCGGTGGACGGCTCGAAGCCGAGGTCGGCCAAAAGCTCCGGCTCCGCGTCGGCGTCGAGCAGGACAATGGCGCGGAAGTTGCGTCCCAGAAACGGCGCCACGGCCGCCTGGAGGAGCGGCCGGACGACCGCCTCGGCCGCGGCGGCGGGATCCCACACGAGGTCGCAGAGGGCGGCGTAGTACACGCCGTCGGTGATCACCCGCACGGCGCCGACGAGACGGTCGTCCTCCCAGGCGGTGGCGACCAGGGCGGAACCCTGGACGGCGCGCATGACGGCCTCCGGGTCGCGCCCGCGGGTGCGCGGGACACGATCCCACAGCGCCTTGAGCGCGTCGGGACCGAGAGGGGGATCCAGGCGGATCGTAAGGGCCACGCTCTCACCTCGAAGCCGACTTCGCGTCGCCGGCGCCGCCTTCCTGCCGGCCGTCCGGCCGGTCGGACAGGCCGTCGATTATAATAGGCGCCGGGGGGGCGCCGTGCAGCTGAACGCAGGTCGCGTGATGGTGGGAGCGGCGGCCCTGTTGATCGGGGTCATGGGCGCGCTCCAGTTCCGTCTGCAGCAGATCGTGCCGCCGCCGACACAGACCCAGCAGCTCCTCACCCTGCTGAAGCAGTCCGATCAGCGCCGCGACCAGCTCCAGAAGGAAGTATCCCGTCTCCAGGCGCAGCTCAACCAGAAGCTCTCCGCGGCCGCCGCCGCCCAGCGCCTCAACCACGAGCTGGTGCAGGCGGAGATGCTCGCCGGGACGATCCCCGTCGAGGGCCCGGGAATCGTGGTCACCTGGGACAACGGGTCGGCACCCGCCGGGTACCAGATCACGGACATCGACCTCCTGCTCATGGTCAACGAACTCCGCGCGGCCGGGGCCGAGGCCATCGCCATCAACGGGGAGCGCATCACCGGCCAGACGGAGATCCGCTCGGCCGGCAACTACATCCTCATCAACAACCGCCAGGAAGCCGCGCCGTTCACCATCCAGGCCATCGGGCCGGCGGCGACCATGCGTCAGGCCCTGACCCTGCCCGGCGGCTTGGTCGACGAGTCGCAGCAGGAGGGGCGCAGCATCTCCATCACCCCGGCGTCCGACCTAGTGCTGCCCGCGGCCCTGCCGCCCCCCGTGAGCTATAGCCGTCCGGCCCCGTCCGGCTAGGACGGGCGGACCGATGCAGCCGACGAGGCGTTGTGCCATGATGGATGCGGTGTCCAAGTCCGGGGGGCTCGGGGCGCGGGGGAGCTTCCGGGCCGGGCGGACGGGAAAGGAGCTTCGAGCGTGAACCGACCGCACGCGGTACCGGCCGCCGGGCGGCCCGTCACGTCGCAGCGCGGACGCGGACAGGTTCCCGACCGGCCGGTCGTCCCCGGCGTCGCCGGAGACGGGACCCTCGCGGCGGGCGGCCGGCACGACGACCGTCCGGTGCCGGGGCTCGCGGGGACCGTTGCGGCCCGGCGGCGGGGTGCGCCTCCTGAGCGGGGCGCGGGGCCTCGAGCCGTCGCAGGTCGAGGCGGGCATCGTCGGGCGGCTTCCCCGGGCGGCGGCCGCGTAAGGTCGAAGGGCCGGCGGGGGCGCGGCCCGGTCGGCAATCAACGTGAGGAGGGATCCGCATGTTTTCGCGGCGGAAGATCACCATCATCGGGGCGGGCGCGACGGGGGCGACCACGGCCCACATCGCGGCGCTCAAGGAACTGGGCGACATCGTGCTGGTCGACGTGGTGGAAGGGGTCCCGCAGGGCAAGGCCCTGGACATCTGGGAGTCAGGTCCCGTGGAGGGGTTCGACAACCGCGTGGTGGGCACCAACGACTACGCCGACACGGCGGACTCCGACCTCATCGTCATCACCGCCGGCATGCCGCGCAAGCCGGGGATGAGCCGGGACGACCTGCTCAAGGTCAACGCGGACATCGTGGCCGACGTGACCGCCAAAGCGGCCAAGCTGTCGCCCAACGCGGTGATCATCGTGCTGACCAACCCCGCCGACGTGATGACCTACGTGGCCCAGCGGGCCTCGGGCTTCCCGCACCACCGAGTGCTGGGGCAGGCGGGCGTGCTCGACTCCGCGCGGTTCCGCACGTTCCTCGCCGACGCGCTCAACGTCTCGCCCAAGGACGTCACCGCCTTCGTGATGGGCGGGCACGGCGACGCGATGGTGCCCCTGGTCCGCTACTCCTCGGCCGGAGGCATCCCGGTGGAGAAGCTCCTGCCCAAGGAGACGCTCGACGCGATCGTGCAGCGGACCCGGGTGGGCGGCGGCGAGATCGTCAACCTGATGAAGATCAGCGCCTACTACGCGCCGGGTTCCAGCCTGGTGACGATGATGAAGGCGATTTTGAACAACGAGCGGCGGATCCTGCCGGTCATCGCGTACCTCAACGGCGAGTACGGCGAGCACGACATCTACGTGGGCGTCCCGGTCATCCTGGGGGGCAACGGCGTCGAGAAGGTGCTCGAGGTCGACTTCACGCCGGAGGAGTGGGAGATGTTCCGCGCCTCCGTGGCGGCCGTGCGGGGGCCGCTGTCGCTCGTCAAGTAGGGCCGGGCCCGGCCGCGCGGCCGGGCCCGTTCCGGCCCCCAGGGAGGAGGCGGGACGTGTCCCTCAAGGAAGAGGCCCTGCAGTACCACGCCCGGGCGGGGGGCAAGATCCAGGTCGTGAGCAAGGTCCCGGTCCGGACGGCCGCGGACCTGGCCCTGGCGTACACCCCGGGCGTGGCGGAGCCGTGCCGGGTCATCGCCGAGGATCCGGAGGCGGTGTTCACGTACACGAACCGGGGTAACACCGTGGCCGTCGTCACCGACGGCTCGGCCGTGCTCGGCCTCGGCGACATCGGGCCGCGGGCCGCGCTCCCGGTGATGGAAGGCAAGGCGGTCCTGTTCAAACTGTTCGGGGGCGTCGACGCGATCCCGGTGTGCCTGGACACGCAGGACCCGGCGGCCATCGTGGAGACGGTCCGACGGCTCGAGCCGTCCATCGGGGGGGTCAACCTCGAGGACGTGGCGGCGCCGCGGGCGTTCGAGGTCGAGGCGCTGCTCGAGGAGGCCCTGGACATCCCCGTGTTCAACGACGACCAGCACGGTACGGCCATCGTGGTCGGCGCGGCGCTCCTCAACGCCGTCCGCCTGACCCGCAAGCAGGACCCGGCCGTCGTCATCAACGGCGCCGGGACGGCCGGGCTGGCCACGGCCCGCCTGCTCAAGGCGCTCGGCTTCACGCGCCTGACGCTGGTGGACCGGACGGGCATCCTCTACGCCGGCCGGCGGGAGGGGATGAATCCCTACAAGGCCGAGGTGGCGGGCTGGACGAACCCGGAGGGCCGCCGGGGCGACCTCCGGGCGGCGCTCGAAGGCGCCGACGTCTTCATCGGCCTGTCCACCGCCGGGGCGCTGGATCCGGCGGTCATCCGGGCCATGCGGCCGGACCCCATCGTGCTGGCGCTCGCCAACCCGACGCCCGAGATCTGGCCCGACGCGGCGCGGGCCGAGGGGGCCGCGGTCGTCGGCACGGGACGGTCGGACTTTCCGAACCAGATCAACAACGTGTTGGGCTTCCCGGGCGTGTTCCGGGGCGCCCTGGACACGCGCGCCCGCCGCGTGACCGAAGGCATGAAGCTCGCCGCGGCTCGGGCCCTGGCGGACTTGGTGGCCGACGGCGAGCTGTCGGCCGAGTACATCCTGCCGTCGCCCTTGGACCCGCGGGTCGCGCCGGCCGTGGCGGCGGCCGTGGCCGGCGCCGCCGTGGCCGAGGGCGTGGCGCGGGTGACGGTTGCGCCCGAGGCCGTGGCGGAGCACTGCCGGCAGCTGGTGGCCGCCTACAGGACCCTGATGGAGGCCATGCCGCCGGTGTGACGCGCCGGCCGGCCCGGGGCGGCCGGCGCGGCAGCGGGACTCCACGCGGGTTCTTTTGAGGGGAGGGAAGGCGCGCCGGAGGGCGGCAAGCCCGCCGGCGCGGGGCAAGCAGTGAAACTGTACGAATATCTGGCCAAGCAGATGCTGGCGCAGGCGGGGGTCCGCATTCCGCCGGGCCGGGTCGTCGACACGCCCGAGCAGGCTCGGGAGGCCGTCGCGGCCATCGGTCCGGCCGCGCTCAAGGCGCAGGTGCTGGTCGGCGGGCGGGGCAAGGCGGGCGGGATCCAGTTCGCCGAGACGCCCGAGGAGGCGCCCGCGGTCGCCGCCCGGATCCTGGGCATGGACCTCAAGGGTTACCGCGTCGAACGGCTCTATGCCGAGGCCAAGCTGGCCATCGAGCGGGAGCTCTACGTGTCGGTGACCACCGACCGGGCCGGCCGCTGCCCGCTGGTGATGGCGTCGGCCCAAGGCGGGATGGAGATCGAGGAGGTCCCGGACGAGGCCATCGTCCGCCGGCGGGTGGATCCCCGGGTGGGCGTGCTGCAGTACTTCGGGAAGGAGATTGCCCAGGAGCTGGGACTGACCGGCACGCTGGCGCGGGAGTTCGCGGACCTGGTGACGCGCTTGTACGGCGTCTACCGGGATCTCGACGCGGAGTTGGTGGAGATCAACCCCTTGGCCGTGGTGGACGGGCACCTGGTGGCGGCGGACGCGCGCCTGAACCTCGACGACAGCGCGCTCTTCCGGCACCCGGACGTGCCGCGCGTCGAAGAGGGCACGGACACGGAACGCCGGGTCAAGCAGCTCGGGCTGGCGTTCGTCCAGCTCGACGGCGACATCGCCATCATGGCCAACGGGGCGGGTATGGCGATGGCCACCCTGGACGCCATCCAGCATTTCGGGGGCCGACCAGCCAACTTCCTCGACGCGGGCGGCGGCGCCGCGGTGGAGCCGACCGCCGAAGCCCTCGGGGTCCTGGTCGCGATGCAGCCGAAGGTCATCTTCGTCAACATCTTCGGGGGCATCACGCGCTGCGACGACGTGGCGCGGGCCATCGTGCAGGTCAAGGAGACCCGGGGCATCCCGGTACCGCTGGTGGTGCGGCTGGTCGGCACCAATGAGCGGGAGGGCGTCGCCATCCTGGAGCAGGCGGGCATCTCGGCCTACTCGGAGATGGCGGCCGCCGCCGAACGGGCCGTGCAACTGGCAGGGGAGGGACGCTAAGCGTGGCCATCATGCTCTACCGCCACCACCGCATCGTGGTCCAAGGCATCACCGGCAACCAGGGGGCCTTCCACGCGCGCCAGATGAAGGCCTACGGGGCCAACGTGGTCGCGGGGGTCTCGCCCGGCCGGGGCGGGACCGAGTTCGAGGGAACCCCCGTCTTCGAGACGATGCGGGAAGCCGTGGCGCGCACGGGCGCCGACGCCTCCATCGTGTTCGTGCCCGCGCCGTTCGCCAAGGACGCGGCCTTCGAGGCGATGGAGAACGGCATCCGACTGTTGGTCCTCATCCCCGAGCACATCCCGGTGCAGGACGCCATCGCCATTGTCACCCGGGCGGAGGACCTGGGCGTGACGGTCATCGGCCCGAACACGTTCGGCCTCATCTCGCCCGGCGAGCGGACCAAGATGGGCATCATGCCCAACCACATCTACCGGCCCGGTCCGGTGGGGGTCGTGGCCCGGTCGGGGACCCTCTCGTACGAGATCGCGTTCGCCCTCACCAACGCGGGCTTGGGTCAGAGCACGGTGGTGGGGATGGGCGGCGACCCGGTGGTCGGCCAGACCTTCGTGAGCGTGCTCAAGCACTTCAAGGACGACCCGGACACCAAAGCCGTCGTGCTCGTGGGGGAGATCGGCGGCAGCGCCGAGGAGGAGGCGGCCGAGTACCTGGCCACGCTGGGCAAGCCGGTGGTGGCCTACCTGGCCGGCCGGGCGGCACCGCCGGGCAAGCGGATGGGCCACGCCGGGGCCATCATCGAGCGCGGCCGGGGGACGCTGGAGAGCAAGGAACGGGCGCTCCGGGCGGCCGGCGCCACGGTCGTGAAGATGCCGTGGGAAGTGGCCGAGGCGGTCGCCGCGGTGCTTCGGTAGACGGGGCGGGGGCGCCTTCGGGCGCCCCCGCCCGCGTCATTGGGCGGTCCACCCGCCGTCGCAGACCAGCACCGATCCGGTGATGAAGCCGGCTTCGTCGGAAACCAGGTACCGCACGAACTCGGCCAACCCCTCGGGGTCGCCGAAGCGGCCGATGGGGAGGCGGGACAGGAACCACTCGCTCTTGGCCGGATCCTGCTGAATCGGGGTGTTCATCGGCGTCATGTACGGCCCCGGCGCCACGGCGTTCACGGTGACCCGCCAGGGCGCCAGCTCGAGCGCCAGGACGCGCGTGAGCTGGTGCACTGCGCCCTTGCTCGCGGCGTAGGCGGCCCGCTCGGGGATGGCGATCTCCCCCAGCATGGAGCCGAAGTTGACGATGCGGCCGGCCGCCGACCGCTTGAGGAACGGGATGGCCGCCTGGCAGGCCACAAAGGTTCCCAGGAGGTTGACGCGGAGCACCGCCTCGAACTCGTCGAGGGGAAAGGTCTCGGCCGGATAGCGCCGGTTGATCCCGGCGGCGTTGATGAGGATGTCGAGGCCGCCCAGGGCCTCGGCCAAGCGCTGGACGGCGGCGAAGAGCGCCGGGCCGTCGGCCACGTCGACCGCCTCGGCCAGCACGCGTCCGGCGCCGCGGGCGGCCAGCGTCTCCCGGAGCGCCGCCAGGGGTTCCGGCCGCCGCGCGATGAGGGCCAGTTCGACCCCTTCCTCCCGGAGCCGCCGCGCGACGGGTTCGGCCAACCCGCCCGTGGCGCCGGTGATGAGCGCGCGGCGTCCCGCCAAACTGGATGCCATCGTGATGCCTCGCTTTCTCGGTGCCTGTCGGCCCGGCCGCGGAGGGCGGCCCGACAGGCCGTGTGCCGCTCACCGGGACCATGGTACCCGGAAGCGGCCGGGGAGGCGAGGGGGACGGTGGCGGGCGGCTAGCGGGACGGGGAGGGGGCGCCGCGCGGGGCTCCCTGGAGGACGGCGCGCCGGACCCAGACCGAGTCCAGCGCCAGCAGGGCGGACGTGACGAAGAAGATGGCGGGGATGCCCCATAGACTGCTCACCATGCCGCCCAGGTTCGGCCCCAGCATGTTCCCGGCCATCATGAAGCTGGTGTTGAAGCCGTAGGCCCGGCCGAGGACGGCCGACGGGGCCTGCCGCCGGATGAGGGCCTGGACGGAGGGCTGCAGCCCGCCGACGGCCATGCCCAGCACGAAGCGGAGCGCCATGAGCTGGTAGGCCGAGCGCACGAAGGCCTGGGGCAGGTAGAGGGCGGCGGCCGCCATCAGGGACCACCACAAGACCTTCTCCGACCCCACCCGGTCGGCCAGGCGGCCGAGGCGGGGGGCGGAGAGGATGTTGCCGAAGCCGATGGCGGCGAAGGTGGCGCCGGCCAGCGTCGCCAGGTGCGGGGTGTCCGGGTTGAGCTGATGCACGTAGATGGTGACGATGGGCTCGATGCTGAGGTAGGCCATCTGGATGAGCAGGGTGACGGCGAAGAGGGGGATGATCCGGCGGGTCTCGGGCAGCCGCAGGAATTCGCCGGTGCTGAGGGCGGCGGCCCGGGGGTCCGACACGAACCGCTCGTGGACGAAGAGGACGACCAGCACCCCGGCCACCAGCTCCGCCGCACCGGTGAGGAAGAAGACGTGCCGGATGCCCACCACTTCCGCGAGCACGCCGCCGATGAGCGGCCCTACCAGGTTGCCGGCGACGGCGCCGGTCTGGAGCGTCCCCAGGGCCCGGCCGGCGTGCTCGCGCGGCGTCACGCTGGCCTGGAGCGCGATGGCGGCGGCGATGAACCCGGAGACGCTCCCCATGAGGGCTCGTAGCAGGAACAGCTGCCACACGTTGTGGGCCAGGCCCATGGCGGCCATCACCACGGCCATGCCCACGCTGGAGCGGATCAGCATCACCCGCCGGCCAACCCGGTCGGCCAGCCGGCCCCAGATGGGCTGGGCCACCGCCGAGACCATGAACGTGGCGCTGTACACCAGGCCCGACCACCGTTCCAGCTGGGCGGTCTGGTGGACACCCAACTGCTGGATGTAGAGGGGCAGGAAAGGGATCACCAGGCTCATGCCGGCCGTGATGAAGAACTCGCCGGTCCAGAGCACGTACAGCGTGCGCTGCCAGGGTGCGCGTGGCGTGGCCCGTTTCATGTCCCCCTCATTCTAGCGGAACGGTTCCGCCTCCGACCCGAAGCGTGACGGATTCTCAGTCGCGTCCGGGGGCCCCGCCCGGACCCGGGCGTGCGACGTGCTATGATGGGGACGACTGCGGGCTGTCCCGAGCCTGTCGCGAGGAGGAGCTGCATGCAGATCGCCGTCGTCGGGCTCAACTTCCGGTCGGCCCCCGTCGCCGTGCGCGAGCGGGTGGCCCTGGAAGCCGACCGGCTCGAGGCGTTCTATCGCGCGGTCGGCGAGACCCCGGAGCTGACCGGGGCGGTCGCCCTGTCGACCTGCAACCGCACGGAGATCTACTGGGCCGGTCTGGCCGACACGGACCGCGTGGTGGCGCTGTGGGCGGAGGCGGCGGGCGTCGGCCCCGAACGCTTCGAGGAATATCTCTACTGGCATCGGAGCCAGGCGGCGGCGCGCCATCTGTTCCGAGTGGCGACGGGTCTCGACTCCATGGTGCTGGGCGAGACCCAGATTCTCGGTCAGGTCAAGACGGCGTACCAAGCCGCCCAGCGGGCCGGCGCCGCCGGCGGGCTGCACCGGCTGTTCCTCCGCGCGCTCCGGGTGGGCAAACGGGCCCACGCGGAGACCGGCATCTCCCAGAACGCGCTGTCGATCGGCTACGCCGCCGTCGAACTGGCGCGCAAGATCTTCGGGGAGGAGCTTGCGCGGCAGCGGGCCCTGGTGGTCGGGACGGGTGAGAACGGGGCCCTGGTGGCCCGCCATCTCCGGGCCGCGGGCGTGGCCCGCATGACGGTCGTCAACCGCACGCTCGCCCGCGCCGAGGCGCTGGCCCGCGACCTCGGCGCGGACGTGGTGCCCTTCGAGCGGCTCGGGGAGGCGTTGGCGGGCAGCGACGTGGTGGTGACGTCGACGGGCGCTCCGGCGGCCATCGTGACCCGCGAGATGGTCCGGGCGGCCGTCAAGGGCCGCCGGGGCGCCCCGCTGGTCCTGCTCGACCTCGCGGTCCCGCGCGACGTGGAGCCGGGCGTGGAGGAGGTGGCGCCCTTCGTGTTCCGGTACGACGTCGACGATCTCGAGGCGGTGGTCCAGCACAACCGGGTCCGCCGGGAGCGGGAGGTCCAGGCCGTCGAGCGGATCATCGAGGAAGAGGTGGCCGCGTTGACCCAGGAGATGGACGTGTCCGCGGTGGCCCCGCTCATCCGGTCCCTGCGGGCGAAGGCGGAGCGGTTGCGACAGCAGGAGCTCGAGTACACCTTCCGCCGGCTGCCGCATCTGTCCGAACGGGATCGGGCCGTGGTGGACCAGGCCATGCGCCACCTCCTGAACCAGCTGCTCAACGACCCGATGGTCAGCATCCGGGGCTGGGCGGGGCGCCCCGAGGGCGCCGTGTACCTGGCCGCGCTCCGGGACCTGTTCCGCCTCAAGGACCTCCCGGAGGAGGACGGACCCCTCCCCTCCGAAGACACCTGATCCGCCATGGAGACCCTGGTGCGCCTCGCCGTCCTCGCCCTGCTGGTGGCCGCCTCGGCGACGGCGGTGCGGGGCTTCTACCGCCCCGCTCTGGAACCGGTCGCCCGCCGCCTGCTGGCCGCGGCGTTCCTCGTCGAGACCGCCCTGCTCGGCCATGCCGCCGTCCGTCTTCAGGGCTTCCCCGCCGTGACCGTGGGCAGTTGGGTCGAGTTCTTCGTCTGGATGGTGCTGGGCGTCTACCTCGTGGGGGTGCGCCGGCCCAGTTGGGCGGCCCTCGGCGGGTTCGTCGCCCCGCTGGTCACGGTCATCTGGGTGGGGGGCGAGCTGGTCGACGTGCCGCTCACGCCGGCGCTGCCCCGGGATCTCGTCGGCGCCTGGCTGGTGGCCCACGTGGCCCTGGCCACCGCCGCCTACACGGCGTTCCTGCTCGCCTCGGCCGCGGCGGTGATGTACATCGAAAAGGAGCGCGAACTCCGGCAGAAGACGCCGCGCCTGTTCTACTACCGGCTCCCGGCGCTGGCCGACAGCGACCGCTGGAGCCGCCGGTGGGTCGCCGTGGGGCTCCCACTGCTCACGGCGGCGATGATTACGGGCAGCGTGTGGTCCAAGCGCGTTCTGGGGGTATATTGGGACTGGTCGCCGAAGGAAGTCTGGTCGAGCGTCACGTGGGCCGTCTACGCGCTTTACCTCTTGGCGCGGCGCTGGGGCTGGGGCGGGCACCGGGCGGCGTGGCTCTCCATCTGGGCCTTCGTCTTCGTGGCCGTGAACTTCCTCGGGGTGAACATCGTTTTTCACGGGGTGCATGACTACCGTGGGGCAGGCTGACGCGCCGGCGGCGCGCGGGGACCGGCGGGTGCGGATCGGGACGCGGCGGAGTCGCCTCGCGTTGGCCCAGGCCGAACAGGTGGCGGCCGTGCTCGAGGCGCACGGGGTGCCGACGGAACTGGTGCCCCTGGTGACCGCCGGCGACCGCATCCTGGACCGCGCCCTCGACGCCGTCGGGTCGAAGGGCCTGTTCACCACCGAGCTCGAGGCGGCCTTGCAGGAGGGGCGAATCGACCTCGCCGTCCACTCGTTGAAGGACCTGCCGACGACCTTGGCGCCCGGCCTCACGGTGGGCGCCGTCACGGCCCGGGAGGATCCGCGGGACGTGGTGCTGGCCCGGGACGGCCGGCCGCTCGAGGCGCTGGCGGCCGCGGCCCGGGTGGGGACCTCCAGTGTGCGGCGGACGGCGCTCGTGGCCGCCCTGTGGCCGGAGCGGACCGTCGTCCCGGTGCGCGGCAATCTCGAGACGCGCTGGCGCAAGCTGGAGCGGGGCGAGGTGGACGCCCTGGTGCTGGCCGCGGCCGGCGTGCACCGGCTCGGCTGGCGGGACCGCGTGGCCGAGTACCTGGATCCCGACCGGTTCGTGCCCGCCCCCGGCCAGGGCGCCCTGGCGGTGGAGGTGCGGCGGGACGACCCCCGGGCGGCCGCCTGGGCGGCGCTGGTGCACGATCCGGTCGCCGCGGCCGCCACCGAGGCCGAGCGCGCCCTGCTCGACGTGTTGGGCGGCAACTGCCAGGCGCCGGTGGGGATCTACGCGCGGCGCCTTTCGCCCCCCGCGGGGCAGGAAAGTTGGGTGATCACGATGTGGTTGGGTGAACGGGACGGACGGACCCGGTATTATCGCCGCTGGGCGGGGCCGGACCTGGGGGCCGGGGTGGAGACGCTTCGGGAGGAACTGGCGGCCCAGGGCTTCGGGGTCGAGTCATGAGTCGACGGGTGCTTTACGTCTGGGCGCCGCTCATGGTGGAGCGGTACCTGTCGGCGGCGGCGCTCGCCGCCTTGCGCGACGCCGACGTGCTCGTCGTCGACCGTACGGTCGGACGGTTCGGCACGGTCGACTGTCCCGGCGCGGTGCGCATCCTGGTGGATCCCGGCCCCGAGGCGGCCCGGGCCGTCCTGGAGGAACTGGAGAGCGGCCAGACGGTGGTGCGGGTGGTGGATCCGGCGCACGACGCCGCGGCGCGGGAAGAGTTGGCGGCCCTCCGGGCGGCCGGCGTGACGGTCGCCCACCGGGCTTCGGTCCGACCGGAGGACGAGGTGCTGCGGGCGCAAGGAGAGAACCCCGACACCCTGGCGGCGTGGCCGCCGCCGCCGCGCCATCGGGCGTGGCGGGTGGACCGCGCCGACGGACCCGACCTGGTGCGCCGGCTCCTGGACGAGGGGGCCGATCCCGACGAGCCGGCCCGGCTCATGCGGCTGCCCGACGGCCGACCGGAGCCGCCGGCAACCCTGAGGACCCTCGACTGGTCGCAGGACACCGGACGGGCCATCCTGCTGGTCGGGTCCGACGCGGTGCGGGAGCGGTCGGCGGGGCTCTTCGGGCGGCGCGTCCTGGTGCTCCGCGCCGCCGGCCAGCACGAGGGGGTGGCGGAACGGCTGGAAGCCATGGGGGCGTGGCCCCTGGTGGCCCCGTCCATCGCCGTCCGCCCCGCGGACTGGACGGCGGTGGATCCCCTACTCCGGAACGTCCACCGCTATCAGTGGGTGGTCTTCACCTCGGCCAACGGCGTGGCCTTCTTCTTCGACCGGATGCGCTACCTGGGCCTGGACATCCGGCAGATGGGGGGCAAGATTGCGGCGGTCGGCCCCAAGACGGCCGAGCGCATCCGGGACCTGTGCCTCGTCCCCGCCCTGGTGCCGCAGGAGGAGGCAAACCAGGAGGGGCTTCTGGCCGCGTTCGAGGCCATCCGGCCGCGCGGGGCGAGCATTCTGCTCGTCGTCGGCGACCGGCGCCGACCGGACCTGGCGGAAGGACTGCGCCGACTGGGCGCCGTGGTCCAGGAGGCGGTCGTCTACCGCACCGTGCCGGCGCCGCTCGAGCCGTGGGTGGACGAAGCGCTGCGGGACGGAGCCGTGGACGTGGTGTTGTTCACGTCGGGCACGACGGCCGAATATCTCCTGGAGCAGCTGTCGCCGGCCGCCCGGGAGCGGGTGGGGGCGTTGTGCACGGTCAGCATCGGGCCGCGGACGACGGCGGCGGTCCGCGCGCTCGGCCTGCCGGTGTGCTTCGAGAGTCCCGTCCCCGACCTCGACGCGTTGGTGGACGCGCTGGCGGACCACTGGCGCGCCGCGGCCGGGCACGGCGCCCCGGTCACCACGGAGAGGAGGCGAGATCATGTTTCCGACTGAGCGGCCGCGGCGGCTTAGGCGCACGCCGGCCATCCGCGAGCTGGTGCGCGAGACCAGCCTGGCGCCTTCGGACTTCATCTATCCCTTGTTCGTCCGCGACGGCCGCGGGGAGCGCCGGCCGGTCGCCAGCATGCCGGGAGTGTTCCAGTTCTCGCCCGACACGGTGCTGGAGGAGGTGGACCGGGCCGTCGCCCGGGGCATCAAGAGCGTCCTGCTGTTCGGGATCCCGGCCTACAAGGACGCCCGCGGCAGCGCCGCGCTCGATCCGGAAGGCCCCGTGCCGGCCGCCGTGCGGCGCATCAAGGATCGCCACCCCGAACTGGTGGTCATGTGCGACCTGTGCCTGTGCGACTACACCGACCACGGCCACTGCGGGCTGGTCACCCCGGCGGGGGAGATCGACAACGACTCCAGCATCGACCAGTTGGCGCAGGCGGCGGTGGTGTTCGCCGAGGCCGGAGCGGACGTCATCGCGCCCTCGGACATGATGGACGGCCGGGTGGGGGCCATCCGGCGGCGGCTCGACCAGAACGGCCGCGTGGGCACGCTCGTCATGTCCTACGCCGCGAAGTACGCCTCCTCGTTCTACGGGCCCTTCCGGGAGGCGGCCGAGAGCGCTCCGGCGTTCGGCGACCGGCGCAGCTACCAGATGGATCCCGGCAACGCGCGCGAGGCGCTCCGGGAAGTCCGGCTGGACGTGGAGGAGGGCGCGGACATCGTCATGGTCAAGCCGGCCCTGCCGTATCTCGACGTCCTGCGCCGGGTGCGGGACGCCGTCGACCTGCCGGTGGCCGCCTACCAGGTGAGCGGGGAGTACAGCATGATCAAGGCGGCGGCCCAACGGGGATGGCTCTCGGAGCCGGCGGTCGTGCTGGAGACGCTGTACGCCATCCGCCGGGCGGGAGCCGACCTCATCCTGACCTACTTCGCGGTCGACGCGGCCGCGTGGCTCGACCAAGCGTAGTCCGTCAGGCGGAAAAGGGGGGCGGCGGCCGTCCGTGCCGGCCGCGTTGGGCTAAAATAATAAGAGGTTCTCAGCCGATCTTCCCGGGACCGTCGTCCCGGGCCGCGGACATGTCCCAGGATCTGGCGACATGGCGAGGAGGCGATCGGATGCGGAACGACAGCGCCGTCGGACGGCACCGGGCCGGCGCCCATCCGGAGAACGAGGCCTTGGTGCTGTACGAGATGGAGGCCGACGAGACGTTTCGTCGGACGGGGCGCGTGGTGACGGACTCGAGCCTCGGGTTGGTCCTCTGGGACGAACGCCGGCGCCGCCGTCCCCAGCGGCCCCACTGAGTCCCACGGAAACGGAGGACGCCCGACTACGGTCGGGCGTTTGAACGGAGGGAGACATGGCCAGCTCGCCGGGGCCCTACCGCCGCCTGCCGCAGGTGCATCGGCTTGCCGCCTCGCTCCCTTCGGACATCCCGCTCGTCTGGCGCGTCGAGGCGGCGCGCCGGGCCGTCGAGGCCGCCCGGCAAAGCCTCCGGGAGCACCCGGAACACGCCGACGCCGTGCTGGCCCGGGTCCCGGAAAGGGCCCGCCTCGAGGCCGTGCGATTGGCCCGCCCCCACCTCCGCCCCGTCATCAACGCCACCGGCGTCATCCTCCACACCAACCTGGGTCGGGCCCCCCTGGGCCAGGCGGCCCTGGACCACATCGCAGCCGTCGCCCGCGGCTATTCCACCCTCGAGTTCGACGTCGAGCGGGGGGAGCGCGGTTCCCGCCACAGCCACGTCGAGGACCTCCTCACGGCGTTGTCGGGCGCCGAGGCGGCCATGGTCGTGAACAACAACGCGGCCGCCGTGTTCCTGGCGCTCGCGGAGCTGGCCCACGACCGGGAGGTGGTCGTGTCCCGGGGCCAGCTGGTGGAGATCGGGGGGGCGTTCCGCATTCCCGACGTGATGGCGGCCAGCGGCGCGCGCCTGGTCGAGGTCGGAACCACCAACAAGACCCGTCTGTCCGACTACGAGCGGGCCATCGGTCCCGCGACGGCTCTCCTGCTCAAGGTGCACACCTCCAACTTCCGCCTCGAGGGGTTCGTGGAGCAGGTCGAGACCGCCGACCTGGTGCGGCTCGGCCACGCGCGCGGCCTGCCGGTGATGGAGGACCTGGGCTCGGGCGTCCTGTTTCCCCTCACGGTGGGGGGATGGCGCGAACCGTCGGTCTCGGAGGTGGTCCAGGCCGGAGCGGACGTGGTCACGTTCTCCGGCGACAAACTCCTCGGCGGACCGCAGGCCGGCCTCATCGTGGGTCGGGCCGAGCTGATTCGGCGGATGAAGCGGCATCCGCTCGCCCGGGCGCTCCGGGTGGACAAGCTGACCCTGGCCGGGCTGGAGACGACGCTGCGGCTCTACCGGGAGGGGCGGACGGAGGACATCCCGCTGTGGCACATGTTGAACCAGTCCCCCGAGACGTTGTGGCGCCGCGCCCGGCGCCTGGAGCGGACCTGGCTGAGGGCGGCCGCCGCGGCCGGCGTGGCGCTGGCCGTGCGCGCGGCGCGGGAGGCGTCTGTCGTCGGCGGCGGGTCTCTCCCGGGCGTGACGTTGCCGACGGCCGTCGTCCGGATCCGGGCCGGCGCCCATTCCGCGGCCCGACTGGAGGAGCGGCTTAGGCAGGGTGAGCCGCCGGTCGTGGGGCGCGTGAGCGAGGACGCGGTGGTGCTGGACCTGCGGACGGTGGCCCCCGCCGAGGAACGCGACCTGGGGGCCGCGGTGCTCGCGGCGGCTCGGCCGGAGTGAGCTGACGACCGGGACATCCCGGCTAAGGAGGACGAGGCATGCAGATTGCGGTGCTCATCAAGCAAGTGCCCGACACCGCCACCCGGATTCGGGTCCGCGACGACGGGCGCGACATCGTCACCGACGGCATCAAGTGGGTGATGAACCCGTACGACGAGTTCGCCGTGGAGGAGGCGCTCCGGCTGAAGGAGCGGTTCGGCGGCGAAGTGGTCCTGTTCTGCTTCGGGCCGGCGCGGGTGGAGGAGACCATCCGCCAGGGGCTGGCGATGGGGGCCGACCGGGCGGTGTACCTGCCGGACAAGGGCCTCGAAGACGCCGACCACCTGGTGGTGAGCAAGGTGCTGGCGGCGGCCCTCCTGCGTGAATCGTGGGACCTCGTCTTCTGCGGCAAGCAGGCGGTGGACGACGACGCGGCGCAGATCGGGCCGTTGGTGGCGGTGGAGCTGGGCTGGCCCCAGGTGATGGTGGCGCTGGCGCTGGAGGTGGACCCCGAGGCCAAGCGGATCGTGGCCAAGCGGGAGCTGGAGGGCGCCACCGAGACGGTGGAGCTGCCGATGCCGGCGGTGATTGGGGCGCAGCGGGGGCTCAACACGCCGCGGTATCCGACGCTGCCGAACATCATGAAGGCCAAGCGCAAGGAAGTGAAGACGCTGACGCCGGCGGACCTGGGTCTCGACGTGGGGGCGCTCAAGGCGGCGCGCCGGGTGGTCGTCGAGGGGCTGACGATGCCGCCGCCGCGGCCGGAACCGAAGATCCTGAAGGGCGATCCGGTGGAGTTGGCCCGGCAGCTGGTCGACCTCTTGCACAACGAAGCCAAGGTGATATAGGAGGCGGAACATGGCGGGGATTTGCGTCGTCGCAGAGCAGACCGACGGCAAGTTGCGCCGGGTGAGCCTGGAGGCGGCCAGCGCGGCGAAGGCCCTGGGGATGGGGGCGGTGACGGCCGTGGCCTTCGGGCCTGGGGCGGACACGCACGCGGAGGTGCTCGGCCGCCACGGCGTGGAGGCCCTCGTGCCGGTCATGGGGCCGACCTTCGAGACCTACAGCTCCGACGGGTTCGCCGAGGCGTTGGTGGCGGTGATCCGGGCCCTCGATCCGGACGTGGTGATCTTTCCGGCCACCTCGTGGGGCAAGGACCTGGCGCCGCGGGTGAGCGGCCTCTTGGGCGCGGGGCTGGTGTCGGACTGCACGGCGCTGGCGAACCGGGACGGGGACGTGGTCGCGACGCGGCCGATCTACGCCGGCAAGGCGTTTGCGACGGTGCGGGTCGAGGGCCGGCCGAAACTCTTCAGCCTCCGCCCGAATGTGCAGCGGGTGGAGGAAACCGGCGGTCTGGCGGCCCGGGTGACGCCGCTCGATCTCGGCGGGGCGGGCGCGGCGCCCAAGGCCCGGGTGACGGCGGTGGAGCGCGGGTCGGACAAGGTGGAGCTGACCGAGGCCTCCATCATCGTGTCGGGCGGCCGCGGGATGAAGGCGCCGGAGAACTTCAAGCTCCTGGACGAGCTCGCCGAGGTGCTGGGCGCAGCGGTGGGGTCCTCCCGCCCGGTGGCGGACGAAGGCTGGGTGCCGCACTCGTACCACGTGGGGCAGACGGGCAAGGTGGTCAGTCCGGACCTGTACATCGCCGTGGGGATCTCGGGCGCGATCCAGCACATCGCGGGGATCTCGGGGTCGAAGTACATCGTGGCCATCAACAACGACCCGGACGCGCCCATCTTCAAAGTGGCGAACTACGGGCTAGTCGGGGATTTGTTCCAGATCGTGCCGGCGCTGACCCAGGCGCTGCGTGAGTACAAGGCCCAACAGTAGACGCGCCCACAGGCTTGTCGCGGTGACCGGCATGGCGCCCTCCCCCGCCTCATAGGGATGAGGCGGAGGGGACAAGATGCGCCGGCCGGTCACGCTGTTGTTGTTGCTGCTGTTCGTCGCAGCCGAGCTCTACGGGCTCCGGGTTCTGCCGACCCCGGCCTCCGGGTCAACCTGGGAGCGGCTGGTCGCGAGCCCGGCGGTGGTCGTCACCGTGGAGGGGCACCCGTTCCTGCTCGGAGCCCAAGACCTGTGGGAGCTTCGCCGGGGAAGCGACGGGCAGTGGACGGCTCTGGCCCGCCCCTTGACGTGGATTGACGTGCCCGAGCCGTCCGGCGCCGGATTCTGGCGGGTGGCCGAGACCCCGGACGGCCGTCCCCTCGCTTCCGCCGGTGCCCCCGTGTTTCCGGCTCCGCACGGCTCCTGGGTGCTTTGGGTCGACGGCGGTACGCGGGCCCTGTACGTGAGCCAAGGGAGGACCGTGGTCCTGCAGCGGGTGACACCCGTGGTCGCGGTCGAGACGGTGCGGTGGAACCCGACGGGGACGGAGGCGCTCGTCGCGGCCACGGGTCCCGAGGGGCGCGGCGTCTATCGCTGGGCGCCGGGCACGGGTCTGGTCTGGACGGGACCAGCGGCCGCCGCGCCCGTTGCCAGCCTCGACACGGGCACACCGGGGTCGGTGGTCGCCGTCCAGGTCGATGGGACGGTTCTCGCGCCGGGAACCGGCATGAACGGGGTCCGCCTGGATGCGGCATGGGTCGGACCGGGTGGAGCCGTCCTGGGCGTCCGGTCCGGTAAGCTGGTCCGGTGGACGGGGGAGCGGTGGGCGACCATCCCGGTGCCCGGCCTGCCGACGGCACCCCCCCGGTTCGAGGCGGGAACGGGACGGGCCGCCTACGTGACGCGGACTGGCGGACGGAGCGTGTTGGTGGTCCTCGACGGGACGCACGCGGCCACGGTCGACTGCCCCGGGTCCGACGCCGTCGTCGCGGGGTGGGTGGGGTCCGCACCGGTCGTGGCCGTGCTGGACGGTCCGAACGCAGGAACGTACCGGATGCGGACGGCCACGCACGGTGCAGGCGGCGGCGTTGCCACGCTCCCTGTCGGGTCGTTATAATGGCCGCGACGAGGTGGGCGAATAGCTCAGCGGAAGAGCACCTGCTTTACACGCAGGGGGTCCCAGGTTCGAGCCCTGGTTCGCCCACCAGCAAAATTTGAGGCCCCGCAAGGCGTGCGGGGCTTGCTTGTTGGGAATACCTGGCAGCCACGCGCCGCCGATCCACACGCCGATCCACACGAGCGCCGGCGCGCGATCCCGGCGCCACGGCCGGCGAATGCCGGGGGCGGGCGGCGGCGGGCGGGGGGAAGCCGCCCTTGATGCCCTGGGCCGCGACCGGACGCCTTGGCGCTGCAGTCGGATCTGGCCTCATGGGCTGAGATCCGACGCACGCCGGAACTTGGGACAGACACGTTGAGGCGCATGCACATTCCGCAGATGGCTGGAATGCTCAGTCAGGGCGTGTCAATGCCAACTTAGTTTTGACCCAGTGGTGCCAGTTTCCACTTGACCCGCCCTGGCACGACTAGACCGCAGTGGAGGGCCCCGCCCCATCCCCGCCGGGGGGGATGGGGCGGGGCGGTGCCCAGCCGGCCCGCTTCTTCTCCCGTAGCCGATAGCTTTCGCCCCGGATGTTGACCACATCGCTGGGGTGGATCAGGCGGTCCAGCACCGCCGTCGCGATCACGGCGTCGCCCAGCACTTCCCCCCACTCGGCAAACCCTTTGTTTGAGGTCAGGATGCTGCGGCCCCGCTCGTAGCGGGCCGCAATGAGGGCGAATAAGGCCGTCGCCGCCGTTCGGTCGTAGGACCACAGCCCGCACGCGTCGATAATGAGCAGCTTTGGGGCCAGATAAATCCGGAGCCGGCGGTCCAGGCGGTGCTCGGCTTGGGCGCGCCGGAGGTCCTCGAGGAGGTCTTGCGCGCGGACAACGGACACGCCATAGCCGTGCTCGATGGCCCGCAAGCCTAGGGCTACCGCCAAGTGGGTTTTCCCCACACCCGGCGGGCCGAGGAACAGGCCATGGGCCGCCTCCGCCACAAAGGTCAGGGTGGCCAGCTCCCGGATTTGCCGCTCGTCAATCGAAGGCTGGAAGCTGAAGTCGAATTGCTCTAACGTCCGCAGGAAGGGGCGAGGGGCCAACCGGGTCCGCGTGCGGCGGGAACGCTCCCGCCGAGCCGCCACCTCGACCCCCAAGAGATCCGCCAAGAACTCCGCATAGGTCTGCTGGCGATGGGCCGCCGTCTCCCGAGGGCTGTCCAGGACGGCAGCCGCTTGAGGACAGCCCAGCTGCTCCTGATACGGCCGGGCTTGCTCGACGGGCAGCATCAGCCCCTCCCCACCTCCACCAGCGCGTCATACGTAGCCAAAGGCCGCTGCGCCACCTCCACGGTCGGCACCTGGACGCCTTGCGCCCGCGGCGTGGGCCGGTTGTCTCCCGGCGGAAGGCTCGCCCACTGCCGGGGATGGGGGAACCGCTGGCCGCGACGCAAGGCCCGGGGATGGATCGCGAGCCGTTGATCCCCGGCCCCGATCGCCACGCGGTCGTCCTGGACGTGGACCGGGACCTCTTGGCCCGGGCGCCAGGGCGAGGGCACTCCGTACCACGCCTGTTCCCATTGGACATAGCCATCGCGCCCGACCCGCCGCGGCTCGCGGAGGAACCCCGCCAGCCGCTCCGCCGGGGGCAAAGCCTGGAGCGTGGGCCGTTCTTGGGCCAACCGGTCGACCGGCCGTTCGTGGGTGGTGCCGTGCACACGGACCTGCGCGACCGTGGCCACCCAGGTCTGGGCCTGCCGATTGAGGTCAGCCAGGTCGGTGAACCGGGCACTGGGCCAGCAGTGGTGCTTCACGTCCTGGACCCCGCTCTCGACCCGGCCTTTCGTCTGGGGTCGGTATGGGTGACACAGGCGGATGTCGAAGCCGATGCGTAGGGCAAAGTCCAAGAACCGGGGGTTCCAGACCGGTTCGCCCGCGGCCGGCCGCTCCAGGACGACGCCCTGGGCGTTATCGGACCAGGCACCGCTGCGGGACCCCACCGAATGCCTCGAAGGCGTGCAGGTGACAGCGGATGCAGGGGGCAACGTCCGCGCGGGGCGTGAATTCCACGGACCAGCGCTCGGGACCAGCTCAGGACCATGACGAATACCCAGAGACGGGCGACCTGCCCGCTGAGCGTGGGGTCCGTGACCTGGCCCCAGTCCACCTGGGCTGGCTCACCGGGGGCGGTCTCAAAGCGGCGGGTGGCGACCGGCACTCGCCGGCGCCGCCGCGGCTGGACGAACGCCCGCACCAACGTCGCGCTGCCGGTGTAGCCCTGCGCGCGGATTTCGCGCACCAACACGGCGCAGTTCTCAACCCCCTCGCCCAGGCGTTGCAGGATATCCTGCGTGTAGGGATCCCGCTGCGACGGGCGCGGAGGTCGTGGCGCCGGCCGGGGGACTTCCGAGGCGCGCAGAGTCCTTCCGGACCGTGTTGCGGGAGATGCCCAACTGGCGAGCGATGACCCGAATGGACAGCCCTTCGCCGCGTAACTCATATAACCGTGGTGGAAATCGCAGGTGTCTTTGCCAGGGGGTGGGTCAATTTCATCCTGGCGCTACTGGGTCAGTTTAAAACTGGCGCTGACAGGCGGCGCGGATCCACATGATCCACACGGCTAGCCGCGGGTCGCAGCAGCAATCAGGCCTTAGCACCTCGACCACGCCAGAATCCATTTTCCTCTACGAGCAACGGGACGCAATGTCACAGAACTTCCATCATCCTCGCATTGTCGATCCTGACGAGCGCCTGCAACCAGATCGGACACTCGGCAATCGGGGTTTGGCGGATGAGCGCTTAGCGCGAATGGATCACGATGGCGTCATCAGCTCCGCTGCGTTTCCGTTTACGGTGGTAAACTCTTGGCCATTCCAAGTGATGTCCCACTCGAACGTGGTCGAAGGGCCGGAGTACAGGGAGTACCCCGATCCATTTGGGACGGTCCATGTGATTTGATAGCTGCCATTCGCAATGGGCTTTTCGTACACAGTGCCGACGAAGCGCCCCGTGCCCATCAAATCGCGATTGCCTGTGTCGTAAAGGACGGTGTCGGCTATGGAATAATTGCCGTTGTTCGACGGCACGAACTCTAGCATCATGCGCGCAGGCGGAGGTAGGCTGGCTATCGCCCCTCCTTCGAACGGTCCGGGCGGGAACGTGGCTGGGATGGCCACTTGCCCCCACGTGTGCCAAGTATCGCCAAAGGGCTGAAACGATGAGTCGCTGGTTGTCCACTGGATCGTCGCTTCGACTGGGAACGGCGGTACGTTCCCATTAGTTTTCAATGCGTAGCTCGGTGAGTAAACCTCGGTGGCTGGCGTGGTGTAGCCCGGCGGGAGATTTCCATAGTCCGAAAAGCTGCCCGAAAACCATGTCGTAGTAGCAGCCAAGAGGGTCTGGGGTTGTTGACGGTAAAACGTGACGCGGATTCTGAGGGTATGAAGCGGCGACTGAGAAGTGTTTTTGACCGCCAACCACACGGCTGGGACATCGTTCGTGATGTCCCATTCTGCTTTGGTTACCGTCAGCGCAAAGGGACTCGTAACCGTCCTGGGCTTGACCTGGGAGGTTGCGCTGCCAGTCGCAGCCGAGGACTTGTTCGCGCGGGCGGAAGAGTGGGGGCTGCTCGCTACGGGTTGCGCGGGCTGTGCAGGCTGCGCAGGTAGAGTGAGAGCTTCGGCCACGAAGAACAATATGCTCAACCCAAGCCACCCTAGCGCGACGCGACCGCGTGTAGCCTTCCGCCCCCAAGTGACGGGACGAATCAGCCCAATGATGGCCATTATCGTGGCGGCCATCCACAGCAGCAGTAACGTTACGCCCATTGCGAATCGCCGTCCCCTTTTTTCTCATGGGAACTTGCATATGACAGGGATCGGCAAAAATCCTGCCGGCTGCCGCCGCATCTAACGCGCGATTTCAACTGACTTGTCTCAGCCAAAGATGCCCATGCGGTCAAGATGACTAGCAACGGGCGCGTGCGGCGGACGGGCCACATCCATCGTCCATGCACGCGCCGGACAGAGAAGCGCGGATTATGGCAGCTCCGCCCACGCCTTCGCGGCCAGGGCCAGGGCCGCCCGCTCCCGGGCCGTCAGCCGCGGCCACGCCGCGAGCAGGGCGGCGAGGTCGGCGTCCTGGGCCGCCTCCCCGTCGGCGGTGGCCAGGGCCGCCTGGAGCGAGGCGGCGGCCTCGTCGGCCTGCCGCTCCCGGACCCGCCGGGCCAGGGCCGCCGCCGCGTCGACGGCTTCCGCCGCGGGGCGGTCCGGCCAGCGCCGGGGATCCCGCTCGCCCGGCAGCCCCAGGAGGCCCAAGCCTGCCGGGGGCCAGAGCCAGTCGGCGGCGACCCAGCCCCAGGCGACGGTGGCCGTCGCCGACGCCTCCGGATCCGCGTCGCCCAGCGCCAGCGCCTCCCCGAACCGGGGCCAGCCCGCCGCCTGCCAGGCCCGCAACATCAGCCCGAGCTGCTCCGGCGGCGCGTCGTCGATCCCCCGGCGGGCCATGGCCCGCCCGATGGCGGCGGCCTCGGCCCAGTCCGCCGCGGCCCGGGCCCGCTGCGCATCGGGCGGCGCCGTGCCCGTCGCCCACAGCAGGACGCCGGCCCACCACGCCAACGCCCGCTCCCGGTCCCACCACGCCGGCCGCAGGACGCCGGCCGCCCGCGCCAGGAGCTCCGGCGTCACCTTGTACTGCCCCCGCTCGACGCGGCCTAGGTGCCCCTGGGCGATGTCGGCCGCCCGGCTGACCCGGGCCGCCGGCAGGCCCAGCAGCCGCCGGGCCCCGGCCAGCAGCTCGCCCGGCGCGAGGTCGGCCGCTCCGCCGGGGACGGCTGCCGCCGCCCCCCGCTCCGCTTCCGCCATCTTGGCATCCCCTCCCGCCCCCATACTACGCTTTTCCCCACTGTGCGCACAGAGGGGCTTGACGCGCCGCGCGGCCACCGATTAGACTGGCGATACTGGCACACTGCGCACACGACGCGCAGCGTGCCGACAAGGCGAAGGGGGTGGACAGAGGATGGCGACGCGCCCAATCCCCGGGGCGACCGGGATGCCCGACGCGCTGCTGACGGTGGCCGAGGCCGCCGCCGCGCTCCGCATGAGCCGGCGCTGGGTCCAGGTCCAGGCGCGGCGCGGCCGCATCCGCGGGGTGCGGCTCGGACGGCGGGTGCGCATCCCTCTCAGCGAGGTGAAGCGCCTCGCGCGGGAGGGGCTGCGCAACGCCCCGTAGCCGCGCGCAAAAGCAAGGCCGCGCCGGCCCCGAACCGGCGCGGCCCCATCCCCGCCACCGCCCAGCGAAGGAGATGATCCAATGACCGACCACAGTGTACCTCGCCCGCCGGACGCGGGCAACGCCGGCGCCGCCGCGGGGCGGCGCGCGCCGCCCGATTGGCGGGCCCTGTTGGACCGGCTGCAGGCGCAGGGCGACCCCGAGGCGCTGCGCGATGCCGACAGCCTCGACGCCATGGCGCGGGGCTACTTGGCGGACTCCCGCGGCTGGCACGCCTTCCGCCGCGAGCTGGAGCGCCACATGCCCGCCGCTGCGGCCAAGGCGCTGGTCAAGGAGGTCGCGCGGCGGGTGGACGAGATCCGCCGGACGGAGCCGGACGCGGCCCCGTCGGAGCCGGCGCCGCCCGTCGTGCGCGAGGTGTGGCCCGACGCCCCCCATCCCGACGTCACCTTGCCCTCGCCCCGGGCGTGCCTGTGCCGCGAGGACGGCGTGTACCTCTGGGTGGGCGGGGAGGAGACCGGCGGCTGGAAGCCCGCCTGTGGGCCGGCGTACGTGGAGGGCTGGTGGCTGACGCACCCTGACGGGGCGGTGCGGCTCACCATTGCCGCGCGGGTCGCGGAGGACGCCGGCTGGCGCGAGATCGACATCGACCCCAGCGATCTCCTCGACAGCAAGGCGACGGCCAAGCTGGCCGGGCGCGGCCTCCTCATCCACGACGCCGGGCGCGCCGCCAAGGCGCTCAACCTCATGCACGGCGCCCTGCGGGCCGCGGGGCATCCCCCGGGCACGGCGACCCGGGTGGCCGGGACGCAGCGGCTGCCGGACCAGCCCGCCGCGGTCGCGGTGCTGCGGCACGGCCCCTGGGACGCCGCCGGGCAGCCCGTGCCGGTCCGCCTGACCCTCGAGCGGCTCGGCAGCCTGGACGCGGTCCGGCCCGACCCGGCGGCCGCCGATCCCGACGCGGCGCGGGAGGCGATCAGCCTCCTCGCCGGCCTGGGGCGCCCCGAGGCGCTGGCCCTGGTCCTGGGCTGGGCCGCCGCGGCCCATTGGGCCGACCGGATCCGGGAGGCCGTCGGCTGCTTCCCGCCGCTCGCGGTGCAGGGCTTGCGCGGCGGGGGCAAGACGACCCTACTGGCATGGGTGACGCGGGCCCTGTTCGGCGGCGGCGACGCCCTGAGCGCCCGGGGGGCCACCCGGTTCTCGCTCCTCCGCGCCCTGGCCGCCGCGAGCACGGTGCCCGTGGTCCTCGACGAGTATCGCACCTACCAAATCCCCGAAGCGCAGCGCGAGACGATCCACGATCTGGTGCGCCGGGCGTACACGGCGACGGGCGATCCGCGGGGGCGCCCCGACCAGACGGTCACGGTCTGGTATCCGACCGCCCCGGTGGCCGTCCTCGGCGAGAGCCGCCTGGCGGATCCCGCCTGCCTGGACCGCGCGGTGGCCGTGACCTTGGCGCCCGCCGACACGGTGGGATGGCCAGGCGCCCGGGGCCGCCTGGACCGCTTGCGCGCCTTGGCCGACCGCCTCCCGCGGGCCGCCGGCTGGGTGTGGCGGCGCCGGCTGGCCCTGGACGCCGATCCCGAGTACAGCGCGGCGGCCATCCGCGACAAGGTCCGGAGGGGGCAGGCCGCCGCGGCCGCGGCCCTGGGCGAGCGGCCGGCCCTGGCCCACGCCATCGCCTGCTGGGGCTGGACCTGGCTGATGATGGAGGGCTGGCTCGACGGGACGCCGACCCCCGACTGGGGCGAGACGCTCCGCCGCCACGCCGAGGCCCATCGCGACATGGGCGTGGCCGACTACGTGATCCAGTACCTCGAGGCGGTCGCGGCCTTGGGCGACAAGACACGGTATCCGGTGCCGATGGCCCTGGTGGACGCCAAGGACAGCCTGGAGCTGCGGGTCGGCGCGCGCGCCGCCGAGGACGGCTACGACGGCTGGGCGCGAGAGCACGGCCTGCCGCGGCTCGGGCCGGGCACCCTGCTGCAGGAGCTGGAGCAGCAGCCCTGGTGGCGCGGCAAGGGCGTGGCCCGCCTCGGGGGCCGCACGATGACCGCATGGATCCTCGACGCCCAGCAGCTCGAGCAGCGATACGGGATCTCGCCGGACCACTGGCCCAGCGACGCTTGAGGCCCGCGAGGCCCCGCAAGCCCCCGCCCCCCCGCGTGAAGCGAGAGGTCGTCGGTCGGGCGCGGCCCTACGGCGATGGGCTGCGCATCCCCGTCGGGTGCCCGTGGGAGCGGGAGCACACCGTGCGGTCGGGGCCGACCGAGAGCGTCGTCATCTGGCGCGAGGACGGGCTGGGGTACAAGTGCCAGCACGATCACTGCCGAGGCCGTGGTTGGCGTGAGTTCCGCGAAGCCGTGGACCGCGCCGACAGGGTCCGCCGCCCCCAGCCCGCCTTCGGGCGGCCGGCCATGCCCCGGGGCGGCGTGGCCGGGGGGGGCCCGCCCCGGCCCTGGTCGGCGTGGGACGGGACATGGACATGGGGCCGGATCGGTGAGGTCCGGCCCCTCTTTTTTGCGCCTTCCGATCTGGCGGAAACCAGGGTTTGGCCCGGCGGCGCGAAGCGTCGATGGCCCAACCACGCGGTTCCCGGCCCGTGAGGCGGGGGGCCGCCGCGACGGTTTCCGCCAGATCGCCGGAGGGAAGGGGATGAAGGCAGTGGGATCCCGGTACGCGCCGGAGGAGCGCGAGAGCATCATCCGCTGGGACCAAACCGGCGACCCGGCGGCGATCTGGACCTGCGACCCCGTCCTGCGCCGCCGCCTCGAGGCGGCGGGCATCGCCCCCGACCGCGTTGAGGGCGAAGGCGCCGCGTACACCGTGCCCAAGGGCTGGCTCCGGATTCGCGTGGCGCCGCCGCGGCAGGCGTTGGCCCGGCAGCGGGCCCACCTGGCCGCGATCCGGCGCGCGGGGCGGGGCGGCCCGGAGGCGCCGCGCTGACCCCGCAGGACGGCCCGTCTCCGTGCTGACGGGCCTATTTTTTTGGGCCGATCAGGGGGGCAACGCGACGGGTGCGGGGTGTGGCCCGTCCCTGCCAGGATTGCGCCCCTAAAGCGTTACGCGGAAGGAGGACGACCGACCCATGGCATCGCTCATCGATCCCCGCCGGCTGAAGCCCCACCCGGCGCAGGGCATTTTCCAGCCGCTCCCAGACGAACTCTATGCGGCGCTGCGCGACGACATCCGCGAGCGGGGCATCATCACCCCCATCGCGGTCACGCCGGACTACACCATCATCGCCGGCCACCACCGCGTCCGCGCCGCCATCGAGCTCGGCCTGGAGACCGTGCCCGTGGAAATCCAGGACGTGGACCCCGACGAGGCCGAGGATCGGCTGGTCGCGGAAAACACTCTACGCCGGCAGTTGTCGCCGATGGAGCAGGCCCGGCTCATCGCCCGGCTCAAGGAGCGGTACGGCGTCCGGCGCGGCAACAACCAGCACTCGACGACCAAGTTAGCATCGTTCACCGTGAACGAAGCTCTCGGCGCGTTGACGGACCTTGCTCGTGAATCCGTTCACAAAATTCACCGTGAACGAAGTTCTCGGCGTGTCCCCGGTCGAGGCGAGGCGGTTGGACGCCCTCAATCGCCTGATCCCCCCGCTGCAGGGCTTGGTGGAGGCCAGCCGCCTGTCCGTCTCCGCCGGGGCCGCCCTGGCCAGCCTGCCCGCCGCCGAGCAGGAGGCCCTGTGGGCCGCCCTCGGCGAGGCGGTCGGTGGCCTGCGGCGCGAGGACATCGCGGCGGCCAAGCGCGAGGCGGCGGACGAGGCGGCGCTGCGGGCGCGGGTCGCCGAGCTGGAGGCCGCGCTCGCCGACGCCCGCGGCGCGGCGGACAAGGCCGACGACCGGCGGGTCGCCGAGCTGGAGGCCGAGCTCGAGCGGCTCCGGTGCCGGCCGCCCCGCGTGGTGGAGCGCTTGGTCGAACGGGCGGACCCGGCGCAGGCGGCGCGGATCGCGGAGCTGGAGCGCCAGCTCCAGACCGCCCGGGCCGAGGCGGAGGCGGCGCAGGCCCGGCTCGCGGCCCACGAGGCGGAGCGGGCCCAGTGGGGCGAGGCGGCCGATGCCGAGGCCGAGCGGCTCCGTGCGCGGCAGTCCCAGGTGCGCGAGGCCGAGCGGCGGCTCGCGATGGCCCGTGAGGCGCTGGCCGCCGCGGCCCAGGACGATCGGCGGGACGACGTGCGCGCCCGGCGGGCCGCCGTGGCCCGGCTGGTCCGGCTGGTCAACGAGCGGCTGCGCCCGGCCCTCAACGAGTGGCAGGCGCTGGCCGAGGCCGAGGCCGCCCAGGCGGATCCCCTCACGCTCAACGCCCCGATCCATTTCGACGTCCAGCAGACCGTGGCCAAGCTGGAGGCCCTGGCGCACTGGCTCCGCGGCCTGCCCCTGGAGGCGGGCCGCCAGCGGTCCCCCCGCCGCGTCCCCATCGCAGAGATCGCGGTGGAGGGCTGGGTCGTGCCCGACGACGACAACCACGCCACCGAGGAGGGATCACCCGATGCAGACGCGGAGGCGGATTGCGACGAAGGCGGCGCAAGCCGTCCCGACGGCGCCGATTGGCGCCCTGCGCTGGATGACGGCGGACCCGGCGGATCTTGAGCGCCGAGCCGCCATGGCGTTGGCCGACGCGCACCGGTCGACCGATCTCCTGCAGCCGGAGCTGGCCGACTTTGCGCGGGCCTTGGCCCAGGGGCGGACCCGGTGGCTCCGGGCCCTGTCCCCGGACGAGTGCCGGGCGGCGGCCGACATGGCGGAGGCTGCCGCTACGCTGCACGCGTTCGCGGCGGCGTCGACGGGCGACAAGATCCGCGGCGCTCTCAAGGCCGCAGCGGATCCGGAGGCGGGGGCCGCCTTAGCCCGCTGGTGGGCGGCCGAGACGCTCCTGGCGGCGGCGGGTCGATTGGCGGACGACGGCCAGGACGTCTTTCGCACGGAGGAAGGGCGGCGCGCCGCCCTGATCTTCCGCCTCGACGACCGGCTGCGGCGGCTGGCCTACGTGGCGTTGCACGGGGCCCGCCGCCACTGGCCCGACATGCCCGCGGCGCTCCAGCATGACGCGGCGGACGCGTTCCTCGTCTATGTCCGCACACGATTGGACCGGGCGGCGGAGGCGGGGCTGCTGCCGGCCAGCTGGCTGCCGGCGCTGCTGCGGGAGGGCAAGGGCGGCCGGTGACGGCCGCCCCGGCCCCGGCGGGCCTTTCAGGATGGCGGGATCGGCGATGACCCCGGGCCGCCCCCGCCGGCGCCCAAAGCGCCGCGCCGCCCCCAAGGGGGCGGCCTCGTGTTTCTGAGGGGAGGGACAACCCAATGTCGATGACCCTGGTGCTCGCCGAGAAGCCCAGCGTGGCCCAGGATCTTGCCCGCGTCCTTGGTCGCCCGGACAAGCGGGACGGCTATGTGCAGGTCGGGGATGACTGGTTGATCACCTGGGCCTACGGCCACCTCGCGGAACTGGCCCCGCCGGAGCGGTACGACCCGGCGATGGCCCGCTGGACCTGGGACACGCTGCCGGTCCTGCCGGGCCGGATGGACCTCGTCCTGCGCGCGAAGGCCGCCGCCCAGCTCCGGCTCATCGAGCGGCTCGCCCGCCGGCCCGACGTGAGCCGCATCGTCGCCGCCACGGACGCCGACCGGGAGGGCGAGCTCATCTGGCGCTGGATCGCCCGGCTGGCCCAATGGCCGCCGCAGAAGCCGGTCCTCCGGCTCTGGCTCGACGAGACGACCCCGGCGGCCATCCGGGCGGCGTTCGCGGCCCTGAAGCCCGCCGCTACCTACGACACGTTGTTCGCGGCCGCCGAGGCCCGCGCCCAGGCCGACTGGATCGTGGGCCTCAACGCCACCCGCGCCGTGACCCTGCGGCACGGCCAGCCCGGCCAGGGGGCGCTGTCCGTCGGGCGGGTCCAGACCCCGACGCTCCGGCTCCTCGCCGACCGCGACGCCGAGATCGAGGGCTTCGCGCCGTGGCCGTACTGGCTCGTCCGGGCCACGTTCGCGGTCGAAGCCGGCACGTACATGGGCCTCTGGATCCCGGACGATCCCGCCGACCCGGACCATCCCGAGCGCGTGACGGAGGCGGCCGCCCGGGCCCTCGCGGCCCGCCTGCCGCCCGGCACGCCCGGCCGGGTCCGGACGGTCGAGCGGAAGGCCGTCGCCGTGGCCCCGCCGCTCCCGTACAGCCTGACGGATCTGCAAAAGGACGCCAACCGCCGCTTGGGCCTGACGGCGCAGCAGACCCTGGACGCGGCGCAGGCCCTGTACGAGGCCCATCTGGCGTCGTACCCCCGGACGGAGGCCCGGCACGTGACGGCGGAGATCCTGCGGACGGTCCCCGACCGCCTGCGGGGCCTCGCCGGCCTGCACGGCGAGCTGGTGGCCTTGGCCGAGGCGAACCGGGCCGCGTGGGGCCGGATCGCCGACGACGCGAAAGTCGCGGAGGCGGGCCACTACGCGATCATCCCGACGGGCCAGGCGCCCCCGGAGGACCTCGGGGAGCGGGAGCGCGCCGTCTTCGACCTCATCGCCCGCCGGCTCCTGGCGAGCCTGCTGCCGGCGGTGCGCGACGAGCGCGTGACCGTGTGGACGGAGGCCGCCGGCGCGCGGTTCCGGACGCGCGGGACCACGGTCCTCGACCCCGGCTGGCGGCGGGCCCTCGCGCCGGCGGAGGAGGACGAGGACCGCCGCGACGCCGAGCCGGACACGGCCGTCCCGCCGGGCCTGCGGGAGGGCGACGCCGTGACGGTCCAGGGCGTGGAGACGCCCCGCCGGGAGACGCAGCCCCCGGCCCGCCACACCGACGCGACGCTGCTCGCGGCCATGGAACGGCACGGCCTGGGCACCCCGGCGACCCGGGCGCGGATCTTGGAGGTCCTGCTGCAACGGGGCTACGCCGAGCGGCGCAAGAAGGCCCTCGTCAGCACGGACAAGGGCCGCGCCCTGCTCCAGGTGGTCCCGGACGCGCTGCGCTCGCCCGAGCTGACTGGGGAGTGGGAGCGCCGGCTGGAGGCCGTGGCCGCCGGGGCGGAGGACGCGGCGGCCTTCCTCGCGGACGTGCGCGCCTACGCCGCCGAGGTGGTCGCGACGGTGCGCGGCCAGGCGACGGCCGCCGTGGGGGGCGACCTTGGCCCCTGCCCCGCGTGCGACGCGGGCCGGATCGTCGCCGGCCGCAAGGCGTGGGGCTGCTTGCGCTGGCGCGAGGGGTGCCGCTGGACCCTCTGGCGCGAGGTGGCCGGCAAGACGCTGACGGAGGCCCAGGCCCGCCAGCTCCTGGAGCGGGGGGAGACGGGCGTCGTCCGGGGTTGCCGCTCGAAGGCCGGGAAGGCGTTCGACGCCCGGCTCCGGCTCGACCGGGCGACCGGCCGCGTGACGTTCGTTTTCGACCAGGACAAGGGAGGGGATCGCCATGACGGAGGCCATGGGGAAGGGGCGCGGCGGGATCGCCCGCGGCCCGCTGCTCGACGCGCTGGCCGCCCGTATCGGGGCTCTGCGCCCCGGCGCCCGGCTCGCCCTCGATGACGGGCGGGTGCTGGTGGTCGCCGGCGGCGGCACGTGGTCCGTGACGGCCGGCCCGGGGCCCTCTGCCGGTCGCCCGAGGCCGCGGTCGCCGCCGCGCTGGCGTGGCTCGTCGACTGGCCCGCCGCCCGGGGCCGGCGGGCCACGCGCCTGGGCTTGGGGGTGACCGCCGATGGACGCGGCCTGGACCGCTGAGGCGCTCCGCGCGCTCGCGGAGCGGTACGCCGAACGGTACGCCAACCCCCGGTCGCGGGAGCTGGTCCTGCGCCACGCGCTCCGCGACGCGCCGGATCCGGGCTGGGCCGTCGCGACCCTCCGGACCTGGATGATCGTCCGGCGGGGCTTTGCGGCGTGGTGCCGGGAGCGGGGCATCGACGTCCCCGCCCCCGCCGGCCGCCTCCCCGTCCCGGGCCCCAGCGCCCGAGCGCGGGGGATGCCGGACGCCGACCACGCGGCGTGGCTCGCGCAGGCCCGCCGGGAGCCGGAGCCGTGGCGGACGTACTGGCTCGTGGTGAGCGACCTCGGCCTGCGGGAGTCCGAGGCCCTGGCCCTCCGAGCCGGCGACGTGGACTGGGCCCCCGGCCAGGAGGCCGTCCGGGTCCGGGGCAAGGGCGGCCGGGAGCGCCTCGTCCCGATCTTCCCCGAGATGGCGTGCTGGCGGGCGCTGAAGAGGCTGACCCGCGGCCGGCCGCCGGGGGCCTGGCTGTTCGCCACCCAACGGACGCGCGGCCGCCCGCCCCGGCCCTCGGCCGCCCGGGACCGCATGGCCCGGCTTTGCCGCCGCGCTGGCCTCGTCGACGCGGCGGGGCGGCCCCGGTACGGGGTCCACAGCCTCCGCCACACGGCGGCCCGGCGGTGGCTCGCGCAGGGGGCGGACGTCCGCACCGTGCAGCGGCTGCTCGGGCACGCCCATCTCTCAACAACGGAGGTCTACGTCGAGATGGACGCCGCCTGGATACGGGCGGACTTCGGACGGGCCGTGCGGGGGCGCTGAGGGGCCCGCGAAGGCTGGCAAATCGCGGCAGATCTGGCACTCCCTAGTGTCGAAACGTTTCGACAGGCGCGGGGTGTCCCCTCTTGCGCCTCAATGCGCTCTGCGGTACACCTATGGCGATGCGCGGAGACCCGCCGGCCCCCGCATCGGATCGGTCTGATCAGGGGCGGCATACTCGCGGAAAATCTGTAGAGATCCCCGTGGACGCGGAGGCCCCCGGCCATGTGGCCGGCGGGCCTCTGCCGCTCTTGCCCCGTCTGCCAGATGTTGGGGGCTGCCCGTCGGGCTGCCCCCGCATCCTGCGCGCGGAGGGGGCCGACATCTTGCCCATCGCGGCCATCGAACGCAGCCGCTTCGCCGTCCTGCCGGTGGAGGCGCTCCGCCTCGCCCCCGAGGCGGTCCGCCAGCGGCACGCCGACGACCGCGTCGCGGCCCTGGCGGAGGCCATCCGGCAGCACGGCTACGACCCATCCTGCCCCGTGTCCATCGTGCCCGCCCCGGACGGCGGTGTCGAGGTGCTGGCCGGCGGGGCCCGCGTGCTCGCGGCCCGCGAGGCGGGCCTCGACCGCGTGCCGTGCATCGTGTACCCCGCGGACATGTCGCCCGAGGAGCGGGTGCGCGTGGCCCACGCCAGCGGGACCGGGGGTGACCTGGCCCGGCCGATCCCGCCGCCCCAGGTGTGGGCCGCCTACGCCCGGCTGCACGACCAAGGCTGGTCCGTGCGCCGGATCGCGGGGGCCGTCGGCGTGGACCACGCCACGGTCGGCCGCCGCCTGCAGTACCACCGCCTGTACACGACCGCCCCCGAGGACGTCCGCCGCGCCATCGACGCGGGGCGGCTCACCGAGGGGCACCTGACCGTGGCGCTGCCGACGCGACGGCTCACCGGCCTCCCGCCATGGCTGGCGGCAGGCGGCCCGCTGGTCCTCGCGCTGCGCCGGATCCTGCAGCAGCAGGGCCGCACCGGCGGCACCGGGATCCGCGCCGCCCTGGCGGCGGCCGATGCCGATCCGGGGCTTCCGGCGGCGCTGGCGGCGGCCGGGGTGACCACGCTGGCCGGCGTCGAGGCCGTCATCCGGACCCGCCGGGGGCTGGCGGGGGCCGAGGACGGCGTCCGCTGGCTATACGGCGACGCGCGCAACCTGCTGCGGGGGTACAACGGCCCGCCGATCCGGTGCATCCTCACCGACCCGCCCTACGGGATGGACCATCGACCGTACCGGGCGCGGTCCCGCGCCCTCCGGCGCACGGAGCCCATCGCCGGCGACGGCTCGCCGGAGGAGGCCGACGCGTTGCTGGCCGAGGTGCTGGCAATGGCCGTGCCGCTGCTGGCGGCCGACGCGCACGTGTGGATCTTCTGCCGCAACACGGTCGACCATCCCGGGCGGGTGGCGGCCATCCAGCTGGACGCCGGCTTGGACGTCGACAAGCAGGTCGTGGTGTGGGACCGCGGGCGGCCTGGCCAGGGCGACACCGAGACCGAGGTGGCGCCCCAGGCGGAGGCCATCGTCCACGCGTACCGGGGCCGACCGGCGCTGCGTCCTCGGCTGCCGCAGATCCTCAAATGCGAACCCACCCACGAGAGCCGGCATCCCCATGAGAAGCCGGTGGCCCTGCTGCGGCAGATCATCGAGGCGAGCACCCTGCCCGGCGACGTCGTGCTGGACCCCTTCGGCGGCTCAGCGTCGACCGTCGTGGCGGCTGTCCAGGCGGGGCGGCGGGCGTGGGGCTGCGAGATCGACCCCGGGTACTGGGAGGACGGCTGGGGCCGGATCGCCCGGGCCCGTCGCCCCTTACTCCTCGACGGTGATGTCGCATCCCAAGGTGCGGGCGTTCTCGAGGGCTGCGCGGAGCCGGTCGGCGGGCCAGCCCTCCGGTGAGCGGACGCGGACGACCAGCTCGGCGTCGACGGCGACGGAGGGCGACCCCAGCAGCGCCCCCAGGATCTCCTCCTGGATGGTCCCCACCCGACTGGCCAAGCGATAGGCGTCGGGGCCGTGCCACGCCGCCGTGACGACCACGGCCCGGGGGCCAGGGGACGGGGGCGGGCCGGGCGGCGGCGGGGGGACCGGGAACCCGCCTGGTCGGGTCGTCGGCCCGGGGCCGGCTGCCCCCGCCGCTCCGGGGTCGGCGGGGCCCGGGCCGGGCCCGGCGCCGGAGAGGTCCGGCGCCACCGCGTCCGGCTGCACGAGCCAGCCGGCCAGCCCCTCCGCGAGCGCCGGCGGGGCCGTGCCCCGGACCACGCCCGCGTAGCGCCCCGCCGCCGGGTCCGCCTCCGCCGCCCAGGCGAAGAGGCCGGCCTCCACGCCGGCGATCACGCTCGCGCGGAACACGTCCGCGTGCTGCAGCCGCGGCAGGTACAGGTAGCGGCAGAAGGCGTCCCACAGCGCCGGCACCGCCACGGCGGGGCCCTGCGGCCAGAACCACTGCGCCAGCGCCAGCGCCAGGAACCGGGGGTCGAAGGCGGTCCGCACCCACTCGTCGGCGACGGCCCGCTGCCACGCTGCCCGGATCGGGTCGGGGGCCGGCGGCAGGGTCACGGCGTCCCAGTGCAGCGTCGGGGGCTGCGCCTGCGCCTCCTCGGGCGTCTGCGCCGGCGCCAGGAGGACCCGGTAGGTTTGGGCCAGCGCCTGCGCCACGGCCTGCGCCTGGGCCTCGCGGGCCCGCTCGGCCTCGTCGTGCTGGTAGGCGTCCAGGTTCAAGACCCGGGCGTCCCGCAGGATGCTGTCCCAGGCGAGCCACCGCGCCGCCTGCCGCCGCAGGTTGCCGACCTCGTCGCCAAGGGGGGCGAGGCACACGAGCCGCGTCTGCCAGCGGCGGGGATCCGGGCCGTGCTGCCGCACGAGGGTCTCCGCCGCCTCGCGGGCGGGGCTGTGGACCCCGCGCCAGCCGTGGGCGGGGTGCAGGACCAGGAGCCGCACGCCCTCGGCCTCCCGGCCGCCGTCGGGCACGTCGGCCGACGCCGCGAGGGCCTCCGCCTGGTCGATCACCTGCGCGGGCACGCCGCGCGCCGCGGCGACACGCTCGCGGAGGAGGCCCACCAGGTGGGCGTCGACGCGGATCCGCTCCCGGACCAGCTCCTCGGCGCGCTGGTCGGCGACCCGCTCCAGGCTCTGGCGGAGGTCGACCCAGTACCGCTCGCTGTCGGGGTCGCCGGGCTCGGCGGCCCGGTGCACGTAGCTGGTGCGGGTCTGCTGGAGCTGGGTGAGCGCGTCGCGGAACAGCCCCGGCGTGTCGCCCGGCATGAGCGTGGCGAGCCGGAGCCGGGGCCAGTCGACGCCCCGGAGCCCCGCGCCGGCGGCGGCCGGGGCGGTCTCGAAGAACAGCGCCCGCGCGAGGCGGCGGGCGGCCTGGACCTGGCCGTAGCGCAGCACCTCCGCGTCGAGCCGGTAGGCCGCCGAGCGGGGCCCGTCGATGTCCGTCTCGAGGACCGTGTGCCACGCCTCCGACTCCGGCAGCGGCTTCGTGAGTTCCGCCCGCACGTAGTCGTCGTCCAGGGGCAGGGTGCCGGGCAGGATGAGGGGCGCCGGGTCGGTCGCGGCCCACAGCGTGTGCACGGCCCCGGCCAACAATCGCAGCACGCCCCGCGTCCGCTGGAACCCGTCGAGGGTGGACCACTCGGCGTAGAGCCGGTCGAACAGCTCCGGGTGGAGGGGGTACGCCTCCTCGAGCCGCTCGCGGTAGCGCGCCTCGCGGGCCTCGGGCGGGAACAGGTCGCGGTGCCGGCGGTAGTAGTCCCAGAACGCCTGGCACGTGGCGGCCTGGGCGGCGGGGTCCGCCACCGCGCCGAACAGCCGGCGCCGGACGACGGCGAACGCCTCCTCCACCGCCACGGGCCGCCAGACGGTCTCCACCCGCCCGAAGATGGGCTCGAGCCGCTCCAGCGCCGCCTCGCCCCCCTCGCCCCCGAGCTCCACGTCCGACGCCGGCAGCGTCGCGACCAGCGCGGCGTCCCGCACCTGCTGGACCGCCTCGGTCAGGTTGTGGACGAAGGTGAGCTGGGCGTCGAAGCTCCCGCTCGGGGGGATCGCAGCGACGCGGTAGAGGTTCCGCACGTAGGCCACGATCTCGTCAACGAGGATGAGGCACGGGCTGGCCGCCCGGAGCAGCGTGACCAGGGTGGCCCCGCCCGGGGCGACGCCCTGCGCGTCGGCGGCCGCGACCAGCGCGTAGCCCTCGGGGCCCAAGAGCCGCCAGGCCAGCTCGCCCCAGAGGGTGCGCACCGGCTGGCCCGGCAAGGCCGGGTAGTGGCGCGGCCGGGTGACGTCGAAGGCCGGGCAGGGCAGCACGGCCACCCGCACGGGCGGGACGGCGTCGGCGGCGACGGGCAGGCCCCGGGGCCAGAGGCCCGCCTGGCCGATCGGGCCGGGGGCGCGGACGGCGTGGTAGAGGGCGAGCAGGCTGTGGGTCTTGCCGCCCCCGAACGCCGTCTTGAGCTGGATGACCGGGGGCGCGTCGCCGCCGGTGAGCCGCGTGAGCACGGCGGCGAGGAGGTCCCGCATCCCGGCGGTGACGTAGGTCCGCTCGAAGAACGTGACCGGGGCGCGGTACTCCGGCTCCGCGTCGCCGCTCAGGACGGCCGCGAGGTTCACCATGAACTGGTCCTCGCGCGGGCGGCGGGCCCGCACGTCGGGTTGGGGCGCGACCACGTCGCGCCAGGGCGTCAAGGCCATGTCGGGACCCTCCTTGGGCGGGCTAGAGGTCGAGGCGGCCCTGCACGCCGGGGGTGCGCGCCGCCTCCTCGCGGATGAGGGGCCACGCCGCGACCAGCTCGTTGAACCGCTGGGCGTCGGCGCCCCAGCCGCGGCGATCACAGACAGCGAACAGGCGGTAGGCCAGCTGGCGGGCGGCCTCGGCCACGCCCGGCCCCACCCGGGCGGCGACGCGCCCCGCGTCGGCGCTGCCGCCGGCGGCCTGCAGGGCGGCGGCGAGCCGCAGCGTGGCCGCCCACACCGTCACGCGGTCGCGGGGGCCAGGCCACGCCAAGGCGGCTTCGGGGTCCTCGTGCAGCCGGAGCAGCTGGACCTGCCCGTGGCCCACCTGGGCGATCTGGGCGGCGCGGAGGTCCTGCTCGCTCGTGTTGCGGGCGCGGAGCACCACGTCGGCCTCGCCGTAGGGGGCCGCGGCGAAGCCGTGCTCCGAGAACCACGCGGCCGCGAAGCGCGTGACAGGGTCGATCTCGCCCTCTTCCTGGGCGAGGTAGGCGTCGAGCTCCCGGTTGATGAGGGCCAGGGCCTCGCGGACGGGGAGCGGCCGCCCGTGGGTGTCGAGCACCGCCCCATAGCGGGAATAGACGGCCATGCCGGGGCCGATGGCGGCCTGCTGGAGATCCACGGCGGCGATGCCCGCCTGGGTTAGTGTGTCGAGGGCGGCCGGCAGCTCCCGGCGCAGCGCGGCGACGAACTCCTGGCGCGAGGCCACCGGGGCGTCCGCGGGGCGCGGGCGGCAAACGAGGACAATGGACGAGGCCAGTGCGTTCGCGCCCAGTTGGTTGGTGCGTCCCGTGCGTTCCGTGCGGAGGGGCCATGTCCCGTCGATGGCGAAGCCCGCATCCACCAGTGCGGTCAGCATCGCTTCCCAGCCCCGCGAGGCTTCCGCTGGCGCGGCTGGCTCAGGATCTTCGTCTCCCGTATTCGGATCGGTTTCCGAATCGGTTTGCTTAAACGCGTAGAACACCGTGGCCGGAAACGCGGGATCGCTGCGGGCCCGCATGAGTCGGAACGCCCGCTGCATGCCGGATTGAAAGTGGGCTTCGGCCGCCTCGCGATTCCCCTCGAATCGATAAGGGTTCACGATGAGTTCCGACGCCTTGGGGGTCAGCACCGTTCGGAACAGCTCGGGCCACACCGGCCGCAACGCCCGCCGCAGCCATACGTAGAAGAAGTCGGCGAGGTCCGCGTACCCCACATTGTCGTAGTAGGGGGGATCAGTGGCAATGACCACGCTGGGCGGCACAGAGGCCGCGTCTGCGGTGGCGTCGGCCAGAACCACCTGGCCGGGCTCAGCCCCGTCCGGCAGCCGCTCGACGGCCGTGGCGACCCAGTCGCAGGCATCCCCCCAATTCCCGGTGGACGACGAAAACGGGTTCGCTTCCGCGAAATCCCAGACCATGGGCAAGGCTTGGCGACTGAATGTGCCTCGAATGGTGTCACGACTTGCTATCCAACTGGTTAGGGAGCTACTATAATCCGCCAGTTTGTCGACCGCAAAGGCGAGGTAGGTGGCCACGGCGTCGGCATACGCCGCCGCCCCCCGCCCGCCCTGGGCCAGCGGCACGCCGTCGTCCGGCCAGCCGGCGGCGACGGCGGCGGCGCGGATGCGCTCGCGGACGACGCCCACGAGGTCGCTGAACGTGGTCAGGGCGACGAGCTGGCGGGGGGTGAACAGGTCCGCAAAGGTTTTCAGTCCGTAGAGTTTGCACCACACGTTGCGCGGATCATCAGCTAGCTCGGCCTCCAGCCAGGAGACGTCTTGGACAGCGATGGCCGGCGAGTCGACCGGATCACCGTACAGGCGGCCTCGCGGACCTTCCATCACAGTGGCGAGCATCTGATTCCCGAGACGGCCTGCACGCCCTTCGGCCTGCACATACGCGTCGTCCACGAGCGTCCCGCAGGCGACACACTGAAACTTGGCACCCCGAGCGGCGACTTTCGTGCCTCGGCGGATGTGCGGAAGATCCGGGGGAACACGCATGTGTACGCGGAACCGGACGCGGCGCGCGGCCCGGTCGACCACCGGCTCCACCCAGGCTTCGTGCCCCTTCCGCGTCGAGAGCTGGAACGTGCGCACGAGCGGCATGGCGATCCCACAGGCCGGGTTCGGACACCGCACCGTCCGCGCCCAGAGCCACGCAATCACCGTCTCCCCCTGGGGACCGGGCGGGTACAGATGCCCGATGCGGCGCGCCGCCTCCTCCCGCATCCAGGCCCCGTACGCGCGGATGTCGGCCGCGAGCCCCGCCGCGCCCCGCCACCCGCCCCGCACCGTCGTTCGCTGGGCCGCCGGGTGCACGGGGGCCCGCCCCGCGAACCGGGGCGGAATCTCGATGAGGGCCTTCGTGATGAGCACCGCCACGGGGTTGAGGTCGGCCGCGTACCCCGTCAAGCCCAGCCGCTGCGCCTCCAGCGGGAGGCTGCCGCCGCCGCAGAACGGGTCGAACACCGCCGGCGGCGCCCCGCCCGTGCTTTTGAGGATCTCCGCCCGGGCGGCCGCGAGCAGCCGCTCGTCCTGGACATGGTCCCAGTTCACCAGCTGCTCGATTAACCCGAAGAGGCGCTGGCGCTCGCGCGTGGCGGCGGGTTCCGGGAGCGTGTTGCCCGGGTCGTCCACCAACGACGCGAACAGGACGGCGCGGCAGGCGGCCAGCGGACGGCGCGCCCACCAGAGGTGCAGCGTGGACGGATGGCCGTGCCGGATGGACTTCTCCCGCGCGCTCTCCCGGTTGATCGCCGCGAGCGGCAACGCGACTTCGATGAGCTTACGCCGAGGCCCCACGGGCCGGTCCCTCCTCCGCGGCGCGGGCGGCGAGCTCGCGCCAGTTGTAGGTGACGCTCTCCACGCCGAAGTCCGGCGCCTGCTGGAACGGGCGGGGGATATAGACGGGCTCCCCGGCCCGGCCGTCGGCCACCGGCACCACGACCAGCCAGAACCGCTCGGGCGCGTTGAGCGCCGTGGCGATCTCATTCCGCGTCACCGTCACGGTGTCCTGCCCCGCCGCGCGGCCTTTGACCTCCAGGAACCGGAGATCCCCCGCCGGGGTGCGCGACTCGACGTCGTACCCCCGCCGCTCCGCGCTCACGTCCACCGGGTCGTGGCCGAGGGCCCGCTCCTGCGCCAGCACGGCGGCGAGCGCGAGGCGCTCCAGGGCCGCCCGGTCGGCGGCGTCGGGCGCGGGCGCCCCGGCGGCGGCCGCGAGCCACCCCGCCGGGACCACCCAGGCCACGGTGAGCACCGTCGGGGGCGTCGGCGCCACGGCGGCGGCCCGCTCCAGCTCCCGTGTCCGCTCGGCCAGGCGGGCCTCCAGCTCCTGGGCCCGGCGGGCGGCCTGCATGGGGTTGACGCGGGGTTGCCGCCCGGCGGCGGCCTCCTCCCGCCAGCGGGCCGCCCGGCTGTCCCAGTAGGCGATCTCGCGCTGGAGCCGCTCGTGGACCGCCCGCCGGATCCGGTCGAGCCGGGCCGTGTGCCGCGCCCGGACGGCCTCCAGGTGCGCGGGGACCACGGTGGCCAGCAGCTGGGCCGTCACGGCGGCGTCGGGCGGCGGCGCCGCGCCGGCCAGCCCCGCGGCGTCCCACGCGGCCCGCTCGGCCGGCGTCGGCGGCCGGAGGTCGAGGTGCGGGGCGGGCCCCTGCGGCGCCCAGCCGTCCGGCGTCTCCGCGAGGAAGGCCACCTGCCGGGCGATCTCCCGCCCCGTCCCGTCGACCACCGCGTGCGTGACGGCCGCGAGCCGGTACGGCGTGGGGCGCGGGTCGTTCGGGGCGACGAGGACGGCGCCCCGCTGGAGCGCCCCCCGCCCCGCCTCCAGGGTCAGGTCCAGCACGGCGTCGAACAGGGGATGGCCCGGGGCCAGCAGCGTGGCCTCGGGCGCCCCGGGGACGCGCTGGCGGGCCGGCTCGAACGTGACCCGGGCGTAGCGCGCCACCACCGGCGGTGCGCCCCCGAGGGCCCGGGCGCGCTCCCGAACGGCGAAGGGCACGTGGGGGATCTCCCACCGGCCCGGCTCGCGCGGCTCGCACGCGCCGCCGAGCCGGGCGAAGGCGGCCCGGAAGAAGGTGCCGATGTGGTGGGGCTGGAGCCGCTGGGCCTGGGCCCGCTCGAGGTCCGCCCGCACCTGGGCCACGACGCCGGCGTCGAGGGTGTCGGTGGCCAGCGCCTGCTCGGCGGCCAGCGCCCGCAGCCGGTCGAGGTCCGTGAGCCGGTCCACCTCGGCCGCGATCCGGGCGTGGGCGGCCGGGTCGTCCCCGTGCCGGATGGCGTCGAGCAGCAGGTCGCGGAGGCTCCGCCCCGCGAACGCCGGGCCGAGCACGTCGAACACCGCCCCGGGGAGCGCCCCGCGGATGGCCTCCAGCTTGCGCAGCAGCGTGGCGAACACGGCCGCCTCCCGCGTGCCCTCGGCCATGAGGCTCCACATGTGGCACGGGTGGTCCTGCCCGATGCGGTGCACCCGGCCGAACCGCTGCTCCAGGCGGTTGGGGTTCCAGGGCAGGTCGTAGTTGATGACCAGGTGCGCCCGCTGCAGGTTGACGCCCTCGCCGGCGGCGTCCGTGGCGACGAGCACCGTGACGGCGGGGTCCTCCTGGAACTGCTGCTCCACCTGCCGCCGGACGGCGCGGTCGAGGCCGCCCTGGATGGTGACCACCGCCCCGGGGTCGCCCAGCAGGTCGCGGATCTTCGCCGCGAGGTACGCCAGCGTGTCCCGGTGCTCCGTGAACACGATGAGCTTCTCGCGGTGGCCGTCGGGCCGGCGCAGGAGCGGCTCCGTCTGGAGCAGGGCGGACAGCTCCCGCCACTTGCTGTCGACCCCCGCCGCCTCGACGGCCCGGGCCTGGGCGACCAGGCCCTCCAGGACGGCGACCTCCGCCGCCAGCTCCGCCCGGGTCCGCGCGGCGGTGGCCTCGCTGGCCATCGCGTCCTCCCAGGTCTCCCGCTCGCCCGCCGCCCAGTCCTCGTCGTCCCAGTCGGCGGGGTCGCCCACGGCGTCGGCCCAGGCCGGCGTGGGGGCGGGGGCCGGCGCGCGCAGCAGGGCCTGCAGGCGGGCGAGCCGCCGCTCCAGGGTCCGCGCGATGGCCGCCGGGGAGGAGGCCACCCGCCGCTGGAGCACCGTGAGCGCGAGGCCGACGGCGAGGCCCCGCTTCCGGTCGGGCAGGGCCTCCGCCTGCGCCAAGCCGGTCCGCACGTACTGGGTCACGGCGTCGTACAGGGCCTGCTCCGGGTCGGACAGCCGGTAGGCGGCCGTGTGGGCGAAGCGCGGCGGGAACAGGGGGCGGCCGTCGAACCGGACGAGCTGCTCCTTGCTCAGCCGCCGCAGCAGGTCCCGCACGTCGGGCCGCCGGTCGCCCCGGATGCGCCCGGTGAAGCGGTCGGCGTCCAGGAGCCCCAGCAGCGCGTAGAACTCCTCGTCCTTGCCGTTGTGCGGCGTCGCCGTGAGCAGCAGGACGTGCGCCGCCCGCTCGGGGGCCAGGAGGATCTCGGCGACGCGGCGGCGGGCGGTCCGCTCGAAGTCGTCGCCGCGCCAGTGGGCGGCGAGCTTGTGCGCCTCGTCCACCACCACGAGGTCCCAGTGGGCCTCCTCCAGCCACGGCCGGAACCGCTCGGCGTTGCGGGCAAGGTGGTCCAGCCGGGCGAGGCACCAGTCGTGCCGCTGGAACGGGTTGCCCGGCCCCCGCGCGTGCGCCGGCTCGAAGACCGTGAACACGAGGCCGAACTTGTCCTCGAGCTCCGCCTGCCACTGGGGTACGAGGGAGCCGGGGCAGACGATGAGGCACCGCCGCAGGGCGCCCCGGATCAGCAGCTCCTTGATGAGGAGGCCCGTCATGATGGTCTTGCCCGCGCCGGGGTCGTCGGCCAGCAGGAACCGGATGGGCTGGCGGGGGAGCAGCTCCCCGTAGACGGCGAGGATCTGGTGGGGCAGCGGCTCGATGGCCGCCGTGCTCACCGCGAGGTACGGGTCGAACAGATGGGCGTAGCGGATGCGCTGGGCCTCCAGGGCGAGGCGGAACAGCGCGGGGTCGGCGTCGGCGGGCCAGCGGGCGGCGGGCGGCTCCACCTGCCACGCGGCCGCCTCGGCGGCGAAGACGACCCGCTCGCGCAGGGTCCCCGCGGCGTCGCGGTACACCACCGTCGCGGCGCCGGGGCCGTGCGGGATCACCTGGACCAGCGTGACGGGGCCGGCGGGGTCGAGGCCGATGACGACGGCGTCGGGGGCCAACTCGGCCAGCTCGGCCATGGGCGCAATCCTCCCCGAAACGATTTCGTGGGTGAGGATTTTCTTCGAATTGGACGGCCCCTGTTCCTTCCCGGCACGAGGGGCAGGGCCGGGGAAGCGCGACCGGCGCACGGCCTCGCGTTCGTGGGAGTTGTGGGCACTCTAGGCTGGCACGGATCCCAGCACCACGGGGCAAGTCGTCATCAGATAGTCGCGAAAGGCTGATGCGGTGGCCTCCCGATGAACCGCGTCCCATCCGCCCTTTTGCCAGCGCAGGAGCGCCCAGTCTTTCGGGAAACGCTGGATGCGGATTGCCCACACAGAGGTGGCGGTTTCGGGATGGGGCGAGGACGCCACCACGATCCATGACGTTGGGAGGGCACCCGGGGGTTGTTCGAGCATCTCCAGCGGCTCCTGGGTGGGCCACCCGGCGGTTTGGCACAGGGCAACCGCCTCCTCAGGGTCTGCATAGAGACAAAGTGCCACCACATCCTTGATGCTGGGTCCCCACGTCCCTGCCGCAGGAGCATGGCTCCCGGGCCGGTGGAGCCAGCGATCCCGTTGGGTCCCGTCGTGAAGCAGCGTCGCCATCTGGGCCAAGTGGAAAAACACGCGATAGGGATCCAGGAGGTCCACCCCCGACTGCTCGGCGGCGGCCACCGCGTCCTCGAGCCATCGTCGCGCGATGTTCGCAATGGGCGAATCGGGAACTAAGGGCGAGACGAGGTCGGCCAGCCCCTGCAGCGCGACATGCCAGATCCGCTCCACTTCGATGGAGGCCAGTTGGCTCCCAAACAGCTCCCGCACCAAGGGCATCCGATCGAAGCGCGACAGAATCCGGGTGACCTGCTCCTCGGCAATTCTGAGCTGGTCGCGGGAGGGATTCTCGAAAAGCGGCTGGACATATAGGGAATACGCGGCGATGCCGAGCTCAACATGAAGCATGTCGCGTTCGGTCGTTCTGATGGCCGTCTGTGCCGCTTCATGGGTCTGCCTCCGGAGATCCTCCTCAACGGGTTGCAAGGCAGCGCGCAACCGATCTTCCAGACTGATGAGCGTAGCCAAGCTCATCAAACCGAGTAACAATCCGCCCACTGTCCCGACGGCGGCCATCACGGTGCCCAGCAGCCCTAGAGAGAGGGACGGATGCGGCCCGATGGGCGCCCGACCCACCCACAGGCTGACCAGATAGGCGGCAATGCCACCCATCACCCCAGCGAGGATCGGCAAGATGCCGGACCGAAACGGATTGACGCCCATGTCACGCCCCCTGGACTGAGTGGCCTGCGGGCCGCCTTTGGCCCCGGCGTTCGTGGTAGGATGCGGCTCGCCCGCCGGCCATTGCCATGGTTTGCCACCCCAATGGCTTGAGGCCCTCGGATCCGCTCACAAATAGTGGATCGCGGGCATCGTGCGCCGGGCCGGTCGATGGGCTACCCGGCGATGAATTCGGCGCATCGCGGGAAAGTCCTGTGGGCCGCCGACGCATCAACCAAGGAGAAAGCAGCGCGCCAACCTTGGCTTGCGGATAGCCAAGCACAAAACAAGAACGAGAAGGCTGCCGCGACGCCGCGGATCTTTCGCACGGGCGCTCCTGCCGACCTAGCAGGATCGCCGCCGTCCGCCGGCGAACGCTGTCGCCGCGCATTTCCTGCGCGCCGGGGCGGGGCCCCGCCCCGGCGTATTCTCGTGCACGGGAGGAACGCCATGCCCCACCGCCCCCGCCGGCCCAACGCTACGGAGCCGCGCCGCCTGCCTAGCGGGCAAGTGGCAGGCTCGGGTCACGTACTGGGATCCGGCCACCGGCCCGCAGTGGGAGACAGCGGCGGCGTTCGACGGGAGGCGAGAGGCGGAGGCGTCGGCGACGGAGTAGATTCGGCTGCCGCGAGAGGAGGCGCTGGCTACCCGCGGCTTCGAGGCGACGCTCGGCGCTCACATGTGGGCGTGGCTGGAAGCTGGGGCGGAACCGACTTCTCGTCGAACACAATCCGGAGCTATCGCGAAGCGGCTCAACGCATCTGGCAAGGGCCTCGGGGGGGCTAGGCTTTGTCCGACCTGACGACCGGCGACCTGCAACGCTGGGACGGGCAATTGGCCCAGACGTATCGCTAACGGGCCGTTCCATACACCGACGTCGTCGTCAGGCGGGTGCTGAAAGCCGCAACCGAGCAGGGCGTGCTGCCGGTTGACCCCTCGGCCAAAGTCTGGCCCCTTCGCCCTCCGCGCCGAGATCACCGGATGCCCGCGCCCGAGGCGTCCGCCGTGCAGTCGGAGGCCGCCGAAAGCGATGGCTTGGTCGGGCTGTGGGCGTGGTTGGCCTTGACCGACATCCGCCGGGGCGAGGCGTTGGGGCTGCGCCGGGATGACATCGAGTGGGAGCGGGGCGTCAGGAAGAACTGCGGGCAGAGACTGCTGCCGGAGCTTGGCTCCCCAGCATACCTACACACCATGTGACGGAACAGTACTGTTGCAGCGGTTGGAGGCACCGACAGATGAGTAGCTCTCTGCAGTATTGCTTTTGTGGATGCGGGCAACATCCAAACACCTGCAGCAAGTTTTCTGAGGGGTTCCGCACTGTGGCCCGCTTCACTTGGCAAGTGCCAGCGCGGGGACTTGCCTTATCCCGCCAGAACATATTCGCCCGCGTCGTATCCTCCTCGAATCTCGGCTATGAAATTACATCGGGAACGAGTTATGTCGGTTTTCAGCAGCCGGACCCATTACAGCCCACGCAGATCCGTTTGCACCGTTTGCATCCCCTCACTCCCGATCACAGCAACTTGGCGAAGAACATTCCCGATAACGCATTCTGGTATCCTCGTCCTCTTTCGGACATGCCGACTCCGAACGCCGATCTTGATCGCGTCTCCAAGAAGGATGTGACGGGTTTAATTAAAGCCTTTTCGGAAACGCTTCAACCTGTTCGTTCATATGCAAGGAGGCGGGACAATATCCACAGCGTCGTTACGCGGTTTCTGGATGAATTTCCCGATGGACAAGTGGATCTTCTTATCAAGGAACCAACGGCCTTGAAACGATTAGCTATTTTTCGGGTGTTAGCGCACTTGTCCTTGTTTGATGCAAACACTGTAGAACAAAATCTTCAAAATCCAACTGCAGCAAGGTCGCCGTTCCTAGCTACCATGGCCCAAACGTCTGCGCTACCTATTGAAACCGTTCTCCAACAACGAGTCAAACGTGGATTCCTAATCGATTGGGTAGATCTCAGTCTCATTTTTTGGTTGGGTCCGTCCGAAACCCTGCCAGATCCCACCGGGTACAGCGCGGTGCTTTCGCCGTGGGCCGGACCAAAAAAAGCGACATTCGACCTAGAACTCAACTTGCCCCTCTATCGCCAACTATTGGCTTGGATCGTTGGCGCGACGAACGACCTCTTCCGGTTTCTGATGGACGGGACAAGATTAGCGTCTCAACCCGATCCTGGAAATCAATGGCTTTATGATTTTCTGGTGTGGCAGGAAATCAATAACCTCGTCCATACCTTGATGGGTTCCCCGGATCCGTTTGTTCGCCTTGAGCTCTTTCTCCGCCTCGCGTACAACATCGCCTCACGGAAAGGAGGCCAGGGATCCAGTTGTCATATCCGAGATCTTCCCTTTGAACCTACGAGCAAGCAGCTAAAGGCTTTGTTTTTTCAACGTCCGATGCCAAACGATCTACGGAACCATCTGTGGAACAAGTGGCAGAACCTGGCGACCGAGACCATTGGGCAAGTGTTGGACGAGGTCCTGCCGTCTTTTATAGACGGTCCTGGCGACGTCGTCCGCATAGAGGGGCGGAACCTATCTCGGGCAAAGTATGTGGCTCACTGGGTTGAAGCCCTTCGGCACTCAACGCACGGATTTAGCTCCAAACGAACCAATAAAATCATCCTGTTCACTCATACAGGCCGACTGTCCGATGAGTTGCCTTATCTGGCTTTTTTCTGGTGGCTTGCCATCTTAGCAAAGCCGGAATGGCTGTTCGTTTAGGGGTCATTTGAGTCGCGACTGCGGGTGATGTAGAGCGGCAATGGGCGATGGGACATAAGAACGAGCTCCCCCGTCCGGAAAGCGCCACGGAGTCCGCTGACACGTGGCCGGAGCCCCGCAGGATCGGCGAAACGCTGAAGTGAAACCAGTCTAGACGAGGTGTTCGCGATGCTCCACCGCCCCCGCCAGCCCCACGCCGCCGGGCCGCGCCGCTTGCCCTCGAGCAAGTGGCAGGCGCGGGTCACGTACTGGGATCCGGCCACCGGCAAACGCCGGGAGACGGCGGCGGCGTTCGACCGGAAGCGCGACGCGGAGGCGTGGGCGGCGGAGCAGGTCGGGCGGCTCGGCGAGGCGCCGCAGCTGGTCGCCGCCCGGGACACCACGCTCGCCGAGTGGCTCCGCGCCTGGCTCGGGAGCCTGGAGGGGCGCGGACTGGCCCCCAAGACGGTCGAGGGCTACCGCCAGATGGCTGCCCACGTGTTCGCCGCCCCCGCTGCGGCCAAGCCGTTGGCGGCCGTGACGCCCCTCGACGTCCAGGCCGTGCTGCAGGCCGTCGCCGACGGCCGCAGCCCCCGGACGGTGCAGTACGTCCGGACCACGCTGCGCAAGGCCCTCGGCGAGGCCGTCGAGCTGGGCCTCCTGCCGTCGAACCCGGTCGCCAAGACCCGGCCGCCGCTGGTCCGCCCACGGCCCTTGCGGGTGCCGTCCCCCGAGGAGGTCGCCCGCTTCCTGGCCGTGAACCAGGAGGACCGGCTCGCCGCGCTGTGGCTCTGGCTCGCGCAGACGGGCACCCGCCGCGGGGAGGCCCTGGCCCTGCGCTGGGAGGACATCGACTGGGACGCCGGGGTGGCGCGGGTGCAGCGAACCCTGAACGGGAGCGGGCCCCGCCGCCGGGTGGGGCCGCCGAAGACGCCGCACGGCCGCCGGGCCATCCCGCTGGGGCCCCGGTTGCTGGAGGCCCTGCGCGAGCATCGGCGGCGGCAGGACGCGGAGCGGGCCGCCCGGGCGACGCGTGGGTCGGGGAGGGCTACGTGTTCACGACGCGCACGGGCCGTCTGCTGGAGCCGCGCAACGTGTTCCGCGCGTACAAGCGCCTCCTGAAGCAGGCCGGGCTGCCCGACGGCTACCGGCTCCACGACCTGCGCCACGCGATGGCCACGGCGTGGCTGGCCGCCGGCGAGAACCCGAAGGTCGTGAGCGAGCGCCTCGGGCACGCGTCCGCGGGGTTCACGCTCCAGGTGTACTCGCACGTGCTGCCCCACGCCCAGGCCGAGGCGGCGGCGCGGATGGAGCGCCTGCTGGGCGAGGGCTCTGAAAAAGGCTGCCACCGGCGCCGGATTGGCGTTCCGTGTCAGCCTCCGGATCGGCTATTTTCGTGGCACTACGCCGGGCAGCGGGGACCCGTCGCCCGGCCCGGGCGGCCCCCCTCAGCGGCAGGCGCCGGCTACGCGGCGAGGCGCCGGGCCATCTTCTTGGCGTCCACCACGATGGCGGTGAGGTAGGCCTGGATCGCGGCACGGTCGCGCCCGTTATGCTTGAGTCCCGAAGTTTGGTGGAAATTCCTGAGGGTGTCATCCAGGATTGCCCTGGACAAGAACGCCATGGTCGCG
>JAIMBI010000026.1 GCA_023565505.1 Actinomycetes bacterium | reverse complement strand
GCTTTTTTCTCCATGCGGGCGAACGAGAGATTGAACGATTTTGCAGTCGCCTAGATTTCCCCCATGGCCGCAAGCTACCAGCACGAGAAACCTATGATGCGGTCATTCGCTATGGAACACTGGCTGCCGAGCCAGCAGAACCCGTAGTCCTCGGTCGGTTAGCTCCGATCCTGCGGGCACTGAAGCCCAGACTGGCCAATGATTTATTGACGCAATGTGGGATGAAGACAGGCGGGTTGCTTGCAGGCGCGACGCGATATCAGGAAGTAGAGCAGAGTGGCAAAGGGCTTAAAAATACCTCTGAGGATGACTCAGGATGGATACTGGAGAGAAAGCACGAGAAACCCTCGCGACGAAAATCTGGAATAGCAGCGGAAACAAGTGAGCGTACACAGGGAAATGCCTTTCGTGGATCCGCAGCAGAACAATGGACAAGTGAGAGCCTAGGGAAAAACGGTTCACGGGAATTCAGAGTAGAGCAGCAGACAAATACGAGCATACGGATGTATGAATATGAGATACCTGTTTTTAATCTTGAGGTGCTTGCTGTATATGAGAAAAAGCTGGGAATACCCAGCCCCGGCATTCTCCTGGCAAGTAAAGAATTGGAGTTCAAGGAGATTGAGCTGGAAGAGGGGCACTTTCATTCCAAACGAGCCATTCGGGAGGCTTTGCGAGCGGTATATGCGCTCGGTCTCGATTATGGACTTGTTCGTTTAGAGGTCGGATCAAGAGGAGACACCAAGGTCATTGAGGTGAACCCATGTCCAGATCTTTTTGCGATCTGGTCAGACAAGTTAGTGGAGGCAATGAATCGTTTTGCCAATACGGAGTGGTCAGAATCTCCATCGTTGTTGCTTGGTGCCGATCCAGAGTTCATTCTGGTCAAGCCTAACGGGCGGGTCGTTCCTGCCTCCCGATTCATGGATCGGGAGGGAAAGGTTGGTTGTGACGCGGTTGTGCTAAACGGTCACCGCGTTATTCTGCCGCTAGCGGAGCTGCGGCCCGATCCGAGCCCGACTCCGGCCGGGCTCGTGCGCAATCTGCGGCGGGCGATGGTGGCCGCCGTGGACCGCCTGGCGGCCGTCTCCCCGGGGGGCGCGGTGCAGGCCTGGGCCTCGCCCGGGGGAGCGCTCCTGGAGGTGTTTGCCGCCCATGGGGTCCTTTGGCTCCTGACCGCCCGCCGCGACGGCTCCTCCCGGCTCTGGCGGTTCGACGGCCGGTTCCACCCGGTGGCCGCTGTGCCCTCCGGCTTGGTGCGCTTCATCCCGGGGACCCCGCACCCTTGGATGCTGCTGATCCGGCCAGCACGGACCCTCGTCTGGTGGCCCGGGACTCGCCCCCTGACGATTGCGGCGCCGGCCGAAGGCGCGGCGACGGCGGTGGTCGCCGACCGCACTTGGGTGCCGGTGGTGGTTGGGGCTCGGCCGGCGCTCTGGACGAGTGACGGGCGGCGCGGGCGGATCCAGCTCGAAAGCTTCGCGGAGGGCGTGCTCGCGGTTTCCGCGTCGCGCCCGGCTTGGGGATTCGGCGTGCCGGGGGCCGTTCCGCTGGGCCCCGGCGGGCCGCGTTGGGCGGCCCTGCGGAAGTGGCCCGGTCCCCTCGCCGGCCCCATTGCCCCGGTGGGCACCGGCCCGCGGATCCTGGTGATGGACGGGCCGGCCCGAGGCTATTGGTTCGACCCGCGTACCGGGCGCTTTGGGGGGACGTTCCGCGCGGCGTGGCCCGGGCCGACGATGCCGATGCCGGTGACGGCTCAGCTCTGGCCGCGGTAGACGGCGGGACACCCGTGCTGGAAGAGGGCGACGGCGGCCCAGACCGCCCGGGTCTCCGGTCCGAGGAGGACCACGCCGGCGTCGGGAGCGACCGGCGGGGCGTCCGGCGGCCACTCGGAGAGCGGCGTGCGGACGGCCGTGGGCCAGCCCGGCGGCACCGGTTCCCCGGGTTCGACGAGGGCCAGCACGCGCGGCGGGGGTTCCAGGGTCCGCCAGGTGGCCGGGTCCACCGGGCGCCACCCCACCACCGTCAAGCCCCGTTCCGCCCACAGCTCCGGACGTCCCACCAATACGCCGGCGACCGGCACCCGGGCGGCTTCGGCTTCGCGGGTGGCGAGATCCAGTTCCAGCGGGTCCTGGGCGATCAAGAGGAGCGGTCGTCCGCCGGCCAGGAGGCCGAGCCGGTGCCGGCTGACCTGCCAGGCGGCCGGCTCGGACCGGGACCCGCGCACGTGCGCCGCGACGTACTCGTGCGGCGGGCGGACGTCGACGGGCAGCACGCCCTCGGCCACGAGAGCGTCGTAGTCCGCATGGGTCATCACGCGCAACGTGGTGGTGGACACGGCGGGGCCTCCTTCCTCTGGTCCTATTCGCGGCCACGGGCCGCGTTCCTGTTCGGCGTCCCGCCCGGCCCCGGTGGCCGCCGGGCTTGGACATCGACGCGGCCGGGCCCGCATACGATGTCCCCACGAGGAGGCGACGGCGGTGGCGAGAGGACGTCCGCGATCGGCCTGGGCCGACGCGTTCGCGTGGCTGGAGCTTCCGCCGGACGTGTGGTGGGACGTGCCCCGGGTGGAGACCGTGGGCCGCGCCCAGGTGCGGCTGACCAACCACCGCGGGTTGGTCCGTTACGCGGCGGACCAGGTGGTGGCGGATCTGCCCGAGGGCCACGGCCAGATCCGGATCGTGGGGCAGGACCTGGTGATCGGGTGGTTGTCGCGGGAAGAGCTGCTGGTCACGGGGCTCATCCGGGCCATCCGTTTCGAGAACACCTGATGCCGCGCTGGCTGTGGATGGCGCTCGGGGGATGGGTGGAGGCCGTCCTCCGGGCCCCGGCGGTGGAGCCGCTTTTGGCCCGGCTGGCCGAGACCGGCGTCGTGCTCTGGGACCTGGAGCGGACGCCGGACGGCGTGCGGTTCCGCATGCGGCTGGGGGATGTCCGGCGGCTTCGGGGGGTGCTCCGGGGATCCGGGGCCCGGCTCAGGTTCGTCGCCCGCGGTGGCGGGCCCTTCTGGCTGGCACGCGTGCGGGCTCGTCCGGGCCTGTTGGTCGGCCTCGTCGGGGCGGTGCTCCTGGTGGCCTACGGCACACCCCGCGTCTGGGTGGTCGACGTACCGGGCCTCGCGCCCTGGCGCGAGGGGCCCGTTCTGGCGGCCGCGGCCCGGGCCGGGTTGACGCCCGGCGCGGTACGGGCCGGGATCGACCGGGGGGCGGTGGAGCGGGCCATCCTGGCGGCGGTGCCCGGTTATGCGTGGGCCGGCGTCACGCTCCGGGGAGCGGTGGCCGTCATCCAGTTGTATGCCGTGCGGCCCCGGCCGGCCCTGGGCCCGGCGCCGAGCCTGGTCGCCCGCGCTCCGGCCCACGTCACCGCGGTCTCCGTGTACGTGGGCGAGGCCGCGGTGGCACCGGGGGACACCGTCCGGGCCGGACAGACGCTGATCCGCGGGTGGTCCGCCCCCGGCACGGGGGCGGCACCGGTGGCGGCGGGGCGCGTCTGGGGCGACGTGACCCACACGGTGCGCGTCGTGCAGCCGCTCCGGGAGCGGGTGCTGGTGCCCACGGGGCGCCGTGTGGTCCGCCGCTGGCTGGTGCTCCCCGGGGGATGGGCCTGGTGGGCCGGAGGCGGGCCGCCCCCGCCCGGCCCGGTGATTCCGTCCGTGACGGCGACGCCGGTGCGCTGGCGCAACCTGGACCTCCCCGCGACCTGGGTCCAGGTGGTGTATAATGTAGCGATACCGGAGGAGCAGCGCTTTACGCCCTCGGCCGCCGAGGCCCGGGCGCGGGGGCGGGCCGCCCAGGCCGTGCGCCGCCTCCTGGGGCCCGGCCGGACCCTGGTGGCGCGGACCGCGCACATCGTACGCGAGCGGGAGCGCGTCGTGATCACCGAGACGGTCGTGGTGCGCGAGGATATCGCCGTCCCGGCGGCGGGGCGCCGCCGGTAGAGGGGGAACGGGATTGCCAGAGCCGGCTCGCTGGGTCATTGCGGACGACGGCGCCGCCAGTCAGTTGATCGGACGGGGGGCACCGCTTTTCAAGATCATCGAGCAGGCGTTGGGCGTACGGTTGACGGCCCGCGGAAACGTGGTGGGCATCGTGGGCGACGTGGGACGGCAGGAGGAGACCCGCCGCGTGCTCGACCTCTTGGCGCATTGGGCGTACGCGGGCGAGCACATCGGCGCCAGCACGGTCGACGCGGCGCTGCAGGCCGTGCGGGACGGCGAGGAGGAGCGGTTTTTGAGCCTCCTCAACGATCAGATTCTGGTGACGCCGCGGGGACGGGTGCTGCGACCCCGGACGCTGGGGCAGCAGCGTTACGTCCAAGCGATGCGCGACAACGCCCTCGTATTCGGCATCGGCCCGGCGGGGACGGGCAAGACCTTCCTGGCCATGGCGATGGCCGTCGCGGCGCTCAAGGGCCGTGAGGTGGAGCGACTGGTGCTGACCCGTCCGGCGGTGGAGGCGGGAGAGAAGCTCGGGTTCCTGCCCGGCGACCTGGAGGACAAGATCGACCCGTACCTGCGACCGCTCTACGACGCGCTGTTCGAGATGCTGGGACTCGAGGCCGTCGAGCGCTACCGGGAGCGTGGCGTGATCGAGGTGGCCCCGCTCGCCTACATGCGGGGTCGGACCTTGAGTCAGAGCTTCATCATCCTCGACGAGGCCCAGAACACGACCCACGAGCAGATGAAGATGTTTCTCACGCGGATCGGCGTGGGCTCGCGCGTCGTGGTGACGGGCGACATCACCCAGGTGGACCTGCCGGCCGGCGTGCCCTCCGGGCTCCGGCGCGCCGTGCAGATTCTCGAGGGCGTGCCCGACATCGCGACGGTATACCTCTCCCAGCGCGACGTGGTGCGCCATCCCCTCGTCCAGGCGATAGTCGCCGCCTACGAGGCGAAGGAGCGCGAGGAGGGGCATGAACGCTCATAACGCGCGGCTCGGTGGGTGGTGGGCGCGGTTGGTGGCCCGGGAGGACGGGGAGGGTCGACCCCGCGCCCTGGCCCTCTTCGTCGGCGTGCTGGTGTGGCTGACGGTTGGGGTGCTGTTCGCCGTCAACCTGTACAGTCAGCGGGTGTCGGTGCAGGTGGGGGACGTCGCGCCCCGGTCGGTCTACGCCCCCTTCGGCGTGGTGGACTGGGCGGCTACGGCCCGGGCCCGGGCGGCGGCGGCCCGGGCGGTGCCCGTCATCTACACCATCGATCCCAAGGTGCTCGCCGCGGCCGAGCGCCGGGCCCGCGCGGACTTCGCTCTCCTCGACGCGTACGCCGCTGACACGGTCGTCCCGCTGGCCGCCCGGGAACAGGCGGTGCAGGCGGCGTTGCCGGCGACGGTTCCGGCGTCCGTGGTGGGGCAGATGCTGACGCTGCCTCCCGCCGCCCTCAAGCAGGCCGAGCAGGACACGCTCGTCATCCTGGCGTCGGTGCTCGGCAACGGCAACGGGGTGCGCGACACGCCGGTCAGCCTGAGCGAGGCCCGGAGCTTCGTCGACGAGCTGGCCCAGCAGGCGCAGCCGGACGCAGGGGTGCGCCTGTTCGTCACCAGCCTGGCCGATGCCCTCATCCAGCCCAACACGTTCGTCAACCAGGCGGATACCGCCGCCAGGCGGGAGCAGGCGGCCGACGCCGTGCCGCCGGTGCGCATCCTGAAGGGCCAACAGGTCCTGCAGCAGGGTCAGATCGTGACCCCGAGCGACTACGAGCTCCTGAAGGAACTGGGCCTCCTGAACCAGGGCTTCGATCCGCGGCCGCTGGTGGGCGGTCTGTTGGCCAGCCTGGTGCTGGTGGGGGCGCTGGCGGCATTCGTCTGGCACTTCCGCCGCCGGTTCCTCCGCGAGACGGCGCCGGTGGTGTTGACGGGCCTGGTGGTCGTCGTGGCCCTGGTGGCGGCCGAGGCCTTGGCGAACCTCCCCGGCGCCGGCGACGTCATCGTACCCACGGCGGCCATCATGTTGGCCGCTCTCGTGGACACGGCCGTCGCGACGGTGGCCACCGCGCTGCTGGCCCTGTCCATCGGACTGTTGTCGAACACCGACCTGACCTCGGCCATCGTCGCGTTCGTCGGCGGTCTCGCGGGGATCATGGGCGTCTCCCGCCTGTCGGTCCGTTTCGATGTGGTCCGGGTGGCTTTGTGGGTGGGGATCGTCAACATGCTGGCGTTGGCGGGGCTCGACGTCATGGAGGGATCGTCCCTGACCGAGGCCCCCGTGTGGCACGGGTTGCTCGGCGCGTTCCTCGACGGAGGGCTGGCGGCGGTGCTGGCAATGGGAACCACGCCGTTCCTCGAGGCGCCGTTCGGCTTGGTCACGGCCGTCCGGTTGGTGGAACTGGCCAATCCCAACCAACCCCTGCTGCGCAAGCTCCTGGTCGAGGCGCCCGGCACGTACCAGCACAGCATCATGGTCGGCAACCTGGCGGAGGCGGCGGCGGAGGCGGTCGGGGCCAACTCGCTTCTCGCCCGCGTGGGCGCCATCTACCACGACGTCGGCAAGGTCAAGCGGCCGTACTTCTTCATCGACAACCAGTTCGGGGGTGAGAACCCGCACGACAAGTTGTCGCCCAGCTTGAGTGCGCTCATCATCTCGTCGCACGTGCGCGACGGCCTGGAGCTGGCGCAGCAGCACCATCTCCCGCGGGCCGTGCAGGACTTCATCGCCCAGCACCACGGGACGACGGTCATCCGGTACTTCTACGAAAAGGCCCGGGAGCAGGACACCGGGGAGGGGGTCCTGGAAGACGACTTCCGCTACGACGGCCCCAAGCCGCAGACCAAGGAGACGGCCATCGTGATGCTGGCCGACGCCAGCGAGGCGACCAGCCGGACCCTCAAGAACCCGACCCCGGCGGCCATCGAGCAGATGGTCCGCCGCCTCATCAAGGAGCGGTTGGCGGACGGGCAGTTGGACGAGTCGCACCTGACCCTGAAGGAACTGGATATCGTGGCCCGAACGTTTACGCGGGTACTGACCGGGGTGTTCCACCAGCGGATCGAGTATCCGGACCAGGTGCTCAAGGAGATGGAAAGGAGCCAGGGCCGTGGAGGTGTGGGTGGACAGCCAACCCGCGTCGTGCGGCGAATGGGCGGATCTGGTTCGGGCGGTGCTCACCGCGGCGGCTGACGCGCTGGGCGTGACGGGCGAAGTGAGCGTGCTTTTGACCGACAACGCCACCATCCGGGAGCTGAACCGGACGTGGCGGGGCCAGGACCGCCCGACGGACGTGCTGTCCTTCTCCCAGCGGGAGGGGGACGAGCCGCTCGCGGACGACCCGGCGGGGGAAGAGCTGTGGGGCGACATCGTGGTGTCCGTCGAGCAGGCCCGACTGCAGGCCGAGGCCTATGGCCACAGCGTACGGCGGGAGATTGCGTTCCTGACGGTGCACGGATTCCTGCACCTCCTGGGCTACGACCACGAGACGCCCGAGGACGAGGCGGAGATGATGGGCCGGACCGAGGCGATTCTGCGACCGCTCGGCCTCGGCCGGGACTGATGCGGTCGCGGTCGCTGGCGGAGTCGTTCCGGTTCGCCTTCGCGGGGTTGGCCTATGCCTTTCGGACGCAGCGGAACATGCGCTGGCACACGGTGTTCGCCGCCCTCGCCGTGGTGTTGGGGACCGTGTTGCGGCTGCCGGCGGCCGACTTCGTCCTGGTGCTGGCGGCCATCGTGGTGGTCATGGTCGCGGAGATGGTGAACACCGCCGTGGAGGCGGTCGTGGACATCGTCAGCCCGGGGATGCACCCGTTGGCCCGGGTGGCGAAGGACGTGGCCGCCGGGGCGGTGCTGCTGGCGGCGGCGGGGGCCTTGGCGCTGGGGATCTGGGTGTTCGGTCCGCGCCTGGCCCAACTGCCGGGGGCGCTGGGGCTGTGGTGGAGCCGGCGCCCCGCCGGACTGGCCCTGCTCGGGGTCGTGCTGGTGGTCGCCGTCGGGGTGGCGTTCGGCGTGCCCCTCGGCGGCAAGGAGGAGGAACGTCCCGACTGACATGACAGAGGTGTGGCACGCCCTCGGGCAGGTCGACTGGCGGCCCCTGGTGCTGCTGTTCGTGCTCGTGGGGTTCTCCGCGCTCTACTCCATGTCCGAGACGGCCATGATGGCGCTGTCCCGCGGCCGCGCCCGGGCCCTCGCGGAGTTGGGGCTGGACCGGGGCCGGGTCGTCGAGCGGATGGTGGAACAGCCCAACCGGATCCTCGGCACCGTTCTCGTCGGCAACAACCTCGCCAACATCGCCGCGTCCGCGGTGGCGACGGCCTTGTTCCTCAAGGCGCTGGGGCCGGACGGCGTCACCGTCGCCACCGTCGTGATGACGGTGGTGGTGCTGCTCGTGGCGGAAATCACCCCGAAGACGTATGCCGCCCACAACCCCGACCACGTGGCGCTCCGCCTGGCCCGTTTCCTCGAGATCTCGGCCTGGATCTTCACGCCCTTGGTGCGCGTGCTGACCGCGGTCGGCGTGGGATCCATCCGGCTCCTGGGGGGGCGTGCCGAGGGCGGACGGCTCATCACCGAGGACGAGATCCGGACCCTCGTCGAGGTGGGGGAGGAGGAGGGGCTGCTCGAGGCGGAGGAACGCCAGATGATCCAAGGCATCTTCGACCTCGGCGAGACAGTGGTGCGCGAGGTGATGGTACCCCGCATCGACATTAAGGCGTTGCCGCACACGGCCACCCTGGCCGAGGCCTGGGACATGGTGATCCAGGCGGGGCACTCCCGGATCCCGGTGTTCCGCCAGACCGTCGACGACATCATCGGCGTCATCTACGCCCGCGACATCCTGGCCTTCGCCAAGGAGAAGCCGCTGGACACCCCGGTCGAGACGCTCATGCGGCCGGCCTTCTATGTGCCCGAGAGCAAGAAGGTCGACGAGCTCCTGGCCGACTTCCGCCGCGAGCGGACCCACATCGCCATCGTCCTCGACGAGTTCGGGGGCACGGCGGGCATGGTCACCATCGAGGACCTGTTCGAGGAGATCGTCGGGGAGATCCAGGACGAGTACGACCGCGAGGACGTCCCGGTGCGCGAACTCGAGCCGAACGTGCTCGAGGCGGACGGCCGTGTGGGGGTCCGGGAGTTGAAGGAGCGTTGGGACGTCGACGTCCCCGAGGAGGATGTCGACACCCTCGGCGGGCTCATCCTGCACTTGTTGGGACGGGCGCCGGTGGAGGGCGAGACGGTCCGGTACGGCGAACTCGAACTGACGGCGGCGAAGGTGACGGGGCGCCGGGTCAACCGGGTCGTCGTGCGGCGCCACCCGCCGAACGGCGCCGAAGGACATTGACGGGACACGGGGGAGACGGGCGGAGATGGCGTACAAAAGCGGGTTCGTGGCCCTGCTGGGACGCCCCAACGTGGGCAAGTCCACCCTGCTCAACGCGCTCACCGGCCACAAGGTGGCCATCGTGACGCCCAAGCCGCAGACCACCCGGCAGCGCATCCGCGGCATCGTGCACGAGGAACGCGGGGAGTTGGTGTTGGTGGACACGCCCGGCATCCACCGCCCGCGCACCCGCCTCGGCTATCATATGGTGCGCAGCGCCCAGGCGGCGGCGAAGGACGTGGACTTGGTGTGGCACGTGGTGGATCTCGAGCGCGGGCTTCACGTGGAGGACCGGTGGGTCGCCGACGTGGTGCGCCGTGTCGATGCGCCGGCCTGGCTGGTGGCGAACAAGATCGACCGGGTGTCCGACTGGCGGGTGGCCGTGGCGCCGTTCCGGGAGCTGGCGGCGTACGCGGCCGTGTTCCCGGTGTCGGCCCTGACGGGGGCGGGCGTCGGCGAACTGAAGGACGCGGCGTTCGAGGCCCTTCCGGAGGGGCCGCAGATGTTTCCCGACGACATGGTCACCGACCAGGCCGAGGACGTCTGGATCGCCGAGGTGATCCGCGAAAAGGTGCTGGAGCTCACCCGGGAGGAGGTGCCGCACTCCGTGGCGGTGGTGGTGGAGGAGAAGGTGCCCCGGCGGGCCGATCTCACCTACGTGCGCGCCACCATCTACGTGGAGCGGGACAGCCAGCGCGGCATCCTTATCGGCGAGGAGGGGCGCATGCTGAAGGAGATCGGGCGGCGGGCCCGGGAGGACCTGGAGACGTTGTGGGGCCATCCCGTGTACCTTGAGCTGTGGGTCAAGGCCCAACGCCACTGGCGCGACCGCGACGACTGGCTGCGCCGGTTCGGCTACGGCCTGGCCGACCGCTGAGGCGAGGCCGTGGGCCGCGAGCGCGACCGCGCGGTGGTCCTGCGGCACCGCCCGTACCGGGAGCGGGACGCCCTGGTGACCCTCTTCGCCGAGCGGCTGGGCAAGGTGGCGGCCGTGGCGAAGGGGGTGCGGACGCCGAAGAGCCGGATGGCGGCCGGGCTTCAGGCGCTGACCTTGGCACGGGTGGACCTCTACGTCGGGCGGTCGGCGCTCCTGACGGTCACCGGGGCGGAGCCCGAGACCGTCTTTCCCCGGGTCCGGGAGGACCTGGAACGGATGGGGCGGGCGGCGATGTGCGCCGATCTGGTGGACGAGCTGACGTCCGAGCACGACCCGCTGCCGGGCACGTTCCAGGTTCTGGTCGGGGCCCTCGAGGCCCTGGACGGCGGCCGGCGGCCCGCCGAGGTGTTCGTCGCGGCAGCTTGGCATCTGCTCCGGGAGGCGGGCTTGAAGCCCGATCCGTCCCGTTGCGCCGCCTGTGGCCGGATGCTGGATGCGCAGGCCGCCTGGCGGTCCGGGACGGGACCGGTGTGCCACCGGTGCCGGACGGCGGGCGACCGGCCGGCCCGCCCCGCGAGTCTCGCGTGGCTCCGGCATGTCGACGGCGAGCAGCCGGCGGCGTGGGGAAGCCGACCCGCCCCGCCCGGCGCCGCCGCCGAGGTGGAGCGGTGGGTGCGTGACTTCGTCGTCGCGCACGTCGGGCGGGTGCCGCGGGCGTTCCGGGTCTACGACCAGGTGGCGTGGCCAGAGGTGGAGGAGGGCAAGGATTGACCGTCCAGGAAGTGATTCGCCGGCTGTCGGCGTTCTGGGAGGCGGAGGGCTGCCTCATCGGGCTGCCCTACGACGTGGAGAAGGGGGCCGGCACAATGAACCCCCTCACCTTCTTCCGGGTGCTGGGACCGGAGCCGTGGCGGGTGGCGTACGTCGAACCGAGCCGACGGCCGGTGGACGGCCGTTACGGGGACAACCCCAACCGGGTCTATCAGCACTTCCAGTACCAGGTGATTCTGAAACCGGCACCCGACGACGTGGTCGAGCGCTATCTCGCCAGTCTCGAGGCCCTGGGCCTCGACCGCCGCCACCACGACGTGCGCTTCGTCGAGGACAACTGGGAGGCGCCGAGCCTCGGGGCCTGGGGTCTCGGCTGGGAGGTGTGGCTCGACGGGATGGAGATCACTCAGTTCACCTACTTCCAGCAGGTGGGGGGATTCGACTGCCGTCCGCCGTCGGCGGAGATCACGTACGGCATCGAGCGGCTCACCAGCTATCTGGCGGGCACCGACGACATCTGGTCCATCGAGTGGGCGCCGGGGGTGACCTACGCCGACCTGTGGCGCCGGCCGGAGTTCGAACAGGCGACCTACAACTTCGAGCAGGCGGATCCGGACCTGCTGCACACGTGGTTCGCCATGGCGGAGCGGGAGGCGGCGCGGCTTCTGGAGCAGCAGCTGGTGTACCCCGGCTACGAGTGGGTGCTCAAGGCCTCCCACTTCTTCAACATGCTGGACGCACGGGGGGCCATCTCGGTCACCGAGCGCCAGGCGCACCTGGCCCGGGTGCGGGCGCTCGCCCGCCGGGCGGCCGAGGGCTGGCTGAGGCTCAGGTACCCGGAGGCGGTGAGCGTCTCGTGATCCCCTTCGTCCTGGAGATTGGGGTGGAAGAAATCCCGAGCGCCTACCTCCGACCCCTGGTGGCGCAGCTGGAGGCCGCCGCGCGGGAGGGTTTCGCCGCCGAACGGCTGGAGGTGGCTGACCTGGAGGCGTTGGGGACGCCCCGGCGGCTCGTCCTCCTCGGCCGGGTGGCCGAGCATCAGCGCCGCCAGACGCGGACGGTCCGCGGCCCCGCGTGGCACGTGGCCTACGATGCCGTCGGGCGGCCGACGCGGGCGGCCGAAGGCTTCGCCCGCCGGTTGGGCGTCCCCGTCGAGGCGCTGACGCGGGGCCGCGGCGAGGACGCCGGCTACGTCGTGGCCGAAGTCACCACCTCCGCGGAGCCGGCCGCCGCGGTGCTGCCGCGGGTCCTGGTCCAGGCCGGCGAGCGCTTGGCGCCGCCCAGGACGATGCGCTGGACGGCGGACGACGTGCGCTTCATCCGGCCGGTCCGGTGGGTCGTGGCCCTGCTCGGGGACAAGGTGCTCGAGGCGGTGACGCTCTTCGGCGTCCGGGCGGACCGGATCACGTACGGCAACCGTACCGACGCCCCGGGGCCGCATCCCGTTCCGGACGCCGCCGTGTACCGCTCGGTGCTGCGCGACCTCGGTGTGGAGCCGGATCCGGCCGCCCGCGAGGGCGTCATCCTCCGGGACGGGTCGGCGTTAGCCCGGGAGGCCGGCGGCGAGCTGGCGGCGCCGCCGGCGCTGCTGGCGGAGGTGGCCGACTTGGTGGAGTGGCCGGTGCCCTTCCTCGGCCGGTTCGACCCGGCGTACCTCGAGGTGCCCGCCCCCATCCTGGAGACGGCCATGGAGAAGCACCAGCGGTACTTCCCCGTCAAGGCGGGCGAGCGCATGCTGCCGGCCTTCGTGGGGGTGCGGAACGGGACCGGGCTCGACCTCGCGCGGGTGATCGCCGGCAACGAGAAGGTCTTGCGCGCCCGGTTGGCAGATGCCGTGTTCTTCTGGCGCGAGGACCGGCGCACGCCGTTGGCCGCGCGGGTGCCGGGACTGGACGGGGTGGTGCTCCACGCGCGGCTCGGCACCATGGGGGAGAAGGTGCGACGCCTGATGCGGCTCGGGGCCGAGTTGGGCCCACGGCTCGGCCTGACGGCGGAGGAGACCGGGTGGTTGGTGCGGGCGGCCGAGTTGGCCAAGGCGGATCTGCTCACCCACGTGGTCGGCGAATTCCCCGAGCTGCAGGGGATCATGGGGGGCATTTACGCGGCGGCCGACGGGGAACCCGAAGCCGTGGCGCGGGCCGTCGGGGAGCACTACCGCCCGCAGTCGGCGGCCGACGCCTTGCCCGCGACCCGGGTGGGGCAGGCGCTCGCGCTCCTCGACCGGCTGGACGCCCTGGCCGGAGCGGAGGTGGCGGGGCTCAAGCCGACCGGGTCGGAGGACCCCTTCGCCCTGCGCCGGGCGGCCTTGGGGGCGGCCCGGATCCTCATCGACGGGCGGCTCGCCGCCGTACCCGTGGGCGAGCTGGCCGCCGCCGCCCTGGGGATGCTTGACGCGGCGACGCCCGAGCGGGTCCGGGCGGTGGTGGACTTCGTGACCGCCCGGGTGCGCGCCTGGCTGGCCGAGGAGGCCCGCGGGGACCTGGTGGACGCGGTGTTGGCCGCCGACGCGCCGTGGGATTCTTTGCGGAACCGGCTCGCCACGCTGGTGGAATGGTCCCGGGCGGGTGAGTTCGGCGGGGTGCTCACCACGTTCAAGCGCGTGGCGCACATCGCGGGGGATGCGGAGCCGGCCGTGGGCGGCGGCTGGCCGGTCGGTCCGGAGCGGGATCTGGCGGACGCGCTCGCCGCCGCCGAGGCGGCCTCCGCCGACGGACGGTGGGACGCGTACTGGGAGGCGGCGCGGGCGCTCCGAGGCCCGGTCGACCGCTTCTTCGACGCCGTCCTGGTGATGGACCCCGACCCGGCGGTGCGGGCGCGCCGGTTGGGCCTGCTGGCCGCGGTGGGGCGTTTCCTCCGGCGCGGGGCGGATCTCACGCGGGTGACCGGCGAGGCCGCCGGCGGGCGGCCCGGAGGGGCACCATGACTGTCTACGTGCTCTCCGACTCCCTCGGTGAGACGGCCGAGCAGGTGGTGCGGGGGGCGGCCATCCAGTTCCACGACGATCCGGACGGGATCCGCGTGGTGCGGGTGCACCACGTCTCCGGCACGGAGGCCATCGACCGGGCGGTGGGGTGGGCCCGGTCGGGACCGTCGGTGCTGGTGTTCACCCTGGTGAAGCCGGAGTTGCGCCGGTACCTCAACGAGGCGGCGGCGGCGGCCGGGGTTCCGGCCGTGGACCTGATGGGACCGCTCCTCGACACCTTCGAGCGGGTGCTCGGCAGAAAGCCCAAGCTCATTCCGGGATTGTCCCACCGGCTCGACCGCGAGTATTTTGATCGCGTGGAGGCCATCGAATTCGCCGTCAAATACGACGACGGCAAGGATCCGTCGGGGGCGCTCCTGGCCGACGTCGTGATTCTGGGCGTCTCGCGCACCTCGAAGACGCCCGTGAGCCTCTACTTGGCGAACCACCGGCTCAAGGTAGCCAACATCCCCCTGGTGCCCGAGGTGCCCGTGCCGCCGGAGATCCTGGGGCCGGCCCGCAAGAAGTGTGTGGGACTCATCATCGATCCGGAGCTTTTGGTTCAGATCCGGCGCCAGCGGCTCAAGGCGCTGGGCTTGTCCGCCACGTCGCCGTACGCCAGCCTGGATCGGATCATGCAGGAACTGGACTATGCCTGGGACGTGTATCGTCGCATCGGGTGCGAGGTCGTGGACGTGAGCAATCACGCGGTGGAGGAGACGGCCAGCCGCATCCTGGAGATCGTGAAACGGGAAGGAGAAGCGCGATGACACGGTGGGTGTTCGCGTTCGAGGAAGGCTCGGGTTCGGATCGCGCGCGGTTGGGCGGCAAGGGGGCCGGTCTGGCCGAGATGAGCCGCATCGGGCTGCCGGTGCCGCCGGGGTTCACCATCACCACGGAGGCGTGCATCGCCTACCAGGCGGCGGGGACCTTCCCCGAGGGGCTGATGGACGAGGTCTACGCCCATCTCGCCCGCCTGGAGAGCAAGACCGGCAAACGACTCGGCGATCCCGAGAATCCGCTCCTGGTCTCGGTGCGGTCGGGCGCCCCGATCTCCATGCCGGGCATGATGGACACCGTCCTCAATCTCGGCCTGAACGCCGAGACGGCGGAGGGGCTGGCCCGGGTCACCGCCGACCGGCGCTTCGCCTTGGACAGCTATCGCCGTTTCATCCAGATGTTCGGCAACGTCGTGATGCACCTGGACCTGGGCCGGTTCGAGGCGGTCCTGGAAGCGGTCAAGGCCGCCCACGGGGTGCACGAGGACCAGGCGCTCACGCCGGCCGCCCTGGAACAGGTCATCGCCCGCTACCTCGCCCTCGTCGAGGAGGCCACCGGCAAGCCCTTTCCCACGGATCCCCGGGTCCAGTTGGAGATGGCCATCCGGGCGGTGTTCGATTCGTGGAACAACCCGCGGGCCCAGGTCTACCGCCGGGTTAACCGGATTCCCGACACGCTGGGGACGGCGGTCAACGTCCAGACCATGGTCTTCGGCAACATGGGCGAGACCTCGGGCACCGGCGTGCTGTTCACGCGCAACCCCAACACGGGGGAGCCGGGCCTGTACGGCGAGTTCCTCACCAACGCCCAGGGGGAGGACGTGGTAGCGGGTATCCGGACGCCCCGCCCGATCGCCGAGTTGGCCGAGGTCCTGCCCGACACCTACCGTCAGTTGGTCGAGGTCGCGGGACTCCTGGAGCGGCACTACCGGGACATGCAGGACATCGAGTTCACCGTCGAGCGGACGAAGTTGTACGTGCTGCAGACCCGTACGGGCAAGCGCACGGCCCGCGCGGCGGTGAAGATCGCCGTGGACCTGGTGCGCGAGGGCATCCTGACGAAGGAGGAGGCCATCCGGCGGCAGGATCCGGAGCAGGTGCGGCAGCTCCTCTACCGCCAGCTCGACCCCACCGCTCCGGTGCGGGAGATCGCGCGGGGTCTTCCGGCGTCGCCGGGCGCGGCGTCGGGTCAGGTGGTCTTCGACGCCGACGAGGCGGAGCGGCTCGGCAACGCCGGCACGGCAGTGATCCTGGTCCGTCCCGAGACGACCCCCGACGACATCCACGGCATCATCGCGGCCCGGGGCGTGCTCACGAGTCGGGGCGGCATGACCTCCCACGCCGCCATCGTCGCCCGCGGCATGGGCAAGCCCGCCGTGACCGGGACCGACGCCATCCGGATCGATTTGGAGGCGGGACGTTTCACCGCCGGGGACGTGACGGTCGCCGCGGGGGAGACCATCACCATCGACGGTGCCACCGGCCGGGTCATCCTGGGCGAGGTGCCCACGGTCGACCCGACGTTGTTCGAGGAGTTCGAGACGCTCCTCGACTGGGCCGACGACATCCGCAAACTCGGGGTGGAGGCGAATGCCGACACGCCGGAGGACGCGGAGCGGGCCCGGGCGTTCGGGGCCGAGGGCATCGGCCTCTGCCGCACCGAGCACATGTTCATGGGGCAGGACCGGCTGCCCGTGATGCAGGAGATGATCCTGGCGGAGACGCTCCCGGACCGGGAGCGGGCGCTGGAGCGGCTCCTGCCCATGCAGGAGCAGGACTTCTACGGCATCCTGAAGGCCATGGACGGGCTGCCGGTGACCATCCGCCTGCTCGACCCGCCCCTGCACGAGTTCCTGCCGGACCTGGAGGAGGTCGAGCACGACCTCGACGCGGCGCGGGCCCGGGCGGACGAGGCGGCCGTGGCGCGGCTCGAGGCGCTGGCCCGGCGGGTGCGCGCCCTCTACGAGTTTAACCCCATGCTCGGGTTCCGGGGGGTGCGGCTCGGGCTGGTCTACCCCGAGGTCTACGCCATGCAGGCCCGGGCCATCTTCCAGGCGCAGAGCCGGCTGTTGGCCGAGGGCTTCGACCCGCACGTCGAGATCATGATCCCCCTGGTGGGTCAGGTGACCGAGCTGGAGCGGATGGCGGAGGTCATCCGGGCCGTGCACGCCGAGGTGGAGGAACACACGGGCCGGAAGCTGCCCTACAAGCTCGGGACGATGATCGAGGTGCCGCGGGCGGCGCTCACGGCGGGGCGCATCGCCGCGGCGGCCGAATTCTTCTCCTTCGGCACGAACGATCTGACCCAGACGACGTTCGGATTCAGCCGCGACGACGCCGAGGCGAAGTTCCTGCCGGTCTACCTGGCGGAGAAGATCCTGCCCGAGAATCCCTTCATCGTGCTCGACCGCGAGGGGGTGGGCCGGCTCATCCGCATCGCCGTGGAGGAAGGGCGCAAGACCCGGCCGGAGCTCCGGGTCGGGATCTGCGGGGAACACGGCGGCGACCCGGCGTCGATCGCCTTCTGTCACGAGGTCGGGCTGGACTATGTGAGCTGCTCGCCGTACCGGGTGCCCATCGCCCGCCTGGCGGCGGCCCAGGCGGCGCTGGGCGGCTAGGCCCCGCCCCTCGGGTCGGCAGGAACGGGGCGGCCGGCCGCGAACGACTCGAGGGGGGATGATCGTGGGTCGGCCGGGCGGACCGGATGTCGTCGCGCGGGTGCAGCAGGCGTCGGATCTCGTCGCCGTCGTGGGCGAGACGGTGGTGCTGCGCCGCCGCGGCAAGAAACTCTGGGGACTCTGCCCGTTCCATGCGGAGAAGACGCCGTCGTTCTCCGTGGATCCCGAGCGCCAGCTGTTCTATTGCTTTGGGTGCCGCACCGGGGGCAACGTCTTCACCTACGTGATGCGGCGCGACGGGCGGACGTTTCCGGAGGCGCTCGCCTATCTCGCCGAGCGGGCGGGGATCCCGCTCGAGGGCGAGACCGGTCGCCCCGGTCGGCGGGCGCGGCTGCTGGCCGTGTTGGCCGAGGCGGCGCGGCGGTACCGGGCGTGGTTGGCCGACTCGGAAAGGGGGCGGGCCGCCCGGGCATACCTTCACGAGCGGGGCGTCCCGGCGGAGTGGGCCGAGCGGTTCGAACTCGGCTACGCCCCCGACGGCTGGGACGCCCTGGCCGTCGCCCTGGACCGGGCGGGCTTCACGGTGGAGGAGGCGGTCGAGGCGGGGGTCCTGGTCCGCCGGGCCCAGGGAGGCGCCTACGACCGGCTCCGTCACCGTCTGGTGTTTCCCATCCACGATCCGGACGGGCGGGTCGTGGGGTTCGGCGGTCGGGCGCTGGGCGGCGAGGAGCCGAAGTACCTCAACCTGCCGGACACCCCGGTCTTCCAGAAGGGGCAGGTCCTCTTCGGCGCGCGGTGGGCCCGGGAGGCGTGGCGGACGGCCCCGCCGGTCGTGGTGGAGGGCTACTTCGACGTCCTGGCCGCCCATCGGGCCGGCGTCACCAGTGCCGTGGCCTCGCTCGGGACGGCCCTGACCGCCGACCACGCCCGGTATCTGGCACGTTTCGCGGACCGGGTGATTCTCTGCTACGACCGCGACGCGGCGGGGGCGGAGGCCGCCGCGCGCGCTTTCGTCGTCCTCGCCCAGACGGGCCTGTCGGTGTACGTGATGGAGGTGCCGGTGGGCAAGGACCTGGACGAGAGCTTGGCCCGGGCGGGACCGGAGGCCATCCGCCGGGCCTACGCGGCGGCGGAGCCGTACCTCGCCCGGCGCATCCGGCAGGAGGCCTACGCCGTGCGCGTGGGAGCGGCGGAGAAGGCCAAGGCGCTCCGTGCCCTGATGCCGCTCATCGAGGCGGTGGCGGACCCGGTGGAACGGGCGGGCTTCCTCCAGCTCGTAGAGCGAGTCTGGGCCTTGGATCATAAGACGATAGCACAGGCTCTCCGCAGAGGGCAAGGGGCTGGGAATAATTCAAGAAATTCCCGGCATAATATGGGACGGCGCCAGGAAAAAAATGGGCTCCCGGATGATGGGATCATCTTGCTGGGATTGTTGCTACAATTTCCTGATGGGCTGGAAGGGGTTTTGACGACTCTTCCCGAACTCTGTAGCGATCCCCGGTGGGTCGGCATCATCGAGCACTGGGAGGACGTCGGGCGCATGCCCGTCGCCCTGTGGGTGGAGACGCTTCCGCCGCCGGCGCGGGAGCTGGCCACCGCCGCCCTGGCGGAGGACATCGACTGGCCCCGGTCGGCGCTGGCCACGGTGGTGGAGCGACTGCGCCGGAAGTGGGACGAGGAGCGTTGGAACACGTTGCAGGCGCGCGCGGCCCAGGGGCCGTTGGACGCCGAGCTGGAAGCGGAGATTCGGCGGCTTTGGCCGCGGATTCGCGCCGCCAAACAGGCGGAACGAGGGGAGGGATGATGATGGGTCAGGACGGACTGCCCAAGGATGAGCGTCAAGCGGCCATGGACGCGATCCGTGGATTGCTGAACCGCGGCAAGGACCGCGGCAAGCTGTCCTATGGGGAGATCATGGACGCCCTGCAAACCATGGACCTCCCGACGGATCAGATCGACACGGTTTACGAGATGATCAACGAGATGGGGATCGAGGTGGTGGACGACCGGGACGGCGAGGACAAGGCTCTGGTCGTGCCGCCGGAGGAGGAGCCGGAGGCGGACGAGGAGGCCGTGGCCGGGGAAGCCGCCGACGCCCTGGCGGTGCCCGAGGGCGTCGCCATCGACGACCCCGTGCGGATGTACCTGAAGGAGATCGGGCGGGTGCCGCTCTTGACGGCCGCCGAGGAGGTGGAGCTGGCCAAGCGGATCGAACAGGGCGACGAGGAGGCCAAGAAGCGGCTGGCGGAGGCCAACCTGCGCCTGGTCGTGTCCATCGCCAAGCGCTACGTGGGGCGCGGGATGCTCTTCCTGGACCTCATCCAGGAAGGCAACCTGGGTCTCATCAAGGCGGTGGAGAAGTTCGACTACCGCAAGGGATACAAGTTCAGCACCTACGCCACCTGGTGGATCCGGCAGGCCATCACCCGGGCCATCGCGGATCAGGCGCGCACCATCCGGATTCCGGTGCACATGGTGGAGACCATCAACAAGCTGATCCGGGTCCAGCGGCAGCTGCTCCAGGAACTGGGGCGGGACCCGACGCCGGAGGAGATCGCGCAGCAGATGGGCATCACCGTGGAACGGGTCCGCGAGATCCAGAAGGTAGCCCAGGAGCCGGTCTCGCTCGAGACGCCCATCGGGGAGGAGGAAGACTCCCACCTGGGCGACTTCATCGAGGACGAGGACGCCCCGGCACCGGCGGAGGCGGCCGGCTACCAACTGCTCAAGGAGCAGTTGGAGGAGGTCCTGGACACGCTCACCAACCGCGAGGAGAAGGTGTTGCGGCTCCGCTTCGGCCTCAACGACGGCCGGGCCCGGACCCTCGAGGAGGTGGGCCAGGTGTTCGGCGTCACCCGGGAGCGGATCCGCCAGATCGAGGCGAAGGCTCTCCGGAAGCTCCGCCACCCGACCCGAAGCAAGAAGCTCCGCGACTACCTCGACTAACGGGCAAGGCCCCCTCGCCCACCGGCGAGGGGGCCTTGCCCGCCCGGCGTCCGCTCACTCCGCCGGCTCGGGCAGGCTTTCGTCGAACCATGCCCGCGTCACGTCGAACCAGTCCGTCGCGCGGCCTTGGTCGGACGTCTCAAGCATGTCGAGCGTGTCCTGGTCGTCCACCCGGCCACCTCCTCCCCGAGGCTCCACCCCGGCTGCTTCCAGCATGCGTCGCCCTGGCGAAGGCCGAAAGGGCGGTCGGCTCAACCGTCGGACGCACGGGGCGAGCGGCAGGGATCGGCCGTCGAACGGTGGGCCGAGGGCGGCAGGCGGCGGTGCGCGGTCCGTGGCGATGCTGGCACGGCCGGCGCAATCCCCTTACACTGAAAGCGTGATACGCTGCGGCGGGACGCCGCCCAGGACCGCTCCGGGCGGGCGGGAGGTCCCGCCCGCTCCGGATCGCGACCCACCCGCGTCGGATTGACTGGAGGTGAGCCATGGCGGACGCGTGGACGCCGCTCACGGCCTCGCTGCAGATAAGCCGCGAGGTGGCCCCGTATGCGCGGCTCGGGCTCAACGAGGAGACCGCCGAGCGGATCGCCGGCATCGTCTATCGCATCGCCGAGCCCCAGGCGGTGGCGATCACCGACACGGAGCGGATCCTGGCCTACGTCGGGCAAGGCTGCCCCTGGATGCGGCCGGGCCTGCCGGTCCAGACGGATGCGACCCGCCGGGCCCTCCGCAGCGGCGAGATCTCGGTGGTGCGCGACAAACAGGAACTGGAGTGCCCGGTGGCCGGCTGCCCGTGCCCCATCCGGGCGGCGGTCATCGCGCCCCTCAAGGTCCAGGGGGCCGTGGTGGGCACGGTGAAACTGTATCCGCGGGAGCTGGGCCAAGTGCCGGCGTTCGCCATGCGTCTGGCGGTGGGCATCTCCGAGCTGGTGAGCCTGCACCTCGAACTCGCGGAGGCCGAGCGGCAGCGGGAACTCTTGGCTCAGGCGCGGCTCGAGGCGCTGCAGGCGCAGATCCGGCCGCACTTCCTGTTCAACACGCTCAACACCATCATCGCCACGAGCCGCAAGGATCCCGGCGCGGCGCGGAACCTGCTGGTGGAGCTGGCGGCGTTCCTCCGGCATTCGTTCACCTACCACGGGGACCGGGTCCGCCTCGTGGACGAGATCGACTTCGTGGACCTCTACCTGAAGCTCCAGAAAGCGCGGTACGGGGATCGGCTGAAGTTCGTGGTGCGCGTCGACCCGGCGGCGCTGTCGGCCGTGCTGCCGGTGCTGACGCTCCAGCCGTTGGTGGAGAACGCCGTGGTGCACGGCTTGGTCCCCAAGGAGGGACCGGGTCGCCTCGTGGTGGGAGCCCGGCGCCGCGGCGATACGCTCCGCATCGTGGTGCTGGACGACGGCGTGGGCATCGCGCCGGAGGTGCTGCCGCGGCTGTTGGAACGGGGCTACGGGTCCGGGATGGGCCTGGGGTTGTCGAACGTCCACGAACGCCTGGTCAGCTTGTTCGGCCCGGCGGCCGGGCTCCGCGTGATGAGCCGGCCCGGACGGGGGACGCTGGTGACCGCCCGCATCCCCTGGACGGTGGCCGAGACGGGACAGGAGGCCCAGCATGCTCAGGGCACTCATCGTTGACGACGAGCCGCCGGCGCGGGCGGAGCTCCGGTACCAGCTGGAACGCTACCCCGACGTGCAGGTGATCGGGGAGGCGGCCAATGCGCGCGAGGCGTGGCAACTCCTGGAGGCGTTGCCCTACGACGTGGTGTTCCTCGACGTGCAGATGCCCGGCTTGAACGGTCTGGAACTGGCGCGCCAGCTGGGAGCCAAGCCCCTGGAGCGGCCCTTCATCGTCTTCGTCACCGCCTACGACCAGTACGCGGTCCCCGCGTTCGGCCTGAACGCCGTCGATTACCTGCTCAAGCCCGTCTCCCGGGAGCGGCTGGCCGAGACCCTGGACCGGTTGCGGTCCTTGATGCGGGGCGTGGCCCCGGAGCGTTCGGACGGCGGCCGCCGGGCACCGTCCCCGGAGCCGGCGGAATATCCCCAGTACGTGGCCGCGAGCGAGGGCGAGAAGACCATTCCCCTGCGCCTGTCCGAGGTCTCCTACTTCGCGGCGGAGGGCGATCAGGTGTTCGTCTACACCCGCGACCGGCGCCGGCACCTGGTGCGCACGACGCTCTCGGCGCTCGAGCGGCAGCTGCCGCCGCATGTGTTCTTCCGCTGCCACCGGAGCTTCATCGTGAACATCCACGAGATCTCCGAGATCATCCCGTTCTTCAACGGCACGTTCACGCTCAAGATGCGGGGCAACCCGCAGGAGGACATCCCCGTCAGCCGGAACAACGCCAAGAAGCTGCGCGACCTGTTCGGCTTCTCCACGCCGGCGGGTGCCCGTTAGGCGGACGGGTCGGGACCGGAGGGCAGGGCCGGCGGGGTCGCGGTGCGTGTCAGGCGGGGCGCCCTGGGCAGCCCGGCGAGGTCGCGCCAGGCGGCCTTGGCCTGCTTGAGGATGAGGGCCAGCTTCTGCTCGGCGGTGTACAGGCGCAGGATATGGTAATCGACGTAGTCCGGCTCCGCGTGGTTGAACGCGTCGAGGGCCGCCCGCCACTCCGTCACCGCCTCGGCGAACTGCTCCTGCCAAGTCAACCCCATCGCCTCCCCGTCGGCAAGACCTTCTCGCCCCCAGCGTATGCGGCGACCGGGCGGACGAGCACAGCCCCCGTGCGGCGGGGTCCGGGACGTCCGGCCCGGTCTCAATTATGCGGCGGTTCGGCCTGCCGCGGTGGCGGACGGTGTCGACCTCCGCCCGCCCTTTCCGGCTGCGCGGATCGACACCGACGGACGCGGTCGGCGCCGCTCACGGGAGCAGGCGGTTGCCCACGTCCTCGAGCTGGGCCCGGACGGTGACCTCAACCGGCAGGCGGCTGTAGACCGTCGGCCAGCGGCCGGCGTGCGCCGCCCACCACGCCGGGTCCGTGGCCGCGGCCAGCCGCCCGAGGTCGAAGATGTCCGCGTGCCGGGCTTGGCTCCAGCGGACCAGGGCGTCCACGTCGCGCGCGGCCTGCCGGGCCAGCGCCTCCTGCAGCCGGGATTGGTCGCCCGCCGCGGGGACGGTCCCGTCGGCCTCCACCAAGCTCGCCGCCAGCGTCAGACGGACCTGGACCCGGCCGGGGCTGAAGGTCCACTGGGTCTGATGCCGGGCGATCTGGTACACCCACCGCGTGGCTCCGTTCGTCACGGTGACGAGCGGGCGCGGGGCATGCTCCCCCGCGGGGAAGGGAGCGACCAGCGACCAGACCGCGGTCTGGGCGGGCGCGAGCGTCCCGACCACACGGCCCCCACGAATCAAGGCCATCCCGGGGAAGCGGAAGTCGTCGCCGGACCCCGGCGGCGGCGCGGGGCGGACGGTGATCCAGGGGAGGAGCGTGGTGCTCCCGGCGACGGTCCGGCTGTCGGTGAGCCAGCGGATGAAGCGGACCGGGGCAAGGCGTCCGGTCCGGGTCTCGCGTTCGGCGACCCGGATGAGGACCTGGGCGGGGTAGAGGCCGAGCGCGTTGGCGGCCCGGGCGACGTCGGCAGCCGGTCGCGGGCTCGCGTAGATCCAGAAGCTGCGCGTCAGGTAGGGCGAACGCAGGAGGGCGTCGACGACGTCGGCCATCGCCCGGGGGCTGAAGACGCCCGGGCCGAGCACCAGCACCTCGAGGTGGGAGAGGCTGATGGGAGCGGGGAAGTCCAGGGTGGCGGCCTGCAGGGCGCTCAGCACGGTGGCGCCTTCGCCTTGGACCACCCACACGGGAGGCGTTCCGCCCGAACTTCCGCCGCTGGACCCGGGACTGACGGACAACAGGGCGGGGACCACCGCCTGGATGGTCACCGTGTACCGGCCCGACGCCCGGTCCACGGCCATGAGCGTGGGGATGAGGAGGTGCTCGGGGGACTGCACGTCCCAGCATCCCGCCAGCCAGGGCGCCAGGGCGAGCGCCAACAGACCCCGCGCCCAGCGGCGGACGCGCCGCGCTAACGGCGGCGCCATCGTCGGACGACTCCCGCCGCCGTGACCAGGACGGCGAGGAAGGGGAAGACCCCCTCGGCCCAGTCGGCGGCCACCAGGTCCTGGGCCGCGGCGGTCGCGGTGAAGGCGTGGACGGCCACGGCCGCCGTGACCGGAACGACGGCCCAGATCCACACCCGCCGGGTCCCCCGGCGCGCCGCGGCACGGCAGCTGTCGGCCACCGCGTATGACCAGATGGCGATCTTCACGTAGAGCAGCAGGGATCCCACGGCGATGAGCCAGAGAGCGTTCTTGGTCAGAAACTGGCCGATGCGGAGGTCGGCCACCACCTCGAAGAACGGCCAGGGGATCTCGCGGGCCAGGACGGGACCGAGCACGCCCAGTGTGACGACCACCGGGGCCAGGAGGGCGAGACCGGCGGCCCCGGCGCCGAGCAGCAGGGCCGCGCGCAACGCGCGCGGGGCGCGGTCCCGGACCCGGGGGAGGAACGTGGCCGCGACGGGGATCTCGCCCAGGAACGTAACCGGCAGCCAGGCCAAGCCCCAGAGACGGGTCCAGGCGAGGGGGTAGGGGGGCAGCAGGTTCCAGGTCTCGATCCCACCGGCCGCGACGGCCACGAGGGCGACCATGACGAGGGTAGTGGTGGCGACGACCAGGTCGTTGACCCGGGCGATGCCCGCCGGGCCGCGGGAGGCCATCAGGCCGGTGACCAGCACCCCCAGGGCGGCCACAGCCCACTCGGGGGTGAGGGGGAGGACCTCGGTGCGGATGAGGATCAGGAATTCGGCCCAGACGGCGACCAGGCCCAGGCCCAGGCCAAGAGCATAGCCGGCCGTCGCCAGCCGTCCGCCGAGGTCTCCCCAGGCCTGCCGGAACAGCTGGGGCGGGGAGGACGGGACCAGCGCCGCGACCAGCACCGCGTCGACCCCGGCCGCCTCAGCGAGCGCCGCTAGCACCACGAACGGGCCGTCGTGGCCCGCGCCGGCCAGGATGGCGCCCGGCAGGAACACCAGGATGGTGGGCGCGATGGTGGTGAATTGCAGGAAGGCGAGCTGCCGACGGCTGATGACCTGGCTCATCGGGCGGCGGCCGGGCGCCGCCGGCGACCCCACGGGGCCCGCAGCAGCGCGTCGCGCACGCTCCAGCGTCGGAGCGGCGCCAGGGGGGAGAGGTATACGGCCCCGTAGGGGCTCAGGGTGGCTCCCCACGTGACGAAGAGGGCGAACGCGGCGGTGACGCCGATGAGCCCGAACACCGCCGCCGCGACCAAGGTTGCGTACCGGAGGACCCGGAGCACCATGGCCAGGTTCTGGTCCGGCACGAGCAGCTGCGCCAGGTAGGCGAACGCGACGGCGATGAGGGTGGGCGCGCTCACGATGCCGGCCATGACGGCGGCCTGGCCCACCACCAGGGCGCCGACCACGGAGACGGTCTGGCCGAAGGCGCTGGGGACTTGAAGCCCGGCCTCGTACACGAGATCGAAGGCCACCTGCATCAGGAACGTCTCCACGGCGATGGAGAAGGGGATGGTGAGCCGGGAGCGGACGAAGCTCAGCAGGAGGGGCAGCGGCATGAGCGGCTGGTTGACGGTGCTGATGCCGACGAAGAGGGCCGGCAGCAGGACGGCCACCACGGTCCCCGCGTAGCGCAGAAGCCGCACCACGGACGCCGAGACGGCCGGCTGGTAGTAGTCGCCGGGAGCGCTCAGGAGGTGGGCCAGGGTGGTGGGCACCAGGAGAACGGCCGGGCTGGTCTCCACCAGGACCGCCACCCGGCCGGCGAACAGCGCCGCGGCTACCTGGTCCGGCCGTTCGCTGTACTGGACCGTGGGCACGAGCGCGTGGGCTCCCAGGGGACCCATCAGGCGGGAGCTGTCGACGACGCCGGCGGCGGCGAGTCGGCGCAGACGCCGGCGCACCAGGGCCGCGACGGCGGGGCGGCTGACGCCGAGCAGGCGGACGACGAGGACGCGCGTCGGACTGGCGCGGCCGAGTCGGAGCGACTCGACCGCGAGGAGCGGCGAGCGGACGTAGTGGCGCAGGAGCGCCAGGTTGACGCCCAGGTCCTCGACGAAGCCCGTGTGCGGGCCGTGCACCACCTGGGCCACCTTCGGCTCTTCGACCGTGCGGTGGGGCGGCCCGGCGGCCGCCACGGCGACGTAGCCCCCGTCGCCGGCCGGTCCCAGGACCACCCGGCCCTCCACCAGCGCGGCGGAGATCGCGTCGGGGGAGGGAGCGAGTCGCACCGCGTCGAGAGGGAGCCCGCCCGCGTCCCAGCCGCGGAACGAGCCGGCCGCCAGGAGCGGCTGGACTACGTTGTTGGCCACCAGGTTGGCGTCGACCCGCCCGGAGAGGTAGAACACCTCGAGGCGACTGTGGTCCCGGGCCCGGAGGGTGCGGTGGACGTAGTCCGGGGCTTCGCCCCAGGTGGCTTCCAGCTCCGCCGCCAGCCGCTCGTGCGGCGGGCGCCCGAGCCGGTCGAGGAAGGCGGCCACGCGTCGGTCCAGCGCGTCGAGCTGGCGGAGCCAGGTGCGAACCGCCGCCGGGTCGGCAAGCCGCGCGACGTTGCTCGGGTCCAGGGTTTCGTGAGCCATCTCACGGGGAGTATGCGACGCGCGCGGCGGATTCATGTGGCCCGATGGGGGCGGCGTCCGGCCGCGGCGCCCGAAGGGGCGACGGGCCGCCGGCCGGCACGGGGAACGTTTCGGCCCTAAAAAAGGGGTTGTGCCCCGGGCGGATGTCTATTAATATCATGACTTGATACCGCGACGGACGATGAAGGGGACTAGGCGGACAGGGTCACGGCTACAGCGACCTGGGACGGTGCGAGCCAGGCGTGGCGGTCCGACCACTCACCCCGGAGTTGCCCCCCGATGAGGCGCGCAAGCAAATCTAGACGGGGCCGGGCTTCGACCCGTTACCACCGATCCGAGGCCGGAGGTTTCCGGCGAAGAAGGGTGGTACCGCGCACATGGCGCCCCTTCAGCGTCAAGCTGAAGGGGCGCCTCCCGTTCATCGACGGACGTGCGAAATCCGTCGGACCGGCAGGCCGACGACGCTGGGGAGGATGGACATGGGCTACACCTTACACGCGACGATGACGGACGAACCCGGGGCCATGGTGCGCTTGGCCTTGCTCCTCAACCAGCGGGGGATCCAGCCGGAGGCGTTGTCGGTGGGCCGATTGGGCGATCGTCGGTTGTTGGCCGTCATTCGCGTGAGCGGGGACAAGAGCCGTGCCGGTTGGGCGGCGCGGCAACTGACCCGGATGCGGGCGCTCGAGCACGTGCGGGTGCTCGAAGACGACCACCTCCGGCACTGGACGTTGCTGGAGATTCCCGCCGCCCGGCTGGCCGATGCGCCCTCGGACCTCGACATCGTGGAGCGGACGGGCGCATACGTCCTGGCGGAGTTCCTCGGACACCCCGAGGAGGCGGCGGCGCTTGCGGAACGGCTCGGCGGGCGCGTGGTGGGTGGCATCCTCTGCCCGTCGCCGGCGGCCGTCGCCGCGTCCGAGCCGGCGGGTCGCGGGACAAGAACAGCGCAGAAAGGGCGGATCCTGAGTGGACGCACGCATGTGGTACGACGACGACGCGGATATCGGGTGGCTCAATGACCGGACCGTCGCCATCCTCGGGTACGGCAGCCAGGGGCACGCCCACGCGCTGAACCTTCGGGACAGCGGCGTCAACGTCGTCGTCGGGATTCGACCGGGCCGCTCCATGGAGCGGGCGAAGGACGCCGGGCTGGCGGTCATGTCGCCGGCCGAGGCGTGCGCGCGGGCCGACGTGGTGATGGTGCTGGTCCCCGACCACCTGCAGGCGGCGCTGTACCGCGAGGCCATCCAGCCGCATCTGAAGGCCGGCAACGCCCTGGCGTTCGCGCACGGGTTCTCCATCCACTTCGGGCAGATCGTGCCGCCGCCGGACATCGACGTGTTCATGATCGCGCCGAAGGCTCCCGGTCACCTGGTGCGGCGCCTCTACGAGGCGGGTCAGGGGACGCCGGCGCTCCTCGCGGTCCACCAGAACGCCACGGGCCACGCGGAGGACCTGGCGCTGGCGTACGCCAAGGCGCTCGGGGCGACGCGGGCGGGGGTCATCGGGACGACGTTCAAGGAAGAGACCGAGACGGACCTGTTCGGCGAGCAGACCGTGCTCTGCGGCGGCATCTCGGCCCTTATCCAGGCCGGGTTCGAGACGCTGGTGGAGGCCGGCTACCAGCCGGAGATCGCCTACTTCGAGGTCCTCCACGAGATGAAGCTCATCGTCGACCTGATGTACGAGGGCGGCATCGGGGCGATGTGGTACTCGGTGTCCGACACCGCCGAGTACGGCGGACTCACGGTCGGTCCCCGCATGGTGCCGCCCGCCGTGCGGGAGGAGATGCGCCGCGTGCTCGCCCGCATCCAGAACGGGGAGTTCGCGCGCGAGTGGATTGCCGAGAACGAGTCGGGGCGGGCGAAGTTCCTGGCGCTGCGCGAGCAGGCGGCCCGCCATCCCATCGAAGCGGTCGGCGCCCGGCTCCGGCCCATGATGTCGTGGATCGGGCGCAGTGTCACGGAGGAGGTGTAGGCGTGGAACCTGTCCGCATCTTCGACACCACCCTGCGGGACGGCGAGCAGTCGCCCGGCGTGACGCTCGTCCCCCAGGAGAAGCTGGCCATCGCCCGGGCGATGGAGGAACTCGGCGTCGACGTGCTGGAGGCCGGCTTCCCGATTGCGTCGCCGGGTGATGCCGAGGCGGTCCGCCTCATCGCCCAGTCGGTCCGCGAGCCCATCATCGCGGCGCTCTGCCGGACGCGGCTCATCGACATCGAGGCGGCGCTCCGCGCGCTAGAGCCGGCGGCCAAGCCGCGCATCCACATCGTCATCGCCACGTCGGAGCTGCACATGCGCACGAAGCTGCGCATGACGCGGGAGCAGGTGCTGGAGGAGATCGAGCGGTCGGTGACCACGGCCCGCAAGTACGTCGACGACGTGGAGTTCTCGGCCGAGGACGCCACCCGGTCCGACCCCGCCTTCCTCGAGGAGGTCTTCAAGCTGGCCGAGGCGTGCGGCGCCACGACGGTCAACATCCCCGACACCGTGGGCTACACGGTCCCCGAGGCGATGGGCCAGCTGGTCCGGCGCATCAAGAGCGTGCTGAAGCCGGAGACCATCGTCTCCGTGCACTGCCATGACGACCTGGGCCTCGCCGTGGCCAACACGCTCGCGGGCGTCCAGGCGGGGGCGGGCCAGGTGGAGGTGGCCATGAACGGCATTGGGGAGCGGGCCGGCAACTGCTCGCTCGAAGAGGTGGTCATGGCCCTCATCACGCGGCAGGACTACTTCCAGCGGTCCGTGGGCATCCGCCCGCAGCACCTGTACCGCATCAGCCAGATGGTGAGCCGCTTCACCGGCATGGTGGTGCCGCCGAACAAGGCCATCATCGGAGACAACGCCTTCGCGCACGAGTCGGGGATCCACCAGGACGGCATCCTCAAGGACCGCCGCACGTACGAGATCCTCGACCCCGACCAGGTCGGGGCGCCGAAGTCCCGGCTTGTCCTGGGCAAGCACTCGGGCCGGCACGCGTTCGTCGAGCGGCTGAAGGCGCTGCACATCCACGCCGGGCCGGAGATGCAGGAGCGGCTGTTCCAACGGTTCAAGGAACTGGCCGACCAGAAGCGCTACGTCTCCGATGCGGACATCGAGGCCCTCTACCACAACGAGGTGGGCGTGGCCACGCAGCAGCCGAAGCTCGAGGCCTTCCAGGTCCAGGTGGGTACGCGGGTGATCCCCACGGCCCTGGTGGAGGTGGCCGACGCGGGCGAGGTCGGCCGGCGGGCCATCGAGGTCGCGACGGGCGACGGGCCGGTCGACGCGCTGTTCCAGGCAGTCTGCCGCGCCTTCGAGACGGAAGCGGAGCTGGTGGAGTATCGGCTCACGCCGGTGGGCGGCGGGCCGGACGCCCAAGGCGAGGTGTTCGTCCAGGTCCGGCGGGGCGAGGACACCGCCTACGGGCGGGGATTGTCGACCGACATCCTGGCCGCGACGGCCCAGGCTTTCACCCAGGCAATGGCCCGTCTGGTCCGGGCCCGGCAAGAAGTGGCGGCGTCGTGAGGGGGCCGGCGGCACAGCCGGCCCCGGCGGGGGGGAGCGGACGGTGAGCGAGGAGATTCTGAGGCTAGCCGGCGACGGCATCGGTCCCGAGGTCATTGACGCGGCGAGCCGGGTCATCACGGCCGCCGCCGAAGCCGAGGGCTTCACCGTGCATTTCGTCGACGGTCTCATCGGCGGAGCCGCCATCGACGCCGGGGAGCCGCCGCTCCCTCCCTCCGTGGCGGCGCGGGCCCGCGACAGCCAGGCGATCCTCCTGGGAGCCGTCGGCGGCCCGCGTTGGGAGAACCACCGCCCGCGACCCGAAAGCGGTCTCTTGACGTTGCGGCAGGAGCTGGGCCTCTTCGCCAACCTCCGCCCGGTGCGGGTCTTCCCCGGCCTGGAGGCCGTCTCGCCGCTCAAGGCGCCGCGCGTGGACCTCGTCATCGTGCGCGAGTTGACCGGCGGCCTGTACTACGGCCAGCCGCGGGGACTGAACGACCCCGACGGGCCGGATCCGGAGGCCTTCGAGACGCTCCGCTACCGCCGGTCGGAGATCGTGCGGATCGTGCGCACGGCCTTTGAGCTCGCGCGGTCCCGGGGCCAGGCGCTGACGTCGGTGGACAAGGCCAACGTACTGGAGTCGTCGCGGCTGTGGCGGCGCACCGTGGACGAGGTGGCGGCCGAGTACCCGGACGTGGTGGTCCACCACCAGCTCGTGGACAGTGCGGCGGCGCTCCTGGTCACGGATCCCGGTCGTTTCGGCGTGATGGTGACCGAGAACCTCTTCGGCGACATCCTGAGCGATCTCGCGGGCGGCTTGGCGGGGAGCCTCGGCTTGTGCCCCTCGGCCTCCCTGGGCAGCGGCCGTCAGGGGCTTTACGAGCCGGTGCACGGCTCCGCGCCCGACATCGCCGGCCAGGACGTCGCCAACCCGCTCGGGGCCATTCTCTCCGGGGCCATGCTGCTCCGTCACAGCTTCGGTCGCCCGGAGGCGGCGGATCGCATCGAGCGGGCCGTGGAGCGCGCGCTGGCGGAGGGCTGGCGCACTGCGGACCTTTATACCGGCCGTCCGGGGGAGCGGCGCGTGGGGTGCCGGGCCCTGGCGGATCGGATCTGCGCGTTGGTCGCGTAGGGAACCGGCCACAACGGGAAAGGAGGCCTGACGGATGACGGGAGCGGAAAAAGCGTGGCGGGTTCTCGAGGACCTCGGCGTGACGGTCGTGTTTGGCATTCCGGGCGGGGCCATCCTGCCCCTGGTGGACGCCATGAGTCGGAGTCCGGTGGAACTGGTGGTGACCCGTAACGAGTCGGCCGCCGCCCACGCCGCGGACGGCTACGCCCGGGCGACGGGGCGGGTGGGGGTCTGCCTCGCCACCTCGGGGCCCGGCGGGACCAACATCCTCACCGGGCTGGCCACGGCCATGGCGGACTCCGCCCCCATCGTGGCCCTGGTGGGCCAGGTGCCGATGCCGCTCATCGGGACCGACGCGTTCCAGGAGACGGACATTTTCGGACTGAGCCTCGGGCTCACCAAACAGAGCTTTCGCGTGACCGACCCCAACGACGTCGAGCGCATCCTGCGGGAGGCGTTCGCCGTCGCCCAGGAGGGCCGCCCGGGCCCGGTCCTGGTGGAACTGCCGAAGGACATCCAGACGGCGACGGTGACGGAGGACCGCTATGAGCCGGCGCCCCGCCCCCGGTCCCCGCGTCCGGGCCCCCTCGACTGGGCCCGCGTGCGGCGCCTGATGCGCACGAGCCGCCGGCCGGTCGTGTACATCGGCGGCGGCGTGGTGGCCAGCGGGACGGCACCGTGGGTGATCCGGCTCGCGGAACGCCTGAACGCGCCTATCGTGTCGACGCTGATGGGGATCGGCAGCGTGCCCAGCGACCATCCCCTCTACCTGGGAATGCTGGGCATGCACGGGACCTGGACCGCAAACCACGCCGTCTCCGCTTGCGACCTGTTGTTGGCGCTCGGGGCGCGGTTCGACGACCGCGTGACAGGGAAGGTGTCCGCCTTCGCGCCGCACGCCCGCATCGTCCACGCGGAGGTCGACCGGGCGGAGATCGGGAAGATCGTGCGGCCCGACGTGACCCTGCACGGCGATCTGCGTACCGTCCTGCCCCGGTTGGCGCGCGAGGCCCCCATCCGGCGGCACCCGGCGTGGTGGCGGCAGCTCGAGACCTGGAAGGCGGAGCACCCGCTCCGGGTGCCGGAACCCGCCGACGGCGTCGGCATCCCCTCGCCGCGGGTGATGCAGGCGCTGGGGGAGGTCCTGGCCCCCACGGACATCGTGACGACGGAAGTGGGGCAGCATCAGATGTGGGCGGCGCTGTTCCTGCCCCGGTCCCGTCCGCGGACGTTCCTGACCTCGGGCGGTACCGGCACGATGGGCTACGGTTTCCCGGCCGCCATCGGGGCGGCGTGGGCCGGGGAGGGCCGGCGCGTGGTGGCCATCATGGGCGACGGGAGTTTCCAGATGAACCTGCAGGAACTGGCCACCGTGGCCCAGTACCGCATCCCGCTGCTCATGGTGGTCATGAACAACGCCGGCCACGGGATGGTCCGCCAGTGGCAGGATCTGTTCTTCGGCGGACGCCGGCACGGGATCGACCTCGCCAACCCCGACTTCGTCAAGCTGGCGGAGGCGTTCGGCATCCCGGGCCATCGCGCCACGACGCCGGCCGAGCTCGAGCGGGCCCTCGACGCGTGGCGCACGACCGACGGACCGCGGCTCGTGGATGTCGTGATCCCGGTCACCGAGCCGGTGTTCCCCATGGTCCCGGCCGGGGAGCCGCTTACGGCCGTCCGGGAGGCGTGAGGCACGGGGCGGCCGCGAAGCCGCCCCCGGCCTTTTGCGGCAGGTAAAATGTCTGCCGGTGGCGAAGGCTGGGTGCAGCAACTCGAGGTACGTCGGGCCCGAGGCGTCCGGCACGCCCTCGGCGGGAGGGACGAGATGGCTGGCGGAGAATGGGTGTATTTGAACGGGGATATCATCCCGGCGCAAGAGGCGCGGATTTCTATATACGATCATGGGTTCCTGTACGGCGACGGCGTGTTCGAGGGCATCCGGAGCTACAACGGTCGGGTCTTCAAGCTTGACGAGCACCTCGACCGGCTCTACAAGTCGGCGAAGGCCATCAAGCTCGACATCGGCATGACCCGGGAGGAGATGGCGCGGGCCGTCACGGCCACGGTCGCAGCCAACCGTCTGGACGACGCGTACATCCGGCTGGTGGTGTCCCGGGGACCGGGGGACCTGGGGTTGGACCCGCTGAAGTGTCCCAAGCCGACTGTCCTCATCATCGCGGCGGCGCTGCAGCTCTACCCGGAGGAAGTCTACGAGAAGGGCATGCGCCTGGCCTCCGTGCCGGTGCGTCGGCCGGCGCCGGACGCGCTCAACCCCAACATGAAGACGCTCAACTACCTCACGAGCATCTTGGCTAAGGTGGAGGCTAACCAGCGGGGACTGCCCGAGGTCGTCCTGCTCAACAGCCAGGGCTATGTGACGGAAGGGACGGGCGACAATCTCTTCATCGTGGTGGACGGCGGACTGGTCACGGCGCCCCCGTGGGTGGGCATCCTGACCGGGATCACGCGCAAGACGGTCATGGAATTGGCCCGGGAGCAGAACATCCCCGTCCGCGAGGACGTGTTCACGCTGTTCGACCTGTACAACGCTGACGAGTGCTTCCTGACGGGCACGGCGGCCGAGGTGGTGCCGGCGGTGGAGGTGGACGGGCGCCCCATCGGTTCCGGTCGCCCCGGCCCGATCACCCAGCGCCTGCGCGAGGCGTTCCACGCCTACGCGCGCCGGACGGGCACGCCGGTCTACTCGTCCGAGACGCGCTCCTCCTGAACGGCGGCGAATCGAAGCGCCGGCCACCCGCCGGCGCTTTTTTCGCGCGCGGGGCGTCCGCACCCCGTCGAATGGGTTATACTTTGTGCCGTGAACTATTATGGATGAAGACAGTTCACGGCGCGACAAACTGCTCGAAGAGCTGCAGGACCTGATGATGCGGCTCGGGCGGCGCTACGCCAACCCGGTCTGGAGCAAGGTGACGCCCACGCAGTTCCTGGTCCTGCGGTGGCTGGCCGAGCACGGCCCGGCGCCGATGGGCGACCTGGCGGACGCCCTCGGGATCACCATGGCGGGTGCCACCGGCCTGGTGGACCGTCTGATTCACCACGGCCTGGTGGAGCGGGACCGGAGCGACAAAGATCGGCGGTTGGTGCTGGTGCGGCTCACGGAGCTGGGCCGCACGACCTTGCGCCAGGGACGGGCGGAACAGTTCGCCGCCTTCCGGCGGCTGACGCACAACGTCCCCGAGGCGGACCTGGAGGCGTTGCTCCGGATCCTCCGCGTCATCCTGCAGAACCTGAATGAAGGTGCGCCATGAGTTACGCCATCGAGGTCGACGGGTTGGTCAAGCGGTTCGGCGCCGTCACGGCGGTCGACGGCATCAGCTTCACGGTGGGGCGGCAGGAAGTGTTCGGCTTTCTGGGCCCCAACGGGGCCGGCAAGACGACGACCATCAAGATCCTGGCCACGCTGCTGAGGCCCACGGCCGGGGTCGCCCGCATCGCCGGCCGGGACGTGACGCGGGAACGCGAGCAGGTCCGGGAGGCCATCGGGATGGTGTTCCAGGACACCACGCTCGACGACCGGCTCACCGCGGAGGAGAACCTCCTGTTCCACGGGATGCTCTACGGCCTCGGGGCGGCCGAGGTCCGGCGGCGGGCCGCCCCGCTCCTGGAGCTGGTCGGCCTGGCGGATCGGGCGAAGAACCTCGTGCGCACGTACTCCGGCGGGATGAAGCGCCGGCTGGAGCTGGTGCGGGGACTCCTGCACCGACCGACGGTGCTGTTTCTCGACGAGCCGACCGTGGGGCTCGACCCCCAGACGCGGGCGCAGATCTGGGAGTACGTGCGGGCGTTGTCGGCGGAGCAGGGTGTCACGGTCTTCGTGACCACCCACTACATGGAGGAGGCCGAGCACTGCCAACGCATCGCCATCATGGACCACGGCCGCATCGTGGCGCTCGACACGCCGGCGGGCTTGAAGCGGCAGGTCGGCGGCGAGGTGCTGGCGCTGGAGCTGGACCACGAGGAGGCGCGGGCGCGGGCGGTGGCCGCGCTGGCCGGGGTGCCGGTGACGGGCGAGGGTCGCGTCGTGCGGGCGGCGGTGACGGACGCGGCCGGGTGGCTGGCGCGCGTGGCGGCGGCGCTCGGCAGCCATCTGGTCCGGGCGGAGATCCACCGGCCAACGCTCGACGACGTGTTCCTGGCTCTCACGGGGCGCCAGATCCGGGAGGAGGCGGCCTCGGCGCGGGACCAGTGGGCCTGGCGGGGGAGGCGGTTCTCGTGACGGCGGCGCGCTTCGGGCGCGGGATCTACGTCATCTGGCTGCGGGAGACCATCCGGTTCGGGCGCGAGCCGGCGCGGGTGGTGGGGATGGTCGCCCAGCCGCTCCTGTACCTGCTTTTGGTGGGCAACGGCATCGCGCACGGGTTCCGGCTCAACGCCGGGGGGACCGTCGACTACCTGACGTACATGTTCCCCGGCATCGTGGGCATGTCGGTGCTGTTCACCAGCGTGTTCGGGGCCGTGTCCATCGTGTGGGACCGGGAATTCGGCTTCCTGAAGGAGGTGCTGGTGTCGCCCGTGCCGCGGGGGGCGGTGGCGCTCGGCAAGGCCTTGGGATCCGCGACGGTGGCCGGGGCCCAAGGGGCGCTCCTGCTGCTGCTCGCGCCCACGGTCGGCATAGCGCTCCGGGTGGGGCTGTTCTTCGGCATGCTGGGGATCCTGCTGTTGGTGTCACTGGCCCTGACGGGGCTCGGGATCGCCATCGCGTCCCGGATGGACTCCCTGCAGGGCTTCCAGGTCATCATGAACTTCCTCATCATGCCCATGTTCTTCCTGAGCGGGGCCCTGTTCCCCTTGAACGGCATGCCGGCCTGGCTGGGCGGGTTAATGCGGGTGGACCCCCTCACCTACGGCGTGGACGCGCTCCGGCACCTGGCCTACGCCGGGACGACGTGGGGCCGGGCGCTCACCGGCTTCCCGCTGGGGCTGGACCTGACCGTCATGGGGGGCGTGACCGTGGCGCTGTTGGGGTTGGCGACCTGGATGTTCAGTCGGGCCGAGGCGGCCTGAGGTGAGCACATGAGACTATTGTGGGCCGGCATCGTCGAGGCGGCGGCCGCCGCCGCGGTGGGGGCGTGGCTGTACGGGGCGCTGCCGTCCGCGGACCACGTCTGGGCGGAGGCCATCTGGTTCGTCGCGGCCGTCGCGTTGGCGGCGAGCCTCGCCTGGGGCCGAGAGCCGGCGACGCCGGCGGACGAGGCCGGGACGGGGGGCGGCGCCGCGCCCGCGCCGCGGGAGTTGCCGGCGTTGGCCGAGCCGCCGCCGGCGGTGGCCATGGGGGCGGGCGAACCCGAGCCCGTTGCGGCCGACGAGTGGCTCCGACCCGTCGGGGGGATTCAGGCGGCGCTGTGGCGGAGCCGGTGGACGCTGGCGGCGCTTGACGCGGAACGGCGGGCGCAGGCGCTGGCCGAGACGGTCCTGGGTCGTACGGAGGCCGTGGAGGCGGCGGGGGCCGCCCTCGAGGAGTTGGCCGACCTCACCATCCTGGCGCAGGGCTTCCGGGCGCTGGCCCAGGGCCACGTGCCCCACTTCGATCTCACCCGGTTCGCGCCGGCCCTGTCGTCCAAGCAGGTGACGGCCCGGCTGAAGCGCCTCCAGGCGGAGACGGAGGCGCTGGGCAAGGAGCTCGAGCCGTGGACGCATGGGGGCGACGACCGGACGGGTCCCGACCGGGTGGTCCAGGAGCGGATCCGGTACGAGCGGCTCGAGGAGGGCCTCCGGCAGCGGGAGCGGCTATGGCTCCTGGAGCGCGGGTGGTCGAGCCTGTACCAGACCCTGGGAGGGGAGGGGACGGAGCCGTGACGCGGGGAGGATGGCTCGGACTCATCGCCGGGGCGGGGGCCCTCGCGCTGGCGGGAACGGCCGGCTGGTACGCCTACGACAACCAGCACTACGTGGCGACCGACTACGCCACGGTGACCGCACCCGCCGCGTGGGTCCGGGCGCCCGCGACCGAGACGGTCCGCACCGTGGTGGTGGGTACGGGTCAAGCGGTCGGCCGGGGCCAGACGGTGCTCACCGTGGCCCAAGGCAGCGCGACCGTGGCCGTGCGGGCGCCCATCCCGGGGCGGATCGGACCGGAGCCGGTCACCGCCGGGGAGGTGGTCACCCCCGGCACGCCGCTCTTCGCGGTGGTGGACACCGACCGGCTGTCCGTGACCGCGGAGCTGCCGGACACGGTGGTCCATCGGGTGCACGTGGGTCAGCGCGTGGACCTGACCTTCCCGACGGACCCCGGCGAGACCGTGGTGGGCCACGTGAGCCATGTCGGACGGCAGACGCTGTCGGCGGCGGCCGGCCCCCCGCTGCAGTACCAGCCGTTCAGCCGCGAGATCCAGTGGATTCCGGTGACCGTGACCTTCCCGGCGCAGGGGCTCGACCTGTTTGCCGGGGAGTCCGCCACGGCACGCATTCACGTCTAGGGGGTGGGCCATGGTATCGGAAACGCACGCGGCGTCCCGGGAGCCGGCACGGGGCCCGGCCTGGGGCCTGTCCCTGTTCGTGGTGGTCATCGGGGCGTTCATGGCCATCCTCGACAGCTCCATCGTCAACATCGCCATCCCCACCATCGAGAACGTGTTCGGGGTCGACACCCAGACCGCCCAGTGGGTGGTGACCATCTACATCCTGGCACTGGGGGTCGTGGTTCCGGCCTCGGCCTGGCTCGGGGAGCGCTTCGGCCTCAAGCGCGTCTACATCGCCTCGTTGGCGGTGTTCACCGCGGGCTCGGCCCTGTGCGGCGCAGCCTGGAGTCTGGGATCGCTGACCGCCTTCCGGGTCATCCAGGCCTTGGGGGGCGGGCTCATCATGCCGACGACGATGTCCATGGTCTACCGCATGGTGCCCCGCGACCGCATCGGCACCGCCATGGGCTTCTGGGGCCTCGCCCTGATCGTGGCACCGGCCATCGGGCCGACGCTCGGCGGGTACCTGGTCGAATACGTCGACTGGCGGCTCATCTTCTACGTCAACGTGCCCATCGGGGTGATCGGCGTCCTCCTGGCGCTGACGTCGGTACCGGATTTCCCCCGGCATCCGGTGGGGCCGCTCGACTGGCCCGGGTTGCTGACCGCGGCGGGCGGCCTGTTCGGCGTCCTGCTCGCGCTTTCAGAGGGCCAGACCTGGGGCTGGGGTTCGGAGGCCATCGTGCTGCTCTTCATCGCCTCCGGCACCCTGCTGGCGCTGTTCGTGGTGATGCAGCTGACCGGGGAGCATCCGCTGCTGGACCTCCGCGTGTTCCGCTACGGTTCGTACACGGTCGCCAACCTGGTCTCGGTGATCGTCAGCGTGGCGATGTACGCGGGGATCTTCTACGTCCCGGTGTTCCTGCAGACGGTGGCGGGGTACGGGGCCATGCAGACCGGGCTCATCATGATGCCGGCGGCGCTCGTGACGGCCCTGTTCATGCCCATCGCCGGGCGGCTGTACGACCGAGTCGGGGCGCGGGGGCCGGTGTTCGTGGGCATGGTCATCCTGGCCGTCGGCACCTATTTCCTCCGCAACCTCAACGTCGACACGCCGACCCAGGTGGTGACGGAGTGGCTGATGTTTCGGAGCGTGGGCATGGGGCTGGCCATGATGCCGCTCACCACCGCCGCCATGTCCGCCATCCCCACGACGCGCATCGGAGCGGCATCGTCCATCAACAACATCATCCAGCGCGTGGCGTCCTCCTTCGGCCTGGCGGTCCTCACGAGCTTGTTGACCACCCAGGTTCAGATGCATGCCGCCAACCTGGCGGCGGCGGTCGCGCCGGGGACCCCGGGCGAGGGGGTCATGGCCGCGTTGGGCCGTTACCTGGGCCACGCCGGGGTGCCGGCGGCCGCGTCGGGGGCCCTGACCCGGACCGTGTTGCAGGGCTTGGTGGAGCGGCAGGCCTTCGTCATGGGAATCGACGACCTGTTCGTGCTCACCGCCGCTCTGGCGGCGGTCGCGGCGTTGCTCGCCCTGGGGGTGCGCACCTATCGCACCGCGGGGGCGGCCCGAACGGGCCCCCCGCTGGAATGACGGATCCCGCGGACGGGGTAGCGGGGTCGGCCGCCGGGCGCAGAGGCCGCGCGGTCCCGGCGCTCGGGGCGGGACGACTCGGAGAGGAGCGGAGATGAAAAGCAGCCGGATTGTGCTCATCAACATCCTGGTCATCGTGGCGCTGGTCATCATTGGCGGCGTGGCGGCCTACTACTGGAACCAGAACACCAACTACGTGGTGTCGCAGGACGCCTCGGTGACGGCCGACACCGTGCCCGTGGTGGCCACGGCGAGCGGGACGCTGCAGGGCTTCAACCTGACGGTGGGCCAGCGGGTCAGCCGGGGCCAGGTCGTCGCCACCGAGACCGTGACCGCGCCGGCGTCCCCCGCCGCACCGGCCGCCGCTTCCGGCGGCAAGACGGCACCGGCGCCGCCGCCGGCGCCCACGACGGTCGACGTCGTTGCGCCGGTGGACGGTACGGTGGCGTCCGTGAACGCGACCAACGGCCAGACGGTCGCCGCGGGGACGCCCGTGGCCACGCTGGTGCAACTGAGCACGGTGGAGATCGTGGCCAACATCCCCGAGACCAAGATCCACCAGGTCTCCGTAGGGCAGACGGTCGACGTGACGGTCGACGCCCAGCCCGGGGTCACCTTCCATGGCACCGTCGCGGCCATCCAGCCGGCGACGCAGTCCTTCTTCTCCCTGATTCCGACCACGGCCACCGCCGGGTCGTACACCAAAGTCGTGCAGCGCGTGCCGGTGCTGATTAAGATCGACACGGCGGGCTACACGCTGTTGCCCGGAGAGAACGCCTCGGTGCGCATCCACCTCACGGGCTAGCCGCGCGGCAGCGGCCCGGCCGCCGGCGGCGGCCGGGCAGGGTCGGTGCCGGGAGGAGGCGAGCATGGGTCGCGTCGCGACAGGAGCGGCCCGACGGCGGCGGGTCGTCCGCCACGGGGCGCTGGCGGCGGCCGTGGCGGCGGCCGACGGCGCGCTCAAGGTATGGGCGGCGGGTGCCCTGGCCCACGGCCCGCGGGTGCTTTGGCCCGGTCACGTGGAGCTGGTGCTGTGGTTCAACCGCGGGGCCATGCTGGGTATCGGGGCGCATCACCCCGGGTGGGTGCTGGCCGTGGGCCTCGCGGGGGTGACGGGGCTCGCCCTCTGGGTAGGGACCGACGCCCCCGGGGCGCTGGGCGCGGCGGTGATGCTGGGCGGCGGCGTCGGCAATGTCGCCGACCGGCTGCTCACCGGATCCGTGACGGACTATGTCCACGTCGTCGGGTGGTCGGGGATCTTCAATCTGGCCGACGTGGCCCTTCGCGTGGGGGCGGTGGCGGCCCTCGCGGCCATCGGGCTCACCCGGCCGCCGGCGAACCCCGTGGCCCGTGACGGGGCAGCCCACGTCGGGTGAGGGAGGCGGAGCATGCGCGAGGTGACGGAGGCGGCGCGGATGCTGGCGGAGGCCCGTCGCACGGCCCGTCCGGTCCCGGCCGGGGTGGCCGCGGCCGCGGAGAGCCTGGAGGCCGGCTACGCGCTGCAGCGGGCCGTGCACGCGGTCCTGGCGGCGACGGAGTTCGGGCCGGTGGTGGGGTACAAGATCGGGTGCACGACCCCGGTGATGCAGCGTCTGCTCGGCATCGACCATCCCTGCGCGGGCGGCATCTTCGCCGCCACGGTTTGGCCGTCCGGGGCCACCGTGGACCGTCGGCGGTTCGTGCGTCCGGGCGTGGAGTGTGAGATCGCGGTGCGGCTCGGGGCGGCGCTCGACGCGCGGGCGCGACCCGTCGACCGGGCCGCGGCGGCCCGGGCCGTCGCCAGTTACCACGCGGCCGTCGAGATCGTCGACGACCGCTACGAAGCCGGGTCCCGTCCGCCGGTCGGCCTCTTGGTGGCCGACGACTTCTACGGAGCCGGAGCCGTGATCGGCCCGCCGGTGACCGACGTGGACCCCGCCGCGCTGGCGTCGGTCACCGCGGTCCTCCTCGTCGACGGGCGGCCCGTCGGTCAGGGTCGCGGCGCCGACGTGCTCGGCCACCCGCTCGAGGCCTTGGTGTGGCTGGCCCGGCAGGCGGCGACGCAGGACGCGATGCTGCCGGCCGGGACGCTGGTGCTGCTGGGCAGCTTGGTGGCGGTACACTGGCTCGAACCGCACGAACAGACCGTCGAGGTGGCCAACGACCGCCTGGGACGGGTCACGGTGCGCTTCACGGCCGATGATCCCACCGCGGCTACCCCGTAGGCGTCGCGGCGGGTGGAAGGGGTTGCGGCCCACGGGCTCGGGTCGCCCCCCAGGGTGACGCCCAGCATGGCGGCCATCCCGGCGTCGAGGACGGACATGGCGGAGTCCGGGGCGGAGGGGCCCAGGGCGGCGGCCAGGGCCGCCCCCCAAAGCGCCCCGGCCGTGGCCCGGACCATCAGGGATTGGTGCGCGAGGGGAGCGGCGCGGCGGGCGGCGACCATGGCGGCCCCCGCCGTGACCAGCAGGACGACTGTGTCCTCGACGAGCGGGCGGGCGCCCAGCAGGCCCGCCAGGAAGGCCGCCGCTCCGCCGGCCGCGCCGACCCAGGTTCCGGGCGTCGTGGGGGGACGATCCCGCATGCCCTCCACCTCCTCCCGAGGCTTCGGTCTTGTTCCCGGTTTACGCCGCCGGCCGGCCGAGGATGCCGGAAGACCTCGGGGGCCGGTCGGCCCACAAAAAAACCGCCCGGTGGGCGGTTTGCGGTGGCGAGTCGACCGATAAGCCGAGTTCTGTCGAGGACGGCCATTTATCTGGGACCGCGGTTACCCGCGGCCTCTAGCGACCAACCCGGGAAGTCGGCGGGCCACCTCATCCTTCCCCTATTCGGTCTTGCTGCGGGTGGGGTTTGCCAAGCAAGCCAGTCACCTGGCTTCTGGTGCGCTCTTACCGCACCGTTTCACCCTTACCGCGCTCCGCGCGGCGGTTTGTTTTCTGTGGCACTTTCCTTGGAGTCGCCTCCACTGGACGTTATCCAGCACCCTGCCCTGTGCAGCTCGGACTTTCCTCCCGCGCCCGAGGGCGCGAGCGGCCGTCTGGTCGGCTCGCACGCCGGCTCCTTTTCTTATACGCCCCGAGACCGGTCCGAGGCAACCGGCGGCATTGCCCGTGACGTCGCCTGCGCTGCTACAGCACGCCGAGGGCGCGGCCCAGAAGCGCCATGCGCACGTAAAGGCCGAAGGCGGCCTGATCGAAGTAGCGGGCCCGGGGATCCGCGTCCACCGCGGGCGGAAGTTCCTGGACCCGCGGCAGCGGATGGAGGATCAGGGCGTGAGGCGGCAGCCGGTCGAGTACCTCCGGCTCGACCGTGTACGTGGTGTCGGCTGGGTCGAGTCCGCTCGGAAACCGCTCCGTCTGGACGCGGGTGACGTAGAGCACGTCGCTCTCGGCCGCCGCGTCCGCGAGGGTGGCCACCGGGCGCACGTCGATGCCGGCCGCCTCGAGCTGCCCGACGAGCCACGCGGGCGCGGCCAGGCGCTCGGGCGCCACGAAACGGATGCGCACGCCGCGGAACCGCGTCAGCAACAGGGCCAGCGAATGCACGGTCCGTCCGTAGGCGAGGTCGCCAACGAACGTGATGACCAGGTCGTCCAGACCGCCGCGGTAATGGGCGACGGTGAAGGCATCGAGCAAGGCCTGGGTGGGGTGCTCGCCGGCGCCGTCCCCGGCGTTGATGACGGGGACGCGGGCCGCGCGGGCGGCTACGTCCGATGCCCCGGCCTCGTAGTGCCGGAGGGCGATGACGTCGGCGTAGCCGCTCACGATGCGCACCGTGTCCGCCAGCGTCTCGCCCTTGACCGCGGAGGACATCTCGGCGGCGTTTTCGGTGCTGATGACGTGCCCGCCCAGGCGCGCCATGGCCGCTTCGAACGAGAGGCGGGTGCGGGTGCTGGGCTCGTAGAAGAGCGTGGCCAGCACGTACGGCGCCGCCAGTCCGCGGAACGCCGGCGGGTCTTGGCGGATCCGCTCCGTGAGCCGGAACAGTTCGTCGAGATCCCCCCGGTCGAATTGCCGGACGGACGTGATGGACATCCGGGGCGTCCAGGCCATGGTCTCTTTCTCCTTTCGACTGGCTGCGGGACTAACGCGATCCGGTCGGCGCGGACCCTGCCGCGTCGATGGCGGCGTTGGCGAGGCGGTCGGCCTCCCGGTTCTGCTCGCGGGGAACGTGCCGCACCGTCCACCGCTCGAAACGCGCTAAACGGTCCAGGACTTGGCGGTGCAGCGCCTGGAGCGTCGGGTTCTTCACCTGATAGCGGCCCGTCAGTTGACGGACCATCAACTCGCTGTCGGCACGGGCCTCGACGGAGCCCCCGCCGTGGGCGAGGGCGTAGTCGAGCGCCGCCAGGAGGCCCCGGTACTCGGCGACGTTGTTGGTGGCGATGCCGAGATAGCCGTTCACCGTGGCCTTGGTGCCGCTGGTGCGGTTCTCGACCACCGCCCCGTAGCCGGCCGGACCCGGGTTGCCGCGTGAGGCGCCGTCGGAGTAGACGATCCACTCCGGCATCAGGGGCGGACCTCTTGCAGAATGTCCTGGAGACCGGGGACGGTCCACTCGCCGAGGGGCACCAGGCTCACCACGATGCCCCGCCGGGCGAGCGAGAGCCGGGCCCCATGGGCGCCGTGCTCGGCTTCGATGCGCCGGATCCCCGTGCTGGTGGCCCAGTCGGCCAGTTCCCGGGTCAGTTCGGCCGTCCGGACCACCCCGTCGTCGCCCAGATAGGCGGCCGGGATGGCCAGCCGGTTGGCGAGGGGATACAAGTCGTACGCGACCTCCTCGTACGGGTGGGCCTGAAGCATGGCGGCCACCACCTCCTCCTCGAGCCACGCGGGTAGGATGGTCTCCAGGCGGACCTCGTCCACGTGCTCGAGGTGGCCCACGCGACCGATATAGGGTCGGGCGCCGTCGTGGGGCTTGAACGTGCCCGTGCCCGGCGCGGAGAAGGTGCAGTGGCTGTAGCGGCCGATGAAGCCCGCGCCGGCTTCGCAGATGGCGTCGCGCACGCGGTCGAGGGCCGCGACGGGAACGAACACCGCGAGCTTGAGGTACGGCCGGTACACCAGCGGCGGGCCGACGGGGCGTCCGCCGAGACGTTTGCCGATGGCCTTGGCTCGGGCGAAGGGTCCCGCGACGACGCCGGCTCCCGACAGGGGGTGGGGTCCGGGCCAAGCGGCCAGGACGTCGCGGTCCTCGGGGCCGGAGACGGGCACCACGCCGGTGATGGCCTCGAAAGCGGGCCACGTGCGGGAGATCACGTCGGGCCCGAAGTGGCCCTGCCAGCTATGTTTCGACATGGCGTCGCTCCTTCAGCCAAGCAATCTCGGCGGCCAGGGCGCGACGCGCCGTCATCGCCCGTCCGCTCGTCGGCCTTACTGTAGCATGACGGGCCGCGGCCCGCGCGATGTGGGCATCGACCCAGGCGGGCCACAGGGGGTCGTCGATCAGCCAGGCGCCCAGCGCGTCCCAGCGGCGGTCGTCGGGGCCGTTCCAGGCCAAGCCCGGCGGCGCGACCAGAATGGCGTAGAGGCGGCCGCCCGATGCCACCAGGGTGCCGCCGGCGACGCCGCGGTCGAGCTCGCGGAGCGCGGCGACGACCGGAGCGAGCGTGTCCATGGGTTGGAGGACGACGGTCCACCCGGCGGCGCGGGCGGCGTCGCGGCGCAGCACGCGGGCGATAGTGCGGCCACCGAGTCCGGCGAGGACCGCGGCGTCCACTTCGTCCCGGCCCACGGGCGTCAAGCCGTCGCCGAGCCGCACCGCCGCGCCGGGGAGGGCGGCGGCCAGGGCCGCCACGGCGTGGGGGCTCACGTCGGTGGCCACCACCCGGTGGCCGCGCTCCAACAGCCAACGGGCGAGCACGCCGGAGCCGGCTCCGATGTCCGCCACCCGGCGATACGGTGCGAGAAGGCCCGCGAGCGCCCGGATGCGCGCCTCCATGTGTCGTCGCCCCCGCTTGGCTCGGTGCCCCCATGATACGGCAGGCAGCCGTCGCGCCCAAGCGGAGCTCGGTCAGGACCCTCACGGTCGGCTGGTCCAGAGGGTCTCGAGCCGTCGGGCCAGGGCCGGAAGACGCTCCCGACGTCCCAGGAGGAACGTGAGGGCCGCCTGCCGACGCCGCGAGGACAGCCCCCACTCGGCGGGAACCGCCTCCAGGACGGCGGCGATGGCGCCGGGTTCCAGCGCCAGGAGGCGGTCGAGCGCCGGCCGAAACCGGTACCGGTGCGGCAGGGAGAGGGCCAGGGCCGTCAGCGGACCGAGGGGCGGCCACCGGCGGGCCTCGCGCGACAACTCCCCCGGGGTCCAGCGGGGGCCGCCGGGGAAGATGAAGCCGTGGTCTGCGACGACCAGCCGCCGCCCGGCCGGATCCGGGACGGTCAGCAGATGGGACCACTTGAGATCCTCGTTGTACACCCAGGATTCGAACAGCGCGGCCAAGGGCAGGTCGTCGGCGTTGGCCAGCCGTCCGACGTCCCGACGCGTCACCGGACGGGCCTCGGGCAGCCATTCGGTACCGAACTGCAGACCGGGGCGCCAGCGGACACGGGTGAGCGGCGCGAGGTCCCGGAGCGCCTCGAACGGCACGTGGACCAGGACGGGGCGGGGCACTGGCGCCCCCGCCAGGCGCCCCAGCACCGTGCCGATCCAGTCGTTGACCAGGCTCCGCGTGGATTGCGGGTTGGCTTGGAGCTTGACGTGGGCGAACCCGCCGTCGTCGGTGCGGACGACGATGGGGTGAGAGCCGCCGGAGCCCCCGGAGCCCACCCAGGCGACCGCCTGGCGCACGGGTACGTCGGGCAGGGACGACATCGCCACCTCCGAGTGTTGACGGCCGTCGGGACGGCATACGGTATAGCAACGTCTAGCCATGGACAGGGGGGGGCGTCATGGATCCGGACCCGAAGACGCCCGCCGCAGGCGTCCCGGCGGAAGACCCCCCGGGCGCGCGGGAGCGGGTGCGACTCGGCCACGGCGCCGAGCAGCCGTCCGAACCCATGTCCGGCCCGGGGCGGAACGAGGGCGACGGGGCCGCCGAGGCCTCCGCCGCGCCGGCGGGGGCCGGCGCGCGTCCGGCCGCCGCGGCCGTGGACCGGTTGCCGTCGCCGGCCTCGTTGGCGGAGGAACTCCGGCACGTCGCCATGACCCTGACGATGCTGGCCATCGCCCTCGACGGCTTGGACACGCTGCTCCACCGCGTCGGGCTGGACGGCGGAGCGCGTCCCGCCGGGGGCGCCGCCGAGGTGCTCTTCCGCCGGCCGCGCGAGCCGGCGGGGGACGAGGGGTTGATCGGCGTCGAGACCCTGTTGCGCCGCTACCTCGGTCGTTGAGGGAGTCCGGGTCGGCCAGTCCGTGGCCCGGACTCCCTGCGGGCTAGCTTCCCCGCGTGGACCGGAGCAGCGGGAACAGCACGTCGAACAGCGGCACCCGGTCGATGCCCTGGATGTGGGAGATGGGGATCGCGACGCGGGTGCGCAGCCCGATGGGCACGCTCGAGGCGATGACCCCGCGGAGGACGATGAAGTCGGTCCCCACGTCGGTGAGCGTCCCGAGCAAGGTGAAAGCGTTGTCCACTGGACCGGGGCCGGTGACGCTCACGCGGACCAGGTCGCCGACGAGCGTTGCCAGGTACGCGTTGAACGTCGTCGGGATGGATCCGGGATCATCCGACGACGAGGACGTGTCCGTCTCGGTGTGGGTCGTCGTGTCGCGGTCGCTCAAGAGCAGCAGGAGCGGCAGCAAATCCCGGTGACCACGTTCGCCCAAAAGCAAGAGGGGCAGGATGTCGTCGAAGGACGACGAGGACCCGTGACTCACGAGCGATTCCTCCTTTGGGGTTTACTCAACCGTATGCAGGGGCGGCAGGCGTGGTGACCGCCCTCCCAGCGAGTGGCAGCGCTGGGACCGGCCGCATACCGTGTCGTAAGCCCGGGACGTCGACGCCCGGCCCGGGTTGCCACGACAACACAGGGTCCCAACGGCCAAGGGAGGTTACCGATGGAACCACAAAACCGCCGCCATCACCACAGGTCCCACCACCATCACCACCGGCATCATCGGTGGCTCACCCTCGTCCTGCTGCTGCTGCTGACGCGTCGCCGTCGCTCGAGCAGCAGCAGCTCGTCGTCCTCCCGTTCCTCCCGGCATTCCCGCGACAGCCGGTCCGCGATGCCGGTCGTGCATCACGGGGTCTCCGGCTGAACGTCGGGTCGGGGGACATCGGCGGGGACGCCGGCGACCCCCGGGCGTCCCCCGACCGGCCCGAACCGCGGGCCGGTCGGGGCGCGACACGGCCCCGGCCACCGTCTACAATGGACCCAAACCGCCGCCGGGCGGGACAGGGGGGGCGGGCCGTGTTCACGTTCGACTTGAGGACGACCGTGGTCTTCGGCGACGGGGTCGCCGGGCAGTGCGGCGAGGCCGTGCGCCGGGCCGGGGGCCGGCGGGTGCTGGTGGTGACGGACCCCGGCGTGCTGGCCGCGGGCGTTCCGCGGCCGGTTCTCGAGAGTCTCGGGGCCGATGGGCTTCCTTATCGGGTGTTCAGCGAGGTCGAACCCAATCCGACGGTGGTGGACGTCGAGCGGGCGGTGCAAGCGGCCCGGGACTTCGGCGCCGACGCGGTGGTGGGCGTCGGCGGCGGCAGCGCCATGGACGTCGCCAAGGCCGTGGGCATTCTGCTCGGGAACCCGGGCGGGATTGCCGACTACGACGGGATGGACAAGGTCCCTCGGCCCGGCGCGCCGGTCGTCTGCCTGCCCACTACGGCCGGCACGGCCGCCGAGGTGACCATCTTCGCCAACTACTCCGACCGCGAGCGCGACTACAAGTTCTCCGTGGGGGGCCGACACGTCGCGGCGCGGGTGGCCTTGGTCGATCCGCTGCTGACGCTCGGCTTGCCGCCGGCGGTCACGGCCGCCACCGGCACCGACGCCTTCACCCACGCCCTGGAGTCGTACGTGGCCCGCTCGGCCAACCCCGTGTCGGAGCTGTTGGCGCTCCGCGCGCTCGCCCTCATCGTGGGCCACCTGGAGCGGGCCGTGGCCGACGGCCGGGATCTGGAGGCCCGACGACAGATGCTGCTGGGGAGCCTCATGGCCGGGATGGCCTTCATCCACACCCGTCTCGGCTTGGTCCACGCCCTGGCCATGCCCATCGGGGGCGTCGCGCCGCGGGTTGCCCACGGCGTCATCTGTGGCGTCCTCCTGCCGCCGGTGGTGGCCTACAACGGGCCGGCGGCGGTGGAACGGTATGCGGCCGTGGCGGATCTGTTCGGTCTGGGGGGATCGGCGGCGACCCGCACCGCGCGATTGGCGGACGCGATCCGCGAGTGGCTGGGGCGGCTCGGCATCCCGGCACGCCTCGCCGACATCGGCGTCGAGCGGTCCCGCTTCGCGGCAGTGGCCGACCAGGCGATGGCCAGCGGCAACATCCCCGTCAATCCCCGCGCAGCTGACCACGCGGACCTCGTGGCTATCCTGGAGGCGGTCGCCTGACCGCCGGTGCACGCTTTCCGCCTGGGCGAACCATACTCAACCTGGACCCGACACCTTAGGAGAAGAGAGCAAGGAGGGATCGGACATGCCGGGATTCGCCGCGGGCGGGGCCGTGGCCGCGCTCGTCGCCGTCGGTCGCCAACTGGAGGCGAAGGGCTTGTTGTTCCGGGGCACCCACGCCAACCTGTCCGCCCGGATCGGGCCGGACCGTTTCGTGATGACTCGGGGCGGGTCGGTGGCACACCTGGACGCGGCCGACTTTGCCGTCGTCGGGGTGGACGAGCGGGTGCTGGAGGGCGACATGGATCCCACCATGCACGAAGTCGTGGCCATGCACGCCGGCATCTATCGCGTCCGGCCGGAGGCCGGCGCCGTCATCCACACCCACTCGCCCCACCTGACCGCGTTCGCGTTGGCCCACGAGCCGTTGCCGGCGGTCTACGAACCGCTCCTGCGGTTCGGGCTGGCTGAGCCGGTTCCCGTCGTGCCCTGGGCTCCGCGCGGCTCGGAACGGTCGGTGGGCGGCATCGTCGACGTCGTCCGGGACCATCCTGACCTTTCGGCGGTGTTGCTGGCCAACCACGGCGTCCTGGTCTTCCAGCGGGACCCGGCCAGTACGGCCCAGCTTTTGGCCACGTTGGACGAAGCCGCCGAGTTGGTGCTGCTGGCCCGGGCCCTGGGCGGAGCCAAGCCCCTGCCTCCCGAAGCGCTCGACGCCGTCCGGGCCCGCATGACCGCCTTCGGCAGCCGCCGGTAGACCCGCGGGCCGTCCCGCCACTCACCCGCCGAAACGGCCCGTTCGTCGCCCCCGCCCGCGCCCGGGCCGCTCGAGTCGGCGGAGGCTCGTGCTCGCTCGCACGTCCTCGCATGGAGCCGCCGTCCCGGGCGCGTCGGCGCCCTGTTCCGCGCCCGGCCGATGCCGGGCGTCACGCCGTTGATATCACCCGGCACGGGCGACTGCACGGGTGAGGAATGCCGGTAGCCTCCGGGTATCTCGACCCGGATGCCGTCGTGACGCGCGCTCGTGGTGGCGGCACCGCCACCGGCCGTTCGGCTCGCGGTGCGAACCAGGTCCTGCTGACGCTCGCCGCCGGTCAGTTCCTCATGACGCTCGACAGCTCGGTGATGAACGTCTCGATCGCGACGGTCGCCGAGGACCTGGGCACCACGGTCACGGGCATCCAGTCCGCGATCACGCTGTACGGCCTCGTGATGGCGGCGCTCATGATCACGGGGGGCAAGATCTCGACGATCGTCGGCCGGCGCCGCGCGTTCACGGCCGGTTGCGTCGTGTACGGCGCCGGGTCGTTCGTCACCTCGGTCGCCCCGAACCTGGCGGTGCTGCTGTTCGGCTTCTTCGTGCCGATCATCTTCGGCCGCTCGATCGCCGCCACCGGCAGCCCCAACGCGGCGCTGTGGTCGTTCGTCGCGCTGTACGCGGTCGGCCTGCTGCTGAACTAC
>JAIMBI010000025.1 GCA_023565505.1 Actinomycetes bacterium | reverse complement strand
CACCGGGGCCGTCGTCGGCGGCCTCGGCGTCTTCCTGGTCGGCCTCGGCGCGCTGGCGATCCCCGGCATCGGCCCCGTCGTCGCGGCCGGGCCGCTCCTGACCACCCTCGCCGGGGCCGGCATCGGGGCGGCGGCCGGGGGCCTGATCGGCGCGCTGGTTGACGTGGGCGTGCCCGAGGAGGAGGCCGGCTACTACGCCGAAGGTGTGCGCCGCGGCGGGACGTTGGTGACCGTCAGGGCGGACGACCACGAGGTCGATCGGGCCGTGGCCGTCATGGAGCGCCACAACGCGGTAGACGTTGACCAGCGGGCCGCCTACTGGCGGCAGGGCGGGTGGACCGGCTACACCCCGGAGGCCCGGCCGTATACGGCGGAGGAGATCGGGCGGGAGCGGGACCTGTACCGTAACACGCCAGGCGTCGAGCGGGCGGGGGCCTCGGCCGCCGCGACCGGCGCCCAAGCCGCCGCGCAGTCACACGCCCCCCGCGGCACCTCCCCCGTGTCGGGCGAGGAAACGACGATCCCGGTGGTCGAGGAGGACGTGCGCGTCGGGAAACGGGCGGTCGAACGCCCGGTGCGCGTGTACACCCGCGTCACGGAGAAGCCCGTGGAAGAGCACGTCCAGCTGCGCGAGGAGCGGGTCCGCGTCGAACGGCGGCAGGCCGACCGTCCGGCCAGCACGGCGGACCGGGACGCGTTCCGCGAGGGCACAATCGAGGTCACCGAGACGCGCGAGGAGCCCGTGGTCTCGAAGCAGGCGCGGGTGGTGGAAGAGGTGGCAGTCCGGAAGGACGTCGGGGAGCGGACGGAGACCGTGCGCGACACGGCGCGCCGCACCGACGTCGAGGTCGAGCAGGCCGGGGCCGAGCGAGGGACCGGCCCGGGCGGCTTCGAGACGCACGCCCCCGACTTCCGCACACACTTGCCGCACGACCTTCGGCAACCGGCCGGGCGTGACCTACGAGAAGTACGAGCCCGCCTACCGCTACGGCTCTACCCTGGCGACCGACACGCGGTACGCCGGCAAGGAGTGGACCGCCTTCGAGTCGGAGGCGCGGCGCGACTGGGAAGCGCGCAACCAGGGGGCGTGGGAGGACGTGAAGGACGCTGTGCGGTACGCCTGGGATAAGGTGCGCGGGCGCGCCCCGCGCGCGGCGTAGGCGGCCGCTTCCGCCGCCGAACCCGCCGACGATTCGATTCGTCGCCGTATTGGAAGAGGAGGAGACGACGATCGGGATGAGCACGGTCTAGCCGGCGCTGAGGCCCGAAGTCACCTCGACCTGGGAATCGGTCGTGATGCCGACCGTAATTTCCTTCATGGTGAAGTTGGCGTTGGCCGCATTCATCGCCGCCAGCGCTTGCTGCCTCCGGTTGGAGCCGCCGTTCTGAGCGTTGGCGCCGGTTCCGCCGGCTTGCCCTCGGAAGTTGCCGCCCGCAGCCGCGCGGTTGGCTCCGCTCCCGTTCGCCGCGCCGCCTGCGCCTTCCCGGAGCCGAACTGGAGGGGCTCTATTACCTGCGCACCGTAGACGACAGCCAGCGCCTGGCCGAAGAGGTGATCCTGCAGCCACGGCGTCACGAAGGTCAGGGCGAAGTACCCGTACACGATGGTGGGAACCCCGGCCAGGACCTCCAAGGCGGGCTTCACCCGGGCCCGCACGCGCTCCGGGGCGAATTCACTGAGGTACACCGCGGTCAGCAGCCCGAGGGGGATAGCCACCGCCAGCGCGACGGCGCTGGTCAGCGCCGTCCCCGCCACCAGGGCGAGGTTCACGAGGGGCATCGCCTCGCCGGCGAGCTGCCCGTACGCCGCCGTGGCCCTGTCCGGCGACCACCCGGCCGCCATGAGGCGGAAGGGGACCGTGACGGCGTCGACGAGCAGCAGCACCGGGAAGAGCAGGGCCGCCACCGCCATGGGGCCCACCGTGCCCGCCAGTCGCCCCAGCGCGCGCCAGGGAACCGGCCATCCGGGTCGGAAGGGACGGGTCCGCCGGGCGACGAGGTACGCCACCCCCGCCAGCGCGCCGGCCGACGCCCCCAGCGTCGCGCCCGCCGCCCCCCAGGCGACGCCCCGCGGCAACCACCACAACGCCAGGGGAAACATCACCGCGACGCGGACCGCCTGCTCGAGAATCTGCGAGACGGCCGTGGGCTTCATGTCCTGCTGCCCCTGGAAGTCCCCGCGCAGACCCGCCTGGACCGCCACCAGCAGGAGGGCGGGGGCCAGCGCCCGGAGCGGCCAGACCGCCCGCGGTTCGTGGAAGACCGCCGCCGCCAGCGGCCAGGCCGCCGCCTCCATGGCCGCCACCAGCACCGCGCCGACCAGGCCCAGCGCGACGAGGGCCCAGTCCGCCAGCCGTTCGGCGGCCCGTTCGTCCCCCCGCGACCGGTATTCCGCCGTCTCTTTGGACAAGGCTATCGGCACGCCACTGACCGATACGGCCAGGGCCACGGCGTACAGCGGATAAGCCAGCTGGAACAGCCCCACCCCGGTGTCGCCGAGCACCCGGGGCAGGAAGATCCGGTAGACCGCGCCGAGCAGCTTGGACAGCAGGGCTCCCGCCGTCAGCCACACGGCACCCCGCCAGAAAGAGGTTCGCATCGTCCCCGTCCTCGTCCGATGGCTCGCGCCGGGGGCGCGGCCCTCTGAGGACTGTATGGGACGACCCGGCGGGGTAGGACTCCGTCCGGCGCCCCGGTTGGGACGGCGCGGCCTTCCGGGAGCCGGACGGCCCATCCGCCCGGGCCGGCGACGGTCGTCCCGTCGCGGAGCCGACCCGGGGCGCCGTCACGCCCGGGCGGGACTCAGACCGCGGCGCCGGTCGTGTCGGCTCGGGGCCACCCCAGGGCGTCGGCCATGCGGGCCCGGTGGTAACGGGGATCGCCCAGGTAGGGGTACAAGGTCCGCGACATCTCCGTGTGCAACGTGAGCCCGAAGGTGCGGTCGCTCCCGATCCCGGCATGCACCTCATGCGCCGCGTTGCAGGCTTCCCAGTACGCCGCGCTCGCCACCGCCTTGGCCATCGAGGCCGCCGCCGTCAGCGGTCGTCCCGTGTCCTGGCGCCACAACGCGTCGTACATGACCCAGCGTGCCGCGTCGAGCTCGTTGACCAACCGGATGATGTGGTCCTGGACCCGTTGGAATTGGCCGATGGGCCGCCCGAACTGCACCCGGCTGCGGCTGTACTCTACCGACATCTCGAAGACCGCCTGGGATCCCCCGACCTGATACGCGGCCAGGATCGGTAGAGCCTGGTCCAAGGCCGCCTCGAAAGCCCGCGCGGCCTGGTTCTCCTCCCCGAGGAGCGCGTCGGCCGGGAGCCGGACGTCGGCGAACGTCACTTCCGCCTGCCACCGGAGGAGCCCGGCGAGCGGCCGGACTCTCACGCCCGGCGCCTCCCGCGGTACCACCAGCGCGCTCAGATCCTCCGGGTGCGGGCCGGTCCGGACCGCCACGAGGAAATGGGTCGCCGCGAAGGCATCGGGGACGAACAGCTTCCGCCCCGCCAGGCGGAAACCGTCCGCGCTGCGCTCCGGCTCGAGCCGCACCGCACCGGGCCGCCAACCGTACTCCGCCTCGGTCCAGGCCACCGTCAGCACCGTCGTCCCCGCGGCCACCTCCGGCAGGATGCGTGCCTGCTGGGCCGGCGTGCCCAGGGCCCGGACCCATTCGACGCCGAGGACCGCCGAGCTGAACAAGGGACCCCCGAGGGGCCCGCGCCCCACCTCCTCGAAGACCACCGCGGTATCCATGGCGCCGGCCCCCTGCCCGCCGTAGGCCTCCGGGATCCGAAGCCCGAGCCAACCCAGTTCCGCCAGTTGCCGCCACAGGGCGGGCTCGATGCCGGTCGAAGTGTGCTGCCACGCCACCAGCCGCTCCCGCGGGGCCTCGCGCTGCATGACGTCCCGCGCGACATCCTTGAGCATCCGCTGGTGGTCTGTAAGTCCCAGGTCCATCGCCGTCCCGCCTTTCGTCCTAGGCCAGGGCCCCGGCCCGCTCCGGCTCGGCCCGACCAATCCCGATCCGGCGCGCCATCACCACTTTCTGGATGTCGGCCGTCCCGCCCGGATGGACGTCGCACACGCCGTCCCGCTGCTGCAGTTCCAGGTAGCCCTCGGCGGCGCCCCACTCCGGATCGTTGGTGAACGCAAACGGCCCCACGATCTCCGCGATGGCCCGCGTGAGCCACAGTCCCGTCATCTTGCGGTAGTAGGAGGCCTGCGCGCCTTCGTACGACCGCGGTTGGCGCGCCGAGACCAACCAGAAGTTGCGGGTCTCGAACAGCCGTTGGATCTCCAGGCGGATGTAGATCTGCGCCAGACGGTCCCGCACCGCGGGATCCGCCACCAGCGGCCGGCCGTCGCGGATTGTCGCGCAGCAGTAGTCGTAGACCTGTTGCCAGAGCCGTCGCGCCCGGGTACCCAACACTCGTGTGAAGCCGAACCCGTGTTCGAGTTCGAGATGGGTTGACGCCACGCGCCACCCGTTGTTCTCGCCCCCGATGAGGTTGAAGGCCGGTACCCGCACCTGGTCAAAGAAGACGATGTTCTTGCGTCCGACCTGCTGGCCACCCTCGCTGCTGCCGCCCCACAGGTCCATGGGCTGGATGGTGATCCCGGGCGACCGGCCGTCGATCCAGAACCAACTGAGGTTTTCGTGTCGGGGGCGGTCGGGATCGGTGCAGGTGAGGGTGAACAGCCCCTCCGCGCCGTGGTCGCTCCCCACGAAGATCTTCTGGCCGGTGATGACGTACGTGTCGCCGTCGCGGACGGCGCGGGTCTTGACATTGGCCAGATCCGAACCGGCCGACGGTTCGGAAAGGAGCTGCCAGGCCCGCACCTCCCCGCGGTAGATGGGCGGCAGGAACGCGCGCTTCTGCTCCTCCGTCCCCCACACCAGGATGGTCCCGCTCCCGAGGATACCTCCGGTGTCGTAGAACGGCGGCAGGGAGATGCCGACCCGGTCCGCCTCCTCCAGGAGGATGATGGCTTGGTCGAGGTCCATCCCCCCGCCCCCGTACTCCTTGGGCGCCATGGGAAACAGCCAACCGCGCGCCCCGAGCGCCCGCCCGAGGGCCCGCCGGGCCTGGTACAGCCGCTCGGCCTCCTCCGGCGATTCCGGCGTCTTGTTGATGTCCGGCGGGACATGCTCCGCCAGCCAGGCCCGCACCTCCTGCCGGAACGCCTCCTGCTCCGGGGTATAGCGAATCTCGAAGTCCATTGCCGGCCCCCCGATCTATCGTCCTTCCCACCGGGGTTCGCGATGTTCCACGAACGCGGCGATGCCTTCCATGCGGTCCCGGCTCAGATACGGGTTGGGGCCGGCGTCCAGGCGCAGACCCGCCGCCACCGGCATGTCCAGAGTCTTGAGAATCATGTGCTTGTACCGCCGGAGAGTGAGGGGGGCGTTGCGGCTCAAGCGCTCGGCGTAGTCGAGCGTGTACTGCTCCACCTCCGCCTTCGGCACCACGCGGTTGACCAGACCGACGCGCCACGCCTCCTGCGCGTCGAGGTAGTCGCCGGTGTAGAGCATCTCGAACGCCACGCCGAGCGGCACGATCCGCGGCAGCACCACCGAGGCGAAGTTGGCCCCCATGCCCCGCTTGGCTTCGGGCATGCCCAGCACCGCGTCGTCAGACGCGATCCGGATGTCGCAGGCCAGCGCCAGCTCGAGCCCGCCCGCCACGGCGGCGCCGTTGATGCACGCGATGACCGGCTTGTACGTCTCCCGCACCACTTCGAACACGTGGCGCTCGGGACCGCTCATGGGCGGTACGAACCGCTCGCCGCGCTGGTCGGCCTCATGGATCTCCTTGAGATCGGCCCCCGCGCAGAAGGCCCGCCCCCCCTCGCCACGCAGCACGGCCACCCAGATGTCCGGGTCGGCTTCGACCCGCAGGAAGGCCTTCACCAGACCCTCCCGGACCTCCCGTCCCAAGGCGTTCCGCCGTTCCGGCCGGTTGATGGAGATGACCGCCACGCGGCCCCGCTGCTCGAATTCGACATACGCCATGCTCATCCGCTCCTTCGTCCCGGGCCGGCGGCCCCGTCCCCCGGGCCGCCGCGTTCGCCTCCAGTCTGCCGGTTCGGCGCGTTCCCGCAAAGGCCAGCCGGGTCCGAAGAGCGAGAACTTCCCCACAACGGCCGGCCGGCGGGGGCGGCCGGCATGATACAGTGTTCAGGGACGACAGGCGGGAAGGACCGGGGGTGGCGGGCGTGGACTTGGGGCTTGACGGCAAGGTGGTACTGGTCACGGGTGCGAGCGAAGGGATCGGACGGGCGGTGGCCGAGGCGTTTGCCCGCGAGGGAGGACGCCTGGTGCTCCTCGCCCGTCGGGCGGACCGGTTGGAGGCGGCCGCGGCGGCAGTGCGGGCGCTGGGGGCCGAGACGCTCGCCGTCCCCGCCGACGTGACCCGGCCGGCCGACGTGAGCCGGGCGGTGGACGCCGCCCTGAACCGATTCGGCGCCGTCCACGTCCTCGTGAACAACGTGGGCGGATCGCTCGGCACCCTCTCCCTCGGCCTGGAGGAGATCGACGACGCGCAGTGGTCGGCGGTCTTCGAGCAGAACGTGTTCTCGGCCGTCCGCGTCACCCGGGCGGTCCTGCCGCCCATGCGGCGGCAGGGATGGGGCCGGATCATCTTCATCGCCTCGGAGTCAGGCATCCAGCCGGACCCCACCGGAGCACCCTACAACGCCGCCAAAGCGGCCGTCATCGCCCTTGCCAAGACCCTCTCCAAGGCCCATGCGGCCGAGGGCATCCTGGTCAACACCGTCTCCCCGGCGTTCGTGCGCACCCCGGCGGTAAGCGACATGCTCCGCCGCTACGCGGAACGGGCCGGGATCAGCGCCGAGGCGGCGGAGGCCGCGTTCCTGACCCGCCGGCGGCCCCACATCGAGGTCCGGCGTCCCGGCTCGCCCGAGGAGGTCGCCGCCGCGGTGGTGTTCCTCGCCTCCGAAGCGGCCGCTTTCATCAACGGGGCCAACCTGCGGGTCGACGGCGGCTCGGTGGCCAGCGTCTGACCTGGGTCGCGCGACCGGCACGCACGGCGCGTCGTCACGCGTCGCGGTCCGCGGCGACCTCGGCGAAGGCGTCCCGCGTGCGTTCGAGCGTCCAGTCGATGTCCGCCTCCGTGTGAGCCGCGGACACGAACCAGCACTCCAACCGGCTCGGCGCCAGGTAGATGCCGCGCCGGAGCGCGGCCCGGAAGAACCGGGCGAAGCGCCCGGCGTCCGTAGCCAGCGCCGAGGCGTAGTCGGTGACGGGATCCGGGCCGAAGAACAGGGTGAACATCCCGCCGAGCCGGTTGACCGTGGCCGGAAGGCCGGCCTCCCGCGCCTGGGCGAGGAGGCCCGCCTCGAGCCGGGCGCCGAGTCGATCCATCTCCGGATAGGGGTTGGTTTCCCGCAAGACGGCCAACATCGCGAGCCCCGCGGCCGCCGACAGGGGATTTCCGGCCAGGGTACCCGCCTGGAACACCGGCCCCGCGGGTGCGACCGCCTCCATTAGCTCCCGGCGTCCCCCGTACGCCCCCGCCGGCAGGCCGCCCCCGATGATCTTGCCCAGGCAGTAGAGGTCGGGCGTCACCCCTAAAAGACTGGCGACGGGACCGTAGTGGAACCGGAAAGCGGTAATCACCTCGTCGAAGATAAGGACCGCGCCGATCCGCGTCGCCAGCGCCCGGAGCCCTTCGAGAAAGCCGGGCGCGGGGTGCACCAGCCCCATGTTGCCCTCCACCGGCTCGACCAGGATGGCGGCCACTGACTCACCCATCTCGCGGCACACGGTCTCCACCGGCTCGAGCCGGTTGTAGGGCAGCACCACGACGTCGTCGAGCACGCCGTGGGGAATCCCGGCCGAATCCGCGATGCCGACCGTGCTCGCCCCCGAACCGGCCTTGACCAACACGGCGTCGCTGTGGCCGTGGTACGCTCCGGAGAACTTCACCACCCGGGTGCGACCCGTGTAGCCTCGGGCCAGACGGATGGCCGACATCACCGCCTCGGTCCCCGACGTGACGAACCGGAGTTGCTCGAGACCCGGGATGGCCGCCGTCAAGGCCTCGGCCCATTCCACCTCCCGCGGGTGCGTCGCGCCGGTGAGCGACCCCTGGGCCGCCTGCCGGCAGATGGCCTCGACCACCCGGGGATGGGCGTGGCCCAGCACCAGCGGCCCGAACGCTGCCTGGTAGTCCAGGTACCGCCGGCCTTGGGTGTCCCACACCCAGGCGCCGCGCCCCCGCTCGATCACCACCGGCGTGTCCAGGCCCACCGCCTGGAAGGAGCGGGCGGGCGAATTCACGCCACCCGGGAAGATCCGGCGGGCACGCTCGAACCATGCCCCATCCGCCGCGCGTTCGGTTGCCATGTCCCATCACCTGTCCTGCGTCCGGCCGGCTCGCCGCCCGGCACGGCACCGCTCGTTTGGAGTAGAGTGTCGGGTAGGAGACAGGACCGGGGGCCGGACCGCTGTGCCGTCCCCGGCCGGAGGCCGTGATGCGTACCAAACCGGCATGGCCTTGGGCCTTGAGACCCAGGATCCGCGCCCTACGGCGACACGTCGGAGACCCGGCTCCCCCGGGCCTCCGCCCGGCCGTCCGGCGTGGGGCGACCTGGATGCTGGTGACGGCCCTGGCGCTCGGGGGGGCCGGAGTCGCCCGGTGGTGGATGCGGGCAGACGCCGCGGTGGAGGCCGTCGCCTACCGCGGCCTCGTGTGGCAGGCGACGCTGGGGCGCCCCGGGGCGCCGCGCCCCGCCTTCGTCGCCGCCGGCAGCCAAGCCGCCCAATGGGCGCGCTACCTCGACGCCTCGGCCGCGCTCGAGGCCGCCGTACCGGTGCGCCTCGTGTCCGCCCGCATCCTGTCGGCCACGGTCGTCGACCAAGCCGTGGGTCCCGACGGCGGCACGGTGCGCTACCGGGTCACCGTGCGGCGCCGGCTCCTTTTGGCCGGCCGCCCGGCCGTCGCCACCTGGACGGCGGTCGTCGCGGTCACGGTGGGCCGGATCGGGGCGGGACGGCTGGTCGTGACCGCCCTGGCCTACGACTTCGACCCCGCCTCTCCGACCGACCGGGCGCCCCGCGTCTCCTACCTCGACACGGATCTCAGAGGGACGGGGAGTAGTCCGTTGGGCGAATGATCCGGTTGGTGATGCGGGCCACGATGGGTCCGTCCTTCTCCGTCTCCGCCCGCGCGGCAATCCACTCCGGATCCTGCTGGAAGGCGGTCCAGCGCCGCTCCCGCTCCGCCAGGCTGGGGTAGCGCACCAGGTAGTGGAGTTGGTTGTTCGTGCCGATCTCGTCTTCGAAGAAAGCCACCACGTCGATGCCGTGCTTCTTGAAGAAATTCAGCGTGATCTCCCGAAAGCGGCGGTGCAGGGCCGGCATCCGCCCCGGAATCACCTCGTACGTCCGCCATTCATAGATCATGTGCGCCCGCTCCTTCCTCGTTGTTTTCCCTTCCGACCGCGGTCGACGCGCCGGCGCAGCAGGGCGTAGGCCCGGGCCATGGTGGGTGTGGCCACCCCCCGTTCGCGCGCCGCGCGGAGCACCGCGCCCAGGATGGCCTCTAGCTCCGTCGGGCGGCCGGCTTCGAGATCCTGCAGCATGGAGCACCGATTCCGGCTCGTCGCCGCCGCCACGGACTCGACGTAGGCCTCGATGTCACCGCCGGGCCCGTACCCGGCGGCCCCGGCCACCGCGGCCGCCTCCGCCGCCAGCCGGCGCAGGAGCGGTCGGACGCGGTCCGCCAACAGCTCGCCGTTGGTCCGCCCCAGGAGCGCTCCCAGCGGATTGATGGCCGCATTGACGCAGAGCTTCCGCCAGATGGCGGGCCAGGGATCCGCGACCGCCCGCGCCACGATGCCTGCCCGGCCCAGCTGGCAGGCCAAGGTCTCGGCCAGGGCCCGGTCCGCGCGGGCTAAAGGCCCCACCGTCGTCTCGGCCTGCCCGCCCTCCTGGACCGTCACCGGGTTCCGCCGGCGGGCGCCCCAGCCGGCCACCACCGCCAGCACCGGTCCCGGCCAACGGTCCGCCGCCGTCTTGAATCCGTCGAGGCCGTTTTGGACCAAGCCGAGTCGCGCCGGCGCTGCTCGGAGCCGGTCCAGCCGCTCCAGGACCGTCTCCGTCGCCCCACTCTTCACGGTCACCAACACCCACGGCGCGCCCGCCGCGACGGCGGCATCGGCCACGACCTCCGGCCACGCCCTCCAGCGGCCGGCGTCCCCCTCGACGGTGATGCCGGCCGCCCGCAGCAGGTCGGCCTGCCAGCCCGTACGCGTCACCACGACCGTAGCCGCGCCGGCCCGCCACAACCGCGCGGCCAGCGACAGCCCCAACGCGCCCGCGCCGACCACCATGTAGTCGTGTCCGCCTGGCCGTGCCACCGTGCCACCCCCGGAGGGCGCCTGCCCCGACCGGCCCCTCCGCCGGCCCGAGGAGCCGCCGGCGAAGGCTCGCCGTCACCTTCGTGACCGATGCCCTCCGGTCCTGCCGACCGGGCCAGGGCGTCCCGGGCTTCGTCCGGGGGAGCGGAGGCGGAACGGCCCTCTCAGGGACCGCCGCTCAACACGTAGACCAGAGCTTCCCGGGCATTCTCCCGAAGGATGAGCACGGTGGGGGTGAACGGCGAGCGCACCGCGGCCTTGGGGCTCAGCACGGGCAGTCCGACGACCCGCTCTCCCGTGGGCACCAGCGGCCCGTAGGCGGCTTCCAGGCGGGCCAGGGATTCCGTCGCAGGGTCGACGTAGGCGCGATGCCGGTACCAGACGCGGTCGTAACCGTAGAGGGCCCAATGCAACGCGTGCAGGGGATGGCCCCCCAAGGCCGCCACGAGGGGGATGGCCCGTGCCCCTCCGGCCAGGACCGCCGTCCCGGCCAGCGCGGCGATCCAGGCAACCCAGGAGGGTCGGACCCACCCCCGCGCCGAACGCCTCATGCCGATCCCCCCACCGGGCACCGGCCGTGCAAAGCTAGGGCAATGTCGGCCGCACCGTGTCCCCCTCCACCTCGAGGCAGAGGTTGTCGATGAGGCGCGCCGGTCCCACCCGCGCCGCCACGGCCAACAGCAGCCGCCCCGCTACGGTCGGGACGGAGACCAGCTCGTCCAAGTTCAGGACACGGGCGTACTCGGGCCGGACGAGCGGTTCGGCGGCCATCACCCCGGCCATGGCCGCCTCCACCGCGGCCGGATCCCGCTCCCCCCGGCGGATGCGCGCCTCGCCCGTCTGGAGGGCCCGCCACAACGCCGGGGCCGCCCGCCGCTCCTCGGGGCCGAGGTAGACGTTGCGCGAGCTGAGCGCGAGGCCGTCCGGCTCGCGGACCGTCGGCACCACGACGATCCGCACCGGGAACAGCAACTCGCGCACCATCCGCTTGATGATCACCGCCTGCTGGGCGTCCTTCTGGCCGAAGGCGGCGACATCGGGTTCGATCGCCAAGAACAGCTTTGTGACGACCGTCGTCACCCCCCGGAAGTGGGTGGGACGACTCTCGCCGTCCAACCGCGCCGACAAGGTGGGGATCTCCACGTACGTCTCAGCCGCCACCGGGTACATCTCGGCGACATCGGGCGCGAAGACGGCGTCGACCCCCGCCGCCTCGGCGAGGCGACGGTCGCGCTCCATGTCCCGGGGATACCGCTCGAAGTCCTCGTGCGGCGCGAATTGGAGCGGGTTGACGAAAATCGAGAGGATCACGACGTCGGCCTCGGCCTTGAGGGCCCGCACCAACGCCAAGTGGCCGTCGTGCAGATAGCCCATCGTCGGCACCAGGCCGATGCGTCGGCCGGCCTGGCGCGCCGCGCGGCTGAAGCGGCGGACCTCCTCGACGGCGGCAAACCACTTCATGCGTCCGCTCCCTCCTCCGCCAGGCGCGCGATCACGTCCGGATCCGCGGCGTAGGTGTGGTCGGGACCGGGGAACACCCCGGATCGGACCTCCTCGGCGTAGCGCCGCACCGCGTCTTCCGCCATTTGCCCGAGTTCGGCGTAGCGCTTGGCGAACCGGGGCGAACGGCCCGCGTACAGCCCCAGCAGGTCGTGCAGGACCAGGACCTGCCCGGAACATCCGGGGCCCGCCCCGATCCCGATGGTCGGCACCTGGAGATGTTCGGTCACCCAGGCGGCCACCTCCCCGGGCACCATCTCCAGCACCACGGCGAACACGCCGGCCGCCTCGAGGGCCCGCGCGTCCGCCAGGAGGGTGCGGGCCGCCTCGGTCTGCCGCGCCTGCAGCCGGAAGCCCCCGAGTTGGTGTACGCTCTGCGGGGTCAGGCCGAGGTGCCCCATGACGGGGATGCCGGCGGCCACGAGGCGCTCGATGGTCGGCGCCATCGCCCGGCCACCTTCGAGCTTGACCGCCTGGACCCGGGCCGCCTGCATCAACCGGCCCGCGCTCAGGAGCGCCTGCTCCGGCGAGACCTGGTAGGTCAGGAACGGCAGGTCGGCCACGACGAAGGTGTCGGGCGCCCCGCGGGCCACGGCCGCCGCGTGGCGCACCATGTCGTCGAGCGTCACGCCGAGGGTGTCCGGTTCGCCGTAGACCGCCATGCCGAGCGAGTCGCCCACCAGGATGAGGTCCACCCCGGCCGCCTGACACAGCCGGGCCGTCGGGAAGTCGTAGGCGGTCACCATCACCAGCCGCTGCCCGGACCGGGCCATCTCCGCGAAGTCGTGGATCGTGCGTCGCCGTGCCACTGTCCTACCCCCTGCCGGGCGCTCCGCCGGCCTCAGGCCGCGCCGACCGGCGCCGCTTCGGTGTCTCTCAGTGTAAGGGTAGGAAGGAGGCTTCTCCAAGAGGGCGGGGGGGAGCGGCCCATTCCGGGACAAGAAAAACCGCAACGCCTGGACGGAGGTCGTTGCGGACTTCCACCGCTGTGGGGATCCGACGCTTACTGTTCCATCTGCTTGGCCAGGAAGCCCGCCGCCGTTTCGCCCAGCTTGATCTCCAGATCGGTCATCCGCACGTCGTTCTCCCGGCTGCAGAGCACCACGGCCCCGATGGGATCGCCTTCGGCGATGATGGGGGCGATGACCTCGGCCGTGAACCGGTCCTCCTCCTCGTCACCGATGAGACTGCCCTTGGGCTTGTGGTCGCCTTTGTTGTACACCAGTGTCCGCCGTTCCTCCATGGACTTCTCGATGAGCGCGCCGATCTGCTTGTTGAGGAACTCCTTCTTGGGGGCACCGGCCACGGCGATGACCGTGTCCCGATCGGCGATGAGCGCGATGTGGCCGACCGCTTCGTACAGGGAGTCGGCGTACTCCTTGGCGAAGTCCCCCAGTTCGCCGATGGGCGAGTACTTTTTGAGGATGACTTCGCCGTCCCGGTCGACAAAGATCTCCAGCGGATCACCTTCCCGGATCCTCAGGGTCCGACGAATTTCCTTGGGGATGACCACACGGCCCAGGTCATCGATGCGCCGCACGATGCCTGTCGCCTTCAAGCTGCACCCTCCCCTCGCCTCTCGCGTTCTGCCTTAGTATATAGACCCCCCGAAGGCCCTATGCATTTCTTCCCATGGGGCCTCCGGCCGGGGAGGGCGGGACGGTCGGCCTCCCGTTACCGGGACGACAGCTCGATGTGGGCCCCGGCATGAAGACGTCCGACGAACTGTTGGAAGACACGGTTTTTCGCCGCCAGCCACAGCTGGCTCTTGATGGTGGGCGCCACGCTGGCCAGCGGGACGAGCTGTCCGGGTTCCACCGCCTGCACCTCGACAATATGGTAGCCGTACCGGGTATGGGCTATTCCGTACTGGCCCGGCTTGAGACGGTCCATAAGCTCGTAGAAGTGCGGCACCAACCCCGAAGCGGCCCCTTCCGCCACATAGCCCAGCGATCCGCCCTGGGAAGCCGTCGCACGGTCAAGCGAGTAGCGCTGCGCCAGCGCCGCGAAGGACGCCCCGTGTCGGATCTGGTCGAGCAGGCTCTGGGCCTGGGCTTGGGTCTTCACCAGGATGTGCCGCACCAGGAGGCGGCGCGGGGTCGTGTAGGCGGCCGGATGCGCCACGTAGTAGGCCTGGACCGCCGCGGCGCTCGGCGCCGGCACATGGGCCGTCTGTTGGTTGAACACCGCGTTCAACACGAACTGCCGGGTCAGGAAGCGCCGGAACCCGGCAAAGGTCACCCCGTGGGATCCGAGGGCCGCCTCCAAAGCCTTCTGGCCGCCGGGCGCCGCTTCGACACCCTTGACGAACGCGGACACCTGTTTGGCGGCGTCGGTGCCGACATGATGCTGCCGGGCCCACTCCAAGACGAGTTCGGTGTCCACCAGCTGCGCGACGTAGGCCTTCCGGTGGGCGCTGTCCATGGGCAGGGAGGTGTTCTGGAGCACATCCAGGCTGCCGACGGCGTCGGTGAGATCCTGCTCCGTAATCGCGTGGCCGTTGACCACGGCCAGCGGAGGCGGCGCCGTCGGGGCGCCGCAGGCGGTCAGGCCGGCGGCGAGTGCCAGGCCGAACCCAATCCGCCGCCACAATGACGTCACTAAGATGCTCCTCTCATGGTCTCGAGGACGTCGAGCGCCGTCTCGAGGACATCCCGCGCGGAGCGCGAGGCCAGCTTGAGTCCCAACTCCGGCGCCTTGCCGGACATCTGGATGAGGCGACCGGGGTACTTCCGGCCGAGGGCGACCACCGCCTCCGGCCCGACCCGCCCCGATTGGGCCAGACGGAACACGAGCCGGTCGCCGCGTTGGGTGACCTGGGCCAACCCGAGCTGGCGGGCCATGACCCGCATCCGCGCCAGGCGGAGCAGGTGCAGGACGGGTTCGGGCGGCGGGCCGTACCGTTCGGCCATCTCGCGGCCGAGGTCGTCCACCGCGTCCAGGTCCCGGGCCCCGACGAGCCGCTTGTACAACGCGATCTTCTGCCGATGGTCGTCGATGTACTCGTCGGGCAGGTAGGCGTTGACGTCGAACTCCAGGGCGGTCTCGACCGGGTCCGGGGTCGGCTCGCCCTTGAGTTCGGCCACCGCTTCGGCCAGGAGGGCGGTGTACAGTTCGAACCCGACGGCGGCGACGAACCCGTGCTGCTCGGGCCCGAGGAGATTCCCCGCCCCCCGGATCTCAAGGTCCCGGAGCGCTATCTGATACCCCGCCCCGAGCTCCGTGAAGTCCCGGATGGCGGCCAGCCGCTGCTCCGCCTCGGGCGTCATGGTGCGGTCCGGCCGATAGGTGAAGTAGGCGTAGGCCAAGCGCGCGGACCGGCCCACACGGCCCCGCAGCTGGTACAGCTGCGCCAGTCCGAGCCGGTCCGCGTCCTCCACGATGAGCGTGTTGACGTTCGGGATGTCCAGGCCCGACTCGATGATGCTGGTCGCCAGGAGGATGTCGTACTCCTGATTGAGGAACCGCGCCATCACGTCCTCGAGCTGGTCTTCGTCCATCTTCCCGTGGGCGACGGCGATCCGGGCGTCGGGCAGAAGCCGCCGGAGCCGCGACAGCGTCCCCTCCATGGCAGCGATCCGGTTCTGGACGTAGTAGACCTGGCCGTCGCGCTCCAACTCGCGGCGGATGGCCTCCCGGATCAGATCCTCGTCGTACGCGGCGACGATGGTTTCGACGGGAAACCGATCCTCCGGCGGCGTCTCGATGACGCTCACGTCCCGGATCCCGACCATCGTCATGTGCAGCGTGCGGGGGATGGGCGTGGCCGACAAGGTGAGCACGTCCACCGTCTCCTTGAGCTGCTTGATCCGCTCCTTGTGGGCGACGCCGAACCGGTGCTCCTCGTCGATGATGAGCAGGCCCAGGTCGCGGAACGCGACGTCCTTGCCCAGGAGGCGGTGCGTGCCGATGACGAAGTCCACCCGCCCGTCCTTCAGACCTTCCAGCACGGCGCGCTGGTCGGCGGGACTGCGGAAGCGGCTCAAGACCTCCACCTCGATGGGGAAGCCGGCCATCCGGGCCCGCGCCGTGGCGAAGTGCTGCTCGGCCAGCAGGGTCGTCGGCACGAGCATGGCCACCTGCTTGCCGGCCATGATCGCCTTGAAGGCGGCCCGGAGGGCGACCTCCGTCTTGCCGTAGCCGACGTCGCCGAGGAGCAGGCGGTCCATCGGGCGCGGCGCCTCCATGTCCCGCTTGATCTCCTCCGTGGCCCGCAGCTGGTCCGGTGTCTCCTCGTACGGGAAGGCCGCCTCAAAGTCGCGCTGCCAGGGCGTGTCGGGGCCGAAGGCGAAACCGGGGCGCGCCTGGCGGGCGGCGTACAGCTTGATGAGGCCCTCGGCCAGTTCCCGCACCGACGCCTTGACCCGTTCCTTGGCCCGGGACCACTCCGCTCCGCCGAGCCGCGACAACTTGGGCGGCCGGTCGTCCGGACCCTGGTACCGCTGCACCAGGTCAAGCTGGTCCACGGGGACATAGAGCGAGTCGTCGCCGGCGTACGCGATGTGGAGATAGTCGCGGCGCTGGCCGCCGGCCTCGAGCGTCCGGATTCCGAGGAACCGCCCGATGCCGTGGGTCACGTGTACCACGTAGTCCCCCGGAGTCAGCTCCGCCAGCCGCACCGACGGTCCCCGCGCCCGGGCCGTCCGGCGCGCTTCGGGCCGCACGTCGTGCCCGGTGATCTCCGTCTCCGTCAACACGGCGAGGCCCAGGTCGGCCAGGACGAAACCGTGCGCCAACTGTCCGACCAGGATGCCCACCTCGCCCGGCGCCGGGATGCCGGGCCGGACCGGGACCGCCGCGTCGACCAGTCGGTGGATGAGCGTGTTCCGCGTCTCCTCGTCCTTGACGGCCAGCACCACCCGGTGCCGGGCCTTGCGCAGACGTTGGATCTCCGCGCTGAGGAGGTCCCACTGCCCGTGGGCCCGCGGCGCCGGACGCCCCGCCAACGACCAGACCCGCTGCCCGTGAGTGCGCTGATGCGGCAGGAGCGACAGCGTCACCTGGGCATGGCCCGTCAACGTATCGAAAAAGGCCTCGGTCGGGATGACCGACTCGCCTTCGACCGGAAGCCACTCCCCCCGCTCGAGCTTCCGCTCGATCTCCGCCTGGTCCTCAAGGGCCCGACCCCGAACCGCCTCGGCCACGCGCTCGCGGTCGTCGAATACGACCACCGGCGCGCGCCGGAACAGCCTGGTCAGGGGGACCATGGGCCCGAACGCGGCCCCGAAGCGCTCGATGCCCGGCCAGCCCCGTCCGTCCCACAGACCCCCGAGGCGCTCGGCCCACCGCTCCCGCACCGCCCGGGCCGCGTCGGCCCGCCCGAGGCCGAAGAGCGTGTCGACCGCCTGCCGGACCTCCTCGGACAGCCGGGCAAAGCCCCGCTCCCGCTCCGCCTCGGACCACAGCAGTTCCCGCGCCGGCCCGAGGACGGCCCGCGGGCGATTGCCGACGATCCGCTGGGTCGTCGCGTCGAACACCGCGACCGACTCGACCACGTCGTCCCAGATCTGCAGCCTGAGCGGCGCGTCCCCGGGGGGAAAGACGTCGAGGACACCTCCCCGGAGGGCGAACTGGCCGCCCACTTCCACCAGGGGCACGCGCTCGTAGCCCAGCGCGGCGAGCCGCTCGAGGAGACCCGGCCGGTCCACCGGATCGCCGGGCGCGAGGACCACCGGCGTCGCGTCGACAGCCACCTGGCGTTGCCGCGCCGCCTCCGCCGGTACCACGGCCACCACCCGGCCGTCGGACCGAATCCGGCCCAGGGCCTCCAGTCGCAGCCGCTCCCACTCGCGGCTCTCGGCCGTCACCGCCCCATGGACCACCGGCCGCGGCGGCAAGAGCACCACCCGGCCCGGCTCCTCCAGGAGCTGGGCCACCTCGGCCCCCAGGCGCCGCGCCTCCACGAAACCGGGGCACACCACGAGCAGCGGCCGCTCCAAAGCCGCCAGTCCGGCCACCGCGACCGCCGGCAGGCTCCCGGCCAGGCCGAAGATCTGCACGTCCTGTCCGGCGACGACCGCGTCGGCCAGTTCCCGCCACGGATCCCAGGCCGCCAAGACAGAGGCCAGCCCGGCCAGTTCGGACGCCATGATCTCCCCCCACGACAAGAGGCGGGCGCCCGACATCCCGGGGGGATGGAGAGCCCGCCGACACTTCGCACCGGCTGCTTCTAATGCCAACGCGGTCGCGTTCGCAGGCGCCGCGCGGGTCGACAGCCGTCGCACAGGATCTTGACGGTGACGTCGTCCCGTTCCAAATCGCCTTCGATTATATCGGCGCGCTCGGCGGGGGTCAACGCGACCAAGCCCAGCCGGGGATCGGCCCAAGACAGCGGGACGGCCCCCATCGGCCGGCCGCACCGCCGCCAGCCGTATTGCACCACCACCATCCCGCCGGCGCCCAATGGCCTCCGCGCGCCGGGCGTCATGCCGGCCTGCGGCCCGGATCCTCCACGGGGGTCACCTGGACGTCCAGCACCGCCGCGCGGCCCGCCCGGAGCGCGTCCCAGGCGGCGGCCCAAGCCGCCTCCAGCTCCTCGGGGCGCCGCACGGTACGGGCCAGGGCGCCTCCCGCCAGCGCCGCCACGCCGGCCCAGTCGCCGGGTGCGTCGAAGCCGGCCCAAAACGTCCCCGACCGGGCCGCCTCGCCGTCGGGGTGCACCGCCAGCACGGCGCCCTTGACCGCGCCCCAGCCGCGGTTGTTCAGGATCACGGTGAGGTAAGGGACACCGTACCGCCGCGCGGTCCAATGGACGGCGGCCGGATTGCCGAAGAGGTACGAGCCGTCGCCGCTGACCAGCACCACCGGGCGGTCGGGCCGGGCGAGCTTCGCGCCCAGTGCCGCCCCGCTCCCCCAGCCCAGCGAGCTGCCGCCGCTGGCCAACCACGTGCCCGGCACCCGGCGGGGCAGATAGCGCGACACCGCCTCCGCCTGGGTGACGGCTTCGTTGACCACCACGGTCTCCGGATCGACCCAGCGGCCGATCTGCTCCAGCACCCAGGCCGGATCCAAGGCCCCCGCGACGCCCGCCCCGCGGGGAGCCCACGCCGCGCGCACGCGGCGGTGCCGTTCGGCGAGCGCCGCCTTGCGGGCCGCCACGGTCGACGGCACCGCCCGGTCCGCCAGCGCGTCGCGGACCTGGGCCAGGGCCACCCCCGCATCCGCGCGGAACACGCCCTGGGCCGGGAAGTACCAGAGCGGTATCCGTTCCTTGAGCGGATCCTGGTCGACGTGGAAGACCCGGGCGTCGGGCCGGGGCCGCTCCCCCGCCGGGATCCACGGCACATCGGCGTCCACCACCAGAACCAGGTCGGCATCCGCCAGGGCGCCGGCGATCTCGCTGTCGTACCCCAGATGGTGAGGGTGATCGGCGGGGAAGTTGACGTATTGGGGTCGGCTTTCCAGCACCCCGACACCCCAACGCTCGGAGAGGGCCACAAGCGCCTCCACGGCCGCGGGCGACCGCCCCAGGTAGGACGTCACGACCACCGGGAACCGGGCCCCGGCGACGGCGTCGGCCAGCGTCCGCACGCCGTCCGGGGCTAGCGCGGACGGTGCCGTCGGCGGCCACCCGACCGGCTCCGCGCGCCCCGGGGCGGCGGGTTCCTCCAAGACCTCCCGCGCCGCCATCAGGTAGACGGGGCCGGCCGGCGGGCTCGCCGCGATCTGGAGGGCCCGGAACACCACCGCGGCCACGTTCGCCCCCGTCCGCAACTCGTAATCCCACTTGACGTACTGGCGCACGATGCCCCGCTGGTCGGGCACGTCCTGGAGGAACTGGATGTAGTGGTCGCGACTGCCCGGCCGCTCGCCCTCCTGGGTGAAGGGAGAAGCGCCGGCGAACAGGAACAGCGGCACGCGCCCGCGCGCCGCGTTGTGCAGCCCCCCGCCCAGGTTCTGGGTCCCCACGTCCACGTGCACGAACACCGCCGCCGGCCGCCCAGTGAGGGCCGCCATGCCGTGGGCGGCGCTGACGGCCACCACCTCGTGGGGGCACACCACGATCTCCGGCAGGCGCCTGCCCCGGGCCCGTGCCTTGGCCCAGCCTTCGATGAGCGCCGGGTAATCCGTTCCCGTGTTGACGAAGCAGTGGGTCACGCCCCCGTCGACGAGCGCCTGCATCAAGACATCCGCGACCGTATACCGGTCCGAGGTCTCCGCCATCGTCTCCCCCCGTTCCCCGCCTGGACCCGCCTCCCCGGAGGCGGGTTGCCGCCGCGCCAAAATCCTGCATCCCGCCGTCGACCTTGCGGTATGCTGGGGTAGATCGTCGCCCGTGGGAATCGACCCGCGTGCTTCGGAGGGATGGATTCCATGGACAGACAGCCCGAAACCCAGCCGAATCCGGTCGACCCCCTCTACGCCGTCTCCGTCCTGCCCGCGGACGCCCGACCGGTCCGGCCGGCCACGCCGGACGAGTGTGCCCGACTGCCGTACGTGGTCATGACCGGGGCCGCCCTCGGCCAGCTGCTGGCGCAACTGGACCAACTCACCCGCGACGTCCAGGACCTGCACCGGGCCATCCTGGAACTCGACGTCATGGCGGCCGACGCCCAGGGCCTGCCCGACGCGCCCTCGCTGGAGTCCGCCCTCGAGGCGCTGGTCGACCTCGCGTCCGCGGCCCTCGCCCGCACGGACCCGGACCCCAAGTCCTAGGGCGCTCCGCCCGCGCCCTCGGCCGGCCGTCCGGCCATCCATTCCGGGGCAGCCGGCAGGTCCGGGGTGCCCCGCGCGGCGCAGACGGCCCGCCGCACGGCGCGGGCGAGCGCCTCGGCGGCGAGGTGGCCCGTCAATGTCGCGGGAGCGGCGATCCCCGGGCGCGCCAGCACGAACACCGCGTCGCCGTCCCACGCCGTGTGCACCGGCACGATGGCGCGGGCGAGGCCGTCATGGGCCATCACGGCGACGCGGTGCGCCGCGGGCTTGTCGAGACGCGCGTTGGTGAGCACCACGGCCAGGGTGGTGTGACCCCCCTCCGCGCCCCGGCCGCCCCCGGCCAGAACCCCGCGGCCGGACAGCCACCGACCGGGCCGGTCGGCCCGTACGCCGGCGAGAATCCGGCCGTCCGGGGCGACCACGTCGCCCCACGCGTTGACCACGGCCAGGGCCCCCACCTCCAGAGCTCCAATCCGCTCCACGGCATACCCCACCCCGCCGCGCACTGCCCGTTCGGGACCCAAGGCCTTGCCGACGGTGGCCCCGGTCCCGGCCCCGACCCGTCCCTCGGCCACCGGTCCGGACCGGGCCGAGGCGAAGGCGCGCCGCCCCGTCTCCGCGTCCGGCCACACGCCGGCGCGCGCCCCTTCGTCGAAGATGACGGCGGCGGGGACGATGGGGATGACCGCCCCGGCAACACGGTAGCCTCGCCCTTGCGCCCGCAAGGCCTCCACCACACCTTGGGCGGCCGCGAGGCCCAAGGCGCTGCCACCGGTCAGCACCACCGCGTGGCAGACCCCCACGGTCCGGGTCGGGTCGAGGGCATCCGTCTCCCGCGTCCCCGGCGCTGCGCCGCGGACGTCCACCGCGCCGACGGTGCCGTCCGGCGCCACCACCACCGTCACCCCGGTCAGCCCGTCCGGCGTGGCGGCGTGGCCCACACGGAATCCCGAAGGCAGACGACTCCGGCCGTCGGCCCACATGGCGGCACCTCCCTCCCTCATCTGCGCGGACGTCGTCCGGTCGTGGAGGCATCCTCATCGTAGCAGGCTCCGGTCCCGACACAAGGGCGGACCGGCCCTTTCGCCTCGCCCTGTCCAAGCTGCCGGACCTGTGGTACCGTGAGACGGGGGGAGATGGCTATTTCTTCCATTGACGCCGGTGTCGTAGCGCCTGCGTCCCCGGCACGCGGCGGGGCGCCGCGCCTCGTCGTGGTCACCAACCGGGAGCCGTACCTGCACCGGGCTACGACCCGCGGCCACACGGTGCTCCGCCGGACGCCCGGCGGGGTGGTCACCGCGCTGGATCCGGTGCTCCGGCTGCGCGGCGGGGTCTGGGTCGCGTGGGGCAGCGGCGAACGTGACTGGGACGAGGCACCCGATGGCGTGGTGGGCATCCCGCCCCGCCACCCGCGCTACCGCCTGCACCGCGTCCGCCTGACGCCCGACGAAGCGCAGGGCTATTACCGCGAGTACAGCAACGCGAGCCTGTGGCCGCTGTGCCACCTGGCGCTGGAACGTGCCCGCTTCTACCGTCACGCCTGGGCGCGGTACGAGGCCGTGAACCGGAAGTTCGCCGAGGCGGTCCTCGCCTGCGCCGGCCCCGGGGACACCGTCTGGAGCCACGACTACCACCTGGCGCTGGTTCCGGGGCTGGTGCGCGCGCGGCGGCCCTCGCAGCGTGTAACGCACTTCTGGCACGTGCCGTGGCCCCCGGCCACGCTCTTCAAGCTCTGTCCGGACCGGGAGGCCATCCTGACCGGGCTGCTGGGCGCGGACGTGCTGGGCTTTCAGACGGCGGACGACTGCCGCCGCTTCCTCGAAAGTGTGGAGCAACTCCTGGGCCTGCCGGTCGACCACGAGACCCGGGTGGTGGCCTACGGCGGCCGCCGTGTCGTCGTGCGGGCGTTTCCCGTCAGCATCGACACGCCCATGGTGACCGGCACCGCCCGCCTACCGGCCGCGGAACGGATCACCCGTGCGCTCCGGCGCCGGGTCGAGCGGGCGGGGTTGGTGCTCGGCGTCGCCGTGGACCGCCTGGACTACAGCAAAGGCATCCTGCCCCGCCTGGAAGCGCTCGATATGTTCTTCCGCCGCTTCCCCCACCGCCGCGGCCGGGTGGTCCTGGTCCAGGTCGTGGCCCCCAGCCGGTCGGACGTCCCCGACTATGCCCGGCTCGGCGCCGAGGTGCACGAGGCGGTCCGGACCATCAACGCCCGCTGGGGCACGCTGGAGTGGGAGCCCGTCGTCTCGCTCGCTCGGCCGTTCGGACTGCCGCGGTTGGCCGCGCTTTACCGCGCCGCCGACTTCCTGCTCGTGAGTTCCCTCATGGACGGGATGAACCTGGTGGCGAAGGAGTTCGTGGCGGCTCAGGTCGACCGCCGCGGCGTCCTGCTGCTCTCGGAGGCCGCCGGCGCCATTGCGGAGCTGGAAGACGCGTTGCCCATCAATCCCCTGGACCCGGAAGGCTTCGCGGACACCCTCGAGCAGGCCATCCGCATGCCCGTCGCGGAGCGACGCGCCCGCCTGGATCGCATGCAGGCTCATCTTGCCCAGTACACCGTGCAGGAATGGGCGGAACAGGTGCTGGCGGCGGTCGAGCAATGACTCCGGCGGAGGAGGCGGCGGCCGTCCGCCGGGCCGTCATTCAGGCCGCGGCCGGACGCCCGCCGGTCTGGGCTCTCGACTTCGACGGGACGCTGGTGCCCTTCGCCGACCATCCGGCGGCCGTGCGCCTACCCGACCCGGTCCGGCGGGACCTGGGGCGCCTTCCGTCCCGGGGCATGCCGGTGCTGGTGCTCTCCGGCCGGAGTCGCGCCGACCTCGCCACATTTTTCGGCCCGGATTTCCCCGGTGACCTGGTCGGCAACCACGGTCTCGACTGGCCGCCGGATCTGGCGCCCCCCGATGTCCCCCCGGCGCCGCCCGCCGTCTGGCGCCGGCGTCTGGACGAGCTGCTCCGCCCGTGGCCCGAGGCGTGGGTCGAGGACAAGGGTGCCACCTGGGCCGTCCACTGGCGGGCGGTCCCGCAGCACCGGCAGGATGCCGTCCGCACGGCATTGGCCCAGTTCGCGGCGGCCTTGGACAAGCCGGACTTCGCCGCCCGCTTCGGCAACCATGTGCTCGACATCTTCCCCGCCGCGGCGAACAAGGGCCGGGCGCTCAAGCGCTGGCTCGAGCGGCGCGTCGGCACGGACTGGCCGCGGGCGGTGCTGGTGGTCGCCGTGGGCGACGACCTGACGGACGAGGACATGTTCGCGGCGGTCGAGGGTCGCGGGCTGGGGATCATCGTCGGTGCCCGCGCCCCCACCCGGGCGTCGCTCCGGCTCTCGGGCCCCGAGGCGGTGGCGGCCCTGCTGCGGTCTTTCGCCGAGGCGCCCCCGTGACCGCCGTCCGTCGCCCTTCTCCGTGATTTATGATGTTCCTAGACAATTCCGGCGCCGTCCGTCCCGCCTCCGGCCCCCGGCCGCCCGGCGGGGTTCCGGCGCCGTCCTGGAGGGATCCGCCATGGGGATCGCCCAGCCGGGCCCCGGCCTTTATGTCCACGACGAGCGGGTTCTCGACGACCTGGGCCGCTATGTCGCCCCGCTCGGCCGCCGCGTGCTCGTCGTCACCGGCCGCCGCAGCGACGCCGCCCTCGCGGGCCGCCTGGACCGGGCGCTGTCCGCGCACGGTTTGGCGTACCAGAAGGTCGTCTACGGAGGGGAGTGCAGCGAGGAGGAGGCGGACCGCCTGGCGGCCCTCGCCGGCCCCACGGACGTGGTCATCGGGGCCGGAGGCGGCAAGGTGATGGACCTCGGCAAACTCGTCGCCCATCGGCTGGGCACGCCTTACGTCACGGTGCCGACCCTGCCCTCCAACTGCGCCCCCACCACCCCCCTGGCGGTCGTCTACACCTCCGCCGGCGAGCACCGGCACACGGCCTACTTCCCCGAACCCCCGCGGGTGACCGTCGTCGACGACACGCTCCTGGCCGGGAGCCCGTGGCCCTACTTCGTGAGCGGCCTGGGGGACACGCTGGCCAAGCCTTACGAGGCGCTCGCCAGCACCCGGGGCGAGGTCGGGGCCCTGGGGCAAGCCGGCATCACCCTGGCGGAGTTGGCGGCCCGTCTCATCCGGGAGACCGGCGCCGCGGCGTTGGATCAAATCCGGTCGAACCAGGTCGGCCGCGCGGCCCACGACCTCATCGACGTCATCCTGCTCGTGGGCGGGATGGTGGGCGGCGTGGGGGGCGAAGCCTGCCGGGCCGCCGCGGCCCATGCGGTCCACAACGGTCTGACGCTGCTGCCGGAGATGCACCGCGTCCTGCACGGCCAGAAGGTAGCCTACGGCCTCCTGGTCCAGCAGGTCCTGCTCGGCGAACCGGACGAGCAGATCCGGGCGCTCCAGCTCTTCTACCGCACGGTGGAGCTGCCCTGGAACTGGTCGACGCTCGCCGGCCGCCCGGCGCTGCCTCCCCGGGAGCTGCTGCGACCTGTCGCGGAGAAGGCCGTGAGTCCCCGGGACTCCATGCGCCGCCTGGCCCGCCCGGTAGGACCGGACGACGTCCTGGCGGCCTTCGAGCGCATCGAAACCCTGGCGGCGACACTCGACTAGGCGTCGGCCGGGGCGTCGACCGCGGCGGCCGGGCCCGTCCCGACCGCCGACCGGCCGTAGGCCACCAGCCGGTCGATCAGGGCCAGTGCCGCCGGGACCTGCCGGTCCCGCCGCAGGACCGCGTAAAAGCTCCGCGTGAAGCGGAGGCCCTCCACCTCCGCCAGGTGGTAGCGCCCCCGCTCTTCAGGAAGGATCGCGCGCGCCGACAGGACACTTACGCCGACTCCCTGGGCGACCATCGCCTTGATGGCCTGGGTCGTCCCGAGAACCAGCCGGACGGTCAGGTCCTCCACACCCAGGCCGACCTGGGCCAAGGCGGACTCCAGCACGCCCCGGGTGCCGGAACCGGGTTCGCGGATGATAAGCGGCTCGGCCAGGAACTCCGGCAGCCGGACGGTCCGGCGCGACGCCCACGGATGACGCGCGGAGGTGACCACCACGAGGTGGTCGTCGGCGAACCGCCGGGTCAACACCTGGGGACTGCCCAGTTCCGCCTCGATAAGACCCACGTCGACGGTGCCGTGCAGCACCTGGTCGAAGATGGTGCGGGAGTTGGCCATGACCACGGACAGTTCCGGCTGGGCGGAACCGCGGTACCATCGCCCCAGCACGTCGGGTAGGACGTATTCGGCCACGGTGAGGCTCGCGCCGATGGCCAGGCGCTGGCCCCGGGGGTCGGCGGCCAGCGCCTGCCGCGACTGGTCGATGATCCTGAGGATCTTGTGGGCGTACCGGTAAAGCACCTCCCCCGCCGGAGTCAACATCACCCCGTGGGCCGTCCGCAGGAACAGGGCACAGCCGTATTCCCGCTCCAGCTGCTGGATCTTCTGGCTCACCGCCGACTGCGAGAGGTTCAGTTGACGGGCGGCGCCGGAGATCGTGCCGACCTCGGCGACGGTTGTGAACGTGTGCCACAACTCCGCGTTCATGGACACCCCATCACCAATTCTGGTGCCTCCCATCAGCAATCCCGAACGCCCGGCCCCGGCCGCCTCGGTATTCTCGATTGTAAAGAAATTATATGAACCCCCAGGAGGTCCCGCATGAGCCAGCCTCCTGTCGCAAGCCCGCGCGTGCCCGAGCGGTTCCACACGACGTGCTACATGTGTGCGTGCCGTTGCGGCATCGAGGTGGTCGTCGAACAGAACCAGATCCGCTTCATCCAGGGCACCCGCGAACACCCTGTCAACCGCGGCGTGTGGTGCGCCAAGGGCGGCGCCGGTGCCATGACCGAGTATAGCCCGGCGCGGCTGACAACACCCCTCATGCGCGCTCCCGACGCCGAGCGGGGCGAGGGCCGCTTCGTGCCCGTGGACTGGGACACCGCCCTCGCTCGTCTCGAGCAGTGGTTGCGCGCCATCCGCGAAACCGATCCCAACCGCTTGGCGTACTTCACGGGGCGGGATCAGATGCAGGCGTTCAACGGCTACTGGGCCCAGCAGTTCGGCACGGCCAACTGGGCCGCCCACGGCGGCTTCTGCTCGGTCAACATGGCCGCGGCCGGGATGTACTCCGTGGGCGGCAGTCTGTGGGAGTTCGGCTGGCCGGACCTGGAGCGGGCCCGCTGGTTCATGATGCTCGGCGTCGCCGAGGACCACCCCTCCAACCCGCTCAAGCTGGGCATCTCCGCCTTGAAGGAGCGCGGCGGCCGTTTCGTGGTGGTCAACCCGGTGCGCAGCGGGTACGGCGCGCTGGCCGACGAATGGGTCCCCATCCGCCCGGGCACCGACGGCGCCCTGCTGCTCGCCTTCATGCACATCCTGGAACGGGAGGGGCTCTACGACGCGGACTTCCTGCGCCGCTACACCAATGCGCCGGCGCTGGTCCAGGTGGCCCCGGGCACGCCGACGGACGGCCTCTTGTTCCGCATGCCCGACGGCGACATGGCCGTCCTGGATCCGGCGGGGCGGGTGGTGCCGTGGTCGGCGGCCCGGGGTCAGGGCGCTCTGGACGGCGAAGCGTACGTCGACGGGCGACGGTTGGTCCCGGCGTTCGTCCTGTGGCGGCGCCGCCTGGCGGACGCCTCGCCCCGCTGGGCCGAGACGGTGACCGGCGTCCCCCGCCGTACGATCGTGCGCCTGGCCTTGGAGATGGGCCGCACGGCCCGGGACGAGGCCTTCTCTCTCCCCATCCCCTGGACCGACGTCTACGGCGTCCGGCATCCGGCGACGGTAGGCCGGCCGGTGGCCTTCCACGCGATGCGGGGACTCGCCGCGCACAGCAACGGCTTTCAGACCATCCGCGCCCTGTTCGCCCTCATGATGATGCTGGGCACCGTCGATGTACCCGGCGGCTTCCGCTACAAGAGCCCGTACCCCAAGCCCGTGCCGCCCCCGGTCAAGCCCGCTTCCCGGCCCGAGGACTACGCACCGGGGCGGCCTGCACCCGCCCCCCTGCTCGGATATCCCACTTCGCCAGACGATCTGCTGGTGGACGGCGACCGGCCCCTCCGGATCGACGAGAGCTACTCCTGGAAATACCCTCTCGCGGCCCACGGCGGGATCCAGAACGTGATCCGCAACGCGCACGACAAGAACCCCTACGCCATCGACACGCTGCTCATCTACATGGCCAACGTGGCCTGGAATTCGACCTGGAACACGCTGGAGACGCGCCGGATGCTCACGGCCAAGAACCCGGACGGCAGCTATCGCATCCCCCATGTCGTCGTCATCGACGCCTACGACTCGGAGACCGTGGCGTTCGCCGACCTGGTCCTGCCCGACACCACCTACCTGGAGCGGTGGGATGCCACCTCCCTGCTGGACCGCCCGATCTCCGAACCCGACGGGCCGGCCGACTCGATCCGCCAGCCGGTGGTCACCCCGCCGCCCGGCGTGCGCCCCGCGGCCGACGTGCTCATCGAGCTGGCCAACCGCCTGGGCCTGCCCGGGTTCGTGGACGCGGAGGGCCGGCCTCGTTTCCGCAGCTACTTCGACTTCATCCAGCACTGGGAGACGGCGCCGGGGTCCGGGGTCGGGCTCCTGGCCGGGTTCCGCGGACCCCGCGGCGAGGACCAGATCGTCGGGGCCCCCAACGGGCATCAGCTGGCGGAGTACGTCCGCCACAAGGCCTACTGGTCCTACACCTTGCCCGACGGCCTGAAGTACTACCGGATGGCCAACCGCGCCTACCTCGAGTGGGCGCGGCAGGTGAAGTTCATCCCGAGCGCCGCGCCCATCGTGCTCCACCTGTACTCGGAACCGCTCCAAACCTTCCGGTTGGCCGGACAGGGTCTTTGGCCGGGCAAGAAGCCGACCGACCCCGGCCTCCGGCGCCGGCTGGCGACCTATTTCGATCCGTTGCCGTTCTGGTATCCGCCGTTCGAGGACCAGTTGCCGGACGCGGAGGCCTTCCCGCTCCGGATCCTCACCCAACGTCCGATGACCCACTACCATTCGTGGGGCTCCATGAACGCCTGGCTCCGCCAGTTGCTCAACGAGAACCCCGTGTTCGTCAACCCCGTCACGGCCGCGCGGCTGGGACTCGACGACGGCCAGTGGGTGTGGGTGGAGTCGCGCATCGGCCGGATGACCGCCCGCGTCCGCCTGTCGGATGCCGTCGAACCGGGCACGGTGTGGACCTGGAACGCCGTCGCGAAGGGTCCCGGGTCCTGGGGCCTGCACCCGGCGGCGCCCGAAGCCACCCGCGCGGTGCTGGTCAACCACATCGTCCCGGACCTCATCCCCCTGGAAGAGGGGGGCCGGTTCTTCAACAACGACCCCATCACCGGTCAGGCCGCCTGGTACGACACCCGGGTCCGCCTTTACCCGTCCGAGATCCATGAAGTCTGGCCGCGCATCGCGCCGCGCCAACCCCGTCGGCCGGAGGTGGTGCATACGCCGCGGCTGGCGTACACCACCCGGATCCCGGCCGTCGGCGTCGCCCTGGTCCCCGGCGACGAGGTCCCGTGAGCGGCGCCGTCCCGGTCCTTCCGGAGATCCGCGGCCACATGAACGGAGGCATGCCGTGCAGCTGACGATCATCACCGACCTGAACAAATGCGTGGGTTGCAAAAGCTGTCAGGTCTCCTGCAAGTCGCACAACACGGCCGGGCCGTTCGGGCCCGTGCCCGACGAGGATCCGTACCACGATCCGGACGGCATGTGGTGGAACCGGATCGTCACCCTCGAGGCGGGGACGTATCCCGCGACCGAGGTCCTATACCTGCCCAAGGCGTGCATGCACTGCTACGACGCGCCCTGCGTGCCCGTCTGCCCGACCGGCGCGTCGTTCAAGCGGGCGGACAACGGCGTGGTGCTGGTGGACTACGACCGCTGCATCGGCTGTCAGCTCTGCATGTGGGCGTGTCCTTACGGAGTCCGCGAGTTCGACCATCATGAAGGCGTCGTCAAGAAGTGCACGCTGTGCATCGACCGGCTGGAGGACCCGGCGTTGCCTCCCGAGGAGCGCGTACCCGCCTGCGTGCAGAGCTGTCCCACCCATGCCCGGGTGTTCGGCGACCTCGACGACCCGACGTCGGAGGTCAGCCGCTTGGTGGCCGCCCAGGGTGGCTTCCAGTTGCTCCCGGAACTGGGCGCCCGGCCTGCCGTCCACTACCTGCCCCGGCGGCCGGTCCCGGCCCGCGTCGCACCGGACGAACTCGACGCCCTGGTGGAGGAACGCTACGGATGAAGCCGCCGGTCTCGCTGCTCCTGCTGACGGTGTGGAACGGAGCCGCCGTCGGCGCCGTCGTCACGTTGGCGCTGTGTGCGCCGGGACTCCCCCGCGCCCTGGTGGAGCCGGCCGTGGCCGTGGCCCTGGTCCTCGGAGCGGGCGGTGGGGCGGCCTCCTTCTTCCACATGCACCGGCTTACGGCGGCCCGCTACGTGCTGAGCCGCCTCCGCACCTCCTGGCTGAGCCGGGAGGCCCTGACCACCGGGCTGTTCGTAGCGGCGACCGCCGCAACCCTCGCGCTGGGCCGCAGTCCGGCCTCGCCCGGCGTGTGGCGGGCCGCACAGGCCGTGACCGCCTGCCTCGGACTGGCGGCGGCGTTCGTCACGGCGATGATCTACCGCACCATCCCCGCCATGCGGAGCTGGCACTCCCCCTGGACCGTCCCGGCCATGATGGGCGTCGGTCTGGTGAGCGGGGCCGCCGTGGCGGCCGCCGTCTTGGCCCTCGCCGGCGCCCCGACAACCGTCCGCGGGGAATTGGATGCGGCGGTGGGTGCGGCGGGCCTGCTCCTGGGCGGGGTCAAGATCCGGCAGTGGACGGTCTTCGCCGGCGCCTGGGCGTGGCTTGACCGGCAGCACGCCGGGCTCGGCCCCGTGGCCTACCGCCTGCATGACACGGGAACCAGCCGACCGCCGTACCGGACGCAGACGCAGGTCTGGCCCGCCGTGCCCGCCCCCGTGCGGCGGCGGCTCAAGGCCGGGATCCTCGTGGCGCTGGTCGGCGGCTCCGTGCTGCTCGCGTTCTCGACGCCGCTGCCGCCGGTCACGGTCGGGGCCGCCGCGACGGTCCTGGCGGGCGCGTTCCTCGAGCGGTGGCTGTTTTTCGCCGATGCCGTCCACAGCTCGCGCCTCTGGTTCACCGACCGTCCCCAAACGCAAACCGCCCCCGTCGGACGGCCCTCCGCCCGGAGCTTTCGGCCGTGAGCCGCGTGCGCCTGCTCGTCGACCCCGTCCGCCAACCCGGCGCACGCCGTCTGGCAGCGTGGCTCGACGCGCTCCTGGACGGCGGACCGCCCCCGCGGGGCGGGGTCGTCGCGCGGATCCGGCGTCGGATCGGGAAAGGGTCGGCCCCTTGGGTGGACATCGGCTGGCCACCCCGCGGCGCGCCCCTTCTCGTGCCCACCGGGCCGCCTCCCACGGGCATCCCGCCGACCGTCCGAGCGGTCCTCGCCCTCACGCCCGAAGCGGCCGAGGCGCTCCGCACCTCGCCCGCCCCGGCGGCGGCCGTGATGCCGGCCCCCTATCCCGTCCCCACCGTCTTTTACGCCCCCGGCGACACGCGCCTCGTCCACCGGGCCAGCCGGGACCTCCGCCTGCACGAGCGGCCGCGGCTCGTCTACCTCGGGCCGTACGACGACGGTCGGGCGCTGACCCGCGCATTGGACACCGCCCGCCGGCTCCTGGCGACCTCCGGCGAACTGGTCCTGCCGGGGTCGCTGCCCTGGCGCGCCGGGCTGGCTCCCGTGGTGGCCCGTCTCGGACTCGCCGAGCGGGTGGTCTTCACGCCCCCGCTTGACGACGCCCTGTGGGCCGGCGTCCTGCTGGGAGCGGACCTCGCCCTCGCGCCGGCCCGCCCCGACGGCGTTTGGCCCGTCGAATGGCTCCCGGTCCTCGCCGCGGGCCTTCCGCTCGTGGCCGCCGACGGGCCGCTGACCCGCCAAGTGGCGGGCACCGCGGCCTTGTTGGTCGACCCTGGACGCGACGAGGTCTGGCCGGAAGCGGCCCGCACGGTGCTCTACCGGGAGCGGGTCCGCACGGAGCTCGCCGCGCGGGCTCTGGCCCGGGCGGCGGAGTTCCACGAAGACGAGGCCCGGGCGGCGTGGCGAGCGGCGGTAGACCGGTGGATCGCCCCTGGGTCGGCCTAACCGGGTTCGGTGGAGTCCACCACCTCGTAGAGCTCCAGGACCGTGTCCGGGGACGCGGCCGACCCTCCGCCGGCGTCCCGGTGCGCCTCCCGGAAGGCGGGACTGGCCAGCCACGCCTCGAAGCTGGCCCGGTCGCGCCAATGCGTGAGGACCACGTACGGCCGACCGTCCTCGAGCGGACGTAGCACCTCGTGGCGCACGAACCCCGGCGCCTGATCCACGAGCCGGGCGCGCCCGCGGAACCGCGCCTCGAATGCCGCCTCCTGACCCTTGGGGACGCTGATGCGATTGGCGACGACGAACACGCTGACCCCTCCCCCATAACGTTTCCGGTGCCCTGGTCGGCGCGGCGTGGCGACGGCGACGACGGCGGCTTGCGCGACCAGGCAGCGCGTCGGCCGGAGTGGAAGACCACCCCGCAGGATAACACCAGCGCTGGCTCTCCTAAAACCCCCGAGGCCGCCCGGCTTAAGTTTGTGTTGGGATGATGGATCCCGGGGCCACCGCGAAGCAGGGGTGATCCCGGTCGATGGCCAAGTCGTCCCCCACGTCAGTGGGGGACCGTGGCCACGAAGCGCAGCGCACAGGAAATCGCTGGGCATCGCCGAGGATCGCCCCGAGGACGACCGCGACCGACGGCCCCTCGCCTGGAGCCACGCGAGCTCCGGCCGGTCCTGGACACGCCGGAGGATCTCGGCCCGCAAGCGGTCCGCCTCGGCGGTCGCTTGCTCGGCCAGGGTCGGTGCACCGGTCACCAGATCCGAACGGCCTCGTCGACGGCGTCGCCGTGGGCCGTGAGCCATACCGACACCGCCTAACCCTGCCGCCGCCGCGCGCTCTTCGCCCGATTCTGCCCGGCACGCGCCGTCCGGGTGCAGGCTTCAACCTGCTGGTGCAGGGCGCGGACCACGCGGATCTCCGCCGGGGGGAACCAGACCGTGGATAGCGTCCCCCGCGCGAGCATCTTCGCCAGGCGTTCGGCGTCGACCCGGTCGGTGTGCCGGCCGGGACCAAGCGTTGGAGCGGCAGCGGCGGCACCACCGCCCCGGGACCGGCCCGCGTCACGAGGAGATCATAGACCGAAAACGCATGGCCGGTGGCCTCGAGGGCGACCCAGGGATCGGGTGTGACCAGGGACAAGTATTGTTGCCACCCTGCGGGAGTGTGGGGGAACCGGCAAGCGCCCCTTTTTGCCCAGTCCGAAACCAATAGCCGTGCACGCACTGTCTGTGCCGATCGAGTCCGAGATAGCAGGGCATGGATCATCCTCCTCCAGATATCTTCGAGATCGGCACCGGGGCTGGGCAGGAGGGGGACCGCCTGCTCCAGATTGCCTGTCCCTCCAGGGGGAACTACGACAGTCCGGCGTCAGCGCGCCCGCCCCACGGGGCCAAGCCTGATAGCCTGATGGCGCGGGCAGCCGGTTTTACGTGCGTACCGAGAGACAGGCGCGACGCCGTCCGGGGATGCCGCGGCGGCGCGGTCGGCTCTCGGCCGGCGCCGGATTGCCGGCGCCGGTTGGACGCGGGTGCACTCAGGCGGATGTCCGGCGTTGCTCGGCCCCCGTCGTGTTGATGCCGAAGATCCGGTAGAGAAGGCAGAAGCCGACCAATCCGGTGACCGAGAGAACGGCGCCGATGATGTCCCACAACCACGCCAGCGCCGGGTGATAGGCCAGGCCGACCGCCAGGAGGATGATGCCGACCACGATCCGGATACCGCGGTCCCAAGGCCCTTCGTTGATCCACTTCACGGTTCCTCACTCCCTTCCGCCCGCAGCCGTCCGGCCGGGAACGACAACGGGCTCCTGTCTCAACGCTGGCGCACTATCCCAAGGCGTGGTAGGATCTTGCCGCGCGAATTGGTTGGGCCGCTGGTCCCAAGATCGTAGGACCGGTAGGCAGAGATGCCCGACACCGGCGATGTCCACGCCGACGATGCCCGCTTCCCCTATGCTCGCCGCGCAGGTGCGTTTCGCGCCGCTACGGACGCTTCGACTGAAGCCGGAACGGCCCGCCGCGCTCCCGCGGTTACCGGGTCAGGGACGGCCGTCACCACGGCCACCCCGGTTGCTTCCCTAGGGTGGCGCCACGCCTGGGGCGGGCGTCGCTACACCCCGTGCACAGGCCCAGCGTGGAGACACTCCACCCGACACCAATTAAACGACGAGGGCACCCGGCTTACGCCCGCTGCCCTCGTCGCCGTCTCTGAAGCCTTACTGCACGTACTTGGCCGGATCCTTGTCGAATGCCTCCTTGCAGGCCGGGCAACAGAAATAATAGTCTTTGCCGTGGTACGTGCTCCGCGGGGTCGTTTCGGATACTGTAACATTCATCCGGCACACCGGATCCTGGACCCCCTCTTGCGTGTGGTGGTGCATGTGGTCCACTGGGTGCAACCTCCTTATCCCTTGCGCGGTGGGTTGATCCGCTATTGGCCCAGCACCGTCAACAGACGGTGGTATTCTTCTTCGGTGATCGCGCCCTGGGCCAGCCTCAGCTTCAGCACGGTTACAGGGTCTTGAGAAAGGCTCTCCGGCCTGACCTCTTCATCGCGGCGACCATGATAATGATTGGCGTGTCCCTGATGTTGATGGTGTCCGCATCCGCACATATCCACTCATCCTCCTTTTTTGCTCGTCCCCCCCTCCCGCCCGAATGCTCCACAGAACCCTCGCGGTGATCGCCTTTTTCTTAGCGGGATACGGGATGGCTCACGTACCGCTCGGGGTCCGCCTCAAACGCCTTTTGACAACTGACGTTGCAAAAGGCGTACACCCGCCCGCGGTACTCTGTCCGGCCCGCGGCCGTCGCAGCGGTAACCGTCATACCGCAGACTGGATCCAATACCGCACCGTGGTCGGGTGGCGCCGCGGCGGTTCGCTCTACCTCCGCATAGCGCGCGGGATCCGCCTCAAAGTCCCGGAGACACTGGGCGTTGCAGAAGTAGTAGGTCTTCCCGCGGTAGAGCGCCCGCCCGGCTTCCTGGCCGACCGTCACGGTCATGCCGCACACCGGATCCACCGCCGTGGCGGCGTCGCCCGCCATGGGCCTCCGCTCACCCTGCAGGAACCGGTCCGGATTCTCGCGGAACTCCTCCAGGCAGCTCTTGGCGCAGAAGTAATACGTGACCCCGTCATGGGTCCACCGCCCGGCTTCCTGGCCGACCGTCACGGTCATGCCGCACACCGGATCCACCGCCGTGGCGGACCCCTCGGCGGCCGTCGGTCCCTCGGCGTCCGCCGCCGCCAGTTCGGCGGCCCACTTCTCCTCCGTGCGCGTCAGCCCCGCGAAGGGATTGAAGCGGTTCAACAACGCCGAGTTGCCGGTCACCAGGATGGACGAGATCGCCATCGCGCCGCCGGACAGGACCGGCGCCAGCCAGCCAACGGCCGCCACGGGAATGAGGATCACGTTGTAAAAGAAAGCCCAAAACAGATTCTGGCGAATTTTGGTGAGCGTCTGTTTGGACAGGCGCAAAGCAGCAGGCACCCCGCGCAAGTCGCCGCTCATGAGGGTGATGCCTGCTGCGGCGATCGCCACGTCGGTGCCGGTGCCAATGGCGATCCCGAGGTCGGCCGTCGCCAACGCCGGCGCATCGTTGATGCCGTCGCCGACCATGGCCACCCGCCGCCCCTGTTGGCGCAAAGCCTTCACGACCTCGGCTTTCTGGGTCGGCAGCACCTCGGCGCGCACCCGCTCGGGCGCCAGCCCCACCTGGCGGGCCACGGCCTCGGCCACCCGTCGGGTATCACCGGTCAGCAAATAGACCTCGATCCCGTCCTCGGCCAAGGCGGCCAACGCTTCCGCGGACGTGTCCTTGATGGGGTCGGCCACGGCCACGAGACCCGCCGCTTGGCCGTCGACGGCGACATACAACGGGGTCTTGCCATCGCGCTCCAGTCTCGCAGCCTCGTCCGCCAGAACCGAGACGCTCACGCCCATCTCCTCAAGCGCACGTCCGCTGCCGACCGTCACGCGGTGACCGGCCACCTGCGCCGTGACGCCGCGGCCGGGATCGGCTCGGAAGTCCACCGCATCGGGGAGCGTCAACCCACGATCCCGGGCGGCGGCCACCACCGCTCGGCCCAACGGGTGTTCCGAAGCCGCCTCCACGGCTGCAGCCCAGGCGAGAAGGGCATCCGCATCGCTCACGTTGGGGTGGGGATGCACAAGCACGTCAGTGACGGCCGGCTTTCCGCGGGTCACGGTACCGGTCTTATCGACCACCACGGTGTTGATGCGGGCCGCCGTCTCCAGATACTCGCCGCCACGGATGAGCAGTCCGCGTTTGGCGCCCACCCCCACTCCGGCCGTAATCGCGGTAGGCGTCGCCAAGCCCAAGGCACAAGGGCACGCGACGACCAAGACCGCCACGGCCGCCAACAGGCCGTGTAGGATTTGGCCGGTGAGGAGCCACCACAGCCCAAAGGTGACCACGGCCACCCCAATGACAATCGGGACAAAGACGGCCGATACGCGGTCCGCCAAACCTTCGATCGGGGCCTTCTGGGCCTGGGCGGCCTCGACCACTGCCACGATCTGCGCCAACGCAGTCTCCCGGCCCACCCTGGTCGCCTTGATGCGCAGCATCCCGGCCTGGTTCAGGGTCCCTCCCACCACCGCGTCGCCGGGCTGTTTCGTTAGCGGCAGCGGCTCCCCGGTGAGCATGGATTCATCGACTTGGCTTCGGCCGGAGATGACCACCCCGTCGGTCGGGACCCGCTCCCCCGGCCGGATTACAAGTTCCATGCCCGGTTCGACCTCGTCCAGGGGAATATCCCGCTCCACCCCGTCCACCACCGCATGGGCATCACGGGGCTGAAGCCCCATGAGCTGCTTGATGGCGGACGAGGTCGCGCCCTTGGCACGGGCTTCGATGTATTTCCCCAGGGTGATGAGCGTCAACACGATGGCGCTGTCGTCAAAGTAGGTCTCTTGTCGCGACCCGGTCAGCACCAGCCCGGCACTCAGCAGGTAGGCCGCGGTGGTGCCCAGAGCCACCAGGACCGACATGTTGGCGTTTCGATTTTTGAGATTGTGGTAGGAGTCCACATAGTAAAAGCCCCCGACGTACGCCTGGACCACCGTGGCCAAGCCCCACTGCAGCCACGGATTGGCCAGCACCGGATGGCCCACGATGCTCGACAGCAACCAGATGGCCAACGGCAGCGAAAACACTGCCCCCACGAGGAACCGGCTCAGCCAGCGGCGAATCTCGCGCTGGCGCGCTTCTTGCGCCGCATCTCGCTGGGCACTCAAATCCTCGGTCGGGTAGCCCCATTCCTTCAACCGCCGCCGGATGTCGCCGGGCGCCACCGTCTCGGGCAGATACGTGACGACCCAAGAATGCGATGAGGCTTCGTAGCGCGCGCCAATGACCCCGGGCAACCGGCTGACGCGGGAAGTCAGTCCGCTGGCCGTCGCATCATCGAGCGGGTCCACCGTCTTGAGCCGAATGGTGTCGGTGATGGCCTTGTACCCTATATCCTGAATCTTCTCCACAATGAGCCCCGGGTCGACGGCATCCGGGTCAAATGTGACAGTGGCTTTCTCGGTCCCGAAGTTGACGTGGACCGCCTGGACGCCGGCGAGGCGGCTCACCCCTTTTTCAATACGCAAGGCGCAGCTGGCGCACGTCATGCCGCTGATGCCGACCTGAATCTTCGCCGGCTGCTTGGCTTCGTCTGCTGGTGTCCGCACCGGGTTGGCCATGTTCCTCCTCCTTGTAACGACCCGTCAGTGGGGACGCCGGTAAGATGGCTTCCGGAGGTCCACGGTACTCCCCCACGACAGACCATGCACCAGGAACTCACTCCGGGGACCCCGTGGTCCTTTGAAGCCAGCATGCCCATGGTATCGAGCCACGACGACCGGTTTTCCCGGTCGGCGGTCCGCCAACACCCCCAGGGAGGGTATCGGCGCCAAGGCGGGCAGCTGGTTTTCACCAAGTCTGTCGGACCGCCTCCAGACTCGCCTAGACCGCCGCCAATTGCCTCATACACGTCGATGCAATCCCCTTTGCGGTTCGACCAGGGTCTCGACGGCTTCGAGGTGCCCGAAACCGGAGAGCGGCATCTCGCTGCTACTTCCAGACCCTACGCCGCGTGTCCCCCCACCGGGGACCCCCCTCCCCACCCCCCGGGGGGGATGGGATCTACCTGGATGTTAACTGGTTGGACAGGGTCCGTCAAGACCAGACGACCTACGCCGGTCGTCCCTTACACCGACGCCGGTTTCGAGTTGACCTGGCTCCGCGTTCGGCCCGCGAGTCGTCTGCCAAGTCTCGGCGGTTGCCCTCCGAGGCCCTCGGCCAGGCGGTCCATTGCCTTCGTCCGGACGGCCGCGAGACGCAGCCCGAAGGTCCAATAGGCGGTCTACGTCCGGGCCCTCTCGGTTGCGCCCTTCTTCCGTAGAGTACGGGAAGGCCATACGGCTACGCTCGAAGCCGAGAAAGGTCATGCGTCCCGGGGCGTTCGTACTCAGACCAGCGGTTCATCCGGCGGGAGGGATCCACGATGCGGATACCAACGAATTCACGCATCCGGGCCGTCGTCGGGGCCAGCCTTGCCACTCTGGCCGTCGCGGGCATCGCCGGCTGCGGCACGGGCCAGTCATCGGGTAGTGCGTCTCCGCATCCGGCGGCCGCCACCTCGGTGCGGTCGCCGACACAGCGGAGCCAACAGAGTATGCCCACCGCCTATCGGGTGATTACGATCCTGCCCGGGATGAAACTCGGGCCCGACGGCAAGTTGCACGATGCGTTTAGCCCGGCCACTTTGCGGGTGACGCAAGGCCAGCAGGTGGACGTCACGGTCTACAACTACGACAACATGAAGCACTCCTTTACCAGCTCAGCTCTTGGCGTGAATGAACAACTGAATCCCAGCCCCAAGAACGGAGAGCCGGGCGTTACCCACTTCACATTTGTTGCCAACCGGGCTGGTACGTTTACGTTTGAGTGTGTGGACCCGTGTGACATGTCCAACGGCGGATGGTCCATGGCGCACCAAGGGTATATGATTGGCAGCGTCACTGTTGCGCCGCAGTAGCGTCATCAAGGTGGAAGGATCCCCCCTCGGTGCTCGCGCACGACGTGGGGGGCTTTGTATCGCAGCCGTTCCCGGACGTGTATCGCTCGAGACGGTATCGGCTGACCATCAATGGCCGGCCGAGACGCGTGCGCGCGGTGCCCGCAGTCAAGGCGAACCTCAGCACGGCATGCAGCTGGTCTGTCTCTGCCGTCGCCCCTGTAAACCGCCAGCGAACGCAGGATCGAAAGGAGTAAGGCGGAAGTGGTCAGGTACTCCGGGATATGGGCAGGCATCGCCCTCGCCGCCGGACTCGGCATGGCGGGGTTCCTCTTCGGCGCAGGCTCGACGAGTGTGGCCGGTCAACCGTCAGCGGGATCGGCGGGTTCTTTCGGCTGGCCTCTCGGCATGATGCCCGGATTGCCCGACACCGGACACGGCGTCGGCTATGGATCCAGCATGATGGGGGGTTTCTACGGGGGCGTGCCGGGCAGCAACGTCAATGGAACCGGCCGTACGGTCACTGCGGCGGCCACGGCACGCATGGGCAACGCAATCCCGGCAGGGGCATCGGTCGACCAGGCGCGAAACCGGATTCTTTTTACGGTCCGCAAGGTGCAGCTTGACGTCGTCGGCAGCCCAATGGGCCAGAAGGACGAAACGTTCCGCATCGCGGGACTTGTTAATCCAACGATCGTCGTTCCCAAGGGGGCCACCATTCACGTTACTTTTGTCAACGCGGATCCCGACATGTCTCATAACTTCGTCGTGACACCCGCGATGCCGCCCTTTGCCTATGGAGCGATGATGCAGGCGGCGCTCGCCTTTCCGGGCGCATTGACCCCTGTCCTCGGCCCCTCGTCTGGAAATGCCATGCAGGTGGTCGATGCCTCGTTCATTGCAACGTCATCGGGCCGGTATACCTACCTCTGCACGGTACCCGGACACGCCGAGCACGGCATGTACGGAAGTCTTGTCGTCCAGGCGTAGAGTCCATCGCTCGGGGGCACATGCATCGCGGAAGACGCGTACTTGGTAGGCCGTACCATCCTTTGCGTTCCCGTCGGCCACCCTGAACAGTCGACGGATCGGTGATACGTTCGGCGACCGCGACCGCCGCCCGGTCCGGTTCCGTCGTGTCGTCAGCCGACAGGCGGCCGCAGCGCGGGCGAGGCCGACCGGTATGGAGACAGGCCGCCTTAGCCGCCGGCAGGCGGCCCGCAACATGCTGCACACGCCGATGTTGACGACAGTCGTGGGGATGGGCAACGGTGGCTGGGTCCCCGTTCGCCGCGTCTTGCCTCTCATCCCCCTGGCTGGTCGCCGGCGCCCGGGATCCAGCGGGCGGCACGGTCCCAGGCGGCAGCGAAGTTGGGCCGCCAGGCGCAGTCCAGCACCAGGGCCCTGAGCTGCGGAAGCCCGCGCCACGCTCTTTGGATCCGGTCCCAGTCGAGCGGCCCCCATCCGGGCGCCAGCCCGTTAGCGTCCCGGATCCGCAGCACGGTGACGTATTCCCCCGCCGCCGCGACCGCGTCGGCCACATCATATTCCGTGCGGGCCAGACGGGCCGTGTCCAAACAGAGGCCGAGACCGTCCCGTTCGTCCAGGCGGTCGAGCATTTCGGCCACCGTGCTCCGGGTAGGCTCGAACGCCGCAACCGTGCCCGTCCCTGCCCAAAGCTGCTGCCACGCCGCCAGCTCCCGGTCGGCATTCCACTTCCCGTCCTCCGGCTCGCGCAGCACGGCCACGTCGGGCCGGGGCATCCCGCGGTCAGGCGGCACCCAGCCCGACCCGCCCAGGACCGTCCACATGCGCACCGCCAATCCCGCCGGCCCGTCCCCGCCGACCCAGGTCGGTTCCTGCCGGTCCCACCCGCGCACGCGCTCCGGCACCCGGCCGAGGAGCACCCCAGGCCGGGTCCGCCCCCCCACCGTCACGTAGACGGAGACCGGCGGCTGGCTGGGGCTCCCGGGATCGGCGTCGGCCGCCGGGTCGTCGAGAACCTTGACGACATCTTCCGGTGTCGGGGCCCAGCGCCAGGGGCGGCGGCGCTCCAACAGCGACCGGTCGAACCGGCTCCATCCGACCGCCACCGGCTTCATCCCCGCGAGGCGACCGGCCGTGAGGTCCACCGGACTGTCTCCCACGTAGACCGCGGGGCCGAGTCCGTAGCGGACCGTGGCCCACACCAGCGGATCCGCCTCCGGCTTGCGCGCCAGCGTCTCTTCGGTCGTCACGACGAAGTCCACCCACGGCGCGAACCCCGAGCGGTCGAGTTCAGCGTCCAGGCGCCGCCGCTCCTTGTTGGTCACGATGCCCACCCGGACGCCCCGGGTCCGGAGCCGGCGCAGCGCCGTGTCAAGGCCGGGAAAGGGTCGGGCCATCTCCGGCGAGTGCTCGAGATAGTAGGACCGGTAGAGTTCCTGGCCTCGACGACCGTCAGCGTCGTCGCCGAAGACCTCGCCGAGGCGCCGGGTGACGTACCACGTCAGGGGGCGGTCGTACGCCCGCCCGATCGCCCCCAACGCGTAGCGGTAGCTGGCTTCCACCAACAGCCAGGTGTCCATGAGCGTGCCGTCCCAGTCGAACAGCACCGCGTCGATGCCAGCGGCCCGGTTTGCGCTTGCCAATCTCTTCCCCCTCACTCATCATGGATGCCGACGGATCCCAAGGCCAACGGCGGCCCCCCGACGGGGACCAGGCGGGGCGACGGGGAGGACGGCGGATGCGCGTCGGCATCGTCCAGCACATAACGGTCGAAACCGCCGGGACTTACGGCGACGTCCTGACCGAGGCCGGAGTCGACACGGTCCCGGTGGTCGTTGCCGACCATCCCCGCCTTCCCGACTGGCACGCGCTCGACGGCATCGTCGTGCTGGGCGGCCCGATGAGCGCCACGGACGACGACCGTTACAGCTGGCTCCGGGGCGAGCGAGCGTGGATCCGCGCCGCTGTGGAAGCCGGCCGTCCGTTCCTCGGGGTCTGTCTGGGGGCTCAACTCCTGGCCCTGGCCCTGGGCGGCAGCGTGTACCCCGGACCTGCGCCGGAGGTCGGTATCGCCCCCGTGGCCCTGACGCCGGAAGCCGAGCGGGATCCGTTGTTCGCCGGGCTTCCCGGTTCCCTGTCGGCCTTCCATTGGCACGGCGACACCTTCTCCCTGCCCCCCGGGGCGGTCCTGCTCGCTGGCTCCGCCAGCTACGCGCACCAGGTGTTTCGCTGGGGTTCCGCCGCCTGGGGCATCCAGTGCCACTTCGAGGTCGGAGCCGATGCCGCCCGCGCGTGGGCGGAGCTGCCGCCCTACGCGGCGGCGCTGCAACAAGCCCACGGTGCCGACGCGCTGGGCCCGCTCCTCACGGCCATGCGCCGCGAGGAAGCGGCCTGGCGCCGTACCGCGCGCCATCTCGCGCAACGTTGGCTCGACGTCGTGAGGGCCCGGTCGACGGGCGGACCCCCGGCACCCGCCCCCGGGGGGGCCGGAGGATGAGGGGCGCGCACCAGGACAGAGCGTGCCACGCCACCGGTTCGGCCGTCACGCCGCCCGGGTCGCCGACATTGGAGCCGCCGCACACGGCCAACGGTTCGCGCCGGCACCCCGGTGCGGGCAGTCCCACCCGGTACCCGTAGCCGAGTACGCGCACCGCGGTCGGCACCACCACGACCTACCACTCTTCCCGGGCGGGCCGACCATCGCTCGCCACGCTCAGGTCGGTGTCCCACCGCGAGAACCCCAGGCGGTCGAAGTCCCGTCGGGAGAGGGCCGTTGGGCCCGTACGGGCGGTTCGGCTCCTGTGCCAACGCGAGATGCCAGACAGGCGGGATCCCCGGAGATCCCCCTCGAGAGCGGTGTCGTCCGCCTGCTCGGGCCCCTGCCCGAACTCGTCGCCCAGGACCAGGAGCGTCTTGCCCGGCGGGGTGTCCGTGTACGCAGGAGGCGCAGGGCGACGCGCCGCTGCCACGGCTCCCGCCGGCAGCCCGGCCAGAAGCGACCCCCGTGCCGTGCACGACCGCGTCTTGCGACGACGCAGCATGAAGCAGCTCCCCGCGCCGACACGGCGGTGGACGGGTTTCCGGCCCAGGAACCGGCGCGTGTCGTGCATCCCTCCCCGACCCCTCGCATTCCGAAGCCCACGCGGCCCGCCCCGCCCGGCCCTCGGGCGGCGGAGTCCTCGGCGCAGGTCTCCGGCCCCGCACGGCCGGGGGACGTCGCCGTTCAACGCCTGGAGCAAAACGCCCGCCCGGGACTCTTCGGCCGCCGTACCCGCTCGGCAGCCATCAGCCCGCCGGGCGAGCGCAGTCCCGGGCATGGCATCGAGGCCACCGCATCCACCGGCAGGGCGTCGGCGCGGTACACGTCAGCCCGAACCGCATCGCCGGACGACGCGTGGTGGGTGATCGGGCTGTCCGGCATGACGCTCCAGCCAGGCGCGGACCCGCGTGCTCGTGGAGGAGGGGTGCCGTAGAACCCGACCAGCCCGCAGGGAAAGTCCGGAAGCTTCAAGGACACGCCGGGGAGGACGACACCGATGCCGCGCTGGTGCACGCCGCCCACGGGGCCGGGAAGTCCTGCCGCGCGCCGTAGCGGCCGGCCGGGACATAGTACCGGGTGGTCGGGTACCCCCAAGGACCCGTACATGACATGGGGTGCGCCATGGCCGCGGGACTCGACGTGGGCGAACCCCACGGCCTCCGCGCAGCCGGGCAGCCCACGGGCCGGCTCGCGGTGTGTTGGGCCGCTCCGCCTCCTCGAGCGCCCACGGGTGCACGGGGTCGACACGAGCCACGGCTTTCGCCGGGCCCGACCCGGCGTCCGGGCGGCCGTCCACTACTCCCGGCCGTGCCGAGGACGGATCAGGCCCCGGACGCCGCCGCCGGCCCCGCTGCGGGCATCCCGGACCACCGTGACCCCACACGACTCACTGCGACTCTCCGCTCGGGCGCCGGATACGCGCCCGACACCCGGTACAGGCAGCGTAGCCGCCGCCGGTGCGCCTCGGACTGGCCCGGGAACGCTTCCGCCCGGCGTGCCGCGGTTCACCTCCGGTCGCCAGGACCGGGGCCTGGCAGCAGGCTCTGGACGCCCCGGAGCGGCACCCCGATCCACCCGGGCCGGTGTTCCATCTCGTACTGCAGCTCGTACAGGCTCTTCTCCAACATGTACACCTTGAGCAGGGGCTCGAACCCCCCGCCCGCGGGCACGAGCTCCCCGTCGCCGAGCGCGTCGCGGTAACCGGTGACGAAGGCGGTGGCCACCTCCGCGAACCAGGCGTCGAGCCAGCGCCGCACCGCGGCCGGTTCACCGACGTCCGGCGCCCGCTCCCACTCGGCCTCGGCCGCATAGTGGAAGGACCGCACCATGGCCGCCACGTCCCTGAGCGGGGACCCCTTGATCCGGCGCTCGGACAGCCGCCGGCGCGGCTCCCCCTCGAAGTCGATGAACACGAAGTCCTTGCCCGTGTACAGGACCTGGCCCAGGTGCAGGTCGCCGTGAAGCCGGATCCGGCAGCCGGCCATCGGACCGCTGAACGTGCGCCGAAAGGTCTCGAGGATGGCCCCTTGGTGCGCCAGCACCTCCTCCGCGACGGCCCGTTCCGACTCCCCCAGGTCGCCCAGCCGCCGGCGGAGGGCGTCCAGAGTCCGTGTGGCCAGCGCCCGCATGGACTGGTACAGGTCCCGGAGATAGAAGGGGGTGAACGGCTCCGGCGCGAAGGCGGGGTCCGTCGCCTCCGAGGCCAGGCAGCGGTGGAGTTCCGCGGTCCGCCGACCCAGGAGGCGGACTGCCGCTAGGTAGGGGGCCAGGGCCTGCTCGGCCGCCTCCGCCCAGCGTCCCTCCGGCGGACCGCCGGGATGCCGGGCCAACGCATGCTCCAGGAACCGCCGCAGGTGATCCCGGGTGAACTGCCAGGCGTCGCCCTCGTTGGGCACGTAGGCCTGCAGGACGCCCAGGATCACGGGTCCCGCGGCCTCGGAGCGGTACTCCAGCGTTCCCAGCACCGCCGGGGTCCGGTCGAACCCGTGGGCCGTGAGGAACGCGCCCATCTCCCACTCGGGGTTGGCGCCCGGCTCCACCCGCCGGTAGAGCTTCCAAAGCGCCCGGTCGCCGTACAGCCAGGCCGTGTGGGTATGGTCCCGTCCGAGGGGCGTGACGCTCCAGTCGCCCGTCGTCCGGTGGGAGCGGAAGGCCGCCGTCGGCACCGGGACCACCATCCCCTCGCCGTTGCGCCAGCGCCGGCGGCGACCGAGCGCTTCCAGCACCAGGCGGGCCCACTCCGGATCCTCGGCCGCGTCGGCCACCACGCCCGCCGCTCCGGCCGGCCCCCGCACGCGGAGCACGACGCCCCCGCCCGGCGGCTCGGCGCCCTCCGGGCGGAAGACGAGGGGGACTTGGTAGGTCTCCTCGCCCCCACCGGCGTACGTAACCCGGACCAGGGCCAACGCGTGCCGGGGAGTGACCGGAACCACGACCTCGAGATGGCTCGCCGTCCGCCGGCGGGTCCGTCCCCCGTACCACCGGGCTCCGGCCACGTAGCGGCCGAGGGCGTCCTCCAACGCCGCCCGGCGCTCGACGACCTGGAACAGCTCGCGCCAGTCGGCCTCCACGGTCACCGCGGGCACCGTCGCCTCCGCCTCCCGGATCTCCACCGGCGCCCGGTCCGCCTCCAACGCGAAGTAGTAGAAGCTGTGGGGCCCCAGGGTCAGGAAGTACGGCCGTTCCCCCACCGGCGGGAACGGCGTCCGACCAAACAACTCCACCGGCACCCGTCCCGCGTATCGGCGCAGGTCCAACTCGGCGGCCTGGGCGAACCGCGACAGGTTGGCGACGACCAGGATGATCTCCTCGCCGTAGCGGCGGATGAAGGCCAGGATGCGCGGGTTGTCGGGGTGGAGGAGTTCCAGGTCGCCTCGCCCGAAGGCCCGGACGCGCTTGCGGAGCGCGATGAGCCGCTTCATCCACCACCACAACGAGTGGGGATTGTTCTGCTGGGCCTCGACGTTGACCGCCTGGTAGTGGTATTCCGGGTCGGTCACGACGGGCAGGCACAGCTTCTGCGGGTTGGCCCGGGAGAAGCCCGCGTTGCGCTCGGCGCTCCATTGGAACGGCGTCCGGACACCGTCGCGGTCGCCAAGGTAGATGTTGTCCCCCATGCCGATCTCGTTGCCGTAGTAGATGACCGGGGTCCCCGGCAGGGCGAACAGGATCCCGTGCAACAGCTCGATCCGCCGCCGGTTGTTGTTGAGCAGCGGGGCGAGCCGGCGCCGGATCCCGAGGTTGATGCGCGAGCGCGGGTCCGTCCCGTACACCTGGTACATGAAGTCCCGCTCCTGCTCCGTGACCATCTCCAAGGTCAGCTCGTCGTGGTTGCGCAGGAACAGGGCCCACTGGCAGGAGGCCGGAATCGGCGGCGTCTGCTCGAGGATGTCCAGGATGGGATAACGGTCTTCCAGGTACAGGGCCAGGAACATCCGCGGCATCAGCGGGAAGTGGAACGCCATGTGGCACTCGTCGCCCGCCCCGAAGTACGCCACCGCGTCCTCGGGCCACTGGTTGGCCTCGGCCAGGAGCATGCGGTGGGGGAACTTGGCGTCGATGTGGGCCCGAAGCCGCTTGAGGAACGCGTGGGTCTCCGGCAGGTTCTCGCAGGTCGTCCCCTCGCGCTCGTAGAGATACGGCACCGCGTCGAGGCGGAGGCCGTCCACGCCCATCCCGAGCCAGAAGTCGACGGCCTTCAGGATGGCCCGCTGCACGGGGGGATGGTCGTAGTTCAAGTCGGGCTGGTGGGCGTAGAAGCGGTGCCAGTAGTAGGCCTGGGCCACCGGGTCCCAGGTCCAGTTGGACCGCTCGAAGTCCGGGAAGAGGATCCGCGCGTCGCCGTAGCGGTCCGGCGTGTCGCTCCACACGTAGAACTTGCGCCAGTAGCTGCCGGGCTTGGCGCGGCGGGCCCGCTCGAACCAGGGGTGCTGGTCGGACGTATGGTTCAGCACCAACTCGGTGATGACCTTGATGCCCAGCCGGTGGGCCTCCCGGAGAAAGACCTGGAAGTCCCGGAGCGTGCCGTATTGCGGATGCACGTTGACGTAGTCGGCGATGTCGTACCCGTCGTCCCGGAGGGGCGAGGGGTAGAACGGCAGGAGCCAGACCGCCGTGATCCCCAGGTCGTGGAGATAGCCGAGTTTCTGGGTCAGTCCGCGGAAGTCTCCGACGCCGTCGTCGTTGCTGTCGAAGAACGTCCTTACATGCAGTTCGTAGATGACCGCGTCCTTGTACCAGTCCGCGTCGGTGGCCCCGGCGGCGCGAACGGTTTCCACGGAAAGCCGACGAGCCACGAGTCACTCCTCTTTCGCGTCACCCAAGTCTGCAATCCCGTCTCCGTCCGGCGTCACGGCTCGACGCGGAACACGTGGGCGGGCAGTCGGTCGGGATTCAACTCAACATAATTATGCCGGCCCTGCCACGCGTAGCGGGCGCCGGTCAGGAGATCGTGAACGGTGTACCGGCGATCGTCCGGCCAGCCCCACGCCTCAAGCTGCACGTCGACCCACCCCGCCTGGGTGCGGTGCCAGTCCAGGTTGACCACGACCAGGATGATGTTGGACCGGGTTGCGTCGTGCTTGCTGTAGGCGATGAACGCCGGGTTGTCGAGGGGATGGAAGACGACGGACGTGTTGTCCGCCAGGGCGGGATTCTCCCGCCGGATGGCGTTGATGCGCGCGACGAGCGGCGCCAGGCTGTCGGCCCGCCCGATGTCCCAGTGCCGGACGGTGTACTTCTCCGAGTCCTGGTATTCCTCGGATCCCGGTTCCCGCGGCTGTCGCTCCATGAGTTCGAAAGCGGGCCCGTAGATGCCGTAGCTGGCCGACAGGGTGGCGGCCAGCACCAGGCGACCGATGAACGCCGGCCGTCCTCCTTCGCGCAGATCCCGGGCCAGGATGTCGGGCGTGTTGGGCCAGAAGTTGGGCCGGAAGAAGTCGACCACCGGCGGACTCGTCAGTTCGCGCACGTAGTCCGCGATCTCCCGGGCGTCGTGCCGCCAGGTGAAATACGTGTACGACTGGGAGAACCCGAGTTGGGCCAGCCGGTACATCACCTTCGGCCGCGTGAAGGCCTCGGCCAGGAAGATCACGTCGGGGTGCCGGCGCTTGATCTCCCCGATGAGCCACTCCCAGAAGGGGAACGGCTTGGTGTGGGGATTGTCCACCCGGAAGATGCGGATGCCCCGCGCGATCCAGAACTCGACCACACGCTTGAGTTCCTGCCACAACGCCGGCCATGCCGGCGTCTCGAAGTCCAGCGGGTAGATGTCCTCGTACTGCTTGGGCGGATTCTCGGCGTGCCGGATGCTGCCGTCGGGACGGTGCCGGAACCACTCGGGATGGGTGCGCACGTAGGGATGATCCGGGGAGCACTGGAAAGCCAGGTCCATGGCCACGCGGATCCCTCGCGCCGCCGCCTCGCGCACCAGCCGGTCGAAGTCCTCCAGCGTGCCCAGCCGGGGGTCGACGGCATCGTGGCCGCCGGCCTCCGAGCCGACGGCCCAAGGGCTCCCCGGGTCCTCCGGCCCCGCCTCGGGCGCGTCGTTCCGCCCCTTGCGCCGCGTGTGGCCGATCGGATGGATAGGCGGCAGGTACAGCACGTCGAACCCCATCCCGGCCACGTAGTCCAGGCGCGCGACGACGTCGGCGAGGGTCCCAGGGCGGCCGGGGTCGGGGCTCGCGGAGCGCGGGAACATCTCGTACCAGGCGCCGACCAGGGCGATCTCCGGGTCGACCACCACCTCGCGGGGCGGGTCCAGCACCGTCGCGAACCGCCGGGGGTCCCCCCGGCGGACCGCCTGCGCCAACTCGTCCGCGAAGACGACGGCGGAGGCGGCCTCGAGTCCTTCCGCCGCGGCCAGGGTCCGGGCCCAATGCCGGAGGGCCTCGGCCGCCGCGGCGTCGTCGCTCCCGCGCGCCAGATCGGTCAGGAGGGCTACGCCGGCCGCTCGGTCCGCCTCGGTCAGCTGCCCGGCCTCCCGGCGGGCCGCCCAGTCGCGCCGGAACGTCCCGAAACGGTCCACCCACCCCACAATCCGGAACCGCCAACGGCCGATCCGATCCGGCACGAACTCGGCGTGCCAACGGTCGTCGCCGTCCTCGACGAGCGGTACCGCCTGCCACCCCTCCGCGTCCGGGCCCTGCCACTCCAAAACCCCTGTGACGAGGTCATGCCCGTCGGCCAAGAGGTCAGCCTCCACGCGGACCGGTCGCCCCACGATCCCCTTGGCGGGGAACCGGCCCCCCTCCACGTCGGGCCGCACGTGGGCGACGACGACCCGGCGCCGCCCTTCGTCGACCATCCGCCCCGTCACCTCCCGCCGGCCCACGCCGCGCTCGTCTCGCCGGACCCTTATCGTCGTGGCCCGGTAGCGCCGACCCTGCGGATCCATGTAAGACAGGTCTTCGCCGCCGGGCAACCCGGGCCGTTCGCTCCGAGGGCTTCCGCCCCGGCTTGAGCGGACCTGGGCGCCCCTCCGGTCGGCCCGCGCGCGCCGCGCGCCCCTTTGCGCGCCGGCTCGCCCCGGTGGGCGATCTCGGTTCCGATGCCGGACGACGGCCGCGGCGGAGGCGACTGCCCGCCGGCCGGCGCGTTTACGGCGCACTTCGGGGATGGTACGGTGAGCTCAGCCCCGGACGCCGTGCCGGGCGTCCGTCCGACAGCGACTGTCCGCATCCCGATGCCGGAGAGGAGGATCCCCGTGCCCAGTCCCGAAAGCCTCGCCGTCCGGGCCCGCTTAGCGCAGATGAAAGCCGCCGCCCGGGCCGGTCCGAGCCCGTCCCTGGCCGAGCAGCGCCGCGCGTTGGAAGCCATGGCGGCCAACCTTCCGCTGCCGGCCGATGTCCGGGTGACGCGGACCGCCGTGGGGGGCGTGCCCGCCGAATGGGTGGTCGCCGCGGCGGCCCGCCCCGACCGCACGTTCCTGTACTTCCACGGCGGCGCCTATTACATGGGCAGCGCGGCGTCCCACCGCGACCTGGCTGCGCGCCTCTCCCGCGCGGCGGGTGCGCGGGTGCTCCTCGCGGAGTACCGCCTGGCCCCCGAGCACCGGTTTCCCGCCGCCGTGCACGACGCGGTCGCCGCGTACCGGGGCCTCCTGGCCCAAGGCACGGACCCGTCGCGTCTGCTCGTCGGCGGCGACTCCGCCGGCGGAGGCCTCACGGTCGCCATGCTGGTCGTGCTCCGGGATGCCGGCGATCCCCTGCCTCAAGCCGCCGTGCTGCTGTCGCCGTGGACCGACTTGGCGTGTACCGGGCCGTCGCTCAAGACGCGCGCCGCCGCGGACCCCTGGCTGGACCCGGAGGGGATCCGTCGCGCACCGGCGCTTTACCTGGGTGCCACGGATCCCCGGCACCCGCTGGCGTCCCCGCTCTACGCCGACCTCCGGGGGCTGCCGCCGCTCCTGGTGCACGTGGGGCGCGACGAGTGTCTGCTGGACGACTCCACCCGCCTCGCCGAGCGCGCCCGGGCGGCCGGCGTGGACGTTACCCTCGCCGTCTGGGATGACATGTGGCACGTGTTCCATTCCTTCGCCGCCGAAGTCCCGGAGGCGCGCCGGGCGATCGAGGAGATCGGGGCGTTCGCCGCCCGCATGCTGCCGTAGACTGCTCCCGGCGCGGGCGGAAGGCCGGTCGCCGGACCCCGGCCGGAAACCCGTCGGCCGGGGGGAGGCGGGCGCTCCGGCCGGCGGCGGCAGGCATGCCCGCCACCCGCCCGGGGCCGGGCCCGCGGCGGCCCGGCCCCGGGCGTCCCG